>NZ_QGAA01000001.1:0-718916 GCF_005233485.1 Pseudomonas sp. CFBP13509
ACTTGCTCCCGATAGCGGTGGGTCAGTCACAAATACAGTGGCTGACACTCTGCTATCGGGAGCAAGTCGAATCGTCGCACCGCCCCTCCCACATTTTCAGACCTCTGTGGTTTCAGCGTGTGCGGCTTTCCTTGGCTCCTGCGCCACCAATGGAATTTCCTTGCCCTCGGCATCAAATAACTTGCCACCCCTGAAATAGTCCCCATCACGCAACGCCGCTACGTCGTGGAAACACAAACTGCGCTCAGTCCCCGCTACAAACACCGACTGCTGGTCCGAATTGCCTACGGTGAAATGGTTGAACGCCAGGTTCAGCAGGATCGCCATGATCGCCGACGAACTGATACCCGAATGGAAAATGGTCGCGAACCAGCTGGGGAACTGGTCGTAGAAACTGGGTGCGGCAATCGGGATCATGCCAAACCCGATGGACGTGGCGACGATGATCAGGTTCATGTTGTTGCGGTAATCCACCTTGGACAAGGTGCGAATACCACTGGCCGCCACGGTACCGAACAGCACAATCCCGGCACCGCCCAGTACCGAGGTCGGCACCGCCGCGATCACCCGCCCCATAAATGGCAGCAATCCGAGGATTACCAGGAACAAGCCGCCGGTTGCCACCACAAAACGACTCTTCACTCCGGTCACCGCCACCAGGCCAACGTTCTGGGCGAAGGCACTCTGGGTGAACGAACCGAAGATCGGCGCGAACATGCTCGACAGCATATCGGCGCGCAGGCCGTTACCCAGGCGCTTGGAGTCGACCTTGGTATCGATGATTTCCCCCACCGCCAGGATGTCGGCCGAGGTTTCCACCAGTGTCACCATCACCACGATGCACATGGAAATGATCGCCGCGATGTGAAAGGTCGGCATACCGAAATGGAACGGCGCAGGGAAACCGAACATGGGCCCCTGGCTGACCCCGGAAAAATCCGCCATGCCGAGGAACACCGCGATCACCGTGCCGATCACCATCGCCAGCAGGATCGACAGGCGCGAGATGGTCGCGCTGCCGATCTTGCTCAATAGCAGCACCAGCACCAGGGTCAACGCCGCCAGGCCGATATTGGGCATGCTGCCGAAATCCGCCGCGCGGCTGTTACCGCCCATGGCCCAGCGCGCCGCCACGGGCATCAGGGTCAGGCCGATGGTGGTGATCACAATACCGGTCACCAACGGCGGGAAGAACTGGGTGATCCGCGAGAACACCGGGGTGATCAACAGCCCGATAAACGACGCGGCCATCACCGCGCCGAGAATCGCCGGTACCCCGCCGGCGCCATCGCTGCCGACAATCGCCACCATGGTTGCCACACCGGCAAACGACACGCCCTGCACCAGCGGCAACTGACAGCCAAAGAACGGCAGGCCAAGGGTTTGCAACAGGGTGGCAAGGCCACCGGCAAACAGCGACGCGGCGATCAACAGGCCGATATCCGCCGGTGACAACCCGGCCGCCTGGCCCACGATCAACGGTACCGCGACGATGCCGCCGTACATGGTGAGCACATGCTGCAGGCCGTAAGCCATGTTGGCGGCGACGCCTAGATTCTCATCTTCCGGCCGCTGCGGTGACGCCTTCGGGATAGTCATGGTGAGGGGTTCTCTGTTTTTGTTGTGGTGACACTGTATGCAATGTTTAGACTAGATGTCCATAGAGTTGTATACAATCAATCGAACAAGATACCCTCCATCGGCGTTACAAAAACAATCTGGCCGTGATGAGCCAGAACGCCAAAAGGACACTAGAACAATGAAAAAGGCATTACAGGGAGCCACCGTTGCACTCACTCTCCTCGGCGGCGGGGAGGCCGTCGCGGTGGAATGGATGAACAACAGCGTAGGTTTTCGCTACGGCCAGCAATTCACCAATCCGAATAACCCCGACGAATTCAGCAAACGCATCTACAGCGTTACCCACGCCAGCGGCTACCGGTATGGCAGCAACTTCCTGAACCTGGACGTGTTCCTGTCCGACAGCCGCGACCCGCGCAAGGGCACCGACCACGGTGGCAGCGAGGTGTACGCGGTGTACCGGCATCAGTTGTATGCGTCACGGGTGCTGGATGTGCCACTGGGCACCGGGCTGATCAAGGATTACGCGCTGACCCTGGGCTTTGATGCCAACCGCAACAACAACGTCGCGTCGGCGAAAAAACGCGCACTGGTGCTCGGCCCGACATTGAAGTTCAACACCGTGGGCGTGCTGGACCTGAGCCTTCTGTACTACAAGGAGCGCAACCACACCGGCATCCCCGGTGCACGGGAGTCGAACCACACGTTTGACGACACCTACATGCTCAACCTGACGTGGATGCGCCCTTTCGAGATCGCCAACCATGCGGCGAAATTCCAGGGCTTTGTGAACTACGTCGGGGAAAAAGGCGCGGACTACCATGGCCGTGACACGGCACCGGAAACCCTGATGCGCAGCGCGCTGATGGTCGCGGTGCGACCGGGCAAGAGCGTGAAGCCGAACCTGTACCTCGGGGTGGGTTACGAGTACTGGCACAACAAGTTCGGCGTGGACGGCGGCCGGGGCAGCCGTACGTCAACGCCGACGGTGAACATGGAAGTGACGTTCTAGGCGGCGGCCAGTTCCGACTTGTCTGCTTTCGGCCGCGCCAGCCAATAGCCCAAGACGGCCAAGGGCGCGGTCGCCAGCATCACGATCGTCGTGATCAGCAACGGTTGCTCGATCATCGATGACACCAACAGGCTGCTGAGAAAGCACAGGCCCAATTGCAGGGTGTTTTGCAGTGCCGCCGCCTTGCCGGAATGTTCTGCAAACGGCATCAGCGCATTCGCCACCACGATCGGGTAGCTGGCGCCGTTGACCAGCGCCATCAGGCAGAACGGAATCAGCAAGGTGGTGAGCGTCGGCACGGTCAAGGTGGCGACCAGGTACAGCGCCACCATGCTGATGCAATAGGCCAGCAGCAACCACGGCAACAGCGTCTTGCCCTGGAAACGCTGCAAAGCGCTACGGCAACTGTAGCCACCCACCAGAAACGCCAATGTCGGCAGCACGTAGCTCAGGCCGATGTCATTCGGGCTATAGCCCATGTCGCCGAGGATGAAGGGTGAAGCGGTCAGCCAGGCGAAGAAACTGGCCGAGCAGGCGGCGAAGATCATCACATTGCCGGTAAACACCCGGGAGGTGAGCAACTGCCAATAGCCAAGGCGCGAAGGTTCGTCTTCCCGCGTCTGAGGTTTCGACACGGAGCGCAGGAACAACGTCGGCAGCAACAACAGCAACGACACCCCCAGCAATACGCCAAAGATGGCTTGCCAACCGAAGTGGTTCAGCACCATCGCACCCAGCAGCGGCGCCAGCGCCGGTGACAACGACATCAACGGCATGATGCTGGCGAACACGCGGTGGGCCTTGTCGGCCGGGTAGCGGTCGATCACCAGCGCCTGCCAGCTCACGGCTGCGGAACACACGCCAATCGCCTGCATAAAGCGCAAGGCCAGCAACTGCGGCGCGGTCTCGACCCAAAACATCCCCGCGCAACCCACCACAAACAGGCTCAAGCCCGCGAGCAGGATCGGCTTGCGCCCCAGGCGGTCGGACAACGGCCCCCACAGCAACTGCCCCACGGCAAAACCCGCGAGGAAGATACTCAGGCTGGCGCCCACCGCGCCCGCACCAATCTGCAACTGCTCGCCCATGGCGCCGAACGCCGGCAAATACATGTCCATGGCGAGGTAACCGAGCATGCTCAGCCCCGCCAGATACCAGGTGAAACCAAAAGAATTTTTCATTGAAACCTTGTTAATCCTGCCATCAAACTATTTGCTGACTGCCGCCCATTATGAAGCTGACAGTTTTGCTGTGAAGCGATAATAATTGGCGGCTGTTATCAATAATTTTGAAGGCAACCCTCATGTGGTCCGAATACTCCCTGGATGTCGTCGATGCGGTAGCGCGCCATGGCAGCTTCAGCGCCGCCGCCCAGGAATTGCACCGCGTGCCGTCAGCCATCAGTTATACCGTACGTCAACTTGAAGAGTGGCTGGCGGTGCCGTTGTTTGTGCGCCGGCATCGTGATGTGGAGCTGACACCCGCCGGCCGTCTGTTTATCGACGAGGCCCGCGGGGTAATGAAAAAAATGCTCGGCACACGGCGCCTGTGCCAGCAGGTGGCCAATGGCTGGAGTGGCCAGTTGAAGGTGGCCGTGGATTCCATCGTCAAACCCCAGCGCTGCCGACAGTTGGTGCTGGATTTCTATCGACAGTTTCCCGAGGTGGAATTGCTGCTGGAATACGAGGTGTACAACGGTGTGTGGGATGCCCTGGCGGATGAGCGCACCGATATTGTCATCGGTGCCACCAGCGCCGTGCCAGTGGCCAGTCACTTCACCTTTCGCGATATGGGCTTATTGAATTGGCTGTGCGTGGTCAGCGCACGGCACCCGTTGGCGGCCATGGAAGGGTTGCTCAATGACGACCAACTGCGCCCCTTCGCCTCGCTGTGCATGACCGACACCTCGCGCAACCTGCCCAAGCGCGACACCTGGACCCTGGATAACCAACGCCGGTTGGTAGTCCCCAACTGGGCCTCTGCCATCGATTGCCTGCGCGATGGCCTGTGCGTCGGCATGGCACCGGCGCATCAGGTATTGCCGTGGATCGAACGCGGTGAATTGGTGGCGCTGCAACTGACGCGCCCCTTCCCGGCCAGCCCATCGTGCGTGGCCTGGGCACAGAGCAAACTGTCCCCGGCCATGGCGTGGTTGCTGGAATACCTGGGGGATACCGAAACCATGAACCAGGAGTGGCTCAACGGTCCTGCCGTAGCAGCTGTCGAGCCCTAGCGAGGCTGCGTCAGACGCACTGCCGATTCAAGCCCGAGGCTCGACAGCTGCGGTCAGGAATCTAGTTCAATAGCCGACTGAGGGCCCGCACGATCATCTCCACCTCCTTGGCATCCAGGGTCAACGGCGGCAGCAGGCGAATGACCTTGCCCCGCGTCACGTTGATCAGCAGCCCATGCTCTTGGGCAGCACGCTGGGCCAGGTCGCGATAGGGGCTGGCCAGCTCAACACCGATCATCAGGCCCTGCCCCCGAATCGCCAGCACCTGCGGATGTTCTTCCAATTCCATGCGTAACCGCGCCAGCAAGCGCTCGCCCTGTTGTGCAGCGTTCTGCAACAAGCCTTGCTCTTCGATAATGTCCAACACCGTGCAGCCCACCCGGCACGCCAGCGGGTTGCCGCCAAAGGTGCTGCCATGACTGCCCGGCGTGAAAAGCGCGGCTACCGCTGCCCTGGCCAGGCAGGCACCGATGGGCACGCCATTGCCGAGGCCTTTGGCCAGGGTCATCACATCCGGGACAATGCCTTCATGCTGGAAGGCAAACCAGGCGCCGGTGCGGCCGATGCCGGTCTGGATTTCGTCGAGCATCATCAGCCAGCCGTGCCGTGTGCAGTGGTCACGCAGGGCTTGCAGGTAACCCGGCGGCGCTGGCAGTACACCACTTTCGCCCTGGATGGGCTCCAACAAGACCGCCGCGATACGTGTGCCAAACGTCTGGGTGATTGCCTCGATCGCCGCCAGATCACCAAACCTGACCTTGAGAAAATCCCCCGGCAAACGTTGGAAACCCAAGCGCACCGAGGGGCCATCGCTGGCCGCCATGGTACCCAGCGTACGACCATGAAAGGCATTCTCCATCACCACCACCAAGGGCTCTTCGATGCCTTTTTTCCAGCCATGCAACCGCGCCAGTTTCAGCGCCGTCTCGTTGGCTTCGGCGCCGGAATTATTGAAGAAGGCACGGTCCAGGCCGGACAGCCGCGTCAGGCGCTGGGCCAGACGTTGTTGCCAGTCGATGCTGTAGAGGTTGGAGGTGTGCAACAACAGGCCGGCCTGCTCGCTGATGGCCGTCACCAGTTTCGGGTGGGAATGCCCGACGTTAGTCACCGCCACACCCGCCACTGCGTCCAGGTATTCGCGCCCCTGCTGGTCCCACAGGCGCGTGCCGAGGCCACGGGTGAAGCTCAGGGCCAGGGGTTGATAGGTGGTCATCAGGCAGGCGGCGGTCATGGTGGCGGACTCCAGTGCATCGTTGAGATAGCAACAGTATCGTTAGCCATCCCAGCTGGATAAACTGCGCCATCCTGCAATGACTTTAAACCAGGACTTGATAATGGACCTGTTCCAAGCGATGTCGGTGTACGTGAAAGTGGTGGAGAGCGGCAGCATGACCGCCGCCGCCCACGCCTGCGGGATGTCGACCACCATGGTCGGCAACCACCTGCGCGCCCTCGAACAACGCCTGGGCGTCAGCCTGCTCAAGCGCACCACCCGCAAACAGAGCCTCACGGAGTTCGGCGGCCAGTATTACCAGCGTTGCCTGGAAGTACTCGGGCTGGTGGCAGACTCCGAGCAATGGGCCGAACAGGCCCACGGCGACATCCCCAAAGGTACCCTGCGCATCACCGCGCCACCGGCGTTCGGCACTGAACGCCTGGCGCCGGCCTTGAGCGAGTTTTCCCAACGCTACCCGCTGATCAAGCTGTACGTGGTGCTCAGCAACCAGCGCATGGACATGGTCGACAGCGGCTTTGACGTGGCTATCCGCTTGGGCGAGCTGGAACCCTCAAGCCTGATCGCCCGACCAATGCAGGACTACACCATCACCCTGTGCGCCTCACCGGACTACCTGGCCCGACGTGGTACACCCCAGACACCCGAGGACCTGCAACAGCACGACTGCCTGGCATTCGCCTACCCTTCCACCGATGACTGGCGCAACGCCGACAAGCTGTGGCGCATGACCGGCGCAGTAGGCGAAGTGGAAATCCCGGTGTCCGGCTCGCTGACCATCAATAGCTCCCAGGCCTTGCGCCAGGCCGCCGTGCAAGGCATGGGGATCGTCATGCTGCCGGATGCCCTGGTGCAGCCCGACCTGCAAACCGGCAAGCTGGTGGCCTTGCTGACCACCTATCAACTGCCCAGCCGGCCCATGCATTTGCTGTACGGCCAGGACCGTTATCGCTTGCCGAAGCTGCGCGCCTTTGTGGACTTCGCCATGGAAAAGTGGGCGCGCTAGAAGCCCACGCCCAACTCGCGCAATCGCGCCGCCGTCTGCTCGGCAGACACGTGGTGAATGCCTTGCCAGCCGAGGGCGACGGCCGCTTCGATATTGCCGGCGACATCATCGATAAACACCACCTCCCCCGGCTGGATATCCGGCAGGTACACCCGTACCTGGCTGAGACTGGCGTGGTAGATCGCCGCGTCGGGCTTGATCAGCTTCAACTCGCCAGACACCACGATGTTGCGAAATTTCCGAAGGAAGGGGTAATTGGCGAGCGCATAGGGAAAGGTCTCGGCCGACCAGTTTGTGAGCCCGAACAGTGGCATGTTGGCCTGATGCAGCGCGTTGAGAATCGCCACGCCTTCGGGCAACGGGCCACGCAGCATTTCGTGCCAGCGGCCGTAATAGGCCGTGATCAAGGGTTCATGCTCGGGGTATTGATCGATCAGGATCTGTGTGGCTTCGGCCAGCGGCCGCCCCGCATCCTGCTCGGTGTTCCAGGCCTGGGTACAGATGTTATCGAGGAACCATTGCCGCTCTTGATCGTCGGCAATCAGTTTGCGATAGAGGTGCTGCGGGTTCCAATCGAAGAGAACACCGCCGAAATCAAAAACGACTGCACGAATCGTCATCAGATCCTCCGTTAGCATGGTTTGAGAGCTGAGGGAGTCTGGCAGATTTACAAGGAGGGAGGTGCGCGCCGGAGCGTAAGACGGATCTGAAAAACCAAAAAAACAAATATGGGAGGGGGACACGCCTCCTCCCACATTTTTAACCGCGTTTAGGCTTGGACCAGACCCTTGATCTTCACGGTCGGGTTCACGTCAGCCTCGTAGTCCACACCATCGATTTCAAAGCCGAACAAGCGCAGGAACTCAGCCTTGTAGCCGGCGAAATCACTGATCTCGTCGACGTTCTCGTCGGTGACCTGGTTCCACAGTGCCGCCACGGCGTCCTGGACCTTCGGTTCCAATTCGGCCAGGTCGGCGCGCAGGCGGCCGTCGGCGTCAAGCTTCGGTTCGCTGCCGTACAGGCTGTCCTTGAACAGGCCGTAGACCTGCTCGATGCAGCCTTCGTGGGTGCCCTGCTCTTTCATCACTTTGAACAGCAACGATAAGTACAGCGGCATGATCGGGATCGCGGAGCTGGCCTGGGTGACCACCGCCTTGAGAACCGATACGCGGGCGTCGCCCTTCAGTGCAGCGAGGTTGTCGCGCAGGGTCAGGACTTTCTTGTCCAGGTCTTTCTTGGCTTCGCCGATGGAACCGTTCCAGTAGATGTCCTGGGTCAGCTTCTCACCGAGGTAGGTGAACGCGGTAGTCTTGGCGCCTTCGGCCAGTACGTCGGCATCACGCAGGGCGTCGATCCACAGCTGCCAGTCGGCGCCGCCCATGACATTGACGGTGCCGTCGATTTCTTCCTGGGTTGCAGGCTCGAGGGTAGTGTCGACCACAACGCCTTTGTCGGTATTGATACCGCGCAGGGTCACAGCCTTGCCGATTGGCTTGAGGGTGGAGTTGTAGACTTCACCGGTTTTTGGATCAGTACGCCGTGGCGCGGCCAGGCTGTAGACGACCAGGTCGATCTTGCCCAGGTCTTTCTTGATGGTTTCGATGGTCAGGCGCTTGATCTCGTCGGAAAACGCGTCGCCGTTGATGCTCTTGGCGTACAGGCCTTTTTCAACGGCAAACTTCTCGAACGCAGCGCTGTTGTACCAGCCGGCGGAGCTCAGCTTGCCTTCTTCGCCTTCTTTCTCAAAAAACACGCCCAGGGTGTCGGCGCCGCAGCCAAACGCTGCACTGATGCGCGCGGCCAGGCCGTAGCCGGTGGAAGCGCCAAGGACCAGCACCTTCTTCGGGCCGTCTTTGATGGCGCCGTGCTCAGTTACGTAGTCGATCTGTTCCTTGACGTTCGCTTCACAGCCAACAGGGTGAGCGGTCACACAGATAAAGCCACGAACCCGCGGTTTGATGATCATAAAATTTCTGCCTCTTCCAAGGTGCCGAAGGCCAATGGTGGCCATTCAACTTCAATCGTACCGGTCTATGACGTCCGAAAAACCGAAGCGTCACGATAGTCGCAAATCTTCTGTTTACAAAATCCAATCCACACGAGCCCACCAGGTTTAAAGACTGTGTCGAGCCTTCACAATTTTGCACTATTTAAAACGCCAATCCGCTGCTGGACGCCTTATCATGACGAAGATGTTTCATTATGTTTCAAAACCCCACCACTCGCGGCCACGGATCCGGACCTGTCGAATGGCGTCCTTCTGGAGCTGAGTTGCATGAACAAGTCTGCTTTGCGTAAGAAAGCGGTATCGGTCGCCTGGGTACTCGGCGTGTTGCTGATTATCGATGTGTTCCCCGAAACCACGCTGGTGTTCCTCTGCCTGGTACTGGTGTGCGGCGTTTACGACTTCCTGCGTAACGGCCTGTATGACAAGCCGACCGTCAAGAAATACTTTATCGGCAGTGGCCGCAATACCTGGCTGCTGGCACCGTTCAACACCCTCTTCGACCTGCTGAGCGCGCGTAACCGTCACGTCTACACGATGGGCGACCTGCCACCCGCCTGGCGCACAGACCTGCAACAGGTGCTCGATGACGCCATGGCCCACAAGGATGAAATCATCGGCTACCTGGATGAACGCATGGCCGAGAAGAAGCGCGGCATGTTGTTTTTCCAGTGGTACGGGCGACCGATCGAAACCACCCTGGATATTCCTGAACTGCGCAAAAAACTGCCGTTCGTGAAAACCATCGGCGTGTCGGTGTTCAACGAGAACCGCTCGACGTCCTTTCACTTCGGCCCCCTGCGCATGATGTTCCGCGTGCTCTACAACATGGCACCGGCGCCCCATCACGATGGCGTGTACATCCAGGTCGGCAAGCACAAGCACTACTGGCACGACGACCCGCTGTTTATCTTTGATGACACGCTGATGCATGCGTCCTTCAACAAGAACGACGCCAAGCGCTACTGCCTGTTTATCGACATCGTACGGCCAACGCCGCTGCCGTCGGTGCTTAACGCCGTCATCGCGGGTTTTGCCGGGCTGGTATTTACCCTGCGTCGGGTTTTCTACAAAAACTGGAAGCTGATTGAGTAAGTTCTGCGGCATGATGGTGTTGGACGGTATTTGCGCTCGGCCCTGCGCCTGAGGTAAATATCCGGCTCGTGCGCCCTAACCTGCGCCCACCATTCTCACGTCATCGCACCTCGACAGGTGCGGTGGCTGCGTTTTCAAGGAATCAGAATGCCCCAACGCCAAGTCATCAATGCCTCCGTCAGCCCCAAGGGCAGCCTCGAAACCCTGTCCCAACGTGAAGTCCAGCAACTGAGCGAAGCCGGTACCGGCAGCATCTACACCCTGTTTCGCCAGTGCGCCCTGGCGATCCTCAACACCGGCGCCCATATCGATAACGCCAAGACCATCCTCGACGCCTACAAGAACTTTGAAGTGCGCATCCACCAGCAGGACCGTGGCGTGCGCCTGGAGCTGTTGAACGCCCCCGCCGATGCTTTCGTCGATGGCGAAATGATTGCCAGCACCCGCGAAATGCTGTTCAGCGCCCTGCGGGACATCGTCTACACCGAGAACGAGCTGGACAGCCAGCGCATCGACCTGAGCAACTCCCAGGGCATCACCGACTACGTATTCCACCTGCTGCGCAATGCCCGCACCCTGCGTCCGGGCGTGGAACCGAAGATCGTGGTGTGCTGGGGCGGGCACTCGATCAACACCGAAGAGTACAAATACACCAAGAAAGTCGGCCACGAACTCGGCCTGCGCAGCCTCGACGTGTGCACCGGTTGCGGCCCGGGCGTGATGAAAGGCCCGATGAAGGGCGCGACCATTTCCCACGCCAAGCAACGCATTACCGGCGGGCGCTACCTGGGCCTGACCGAGCCGGGCATCATCGCCGCCGAAGCGCCGAACCCGATCGTCAACGAACTGGTGATCCTGCCGGACATCGAAAAACGCCTTGAAGCCTTCGTGCGCGTGGGCCACGGCATCATCATCTTCCCCGGCGGCGCCGGTACGGCCGAAGAGTTCCTGTACCTGCTGGGCATCCTGATGCACCCGGACAACCGCGACGTGCCCTTCCCGGTCATTCTCACCGGGCCGAAACAAGCCGCGCCGTACCTGCAACAATTGCATGCCTTCGTCGGCGCCACCCTCGGCGAAGCCGCGCAGGCGCACTACCAGATCATCATCGACGACCCGGCCGAAGTGGCCCGCCAGATGACTGTCGGCCTCAAGGCGGTGAAGCAGTTCCGCCGTGAGCGCAACGACGCGTTTCACTTCAACTGGCTGCTGAAGATCGACGAAGGCTTCCAGCGCCCGTTCGACCCGACCCACGAAAACATGGCCAGCCTGCAACTGAGCCACGCACTGCCGCCCCATGAACTGGCAGCCAACCTGCGCCGTGCGTTTTCGGGAATCGTGGCGGGTAACGTGAAGGACAAGGGCATTCGCCTGATCGAAGAACATGGCCCATACGAGATCCACGGCGACCCGGCCATCATGAAGCCACTGGATGAGCTGTTGCAGGCGTTCGTTGCCCAGCATCGCATGAAGTTGCCGGGTGGCGCGGCGTATGTGCCGTGTTATCGCGTAGTGCAGTGAGCTCGCCAGGTAATTTGCTTACAGCCGCCAGGCTTTACTGGCGGTCGGTCATAGTTTGTATCTCTTTGCGGCATGAGTAAGCGTGCGGGAGGGCTGAGTTCGGACTAGGTTTTCATGACCCCGACTCATCCTCCACCTGAAGAGCGACCTATGGACCAACGGATATTGTCCTCCACCACTCCTTACCCTAAGGTAAGGAGCATCATGTTGGAGATCTTTACCATGGCGACCGCCACACTTACCTCAAAAGGGCAAATCACCATCCCCGTCCAAGTCAGGACCGCACTTGGCCTGGAAACAGGCGACCGCGTCGAGTTCGTCGAAACGGAAGATGGCAAGTTTTCCATCATTGCAGCGAGCAAGACTGTCCATGACCTCAAGGGGCTGGTCCGGAAGCCTGCAAGGGTCGTGTCCATTGACGACATGAACCGCACCATCGCAGCACAGGGAGCGAAGGCTGGATGATCGGACTGGATACCAATGTACTGGTGCGCTACGTCACCCAGGATGATCCCGTTCAATCCCCCAAGGCCTGCGAATTGATCGAATCCCTCACCACGCTTTCGCCAGGGTTTGTCAGCCTGGTGTCCGTGGTGGAGTTGGTATGGGTATTACAGAGCTGCTACCAATGTGCCAAAAATGACATTGTCGTCGTTCTGGAAACACTGCTGCGCACCCGTGAATTGACCGTCGAACATGCCGAGGTCATCTGGCAGGCGCTTCGACGGTTCACGGCCAACAACGCCGATTTTGCCGATTGCCTGATAGAGCGCTGCGCCCACGCGGCCGGGTGCGAATACACCGCTACCTTTGACCTCGGTGCGGCCAAGGCAGCGGGTATGAAGCGTCTGGGCTGAGCGGCAACATTGCGGCAAGGGGCAGGCTTTGGTAAAAGTCGCTAATCCCTGAACGAGAGAACGCCCCACGTGCGCACGCTTCTTCTTGCTGCCCTGGCCCTGACGCCGTCCCTCGCCCTGGCCGAGATCATCTGGCCCGACCTGCCAAAGAGCTGCTTCGTCAGCGGGCGTTCTGCCACTAGTGTGGATGTGGACGCCGGCTGCGCAGCGTTCCTGATCAATGTGCAAGGCAAGGCCGCAGGTACGCCGATCAAGGTGGATATTCCCCAATATGCTTTTCACATCGACGAAGCCAGCGGCAAAGAGACACCGGTGATCATCATCCAGGCCGAAGAGAACGGAGAGGTCAAGGCCGTGGGATACAAGGAACTGGGCACCGATCAACTCGGTGCCGCGCTGCTGCGGGAAGTACGGCTCCTGGGTACAAAAAAACCCTCCTAGTCGGGGCTCAACGAACCCAGCCCCCCACCTGCCAGTGATAGCCATCATTGCGCTGCACCCAATGCGGATGCACATAACGATAGCCTTCTCGCACCGGCTCCCAATGGCCGTGTACGGCAACGTAGCGCCCGCCTTCCCAGCGCCAGTAACCACGTGACCATATGTAACCTTCACGTACGGCAGGCTCGACTTCGATGATCTGGGTCGGCGGCGGTTGTGGCGCAACCACCTCGACATATTCACGCTGTACAGGCCGGCGCTCATGCACCACGCGCTCCTGCACACACCCGGACGCCGCGACCACAACGGCCGCTAATGCCGCGTAACGTAACAACATACAACCCCCTCGGGCGTTATCGCCCAACACCTGCACCGGTAAAAATGCCCCCGTGTTTCAGCCGTGCTCCTGCTCAGGCCTGGGTACTTTTTTAACAGGTTGTGTCTGTCGGATTGCTGAAGCAGCACGCATCAAGGGTGACCGAAGCGTCCCAACACCGCTTCGACAAAGCGTCTCAACTTGGCCGTACGCTGGCGGTTCGCCGTGTAGACAAGGTGCATCGGCCGGCTCGGCGCTTCAAAGTCCGGCAGCACTCTCACCAATTCGCCCCCGGCCAATGCCCGGCGCAAGAAGTCTTCCGGACCGAGCACGATGCCAAAACCATCCAGCGCGGCGGACATCAAGGCCCTGCTTTCATTGATCTGCAAGCGACTGGCAACCTGCACCTTATAAGGCGTCGAAGCCTGGTAGAACACCCACTCGCGATCCGCCGGCCGCGACCAGAAGGCGTAGCCGAGACATTCGTGATGTTCAAGGTCCGCCGGGGCCTGCGGGGTACCGCGTGCCGCCAGGTACTCCGGCGACGCGCAGACCACCAGGCGGTAAGGTGCCAGTGGCCTGGCTGTCAGGCCGGTGGTCGCCAGGGGGCCGATACGAAAAGCGGCTTCATAGCCCTCCTCCACCAGGTCCACGAAACGGTCGGTCAAGTGCAGGTCGATTTCCACATCCGGGTTGTCGCGCAGGAACCCGGTAATCAACGGCATCAGGCTGTAGGATCCGAAGGTGACGGGCGCGGTGATTTTCAGCTTGCCGCGCGGCGTGTCGTTCATGATCTGCGCCAGTGAATCGGCAGCCTCGGCTTCTACCAGGATATGTTTGCAACGCTCGTAGTACGCGCTCCCCAGCTCCGTCAGGCTTTGCCTTCGTGTGGTGCGGTTAAGCAAGCGAGCGCCCAGGCGCTGCTCCAGCGCGGTGACATGTTTGGCCACCATCTGCGGCGACATGCCCAAGCGTTCGGCAGCCCGCGCGTACGAGCCCAACTCAGCAGCTATCACAAAGGCATTCATGCTCGACAGGCGATCCATCACTCCCTACTCCCAGTAACAACATCCACACTAAAACGACGATTTATCGCCGATTGGTTGCCAATCATCATAACCGCTCCCCCATTCATTGGAGCAAGACCATGAAGATTGGTGTTATTGGAGCAGGCTTTATCGGGCGCGCCGTGGCCCAACTGGCGCTGGCGGCCGGGCACGAAGTGATGTTGAGCAACTCCCGTGGCCCCCACACCATGAGCAGCGTAGTGAGCGGCATACTCGGCGTGCAGGTGGGCAGTGCCGACGACGCCGCCAAATTCGGCGATGTGGTGCTCGTGGCGATCCCCCTGGAGCATTACCGCAGCGTCCCGGCGCAATGGCTGGAGGGCAAGACTGTGATGGATGCGAATAATTACTACCCGAACCGCGACGGCCATATCCCGGTACTGGATCGCTTCGAATCCACCACCAGCCGGTTGCTCGCCGAGCATCTGCCCCATTCACATGTGGTGAAAGTGTTCAACGCGATCTTCGCTCCCGACCTGACGCAGGACGCGCGCCCCCACGGTGCCCCCGACCGCCGGGCGTTGCCGGTGGCAGCGGATGACGCCGCAGCGAAGGCACGCGTCATCACGCTACTCGACGAATTGGGTTTCGACGCCGTGGATGCCGGCAGCCTGGATGACAGCTGGCGGCTGGAACGCGGCAAGCCTGCCTATTGCGTCCCGCTGGACCAGGCTGGCTTGAAAGCAGCGCTGGCCGCCGCCGAGCGTACGGTTGAACTGCCGCCTGTCGAACGCACCCGCCGTTAGACACGCATCGAAAAAGCCCGCTGACCGTTACCGGTTCAGCGGGCTTTTTGTTACCGGCAAGGTCCTGACCCAGGACCTCCCCAGCGGCTTACAGCGCCAGGTCAGACGCCGGCTTGCTCGGCTCAGCCGCAGGCTTGGCAGCCTCGGGCGCCTTGACAGCAGCCTTTTGCGGAATCACAGGCGGTGCAGGCAGTTGCAGGATATTGGCGGTGTAGGCCCATTCCTTGGCAACAGCCTCAGGACTGTCGTTCAGCTTGGTGCCGTAGCTAGGCACGATCTGGTGCAGTTTTGCCTGCCACTCAGGGGTCGCAACCTTGTCCTTGAACACTTTCTGCAGCACGGTCAGCATGATCGGAGCCGCGGTGGACGCGCCTGGCGATGCACCCAACAGGCCTGCAATGGTGTTGTCGGCGGAGCTGACCACCTCGGTACCGAGTTTCAGGACGCCGCCCTGCTCTTCGTCACGCTTGATGATCTGCACGCGCTGGCCGGCCTGCCACAGGCGCCAGTCGGATTGCTTGGCGTTCGGGAAGTACTCCTGCAGCGCCTTGAAGCGGTCGTCATCCGACAGCATCAGTTGGCCGGCGAGGTACTCGACCAGTGGGTATTCACGAATACCGACTTTGGTCATTGGCCAGATGTTGTGGGTGGTGGTGCTGGTCAGCAGGTCCAGGTACGAGCCTTCTTTCAGGAACTTGGTCGAGAAGGTGGCGAATGGGCCAAACAGAATCACGCGCTTGCCATCCAGCACGCGGGTGTCCAGGTGCGGAACCGACATCGGTGGCGCGCCAACCGAAGCCTTGCCGTAGGCCTTGGCCAGGTGCTGCTCGGCGACGGTTGGGTTATCGGTCACCAGGAACGAGCCGCCGACCGGGAAGCCAGCGTATTCCTTGGCTTCAGGAATGCCCGACTTTTGCAGCAGGTGCAGTGCACCGCCGCCCGCGCCGATGAACACGAACTTGGCGTCGGTTTCAGTCTTGGTGCCGTCTTTCAGGTTTTTGTAGCTGACACGCCACGAACCGTCGGCGTTCTTGGTGATGTCCTGCACTTCGCTCGACAGTTTCAGGTCGAACTTAGGCGTGGTTTGCAGGTGAGCGACGAACTGGCGGGTGATCTCGCCGAAGTTCATGTCGGTACCCAGCGGGCTCCAGGTGGCCGCGATTTTCTGGTTCGGGTCACGCCCTTCCATCATCAGCGGAACCCACTTGGCGATCTGCGCCGGGTCTTCGGAGTACTGCATGCCGGCGAACAGCGGGCTCGCTTGCAGGGCTTCGTAGCGCTTCTTGAGGAACTTGATGTTGTCATCGCCCCACACAAAGCTCATGTGCGGCGTGGAGTTGATGAACGAACGCGGGTTCTTCAGCACGCCCTGCTGGACCTGCCAGGACCAGAACTGACGGGAGATCTGGAACGCTTCGTTGATCTCGACCGCTTTCGGGATCTCAACGTTGCCGTTCTTGTCTTCCGGGGTGTAGTTCAGCTCAGCCAGGGCCGAGTGACCGGTACCGGCGTTGTTCCAGCCGTTGGAGCTTTCTTCGGCGACGCCATCGAGGCGCTCGACCATTTCCATCGACCAGCCCGGCTCCAGCTCATTGAGCCAGACACCCAGGGTTGCACTCATGATGCCGCCGCCGATCAGCAGCACATCGACTTTCTTTGTCTCTTCCGCGTGAACGGACGTGATCCCCATCGACAAAGCCAGCCCCAGCAGGGCAGTGTTTACTTTTTTAAACATCAGTAGCACCTATGATAAAACGCCATCCGCCCCACCGCCCCTGATCATGGGCAACCCTCAATCACGCTGCGCCAGGCAACGCACCGCGGGGTTTGCACATTCACTCGGGGACCGCAGGGTGGGCACACAAGGCCGACGTATCGACCTCACTTTTATGTCCCTTCTGCGCTGACTTCTTATCATTATTGGCTTCAGCTACCTGGGCGACAGCCAAACGCCGGGACGTATACGGGTGTACGTACCGGGGAAAGACCAGACCAAGACGGCGCGCAGAATATCACGCCACACGGCGTTTATGCGTCGTTTGACCAATTGACAACTCTAAATCGCCGGTTTTAACGCGCGAGTGTCAAGTGTGGCAAGCGCGACCTGAGGTCACAGGGCAGGAACTCTCGGGCAAAAGGCTGTTCTAGACTCCTTCGTCGCTGCTTGCGTAGCATCGACGCACTCCCTCGTACCACCTTTCATCACAGAGCGATCCATGTCTATCCACCAAACTCCCGGGCACGTACTGCCCGCGCGCAGCGCCGCCAAAATGGAAGCCGCCATGGCCGTGGGCGCCTTCGCGATCGGTACCGGCGAATTCGCCATCATGGGCCTGATGCCCGACATCGCGCAAAACCTGGGTTTAAGCGAACCCCAGGTTGGCCACGCCATCAGCGCCTATGCCCTCGGCGTCATGGTCGGCGCCCCACTGCTGGCCATCCTCGGCGCCAAGCTGCTGCGCAAACACATGCTGCTGTTGCTGATGGGCCTGTATGCCCTGGGCAACCTCGCCACTGCGTTCACCCCGACCTTCGGCTCGTTGGTGGCGTTCCGCTTTATCAGCGGCCTGCCCCACGGCGCCTACTTCGGCATTGCTGCCGTGGTCGCCTCGAGCATGGTGCCCAACGACAAACGCGCCGGCGCCGTGGCGCGGGTAATGATGGGCCTGACCCTCGCGATGCTGCTCGGCAATCCTATCGCCACCTTCCTCGGCCAGCACCTGGGCTGGCGCTCGGCGTTTGCACTGGTGAGCGTGATCGCCCTGTGCACCATCGCCCTGGTCTGGCAATTTGTGCCCCATCGCCACGACGAACAACGCAGCGACCCGCGCAAGGAACTGCGCGCCTTCACCAAACCCCAGGTGTGGATGGCGCTGTCCATTGGCGCCATCGGCTTTGCCGGTATGTTCTGCGTGTTCAGTTACCTGGCACCGACCATGCTGGAAGTAACCAAGGTATCCCCCCAGTGGATTCCATTTGGGCTGGCAGCATTCGGCGTGGGCGGGATTATCGGCAACATCGCCGGCGGCAAGCTGTTTGATCGCATGCAGTTTCGCGCCGTGGGCTGGATATTGGTGTGGTCGATGGCCGTGTTGCTGTTCTTCCCCTTCGCGGCGGCCTCGCTATGGGGCGTGCTGCTGAGCATGGGCCTGGTCGGCACCATGGTCTCGTTGGCCGCACCGCTGCAGATCCGCCTGATGGACATCGCCCACGAAGCACCGAGCCTGGCGGCAGCGTCCAACCATGCGGCGTTCAACCTGGCCAATGCGCTGGGACCATGGTTTGGCGGGATGGCGATTACGGCTGGGTTTGGCTGGACCAGCACCGGCTACATCGGCGCGGCGACGGCACTGGTCGGGCTGGGCATTTATCTGATAGCACGGCGGATGCAGGGAGGGCATTAAGCTCAAGCCCCAGGGCTATCAGCACATTTCAATCGCCATGAACAGTGAATAATCGGCGCAATGAGACTATTTCATTTCCGTTCAGGTAAAGTTCAGGTTGGATCCAATAAGCACAAGCTGTAACATATCCGTCATATTTATTCCCAATGACAAGGACGTGTTTTGAGCTTTCCTGACACAGGTGTATTGCAAAGTTTTCCGACGACCCTCACTCATCGCAATGCGACGATCTTCACCACCGACACCACCGACCACAAAACGCAACAGGCGATTCAGGACCTGATCGACACGCGCCACCAACTGACAGATCGCATCAGCGCACCGCTCAAAGGGATGGAAGCCAACCTGTTCGCTAAATCCCAGCCGCTGGACAGCCTCAGGCCCAAATTGCGCGTGACCTTCGGGCGCGCCAAGCGGGACGGTGCGTTTGACTGGCCGGTCGAAGAAGTCATCAACACCCTCGGCGCCCAGAAACGCGGTGCGCCGGTTGCTGGCTTATATGGGTTCGGTTATCGAAAGTCAGCGCTTGGCCTGATCCAGGAATTCTTCATCTTTACCGAGATGCTGGAGGGCCACCTCAATGGCCTGGAATGGCTCAAGCAGGAGCGTGACATCCAGAGCCTGATCACCGCGTCGTTCAAACTGTTGCACTGCCTGCACAGCAAAGGCGTGGTGCATATGGACTTCTGGGCAAACAATGTGATGATCAACCTGGAGCAGCCGACGCACGCCAAGGCCATCGACCTGGAAAACTGCTTTCTCACGCCAACGGACTACTTGACCGAGGTACTGGCGTTTCAATTTGGGTTCTATTATCGGCGGGAAATTTTCCGGTTCATGATCGAAGAGGATTACGACCGGAGGGTGCTGCAAGAACTTGGCAACTACGACGGCATTGATCGCCGTCGTTTTGACGAAATCTACACCTCAAGCAAACATGAGAACATCAGCCGCCGCGCCAGGCGCGAGATTTTCCATAATGGGGTTGTGGTAACGAGCTGACTCACCTCCCACGCCGGGCCATATGCGCCATCAATCATCATGCAACAACCCCGTCCCATATTCCCCATAACTACTCCCCAGGCCACTGCCGCCAAAATTGGTTTTGGCAGCCTTGCTGGAGCTGTGGTCACCAAACGCCTGGCATCCGCCTGAAAAGCAAGGGTCGCCACTCATGCCCGGCGCACCCGAAGAACAAGCGCCCAACAGCAACGTGCTCGTAATCATCACGACTTTGACGAGGTTCGAAATCATTTTTTCAGTTCCCTGTGGACTGGACCGTGGGGGCTTCTCTTGAGAAAGATCGTAGACCTCAACGGCGGAAGGAATTATGAAACTTTGCTGGGGGACAGGGAGGGTTCAGGTTGCCGGCTGGTTGATCGACGGAGGCCGGGTCAAACACAACCGCGAATGGGCAGTAGCCAACTGGTCCTACCTGATCGCATGTCGGGCTCGCAGTGATCGCCTGTAAATCCTCGGCATATTCCATACACGGCAATGTCCGCGTTCGAAGTGGTGAATACCGCAAAACAAGCGTCTCCCACAGCCTAGATCCATCCCTGATAAACTGCGCCCAATTCGCCTCGTTGACTCAGATCCCCAATGTCCCTACACACTGCTACTTTCTCCCGCCGCTTCTCCGTCGCCCCGATGATGGATTGGACCGACCGCCACTGCCGGTTCTTCCTGCGCCTGCTCTCCAAACGCGCCCTGCTCTACACCGAGATGGTCACCACCGGCGCAATCCTCCACGGCGACCATGACCGCTTCCTGCGCCACAACGAAGCCGAGCACCCGCTCGCGCTCCAGCTCGGCGGCAGTGTCCCCGCAGACCTGGCCGCCTGCGCCCGTATGGCCGAGGCTGCCGGTTACGACGAAGTGAACCTGAACGTCGGCTGCCCCAGTGACCGCGTCCAGAACAACATGATCGGCGCGATCCTGATGGCTCACCCGGCCCTGGTGGCCGATTGTGTGAAGGCGATGCGTGATGCGGTGTCGCTTCCGGTGACGGTGAAGCACCGTATCGGCATCAACGGCAGGGACAGTTATGCCCAGTTGTGTGATTTCGTCGGGACGGTGAAGGACGCCGGCTGCACCAGTTTCACCGTGCATGCGCGGATTGCGATTCTTGAGGGCTTGTCGCCGAAGGAAAACCGCGACATTCCGCCGTTGCGGTATGACGTGGCGGCGCAGTTGAAGCAGGATTTCCCTGAGCTGGAGTTTATTCTCAATGGCGGGATCAAGACGTTGGAGCAATGCCATGAGCATTTACAGACGTTTGACGGGGTGATGCTGGGCCGTGAGGCTTATCACAATCCGTATCTGCTGGCGAAGGTGGATCAGCAGTTGTTTGGTAGCGCGCAGCCTGTGATCAGTCGGGCGGAGGCGTTGGCGCAGTTGCGACCCTATATTGCGGAGCATTTGGCGAACGGCGGGACGATGCACCATATAACCCGCCACGTGCTGGGATTGGGGACGGGGTTTCCGGGGGCGAGGAAGTTTCGGCAGTTATTGTCAGTGGATATTCACAAGGCCAGTGATCCGCTGGCGTTGCTGGATCAAGCCGGCGCTTTGTTAGAAGGACGCTGAGTGTCCAGTCATGGGGCAATTGGGTTGAACCTGCTGGCGGTTTTGGCCTCCTATTCAGCAGTACCGCCGGGCATTCAAACGGCTGTTTTCAGGTTGTTGCCCTCGCAAACGATCGAACGCATTTGCGCCCTTGAGCGCCTGCCAGCGCTCGGGTAATGTCATCAGACCCATAGGACAGAGCACGCCCATGACTTCCAAGCTGGAACAACTCAAGCAATTCACTACTGTCGTAGCCGATACCGGCGATTTTTCTACCCTCGCCAAGCTCAAGCCCCAAGACGCCACTACCAACCCTTCTCTGCTGCTCAAGGCCGCGTCGATTCCAGGCTATGCCAAGCTGCTGGATGAGTGCGTGCAGGATTGCAACGGTGATGTCGGCCTGGCCAGCGACCGTTTCGCGGTGGCCGTGGGCCAGGAGATCCTTAAGGTCGTGCCAGGACGCATCTCCACCGAGGTGGATGCCCGCCTGTCGTTCGACACTGATGCCGTACTCAAGCGCGCGCACCGTCTGATCGACCTGTACGACAAAGCTGGGGTTAGCCGTGACCGCGTGCTGATCAAAATCGCGTCCACCTGGGAAGGCATCCGCGCGGCGGAGAAGCTGGAAAAAGAAGGCATCCAGACCAACCTGACCCTGCTGTTCTCATTTGCCCAGGCGGTGGCGTGCGCAGAAGCCGGCGTGTTCCTGATTTCACCGTTCGTAGGCCGTATCTACGACTGGTACAAGAAAGCCAATGGCAACGACTACACCGGCGCTGATGATCCCGGCGTGCAGTCGGTGACACGCATCTACAACTACTACAAGGCTAATGACTACAAGACCGTGGTGATGGGTGCGAGTTTCCGCAACCTGAGCCAGATTGAAGAGCTGGCCGGCTGTGATCGCCTGACCATCAGCCCGGACCTGCTGGAGAAGCTGGCGGCGGATGACGGCAAGCTGGAACGCAAGTTGTCGCCAGGGCACGCCGGAGAAGCGCGAGTGCATCTGACTGAAGCGCAGTTCCGTTGGGAGTCCAACGAGGATGCGATGGCGACTGAGAAGCTGGCGGAGGGGATTCGTCAGTTTGCCCGGGACCAGGAGAAGCTTGAGGCACTGTTGTCCGCCAAGCTGTAAACGGCGCAGGCGGCAAAAAGGGCGGTACCTGTGAGGGTACCGCCCTTTTTTTGCTCTGTTGTCCCCTACGTGCAGGCGATCCCTGGGATCAGTGACGCTCGAGGGCGTTGACGAGGTCGTGGAAGGCTTCGCGGTTGGACTCGTTGAGGCCCATCAGGATCTTGTGCGCTTCCAGCACCTTGACCCGTACGATTTCCTCGGACTGGTCCTGGGACGGCAGGTCGGTGAGGCATTCCGGGCACGGGATCGGGCGATCAACGATGTTGAACACCTGGTCGAAGCCCATGGACTGCAACAGACGGGTGATGTCTTCGTGGGTGGTGACGACGGTCGGCAACAGGCCGACCTTCTGCCGGGACAGAATGGACAACTTGGCCAACAGCCCAAGGGTGGTGCTATCGATGCTGCGGGTTTCAGTCAGATCGATCACGATCGCCGAGAAATTCAACGCCGTGAAAATCCGCTCAATCGTCGCATCCAGCGCCGAACACAAGGTCAGGCGCACTTCACCGACAAACTTCAGGACGAAGGTCCCGTCTTGCTCGGCGAATTGGATTCTTCCGGTACTCATCAAAGATTCCTGCTCAACACCAATAGGGCGATATCATCCGGCATCTCCCCTAGCGTGGCCAATCCAAAAACCTGCCGCAGGCCATCCAGGCTGCCGCCCGCCGACTTGACCTTCTGGGGCAAGGCGGCTTCTTTCTCTTTGAGTGTAGGCTCTGGAAGAAGGTCCAGGATGCCGTCGGACATCAGCGTCAGGCTGAACGTCGGCGGCAGCTCCAGGATGTGGTCTTCGTAGGTGGCTTCATTGAACAAGCCTACGGGTAGGCCACGCCCTTCCAGGTAACGCACACTGTCGGGAGTGTATAAAACAGGCATCGGCAGGTGGCCGCCGATGCTGTAGGTCAAAAGACCGGTTTCTTCATCAATCACGCCACCCACCATCGTCACGTGCTTGCCCAGCTTGCAGCTGATCAAGCCACGGTTGATGTGACCCAGCACCTCGGAGGGGGTGAACTCCGGCAAGGTGCCATTGCGCTTGGATTCGAACAACAGCCGTGTGGTCATGAACTTCAACAACACGGTAACAAAAGCAGAGGAAGCACCATGGCCGGAGACATCGGCCAGGTAGAACGCGACACGCCGCTCGTCTACTCGGAAATAGTCGACAAAATCACCCGACAGGTACAGCGACGGGATGATCTGGTGGGCAAACTGGAATTCGTCGATGGTCCAGGGGCTGACCGGCAGCATGTTCATCTGCACCTGGCGACCGGCGTTCTGGTCTTCCTGGAGCAGGTTAAGGCTGGCTTCGAGTTCGCGGTTGGCGGTTTCGAGCTTTTCGCGGTAGCGCTGGTTCTCGACCAGCAGGCGCGCACGATCCAAGGCGCGGCGCACAGAGTGCTCCAGTACCGCCAGGTCTTCGAGGGGCTTGATCAGGTAGTCGGCAGCGCCCAGACGCAAGGCCTCGACGGCATCGTTCATGACGCCGGCACCGGACACGACAATCACCGGCGTCTGCGGGGCAAGCTCGGTCACCTGGCGAATCAGCTCCAGGCCGCCCATCTGGGGCATGCGCAGGTCGCAGATCACGAGGTCGGGCTGGTCGCGCTCGAATACCTGGAGACCCTGTTGGCCATTACTGGCCTGCAGGACGCTGAAGCCACTGTCTTCCAAATAGGCCGCAAGGCTCGCGCGCACTACTTCGTCGTCATCGATTATCAGCAGCGTGGCACTGGTTTTTTGCATGTGGGCAAACGGCGCCAGAATTAGGTTGGCGTAGGTGGCTCGGCAATGGCCGGGCTCACGTACTGGATTCGCTTTCTAGCCTCTCTGTACTACAACGCAATGGGATTTTTCCCATGCACAACTGTAAAGCAGAGGTGCCCTTCTAAGGCGCAGACGGTACTCCCATCCGCCGGGGGTTTCAAGCTCATGCCGATGGTCGCCGGGCGTCTTTACATCGCAAATCACCGGGAGTTATAAGAACAGCCAAGACCACAACACAAAGTAAGGATGGAACCGATGGGCGAACACGAGCGCGACTACGCCGAAAAACGCGATTTCATCCGCATGCGGGTGGATGCCGAAGTATCTTTGCTCCACGAAGGCCAGGAGTTTGCCGGGGTTTGCGTGGACCTTTCCAGCTCCGGGATGCAGGTGCAGGCACCGCGCCAGTTCGCCGTGGGAGACCTGCTCACCGTGCGCATTGATTCAGAGCACGCGGCGCTCAAGGGCCTGGAGGCTGACACGGAAGTGGTCTGGACCAAAACCGTGGGCGACGAGCAACAACTCGGGCTTAGGATCCTGAAAATGCGCTGAAACCCGCGCACAAAAAAGGCGACCGCCAGGGTCGCCTTTTTTTCATTTCAAAACATCACAGCTTAAAAGTCGTCGACGACCTTGCCATCCTTGACCTTGAACTCGCGGTTCTGCAGGTAGGCATTGCGGATAAAGGTGTACTTGTCGCCGGTGATCAGTTTCTCGCTGTCGAGCAGGCTGGCACGGGTGTCAACGATGTTCAGGCCCATGGTGCTGTTGCGCCAGCCGATATCGTTCATATAGCGGTACGGTTGGGTGTAGCTGTCCACGTATTTGGACGGTGCATCACGCAAGGTGCTCGGGCCCAGCAGCGGGATCATCACGTAGGGACCGCTGCCCACGCCCCAGTAACCGAGGGTCTGGCCAAAGTCTTCATCACTGCGTTGCAGCCCCATTTTGGTGCCGACGTCGATAAAGCCCAGCACGCCGAACGTGGTGTTAACCAGCAAGCGCGCAGTGTCGACCCCGGCATTGTGGGGTTTGAGCTGCAGCACGTTGTTGGCCAGGTTGCCGACGTCACCGATATTGCGGAAGAAGTTATGGATACCATCTTCGACAAATTGCGGGGTGATCCACTGATAGCCTTGGGCCAATGGCTTGAGGGCGTAGGTATCAACGGTGTCGTTGAAGGTGAAGATCGGGCGGTTGACGCTTTCCCATGGATCATCTTCCGATGCAGCCTGTGCAGCGAAAGGCGCCAGCAGGACAGTGGCACACACCGATAGCTGAGCGAAGTAGTGGCTCCAGCGCATAGCTTTTGCTCCTTGAATGGTCTGTCATGGGCGCTATGCCCTGAATAAGGCCGTCAGTATATGACGGAAGTGTCCAATTAGGCAGCTGCTAGGAATAGTCCTAACCCAAATGGACAATTTTCCTACAATTACCCCGCTGTCATCTGCTTGTCATCCTGCCCCGATAGCGTCACAGCTATTTCAGGGATGTCGACATGCCTCACGCCGAGATAGCCATCGCCAACGCGCCCGCCTTGACTGCTGTTCTGTTTGGCCTGAGTGGTTGCCTGGTGGACTTTGGTTCCCGGGCGCGCACCGATTCCCCCTCCCCGGACTCCCAAGCCACACCCGGCGCCCTGAAAATCCTGCGCAGCCTCAAGGAACAAGGCGTCCCCTGTGCCTGGCTGGATGAACTGCCGCCTTCGGTAACCACACCACTGGCCGCCGTACTGCCCAACTGGCTCAAGGCCGCATCCCCCTCCTCCATCCGCTGGCCCGCCCCTCATGCCTGCTGGCAAGCCTTGATGGAACTCAACATTGAACGCCTGGAAGGTTGCGTACTGGTCAGTGGCGAACCGCGCCTGTTGCAATCGGGCCTGAATGCCGGCTTGTGGACCATTGGCCTGGCCTCCTGTGGTTCGCTGTGCGGCCTGGCGCCTGAGCAGTGGCAGGCGCTGAGCGACAAGGAACGCGAGCACAAGCGCGGCAAAGCCACCGTTGAGCTCTATGGCCTGGGGGTCCACTCGGTGATCGATCACCTCGGTGAACTCGGCACCTGCCTGGCCGACATCAGCCTGCGTCAGCTCAAAGGCGAGAAGCCCTGATCGAGATCATGCACAGTCGGCGCCCGTGGATTAATCTACAGGTCAGTCCGTAGACCTTTCACGGCGTGCCGTGGTCTATGCCAGTGCCTATCGATAAAAGGAAGAACGTCATGCCTGATCGCAAAAAACTGGAAGAACAGGTCGAGATCCTGCGCGGGCAGCTGGAACAGGAACCGCCGCTGTCGGAAGAAAAACGTGAAGCGCTGCAAGCCTTGATTGCCAAGTTTGAATTGCAACTTGAACTTGAACCGGCCACTCAGACGCCGAGTATTTCCGACGATGTGAGCCAAGCTGCCATAGAGTTCGACGCTGAGCACCCGGTGATTTCCGGGACACTGCGCAATATCATGATCACCTTGGGCAATATGGGGATCTGACCCGAGCCCAAGCCAGGCGCAGAACCAAAAGGTAGGAGAGGGCTCGCCCCCTCCCATCTTTGTTTACTGACGGGCCAGGCGCACGTTCTGGAACGCCACATCTTCAGTGCTGCGGTAAGGGTTGATATCCAACCCGCCGCGCCGCACATAGCGCGCATACACCGTCAACTTTTCCGGCTTCAGCAAACGCTGCAGGTCAAGGAAGATGCGCTCCACGCACTGTTCATGGAAATCCGAGTGCTGGCGAAAGCTCACCAGGTATTCCAGCAAACTCCCGTGATCCAACGCCGAACCACGGTACTCCACCACCACGCTGCCCCAGTCGGGCTGGCTGGTCACCGGGCAGTTGGACTTGAGCAGGTGGCTGTGCACGCTCTCCTCGACAATGCGCGAGTCATCGCAACGCAGCAGCTCCGGGCGCGGGTGTTCGTAGTTGCTGACACTGATATCCAGATCGTCAATGCACGTGCCCGGCAACGCCATCACGCCTTCGGCCTCAATGTCGGCCAAGCTGCGGATACGCACGGTAACAGGCTTGCCGGCGGCGGCGCTGAGGTCGGTGCGCAGGGTCGCTTCCAGGCTTTGCACATCGGCAAACGCTGTCTGGTTGAGCGAGTTGAGGTACAGCTTGAACGACTTGGACTCGATGATGTTCGGCGAGTCGGCCGGGATGCTGAACTCACCGATGGCCACCACCGGCTTGCCCGACGGCAGCAGCCAGGACAACTCGAAGCAGTTCCAGAAGTCCACGCCCTTGTACGGCAGGGTCTCGGCGCTCAGGCCCAGCTCGGCCCACTTGGCGGCGCGTGGAATCGGGAACAGCAACGAAGGGGTGTAGGTGGAAATGTATTCACTGGACTTGCCCAGCGGCGAATGTTCGGCTGCGGGATGCATGGCGGAAACCTGGCTAAATAAACCGCGCCAGTCTACCAGCCTTTGCCCCCGCCCTTAAGAAACGCCTTACTCAACGGTCAGCTTGCCGACCATGCCCGCCTGGTAATGCCCGGGGAGGTTGCAGGCAAACTCCAGGCCGGTGGCCTTGGTGAACGTCCAGGTCAGCTCAGCAGTCTTGCCGGGTTCCACCAGCACGCTGTTGGGATCGTCGTGTTTCATGCCGCCCATTTCACCGTGGCCCATGGCGCTGTGATCCATCTTGCCCATACCCGTGGAGGTGAGCATGCCGCTGGCCTGCATCTGCAGCATTTCCTTCTGGTGTTCGGCGTGCATCGCCGCGTCACCGAGGTTGAATTCATGCAGCAACTGGCCTTTGTTGACCAGTACAAAGCGCACCGTCTCACCGGCCTTGACGTCCAGCGACTTGGGCGAAAAGGAAATGTCCTGCAGCGTCACTTCCACGGTGCGTGTGGCCTTATCCGCCGGTGCCGGCTGGCCGAACGCGTAGGTATGGGCCGCATCCGCCATTGCATTGAAACTCAACGCCAACAGGCAGCCCGCCAACAACAGGGGTGTACGCAATGCCATCTCGATTCTCCAAAAAGTGTGCAACCTGCTTGGACAGCACTCTAAGAGTGCGCCGCTGCCAGCCAGCTGACTGCTAGATTACAACTTTGTCAGGTTGCGCCCTTCCCCTGGCACCCAAGGTATAAAGCCCCTCGTGAACTGTTGCCAAGAGCCGCCCATGAAATTGCTGATCGTCGAAGACCAACCGAAAACCGGCCACTATCTGCGCCAAGGCCTGGCCGAGGCGGGCTTTACCACCGAACTGGTGGCCGACGGTACCAGCGGCCAGCACCTGGCGCTGACCGGCGATTATGACCTGTTGATCCTGGATGTGATGCTGCCCGGTCGCGACGGTTGGCAAATCCTGCAAGCGGTGCGCAGTGCCGGCCTGGAGATCCCGGTGCTGTTTCTGACCGCCCGGGATGCCGTGGAAGACCGGGTGCACGGCCTGGAACTGGGTGCCGACGATTACCTGGTCAAGCCCTTTGCCTTCTCCGAACTGCTGGCGCGGGTACGCAGCCTGTTGCGCCGTGGCAGCAGCACGCCGCAGGAAACCGCCCTGCAACTGGCCGACCTGCGCCTGGACCTGCTCCGCCGCCGCGTCGAACGGGACGGCCAGCGCATCGACCTCACCGCCAAGGAATTCTCCCTGCTGGAACTGCTGCTGCGCCGCCAGGGCGAAGTCCTGCCCAAGTCGCTGATTGCCTCCCAGGTGTGGGACATGAATTTCGACAGTGACACCAACATCATCGAAGTCGCGATCCGGCGCCTGCGCCTGAAAGTCGACGATCCTTTCCCCACCAAGCTGATCCATACCGTGCGCGGCATGGGTTATGTGCTGGAGGAGCGCAGCCATTGAACCCGCGTCTGTCCCTGGCCAGCCGCCTGGCCCTGCTGTTTGCGGCGTGCACCGCGGTGGTCTCGTTGTTCGCCGGCGTGCTGTTCAACCGTGCCAGCGAGGCGCACTTCATTGAGCTGGACCAACAGCAACTCGACAGCAAGCTGGTGGCGCTGCGCAGTACCTTGCAGGGCGTCGAATCACTGGACTCATTCGCCCAACGCGAAGCGCAGCTGCGAGCCGAACTCAATCGCCAGCCTGACCTGACATTGCGCATCACCGCCGCCGGCCAGCGCTGGCTGGACGATGCACCAAGCGTCAGCCTGCCCGAGGCGCCTGGCCTGCACACCCTGCAGAACGCCGGCACCGACTACCGCGTCTACAACGCCCCCTTGAGGCCCGGCCAGCACGCCTCACCGCAACTGACCCTGATGCTCGACATCACCCATCACCAGCACTTCCTGCAACGCATGCAACATTTGATCTGGCTCACCGTCGGCCTGTCGGCCCTGGCCACCGCGCTGCTGGGCGCCTGGGCTGCACGCAGTGGCTTGCGTCCGTTGCGGCGCATGGGCGAAGTGGCTGCCAGTGTATCGGCCCACTCCTTGACCCAGCGCCTGCCTCAACAGCAAATGCCGGCGGAACTGGCCGAATTGGCCCAGGCCTTCAATGCCATGCTCGGGCGATTGGACGACGCCTTCCAACGCCTGTCGGCCTTCTCCGCCGACATTGCCCATGAACTGCGCACGCCCCTGTCGAACCTGCTGACCCAGACCCAGGTCATCCTGACCCAACCGCGCCCCCTGGAGGATTACCGCGAAGCGCTGCACAGCAACCTGGAAGAGCTGCAATGGATGGCGCAGTTGGTGAATGACATGCTGTACCTGGCCAAGGCGGACCACGGCTTGCTGGTGCCCAAGCGCGAGCCGTTGGTACTGGCGGATGAAGTGGAAACGTTGCTGGAGTTTTTCGCGTTGCTGGCAGAAGACGCACAGGTCTCGCTGGTACGCGAAGGCGGCGCGCAAACCGCCGGCGATTGCGGCATGCTGCGCCGGGCCCTGTCGAACCTGCTGGATAACGCCCTCAGGTTCACCCCGGCCGGCGGCCAAGTGCGCGTGCGGATGGTTGAAGGCGCACGGGGCGTGACACTGACGGTAGAAAACAGCGGGGAAGGTATTCCAGCGCACGTGTTGCCGAGGCTGTTCGACCGGTTCTACCGAGCCGACCCGGCGCGCCATGAGGGCAGCAGCGAGCATGCGGGGCTGGGATTGGCGATTACCCAGTCGATTGTGCGAGCCCATGGGGGGAGGATTTTTTGTGAATCCGCGGCGGGGTGGACAAGGTTTGTGATTGAGTTGCCCAGGGGAAATTGATGCAAGCCGGGCCGGCCCTATCGGGGGCTTGCCCCCGATAGCGGTCTTAAAGACTACGAATACCTAAGGGCATGCGCCGGCTCAATCTTCGCCGCCCGATACGCCGGGTAAATCGTCGCTAGGAAGCTCAACACAAACCCGGCCGTACAAATCAGCACCACATCGCCACTTTGCAGCTCGGAAGGCAGGTTGCTGACGAAGTACACATCCGAACTGAAGATATGCTGCCCGCTCACCCGTTCCAGCCAGCCCACCAGCTCACTCACGTTCAGCGCCGCAATCACCCCCAGCACACCGCCGATCAAGGTGCCGACAATGCCGATCACCGTACCCTGCACCATGAAGATCGCCATGATCTGCCGTGGCGTGGCGCCGATGGTACGCAGGATCGCGATGTCCGCGCCCTTGTCGTTCACCACCATGATCAGCGTGGCGATGATGTTGAACGCCGCGACGGCGACGATCATCAGCAACAACAGGCCGATCATGGTCTTTTCCATCTTCATCGCGCTGAACAGGCTGCCCTGGGTGTGGGTCCAGTCATCGGGCTTGTAGCCGCTGCCGAGGCTGGCGGCGATGTCCGCCGAGACCTTGGGCGCTGCGTACAGGTCTTTCAACGCCAGGCGCACGCTCTGCACCTGGTTCGGCTGCCAATGCTGTATCTCGGCGGCGTCAGCCATGTGGATCAAGGCCATGGAGCCATCCAGCTCGGCGCCGACCTTGAAGATACCCACTACGTTCAGACGCTGCATGCGCGGGGTGATACCACCGGGCGCACTGCTGATCTCCGGGACGATCAGGGTCAATTTGTCGCCCACATTCAGGCGAAAACGCCGGGCGGTGATTTCGCCGACCACCACGCCGAACTCACCGGGCTTCAGGTCTTCCAGTTTGCCCTGCACGATATGCTGGGCCACGATCGACACCTTGCCTTCCTGGGCCGGGTCAACACCGCTGATCTCAATCGGCTGCATCGCGCCCTTGTAGGAGAACATGCCGTCCATCTGCGTGAACGGTACGGCGGCAGTCACTTGCGGATTTTTCATCGCCGCAGCGGCCAGCGGCTGCCAATCGTCGATCGGGTTCACCCCGACGATAGTGGCGTGGGGCACCATGCCAAGGATGCGCGAGCTCATTTCACGCTGGAAGCCGTTCATCACCGACAGCACCACGATCATCGCCAGCACGCCCAGGGCGAGGCCAATCATCGAGGTCATCGAGATGAACGAAACAAAACGGTTGCGGCGCTTGGCGCGGGTATAGCGCGTGCCGATGAAAATCGATAACGGTCTGAACATTCGCGGGCACCGTTGGAAAAATAGAAAACCCGGCGTCAGGCACCGGGCTTGAAACAGGTCAGATGGCGACCAGATGACCTTCCTGCAGGTGCAGCACGCGGTCCATCTGGCGGGCCATGCTCATGTCATGGGTCACCACCAGGAACGCGGTGCGCATCTGGGTGCTCAGTTCCAGCATCAAGTCCTTGATGCCCTGGGCGGTGTGGGAGTCGAGGTTGCCGGTGGGCTCGTCGAGCATCACCAGGCCCGGGTTGTTCACCAGGGCACGGGCAATCGCCACACGCTGGCGCTCACCGCCGGACAGTTCGGCCGGCTTGTGTTCCAGGCGATGGCCGAGGCCGACGCGCTCGAGCAACGCCTTGGCACGCTGGCGCGCTTCCGGGATCGCGGTCTTGCCGATCAACAGCGGCATGCACACGTTTTCCAGGGCGGTGAATTCCGGCAACAGGTGGTGGAACTGGTACACAAAGCCCAACGAGCGGTTGCGCAACTGGCCACGGGCCTTTTCATTCAGGGCCGACAGTTCTTCACCGGCCAGCCATACGCTGCCCTGGGACGGCGTATCGAGGCCGCCCAACAGGTTGAGCAAGGTACTTTTGCCGGAACCGGAACTGCCGACGATCGCCACGCGCTCGCCGGGATGCAGTTCCAGTTGCAGGTTGGACAGCACCACGACCGACTCCGGGCCTTCCTCGTAGGATTTGCCCAGGTTGCGGCAGCTCAGGATTGCTTTTTCACTCATGCCCGATTCACTCATAACGTAAGGCCTGTGCTGGCTGGGTACGTGCCGCGCGCCAGGCTGGATACAGGGTGGCAAGGAAACTCAGGACCAACGCGGCGCCGCCCACCATCAGCACGTCCTGGGCTTGCACCTGGGACGGCAGGTAATCGATGAAGTAGACGTCGGCGTTGAGGAACTTGTGGCCGATCACCTTTTCAAGCAAGGCGATGGCGGCACTGACGTTCAGCGCGGCCAAAATGCCTACCGCAGTGCCGATCAAGGTGCCGACCACGCCGATCACGGTGCCCTGCACCATGAAGATCGCCATGATCTGCCCCGGCGTGGCGCCGAGGGTGCGCAGGATGGCGATGTCGCCCTTCTTGTCATTCACCACCATCACCAGCGTGGAGATGATGTTGAAGGCCGCGACCGCGACGATCAGCAGCAACAGCAGGCCGATCATGGCTTTTTCCATGCGGATGGCCTGGTACAGGTTGCCGTGGGTGCGGGTCCAGTCGCGGGCGTAGTACTGGCTTTCACCCAGGTGCTGGGCGATTTCCCAGGCGCCACGCGGGGCATCGAACAGGTCGTTGAACTTCAGGCGCAGGCCTTGCACCTGGTCCGGCTGCCAGCGATGCAGGCGGGCCAGGTCGGTGAGGTTGGTCAGGCCGAGGTAGCCGTCGATCTCGCCGGCGCCGACGTGGAAGGTGCCGACCACGGTAAAGCGCTTCATGCGCGGGAACATGCCGGCCGGCGTCACGGTGACTTCCGGCGCGACGAAGGTCAGTTTGTCGCCGATGCCCACGCCGAGCTTGGCCGCCGCCTTGTCACCGATGACAATGCCAAAACTGCCGGGGGCCAGATCGTCGAGCTTGCCCTGCAACATGAACTTGTCGATGATCGAGACGTTGCGTTCCTGGGCCGGATCGATGGCATTGAGCAGGATTTTCTGCACCTTGCCGTCGTTGGTCAGCAGCCCCTGCATCTGGGTAAACGGCGCCACGGCCACTACCTTGGGGTTCTGCTTGACCTTGGCGGCCAGGCTTTGCCAGTCGCTGATGGGCGCATCGCCCTCGATGGTCGCGTGGGGCACCATGCCCAGCACGCGGGTGCGCATTTCATGATCGAAGCCGTTCATCACCGACAGCACCACGATCATCACGACCACACCAAGGGCGAGACCGATCATCGAGGTCAAGGAAATGAACGACACAAAATGATTGCGACGTTTTGCACGGGTATAACGCGTGCCGATAAATACGAAGAGAGGTCTGAACATGTCGGGGCTTGTTCGGAGGAAAAGAAGACGTCCCGGTGGCGGGGTCTGGTAAGCAGCTTTACACTCAGACCATTACCGTTACCTGGGGTTCGCCATGTCGACATTAGATGAAGAAGAGCGCCGCGAATACTACCGTATCGACGACATGATCGCACTCCAAATCAAAAGCCTGTCTGCCCCCGAAGCGGCGAGCAAGGAAGTGTTGCTGGATGATTCACCGCTGTTCAATCTGCTCAGTGAACTGCACCTGAGCGAATTTGAAGCCCAGCACCTGCTGCGCCAGCTCAGCGAGAAGGATCGCACCCTCGTGGCCTTTCTCCGCGTGCAGAACAAACGCCTGGATTTGCTCAGCCAAATCATGGCCCGCGGCCTGCTGGATGAGGTCGGCGCCCCGCAGCCGGTGATCATTTCCGAAGGCGGCATCGATTTCCAACACCCCTCCCCCCTGACGGTGGGTGCGCACCTGGCGGTCAAGCTGGTGCTGATGCCCCAGGCGCTCGGCCTGCTGCTGCGCGCGCGGGTCACCCATTGCGATTCCAAGGGCACCGGCTTCGACGTCGGCACGGAATTCGAAGCCATGACCGATGCCCAACGCCAGCTCCTGGCGCGCTACATCCTGCAGAAACAGGCGCAGGAACGGCGCCTGGCACGGGAACAGAGCGACGCCCAAGACACCTGAATTCGTATTTACCCTGCCAGACAACCTGGCGTAAAGGAGCAACTGTGACCCTGATCTACGGCCACCGCGGTGCCAAAGGCGAAGCACCGGAAAACACCCTGACCAGCTTCCAGGCGTGTCTCAAGCACGGTGTACGCCGCTGCGAACTGGATTTGCACCTGTCCATGGACGGCGAGCTGATGGTCATCCACGACCCGACCCTCAAGCGCACCACCGACCGGCGCGGCAAAGTCGTCGAGTATTCGGCGGCAGACCTGGTGAAGATGGACGCGCGCAAAGGCGGCCCGGGCTGGGTCAAGCCTTGCCCGATTCCGCGCCTGGAAGAGCTGTTCGAACAGTGCGACTTCGATCACTGGCAACTGGAAGTCAAAAGCGCCTCGCGCACCCGCGCCGCGACCACCGTGCTGGCCATTCGTGAGATGGCCGTGCGTTTCGGCCTGATGGACAAGGTCACCGTGACCTCAAGCTCGCGGGAAGTGTTGAAGGCGGCGGTTGAACTCACCCCCGACCTGTCACGCGGGCTGGTCGCCGAATATGCGTGGCTCGACCCGCTGAAGGTCGCGCAAAACTACGGCTGTGAGATGCTGGCGTTGAACTGGACGTTGTGCACCCCCGAACGCCTGGAAAAAGCCCAGCGCCAGGGCCTGCACGTGTCCGTGTGGACAGTCAACGAACCTGCGCTGATGCGCAGGCTCGCCGACTTCGGCGTAGATAGCCTGATTACAGACTTTCCCGGTTTGGCCACTGCCACCCTCGAGAATTACTGAAATCGGTCTCCCCGGCCGGCTCAGGCCACCGGCCGGAGCCGCTCAAAAAAGCCGGTTGAGGCCGTCGTAGGCCGCTACCCGATAGGCTTCGGCCATGGTCGGGTAGTTGAACGTGGTGTTGACGAAATACTTGAGGGTATTTTGCTCACCCGGCTGGTTCATGATCGCCTGGCCGATGTGCACGATCTCCGAAGCCTGGTAGCCGAAGCAATGCACGCCGAGGACTTCCAGGGTTTCGCGGTGGAACAGGATCTTGAGCATGCCTTGCGGCTCACCGGCAATCTGCGCACGCGCCATGCTCTTGAAGAACGCCTTGCCCACTTCGTAAGGCACCTTAGCCTTGGTCAGTTCGTGCTCGTTCTTGCCGATCGAGCTGATCTCGGGAATCGTGTAGATCCCGGTCGGCACGTCGTTCACATAACGCCAGCTGCCGTTGTCGACAATGCTGCCGGCGGCCGAACGGCCCTGGTCATGCGCCGCACTGGCCAGGCTTGGCCAGCCGATCACGTCACCGGCACCGTAGATGTTGGTCACGCAGGTGCGATAGTTCTCGTCCACTTCGATCTGGCCACGGCTGTTGACCTTGACCCCGATGTTTTCCATGCCGAGCTTGTCGGTGTTGCCGGTACGGCCGTTGCACCACAGCAAGGCATCGGCCTTGATCTTCTTGCCGGACTTGAGGTGCAGGATCACGCCGTTGTCCAGGCCTTCGACCCGCTCGTATTCTTCGTTGTGACGCACGGTGATGTTGTTGTTGCTGAAGTGGTAGCTCAACGCCTGGGAAATTTCCGAGTCGAGGAAGCTCAGCAACTGGTCGCGGTTGTCCACCAGCTCCACCAGCACGCCCAGGCCGCTGAAGATCGAGGCGTATTCACAGCCGATCACGCCGGCGCCGTAGATGATCAACTTGCGCGGGGTATGGCCCAGGCTGAGGATGGTGTCGCTATCGTAGATACGCGGGTGGTGGAAATCGATGTCCGCCGGGCGATACGGGCGCGAACCGGTGGCGATGATGATGTGCTTGGCCACCAGCTTCTCGACCACGCCGTTGGCGCACACCACTTCGACGGTTTGCTCGTCGGCGAAGCTGCCGGTGCCGAAGAACAGGTCGACACGGTTACGGGCGTAGTAGCCGGTGCGCGAAGCGACTTGCTTGGAGATGACCTTCTCGGCGCTTTTCAACACGTCCGGGAACGAGAACCAGCGCGGCTCACCAATGGCCCGGAACATCGGGTTGGTGTTGAACTGCATGATCTGGCGCACCGAGTGACGCAAAGCCTTGGACGGGATGGTACCCAGGTGGGTGCAGTTACCGCCGACCTGGCGACGGCTATCGACCATCGCCACCTTGCGCCCTGCCTTCGCGGCGTTCATCGCCGCACCTTCTCCAGCCGGGCCGGAACCCAGTACCACCACGTCGTAGTTGTAGACAGCCATGCGTACTCCTCAGAACAGGCCAGGCGCACGGTTGGACGCCTGGCTAAATCATGCCGCGGCCAGCGGTCATGAAGGACAATTTGGCTCAAGTGTGTGAACCGGGGCACAGTCTATATAAGGCTCAACGCCGCGCACATTAACCCTTGGTCGCGTCGTAGGCCAGTTTTGCCTTTACTACAGGAACAGGAAACGGGCATTACACTGCTGACACGCACCTTTGCAGGACGGGCCATTATGCGGCATGTCGTTTTCTGTTTAATGATGATTTTTTCGGTTGTGGTGCATGCAAGTGAGGCAGACCGGCTCCGGCAAGCCGATTTTCCTGCGCAAGCCCATGGACTGGCGCTGAAAAACCAGACGGTGTTCACCTACCTCTGGGCGGATGTGTACGCGGCTGCGCTGTATGCCCCGCAGACTGTGAGCGCCAGGCAGGCATGGGACTCGCAACAGCCGCTGCGCCTTGTGCTGTATTACTTTCGCGACATCGACCGCAACGATGTGATCAAGGCGGCGACGGCCACCTTGGAGCGCCAGCAAGCCAGCCCTCGCCTGAGGATTGAAGTTGACCAGTTGCACGCCAGCTTTCGTAACATCCGCAGCGGTGATCGCTACGCCCTGGACTTTCGCCCCGGCCGTGGCCTGAATCTGGAGATCAATGGGCAGGTGGTGTTCAGCAGCCGCAATGACGCGCTGGCAAGGGCCTACCTGGGTATTTGGCTGGCGCCCAAGGGTTTGTCCGATGATTTGCGCGGCAAACTGCTGAAATGAGTATGCATCCTCTGAACGATCGCTATCGGGGGCAAGCCCTAATGCCAGTCAGTTAAGCGTACATCGCCTCCTGTAGGAGCGAGCTTGCTCGCGAAAAACGCCAACGATAACGCGTGCTTCCTGAATGAACGCGGCGCCTGTGAATTTTTCGCGAGCAAGCTCGCTCCTACAAAAAGCCTTAACTGACTGGCATTAGCCCCCTCCCACATGTCGACTTGTGAATACATTCAAATGTGGGAGGGAGCCTGCTGCCGATGAGGCCCAGCTCGACAACACAAAACCCGCTGCCATGAAAAAGCCCCGAACCAGTCGGGGCTTTTTCATGCAGTGCTAAGGCTTAGCGCGGGAACGCAGGCGGGTTGACCCCGGCCATGTCTTCCATCACGCGAACCACCTGGCAGCTGTAGCCGAACTCGTTGTCGTACCAGACGTACAGCACAACGCGGTTGTCCTGGGTAATGGTCGCTTCAGCGTCCACCACACCGGCGTGGCGCGAGCCAACGAAGTCGGTGGACACCACTTCCTGGGAATTGACGAAGTCGATTTGCTTATGCAGGTCGGAGTGCAGCGCCATGTAGCGCAGGTACTCGTTCATCTCTTCACGGGTAGCGGCTTTCTCAAGGTTCAGGTTGAGAATGGCCATCGACACGTTCGGCGTCGGCACACGGATCGCGTTACCGGTCAGCTTGCCGGCCAGCTCCGGCAGGGCCTTGGCAGCGGCGGTGGCGGCACCGGTCTCGGTGATGACCATGTTCAGCGCGGCGCTGCGGCCACGGCGATCGCCCTTGTGGAAGTTGTCGATCAGGTTCTGGTCGTTGGTGTACGAGTGAACGGTTTCAACGTGGCCGTTGACGATGCCGAACTTGTCATTCACAGCCTTGAGCACCGGCACGATGGCGTTGGTGGTGCAGGAGGCGGCGGACACGATCTTGTCGTCAGCGGTGATTTCACCGTGGTTGATGCCGTGCACGATGTTCTTGAGCTTGCCTTTGCCAGGCGCGGTCAGCACGACGCGGTCGATACCCGGGCAGGCCAGGTGCTGGCCCAGGCCTTCGGCATCACGCCATACGCCGGTGTTGTCCACCAGCAGGGCGTCCTTGATGCCGTACTGGGTGTAATCCACCTCGGTCGGGTTCTTCGCGTAGATCACCTGGATCAGGTTACCGTTGGCGGTGATGGTGTTGTTTTCTTCGTCGATGGTGATGGTGCCGTTGAACGAACCGTGTACCGAATCGCGACGCAGCAGGCTGGCGCGTTTGGTCAGGTCGTTCTCGGCGCCTTTGCGCACCACGATGGCACGCAGGCGCAGGCCGTCGCCGCCACCGGTTTTTTCGATCAGGATGCGCGCCAGCAGGCGGCCGATACGACCGAAACCGTACAGGACAACGTCGGTGCCTTTGCGGGCAGCGGCGTTTTGCTGGCCCACCACATCGGCCATTTCTTCACGCACGAACTGCTCGGCGCTGCGGCCGGCACCTTCCTTGCGGAATTTGTAGGCCAGCTTGCCCAGGTCTACCGAAGCCGCGCCGAGCTTGAGCTCGCTCATGGCCTTGAGCAGGGGGAATGTTTCGTGGACGGAGAGTTCGCTGTCGTCGGCGGAACGATGGCGAGCAAAGCGATGCGCCTTGAGAATCGCGATGACTGATTGGTTGATCAGGCTGCGGCCATAGATCGAGCTCACCACATTGTTATTGCGGTACAGCTGACCGATAAGCGGGATCATCGCTTCTGCGAGTGCTTCACGGTCGATCCATTCACCAAGACACTGGTCGGGCTTCTGAGTCACGGGAACCTTCCACATGTAGGGGCTGAAAAAAGGGGCTACATTATGTCGTCCGACCGCCCGTTGAGCAATGCGCCAACCACAACAAAAAGCCCTTGCAAAAAAATACCACCCCGCTACAGGCCAGGAAACACGCGGGTTTCAGAAGGCCACCAATGGCGCAGTGCCGCCAACTTGTCCGTAACTCTCCGAAACATCCGTGCAAAACGGCACTACATAATGAGTCAAAAGGCTGCTTTGTTTGTCTTAGCCACTACATTTCCTACAAACCGTAATAGGCTCAGTCAGCAACTGACAGGCGGCACCTCGGGCCGTTACAATTACCGACTTTGTCGCAACGCTTGGAGCTCAACCTTCCGTGCCCGTTCTGCGTCTACCGCTTCTCCCTGCCGCGGCAGGTAAACAGCACTGGGGCAACCTGCCCGGTGCCGCCCTGAGCCTGGCCATTGCCGAGGCTGCCAGCGCAGCCAAGCGCTTTACCCTGCTGCTTACCGCCGACAGCCAAAGCGCCGAACGGTTGGAGCAGGAGCTGAGCTTCTTCGCCCCCGATTTGCCGGTGCTGCATTTTCCCGACTGGGAAACCCTGCCCTACGACCTGTTCTCGCCGCACCAGGACATCATCTCCCAGCGCATCGCCAGCCTGTACCGCCTGCCGGAACTGGCCCACGGTGTATTGGTGGTGCCGATCACCACCGCCCTGCACCGCCTGGCGCCGACCAAGTTCCTGCTGGGCAGCAGCCTGGTGCTGGATATCGGCCAGAAACTCGACGTGGAACAGATGCGCACGCGCCTCGAAGCCAGCGGCTACCGCTGTGTCGACACGGTGTATGAGCACGGTGAATTCGCCGTGCGTGGTGCGCTGATCGACCTGTTCCCCATGGGCAGCAAGTTGCCGTACCGCATCGACCTGTTCGATGACGAAATCGAGACCCTGCGCACCTTCGATCCGGAAAACCAGCGGTCCATCGACAAGGTCGAGTCGATCAAGCTGCTGCCGGCGCGGGAGTTCCCGCTGCAAAAGGACGCGGTCACGCGCTTCAAGGCGCGCTTCCGTGAACGCTTTGATGTGGACTTCCGCCGCTGCCCGATCTTCCAGGACTTGAGCAGCGGGATTACCCCGGCCGGTATCGAGTACTACCTGCCGCTGTTTTTCGACGAAACCTCGACCCTGTTCGACTACCTGCCCCAGGACACCCAGGTGTTCTCGTTGCCGGGCATCGAACAGGCGGCGGAAAACTTCTGGAACGACGTGCGCAACCGCTATGAAGAGCGCCGCGTCGATCCTTCCCGGCCTTTATTGCCGCCCGCCGAATTGTTCCTGCCGGTGGAAGACTGCTTCGCCCGCCTGAAAAACTGGCCGCGCGTGGTCGCCAGCCAACAGGATGTGGATACCGGCAGCGGTCGCGAGCGTTTCCCGGCGGCGACGCTGCCGGACCTGGCGATCCAGGCCAAAGCCACGCAACCCCTGGAAGCACTCTCGAACTTCCTCGGCGACTTCCCCGGCCGCGTGCTGTTCACCGCCGAGTCCGCCGGGCGCCGTGAAGTGCTGCTGGAGCTGCTGGAACGCCTGAAGCTGCGGCCGAAAACCGTCGACAGCTGGCCGGATTTTGTCGCCGGCAAAGAGCGCCTGGCGATCACCATCGCGCCACTGGACGAAGGCCTGCTGCTGGATGACCCGGCGCTCGCGCTGATCGCCGAAAGCCCGCTGTTCGGCCAGCGCGTGATGCAGCGTCGCCGCCGTGAAAAACGCGCCGACGCCAACAACGATGCGGTGATCAAAAACCTCACGGAACTGCGCGAAGGCGCGCCGGTGGTGCATATCGACCACGGTGTCGGCCGCTACCTGGGCCTGCAGACCCTGGAGATCGACAACCAGGCCGCCGAATTCCTCACCATGGAATACGCCGAGGGCGCCAAGCTCTACGTGCCGGTGGCCAACCTGCACCTGATCGCCCGCTACACCGGCAGCGACGACGCCCTGGCGCCGTTGCACCGCCTGGGCTCCGAGACCTGGCAGAAAGCCAAGCGCAAGGCCGCCGAACAGGTGCGCGATGTCGCCGCCGAACTGCTCGACATCTATGCCCGTCGTGCGGCGCGCGAAGGGTATGCCTTCGCCGACCCGAAAGCCGACTACGCCACCTTCAGTGCCGGCTTCGCCTTCGAAGAAACCCCGGACCAGCAAACCACCATCGAAGCGGTGCGCGCCGACATGCTCGCGCCCAAGCCGATGGACCGCCTGGTGTGCGGCGACGTGGGCTTCGGCAAGACCGAAGTGGCCATGCGCGCGGCCTTTATTGCGGTACACGGCGGCAAGCAAGTGGCGATCCTGGTGCCGACTACCCTGCTCGCCCAACAACACTACAACAGCTTCCGCGACCGCTTTGCCGACTGGCCGGTGACCGTGGAAGTGATGAGCCGCTTCAAGTCCGCCAAGGAAGTGAATGCCGCCGTCGCCGACCTCGCCGAAGGCAAGATCGACATCGTGATCGGCACGCACAAGCTGCTGTCGGACGATGTAAAGATCAAGAACCTGGGCCTGGTGATCATCGACGAAGAACACCGCTTCGGTGTGCGTCAGAAAGAACAGCTCAAGGCCCTGCGCAGTGAAGTCGACATTCTTACCCTCACCGCCACGCCGATTCCGCGCACGCTGAACATGGCGGTGTCGGGCATGCGCGACCTGTCGATCATCGCCACGCCGCCGGCGCGGCGCCTGTCGGTGCGCACGTTCGTGATGGAGCAGAACAAAAGCACAGTCAAGGAAGCGCTGCTGCGGGAATTGCTGCGCGGCGGCCAGGTGTACTACCTGCACAACGACGTAAAAACCATCGAGAAATGCGCCGCCGACCTCGCCGAACTGGTGCCGGAAGCACGCATCGCCATCGGCCACGGGCAGATGCGCGAACGCGATCTCGAACAGGTGATGAGCGACTTCTATCACAAGCGCTTCAACGTGCTGATCGCCTCGACCATCATCGAGACCGGCATCGACGTGCCTAGCGCCAACACCATCATCATCGAGCGGGCCGACAAGTTCGGCCTGGCCCAGTTGCACCAGTTGCGCGGTCGGGTTGGGCGCAGTCACCACCAGGCGTATGCCTACCTGCTGACACCGCCCCGCCAACAGATCACCGGGGACGCCGAAAAGCGCCTGGAAGCAATCGCCAACACCCAGGACCTGGGCGCCGGTTTTGTGCTGGCCACCAACGACCTGGAAATCCGTGGTGCCGGCGAACTGCTGGGCGATGGCCAGAGCGGGCAGATCCAGGCCGTCGGTTTCACCTTGTATATGGAGATGCTCGAACGCGCGGTGAAAGCCATCCGAAAGGGCGAGCAGCCAAACCTCGACCAGCCCCTGGGCGGCGGTCCGGAAATCAACCTGCGCTTGCCGGCGTTGATCCCCGAAGACTACCTGCCGGATGTGCATGCACGGCTGATCCTGTACAAGCGCATCGCCTCGGCCACCGACGAAGAAGGCCTCAAGGACCTGCAGGTGGAGATGATCGACCGCTTCGGCCTGCTGCCCGAGCCGACCAAGAACCTGGTGCGCCTGACCCTGCTCAAATTGCAGGCCGAGCAGCTTGGGATCAAGAAAGTCGACGCCGGGCCGCAAGGCGGGCGTATCGAGTTCGAAGCGCAGACACCGGTGGACCCACTGGTGCTGATCAAGCTGATCCAGGGCCAGCCCAATCGCTACAAGTTCGAAGGGGCTACGCTGTTCAAGTTCATGGTGCCGATGGAACGTGCCGAAGAACGCTTTAATACATTGGAGGCGTTGTTCGAGCGCCTCATCCCGAAATCTGCTTGAAGGACGCCCCAATGCGCCTGTTCCGCATTCTGAGCCTGTTGTTGGTGGTACTCGCGCCTTCGGCATTTGCCGACAGTCCGTACCAGGTGGAAATGATCCTGGTACGCCAGAACGCGGAGCCGGCGCTCAACAGCCGCGCGGCGCCGGAAAACTGGGATGCGGGCGCGCAGCGGTTGGGCGACAGGCTGAGCCCGCCGCGCCTGAACAATATCGTCGACAAACTCAACGCCGATAACAGCTTCACCGTGCTGGCGCACAAGGCCTGGGAACAGAACCTCGGCGAGCAGCCGGTCAGGATCGCGATCACCGACGGCCAGGAGCAGTTCGGCCAGTTCCCCATCGAGGGCGTGTTAAGCCTGCAACTGGGGCGTTTCACGGATATCGATGCGGACTTCTGGCTCAACACATTCGACAGCAACGGCAGCGTGGTGGCCAGCGAACACCTGAGCCAGAAAGACGTGCGCACCAAGAACAACCAGCTCAACTACCTGGATGGCGGCCATCTGGCACTGCTGATCAAGATCACTTCGCTGACCGCCAAGCCACCCAGCGCCCCCCCGCCCGACATTCAGGACTGATCCAGCGCCATGCCCCTGACGTCGCCGTTGACCAAACCCCTGGCCCCTTCATGGGCCAATCGCTTCAAAGAGCAAAGCCTGGAGCGCGGGCGGCGCTATGCCCTGGAGAACCGCGTGCGCATCGTCGAATCCGGCGACAGCACCATCGTCGCCAGTTGCGAAGGCTCGGGGGGCAACGTTTACCGGCAGACCATCTCCTTGCGCGAATCGGCCAAGGGCGCGCTGATCCTGGTGGACAGCCGCTGTACCTGCCCGGTGCACACCAACTGCAAACACATCGCGGCGGTGCTGCTCAAGGTCCAGGAAACCCTGGCCTACCCGGCGGCCGCCCAGGATGCCGAGTTGCTGGAAAAACTCCAGGCCGTGCTGGATAACCGCGTGGTGTTGCCGCAGGTGGTGATGGAGGATGTGGTGCCCGTGCCGCGCCTGTGGCTGGCCAGCGTCGAGTTCAGCGCATTTGAACCGCGCAACGGCAAGATGCAACGCTATATCCAGCACCGTGCGGCGTTGTCGTTCAACTACCTGGGCAACTATGTCAGCGGGCAAAAGAACGCCGATATCATCGTGCGCCAGGAAACCCACAGCCTGCGCATCAAGCGCCATCCCGCGCTGGAGCAGCCCTATCGCGAGCAACTGCGCCTGCTCGGTTTCAAGATCGCCACGCGCCAGAGCAAGGCCTTGCCGGAAAGCGCCGGCGAGCTGTTCGAGATGGTTAATGACAGTGCCTGGCTGAACTTCACACTCAATGCCTCGCCGACCCTGCGGGCCGAGGGTTGGGAGTTGCAGATCGACGAAGACTTCGGGTTTGACCTGAGCGCGGTCGACGACTGGTACGCCACTGTCGATGAAGGCCCCGAGCGCGACTGGTTCGACCTGGAACTGGGGATTATCGTCAACGGTGAGCGCCTGAGCCTGCTGCCGATCCTGCTCAACCTGATGCGCTCCCACACCGAGATCCTCAACCCGGAAAAACTCGCGCGGCGCCGCGATGACGAGCTGATCCTGGTGAATATCCCCGGCCTGCCCAATGGCGGTCATGGCCCTCTGCAAGTGGCCCTGCCCTACGGCCGCCTGAAACCGGTACTGGCCACCCTCGGTGAGTTTTACCTGCAGGAGCCGGGCACCACCGCGCTGCGCCTGGCCAAGGCCGATGCGATTCGCCTCAACCCGCTGGAAGACCTGCCCCTGCAATGGGAGGGCGGCGAGAAGATCCGCAACTTTGCCCAGCGCCTGCGGGACATCAAGGACTTCACCTGTGTGGCACCCGAAGGCCTGAACGCGACCTTGCGGCCTTATCAACTGGAAGGGTTGAGCTGGATGCAGTCGCTGCGCCAGCTGGAGGTGGGCGGCATTCTTGCGGATGACATGGGCCTGGGCAAAACCCTGCAGACCCTGGCGCATATCCTCAGTGAAAAGATCGCCGGACGCCTGGACCGGCCGTGCATGGTGGTGATGCCCACCAGCCTGATCCCCAACTGGTTGGACGAAGCGGCGCACTTCACCCCGCAACTCAAGGTGCTGGCGCTGTACGGGGCCACGCGCAAAAAACACTTCGCCAGCCTGCAGGACTACGACCTGCTGTTGACCACCTACGCGCTGCTGCCCAAAGACATCGAGCACCTGGCCGCCCTGCCCTTGCATGTGCTGATCCTCGATGAAGCCCAGTACATCAAGAACCCTTCCAGCAAGGCTGCCCAGGCCGCGCGCGAGCTGAATGCCCGGCAGCGCCTGTGCCTGAGCGGCACACCGCTGGAAAATCACCTGGGCGAGTTGTGGTCGCTGTTCCACTTCCTGCTGCCGGGCTGGCTGGGCGACGTCAAAAGCTTCAACCGCGACTACCGCGTCCCCATCGAAAAGCGCGCCAGCGAAGTACGACTGCAGCACCTCAACGGTCGGATCAAACCCTTCCTGCTGCGCCGCACCAAGGAGCAGGTGGCCACGGAGCTGCCGCCCAAGACCGAGATCATTCACTGGGTCGACCTCAATGAGGCCCAGCGCGATGTGTACGAGACCATGCGCCTGGCCATGGACAAAAAGGTCCGCGACGAAATCACCCGCAAAGGCGTGGCGCGCAGCCAGATCATCATCCTTGAAGCACTGCTGAAGCTACGCCAGGTGTGCTGCGATCTACGCCTGGTCAACGATGCGACCCTGCCCACCCGCGGCAGCAGCTCGGGCAAGCTCGACAGCCTGATGGAAATGCTCGAAGAGCTGTTTGAGGAAGGTCGCCGGATCCTGTTGTTTTCCCAGTTCACCTCGATGTTGAGCCTGATCGAAGTGGAGCTGAAAAAGCGCGGTGTCGCCTACGCCCTGTTGACGGGCCAGACCCGCGACCGGCGCACACCGGTGAAGGATTTCCAGAGCGGCAAGTTGCAGATTTTCCTGATCAGCCTGAAGGCCGGCGGTGTAGGGCTGAACCTGACCGAAGCCGATACCGTGATTCACTACGACCCTTGGTGGAACCCGGCCACGGAAAACCAGGCCACCGACCGCGCATACCGCATTGGCCAGGAGAAGCCGGTGTTCGTGTACAAGATGATCGCGCGGGGCACGGTGGAGGAGAAAATCCAGCACCTGCAAAAGGAAAAATCCGACCTGGCAGCGGGTGTGCTGGATGGGCGTACCACGGGGGATTGGCAGTTGGGCAACGACGATATCGAGGCGTTGTTTGCGCCGTTGCCCAATAAGCAGGAAAAGCGCTAGATCAGCTGTGCATCCCGCAAAGCGCCAAGTGCGGTGAGCCAGCGCGGATCCTGCTTGTAGTCAGTCGAAGCAATCGCCTGCCCACGCATACGCGCGATGCGGGCCGACGGCGTGACCTTCATGCGCTGCGCCGCACTCAGCGCCAGCTCAGCCGCCGCACGGTCGTTGCACACCAGCCCCATGTCGCAACCTGCGGTCAGCGCCGCCTCGATCCGACTGGCCGCGTCGCCGACCACATGGGCACCGGCCATCGACAGGTCATCGCTGAAAATCACCCCATCGAACTGCAACTCGCCGCGCAGGATGTCCTGCAACCAGCGGCGTGAGAAGCCGGCAGGCTGCGCATCCACCTGCGGGTAGATAACATGCGCCGGCATCACTGCCGCCAACTGCTTGCTCAGGCGTGCGAAAGGCACCAGGTCATTGGCGCGAATCTGTTCCAGGCTGCGTTCGTCATTGGGAATCGCGACGTGAGAGTCGGCCTCGGCCCAGCCATGGCCCGGGAAGTGCTTACCGGTGGCGGCCATGCCGGCGCTGTTCATGCCACGGATAAAGGCACCGGCAAGCACGGCGGCGCGCTCGGGATCGCCCTCGAAGGAACGGGTGCCGACCACGGCGCTGCGCCGGTAGTCCAGGTCCAGTACCGGGGCGAAGCTCAGGTCGAGGCCGACCGCCAGCACTTCAGTGGCCATGATCCAGCCGCACTGCTCGGCCAGGTACTCGGCGTTGGGGTTGTCCGCCAACGCGCGCATGGCCGGCAGGCGCACAAAGCCTTGGCGCAGGCGCTGTACGCGACCGCCTTCCTGGTCGACCGCCAGCAGCAGGTCCGGGCGCACCGCACGAATCGCCGCGCTCAATTCCCGCACCTGGCGCGGATGCTCGATATTGCGCGCAAAAATGATCAGGCCACCGACCTCAGGCTGGCGCAACAGGTGGCGATCCTCGGCCGTCAGCCAAGTACCGGCCACGTCGACCATCAAAGAACCTTGCAGGGCAGCAGTCATAAACCTTCCTTAAATAACGCACGCAACCCGTTGTCCTCACCAGGCGCAGTGAGGACAACAGGTTGCGCGTAAATAGCTGAATTCGGCATGGGCGGCTAGCTTAGCGGATGCAAGCGGCCGCGCACACCCGGAGCGGTCAAACCTTGGCGGCAGCTGGCGTGGATTTGCTGCGTGGGCGCAACTGGGCGGCAGCCATGGCCGAGTCGGTCACGCCGGTTTCAGCGCGCATACCGGCGGCAAGGAATGGCACCATCAGGCGCATGACCTGCTCAATGGAAGTGTTCACGCCGAAATCGGTCTCGGCAATCGCACGCAACGCCTTGATCCCGGACATGCTGAATGCGGCCGCACCGAGCATGAAGTGCACGCGCCAGAACAGTTCGATCGGCGGAATACGCGGGGCGGCTTCGTTGACCAGCAACATATAGCGGCGGAATACCTTGCCGTACATGTCTTCCAGGTAACGGCGCAAGTGGCCCTGGCTCTGGCTGAATGCCAGGCCCAACAGGCGCATGAAGATCGACAGGTCATTGCCGCTGCGTGGCTGAACCACCAGCGCCTGCTCCACGAGCATTTCCAGCAGGTCTTCCAGGGTCGGCTTGTGGTCGGCCTTGGCCTGGCGGCGCTCGAGTTCACGGTCGAGGCTGGCACAGAACGGCCCCAGGAAGCGCGAGAATACCGCCTGGATCAGGGCCTTTTTCGAGCCGAAATGGTAGTTCACCGCGGCGAGGTTGACCCCGGCCTTGCTGGTGATCAGCCGCAATGAAGTTTCAGCAAATCCTTTTTCCGCGAACAATTGCTCGGCAGCATCGAGAATGCGTTCAACGGTTTCCGACTGGGCCATGGATACTCCGCCTGACAAACACTTGTTTGAAACATACGTTTCAGGGTGTGTCTTGTCAAGCCTGCAAGTTCGCTTTCCGGCCGGGCAGTCATCTATTTCATCGCTATTTAATCACATACTCCCAGGTCTGTAGGCAGCGCTATCTCTGCCTTGTAGGACAGTTAACGAATGACCGTCCAGCGGAGGCGTAGAAAAGGATGATTGCCAAGCGCAGTCCACTGTATATAATCCCAGTCACTGTATAAAAAGACAGAGCGATCAACATGCTAAAACTGACGCCACGCCAAGCTGAGATTCTGGCTTTTATCAAGCGCTGCCTCGATGACAACGGCTACCCGCCGACACGAGCCGAAATTGCGCTGGAACTGGGGTTCAAGTCCCCCAACGCCGCCGAAGAACACCTCAAGGCCCTCGCTCGCAAAGGCGCGATCGAGATGACCCCCGGTGCTTCACGGGGTATTCGCATCCCTGGCTTCGAAGCCAAGGCCGACGAATCGACACTGCCGATCATCGGTCGCGTCGCCGCCGGCGCGCCCATCCTGGCACAGCAGCACGTCGAGGAATCCTGCAACATCAACCCGACCTTCTTCCACCCTCGCGCCGACTACCTGTTGCGGGTACATGGCATGAGCATGAAGGACGTGGGTATCTTCGATGGCGACCTGCTGGCCGTCCACACCACCCGAGAAGCCCGTAACGGCCAGATCGTCGTCGCCCGTATCGGCGATGAAGTCACCGTCAAACGCTTCAAGCGCGAAGGCAGCAAGGTCTGGCTCCTGGCCGAGAACCCTGAGTTCGCCCCGATTGAAGTGAACCTGAAAGATCAGGACCTGGTGATCGAAGGCCTGAGCGTCGGCGTCATTCGCCGCTAAAGGAGGCATCATGCAGCTCGTGCACACCCCCCAACACACACAACTGTCGCTGTTCGAGGCCTTTATGGCCCAACCCCTTGCGCCCATCCTCAAGGAAACGGTCGAGGCGCCCTGGAGCGCCGAACCTGAGGCGTTCAGTGAACTGTCGTTGCGCGGTGCGGCCGGGAGCTGCCTGAGCCTGCTGGCGCCGATCCTTCGTGAACTGAGCGAGGAACAGGATGCACGCTGGTTGACGCTGATCGCCCCGCCCGCCAGCCTGACCCAGGCCTGGCTGCGGGATGCCGGCCTTAATCGCGAGCGCATCCTGCTGCTGCAACCGCGCGGTGCGCAAAGTGCTCAGCAGTTGACCTGTGAAGCCTTGCGCCTGGGCCGTAGCCACACCGTGGTGAGCTGGCTCAACCCGCTGAATGCCACTGCCAAGGCACAGCTGATCAGCGCAGCGCGTACCGGCGATGCACAGAGCTTGAATATTCGATTGGGTTAATTCTGTGTGCCGCAGGCTATCCCTGTGGAGGGGGCCTGTTGTGGTGAGCGGGCTTGCCACAACAGCGAACCCACTTGCCACACTCAGTGAAGAACGCGCGGGCCGTCTTCTTTCTCGGGCTCGCCTTCTGCCAGGCGACCGGCCATCTGCACACCAACGCTCAACATGGCTTTTGCCACTTCCACGTGCTGGCCCTGCAGGAACACCTTGGCGTCCTCGGAAAAATCCAGGATAACCAGAGAACCTTCGTCCTCGGCCCGGCGCAGCTCGATTCGGCCGTCAGGCAACTCAACAATTTCCAGAAAGGACGTCGGCATAAAAGTCTGTTCTCCACGAAAGGCCGGGATTATATCAGTCATCCGCCCGGCCTCGCTGAGGATCTGAAGAGGTTTCTTTACGGTTTGATGAACGGTGCCATGTGAATCCGACCAACGTTCAGCACTCGTTCAAACCTTCACGAAAGCGCAATGCCATCTTTTTCAGCGCCTGACGCCAGCCTTCCAACTCTTCGCGACTCAGTGGCTCGGGCTCTTCCTCTTCCAGCGCCACCGCCACGATCAAGGGCTGGGTCACATCGCCCTTGGGCACATGGGGAACACGGGGCGGCTGAAACATATCCGCATGGGCCTTAAGCAGACGCGCGACCCAGCTGTCAGGGCTCTGCGCCATTTCCACCAACTCGGCCAGCTCAGGGATCGCCATGCTTTCCAGCACCTCACGATTCATGATCATTTCCGCACGGGGCGAACCGGCCTGGGGCAAGCGGTAGAACCCGGCGATCTCATGACACAAGCCCAGTAACGCACCATACAGGTGGAACAACGCGGCTTCACGCCCGGCCTGGACCAGCGCAATCGCGTTCATCTCCTTCCCCTCCTCGGCACGGCCAAGGGCTTCCAGGGACAAACCCGCAAAATAAATTTTCTGATTGGTACGGGTATAGAGCTCGTTGGCCATAACGGCAATCTCCACAACGAATAAGCGTGATGCTGGCTATGTAGGAGCGAGCTTGCTCGCGAAAAACTTCAGAGCACCGTTCGGCGCCAGGTTTTCGCGTAATCGTTAACAACCTTCGCGAGCGAGGACCAGGCGTCCTCCTCGTTCCCACAGCAAGCAAAAGCCGTCTATACAGACGGCTTCTAACGTTAACAAACTAGCGGGTCAAGCGCCCTGGCGCTTGTCCTCGACCTTCCACTTGCCACCGTCGTAGAACGCTTTCCAGCCGGTTGGCTTGCCGTCCACTTCGGTCTGCACGTACTGCTCCTTGGTCTTGCGGCTGTAGCGGATCACGGCTGGGCGACCATCCGGGTCCTTCTTCGGCGCGTCACACAGGAAGTGGTACTTCGGATCGATCTCGTCCTTGTGCGGCACGATCTCCAGCACCAACGGCGCTCGGGTCTCGCGATTTTTCGGGAACTGGCTGGCCGCAAGGAACAGGCCCGAGGCGCCGTCACGCAGGATGTAGGTGTCGTTGACCTTCTCGCACTTGAGTTCCGGCATCTTCACCGGGTCCATCTTCGGCGGCGCCGCGTCACCGCTTTTCAGCAGTTTGCGCGTGTTCTTGCAGGTCGGGTTGGTGCAACCGAAAAACTTGCCGAAGCGACCGGTCTTGAGCTGCATCTCGCTGCCGCACTTGTCGCATTCCAGGCTCGGGCCTTCATAGCCCTTGATGCGGTAGCTGCCCTCTTCGATCTCGTAGCCGTCGCAATCCGGGTTGTTACCGCAGATGTGCAGCTTGTGCTTCTCGTCCAGCAGGTAGGCGTCCATCGCCGTGCTGCAGATGGGGCAGCGGTGCTTGCCACGCAGTACCAGCGACTCGGATTCACCCTCGTCGTCGGCGGCGATTTCATCACCCGGCACCAGGTTGACGGTGGCCTTGCAGCGTTCTTTCGGCGGCAGGCTGTAGCCCGAGCAACCGAGGAACACGCCGGTGGATGCGGTACGAATCTGCATCGGACGGCCACAGGTCAGGCACGGGATGTCGGTCATCACCGGCTGGTTGGCACGCATGCCGCTCTCGGGGCTTTCAGCCACTTCGAGTTTTTTCTTGAAGTCGCCGTAGAACTCGTCGAGCACGTTTTTCCAGTCGCGCTCGCCCTGGGCCACGTCATCGAGGTTCTCTTCCATACCGGCGGTAAAGCCGTAGTCCATCAGGTTGGAGAAGCTCTCGGACAGGCGCTCGGTAACGATATCGCCCATCTTTTCCGAATAGAAACGACGGTTGTGCAGCGCGACGTAGCCACGGTCCTGGATGGTGGAGATGATCGCCGCGTAGGTCGACGGACGACCGATACCGCGCTTCTCCATCTCTTTCACCAGGCTGGCTTCCGAATAACGCGCCGGCGGCTTGGTGAAGTGCTGGGACGGGTCGAGCTTGATCAGCTTCAGCGTGTCGCCCTGGGCCATGTCCGGCAGCACATCGTCATCGCCAGGCTTGGCGATCTGCGGCATCACACGGGTGTAGCCGTCGAACTTGAGGATACGGCCCTTGGCACGCAACTCGAAATCGCCCGCACCCACGCTGACAGTAGTGGACAGGTATTGCGCCGGCAGCATCTGGCAAGCCAGGAACTGGCGCCAGATCAGCTCGTAGAGGCGCTCAGCGTCGCGCTCCATGCCACTCAGCTTGCTTGGCTCGGTGTTGGCATCGGAAGGACGAATCGCTTCGTGAGCCTCCTGGGCGCCTTCTTTGCTGCTGTAGACGTTCGGCTTCTCCGGCAGGTACTTCTTGCCGAATTCGCTTTCAATATAGGTACGCGCCATCGCCACCGCGTCTTGCGACAGGTTGGTGGAGTCGGTACGCATATAAGTGATGTAGCCGGCTTCGTACAGACGCTGGGCCATCATCATGGTTTTCTTCACCCCGAAGCCCAGGCGGTTACTTGCGGCCTGTTGCAGGGTGGAGGTGATGAACGGCGCCGACGGCTTGCTGCTGGTCGGTTTGTCTTCACGCTTGACGATGCTGTAGCTGGAGGCCTTGAGCTTCTCCAGCGCGGCCATGGCCTGGGCTTCGTTCAGCGGCTTGAACGCCTCGCCTTTCTCACGGGCCACTTCGAAGCGCACGTTGGCGCCCTTGGCGGTGCCCAGGTCGGCGTGGACTTCCCAGTATTCCTCGGGGTTGAACGCACGGATCTCACGCTCGCGCTCCACCACCAGCTTGACCGCTACCGATTGCACACGGCCGGCGGACAGGCCACGGGCGATCTTGGCCCACAGCAGCGGCGAGACCATGTAACCCACCACGCGGTCGAGGAAACGACGGGCCTGCTGGGCGTTGACACGATCGATGTCCAGCTCGCCCGGCTTGGAGAAGGCTTCCTGGATCGCTTTCTTGGTGATTTCGTTAAACACCACACGCTTGTAGCGGCTGTCATCACCGCCGATGGCTTCCCGCAGGTGCCAGGCAATGGCTTCCCCTTCGCGGTCCAAGTCCGTTGCGAGATAGATGGTGTCGGCATCCTTGGCGAGCCGGCGCAGCTCTTCGATGACCTTTTCCTTGCCCGGAAGGATTTCGTACTTGGCCTTCCAGCCATGATCCGGGTCCACACCCATGCGCGAGACCAGCTGCTTGCGCGCTTTCTCTTTAGGCGTGAGCACCGGACCTTCGCCCGCAGCCGCCTTGCCGCGCTTGGCGGCAGGCTCCTTGCTGGCGCTAGCCGAACCGCTGGTGGGCAGGTCTCGGATATGGCCGATACTCGACTTCACCACGTACTCGTTGCCCAAGTACTTGTTGATGGTCTTGGCCTTAGCCGGGGATTCCACAATGACCAGCGATTTGCCCATGGATCGGAAAATTCCTGAATTCGAGAAGTGAAAGGCAGTTGGCGCCTGACGCGGCAACGCTATATATAGTGGCAACAAGGTGAGGTCAAGCGCAGCATTCTGCGCGACCTGCCGTTATTGCCCTGAAAAAAGACTGGGTTCGACCTGGACCAAAGCAAAGCGCGGGACCTGCTCGCCGTCAACTTCGACGGTCTCCAGGAACATGCTCAAGGGGCGCACCCAAAAGCCGTAATCGCCATACAGTGCTTGGTAGAACACCACTTCTTCTTCGGTCTCGGAATGCCGTGCCACGCTGAAAACGCGGTACTGCGGACCTTTATAATGTTGGTAGAGCCCTGGTTCGACTTTCATGCTCTGGCCCCCTTACAAAATTTGTTGAAAAAAATATTAAAAATTCCAAAAAACAAAAACCGGGGCACTGGGCCCCGGCTTCCGTCGACTCAACGCTTAGACGCGTTCGAAGACGGTGGAGATGCCTTGGCCGAGACCAATGCACATGGTTGCAACCCCAAGGTTACCGCCATTTTGCTTCATCACGTTAAGCAAAGTGCCGGAAATACGCGCACCGGAGCAACCGAATGGGTGGCCCAGGGCAATCGCACCGCCGTGCAGGTTAACCTTCTCGTTCATCTTGTCGAGCACTTTCAAATCTTTCAGCACCGGCAGGGCCTGTGCAGCGAAAGCTTCGTTGAGTTCGAAGAAGTCGATATCGGAGATGGTCAGGCCCGCGCGCTTCAAGGCTTTTTGTGTCGCCGGTACTGGACCATAGCCCATGATTGCCGGGTCCACACCCGCCACCGCCATCGAACGAATCACTGCCAGCGGCTGGATGCCGAGGTCCTGGGCACGCTGCGCCGACATCACGATCATGCACGAGGCACCGTCGGTGATTTGCGACGAAGTACCCGCCGTCACGGTGCCGCCCTTCGGATTGAAGGCAGGCTTGAGGGCCGCCAGGCTTTCCAGGGTGGTATCCGGACGAATGGTTTCGTCGTAGTCGAACAGCTTGAGGAAACCGTTCTCGTCGTAGCCGTTCATCGGGATGATTTCATCCTTGAACTTGCCTTCCACGGTCGCCTTGTGGGCGAGCTGGTGGGAACGCACGCCGAACGCGTCCTGGGCTTCACGGGTAATGCCGTGCATCTTGCCGAGCATTTCCGCGGTCAGGCCCATCATGCCCGAGGCTTTTGCCGCGTACAGCGACATGTGCGGGTTAGGATCGACGCCGTGCATCATGCTGACGTGGCCCATGTGCTCCACGCCACCAACCACGAATACATCACCGTTGCCGGTCATGATCGCCTGGGCGGCGGTATGCAGCGCACTCATGGACGAGCCACACAGGCGGCTGACGGTCTGGCCGGCTGCCGTGTGCGGGATCTGCGTCATCAGCGACGCCATGCGCGCGATGTTCCAGCCCTGCTCCAGGGTCTGGTTGACGCAGCCCCAGATCACGTCCTCGACTTCGTTCGGGTCGACCTTGACGTTGCGTTCCAGCAGCTTGCTGATCAGGTGCGCCGACATGTCTTCAGCGCGGGTGTTGCGGTGCATGCCGCCCTTGGAGCGGCCCATCGGCGTACGACCGAAGTCGACAATCACGACGTCTCTTGGATTCAAGCTCATAAATATTCTCGCTCTAGTCGTCTGGGCACTTAACCGAAGAAGCGCTGGCCGTTCTTGGCCATCTCACGCAGCTTCGCGGTCGGGTGGTACAGCGGGCCCAGATCAGCGTATTGATCAGCCAGGGCAACGAACTCGGCCACACCGATCGAGTCGATGTAACGCAGCGCACCACCACGGAATGGAGGGAAGCCAATACCGTACACCAGGCCCATATCGGCCTCGGCGGCGGTTTCAACGATGCCGTCTTCCAGGCAACGCACGGTTTCCAGGCACAGGGCGATCATCATCCAGTTGATGATGTCCTCATCCGACACCTCACGCTGTTCGTAGATGACCGGAGCCAGCACTTCGTGCACCGACGGGTCGGCCACTTTCTTCTGCTTGCCCTTCTTGTCCGCCTCGTAGGCGTAGAAACCCTTGCCGTTCTTCTGGCCCAGGCGCTTGGCCTCGTAGAGCGCGTCGATCGCCGAGCGGCGGTCGTCTTTCATGCGGTCCGGGAAGCCTTCAGCCATCACGTCACGACCGTGGTGGCCGGTGTCGATGCCGACCACGTCCATCAGGTACGCAGGGCCCATTGGCCAGCCGAATTTTTCCATGACCTTGTCGATGCGCACGAAGTCCACACCGGCACTCACCAGCTTGGCGAAACCACCGAAGTACGGGAACAGCACGCGGTTGACCAGGAAGCCCGGGCAGTCGTTGACCACGATCGGGTTCTTGCCCATTTTCTTGGCGTAGGCAACGGTGGTGGCAATCGCCAGCTCGCTGGACTTCTCGCCACGGATCACTTCCACCAGCGGCATCATGTGCACCGGGTTGAAGAAGTGCATGCCGACGAAGTTTTCCGGACGCTTGAGGGCCTTGGCCAGCAGCGAAATGGAAATGGTCGAGGTGTTCGAGGCCAGGATGGTGTCGTCTTTGACGTGGCCTTCAACTTCAGCCAGTACCGCCTGCTTGACCTTCGGATTCTCGACAACCGCTTCGACCACCAGGTCGACATGGCCGAAATCGCCGTAGGACAGCGTAGGACGAATACCGTTAAGCACTTCAGCCATCTTCGCCGCAGTCATACGACCTTTATCAACGCGGCCGACCAGCAGTTTGGCGGCTTCGGCCAGGCCCTGCTCGATACCGTGTTCGTTGATGTCCTTCATCAGGATCGGCGTGCCTTTGGACGCCGACTGATAGGCGATACCGCCGCCCATGATACCGGCGCCGAGCACGGCAGCCTGTTTCACGTCCTTGGCGATTTCGTCGTAGGCCTTGGCCTTTTTCTTCAGCTCCTGGTCGTTCAGGAACAGGCCGATCAGGCTCTGGGCCGCCGAGGTCTTGGCCAGTTTGACGAAGCCTGCTGCTTCCACTTCCAGGGCTTTGTCGCGACCGAAGTTCGCGGCCTTCTGGATGGTCTTGATCGCTTCAACCGGCGCCGGGTAGTTCGGGCCGGCCTGGCCAGCCACGAAACCCTTGGCGGTTTCGAACGACATCATTTGTTCGATGGCGTTGAGCTTGAGTTTTTCCAGCTTCGGCTGACGCTTGGCCTTGTAGTCAAATTCGCCGCTGATGGCGCCCTTGATCAGGTTCAACGCGGCTTCGGCCAGCTTGTCCGGAGCCACCACGGCGTCGACGGCACCGACTTTCAGTGCGTCTTCGGCACGGTTTTCCTTGCCGGCGGCAATCCACTCGATGGCGTTGTCGGCACCAATGATGCGCGGCAGGCGCACGGTGCCGCCGAAGCCCGGGTAGATGCCCAGCTTGACTTCAGGCAGGCCGATCTTGGCGGTGGCCGCCATGACGCGGAAGTCCGCCGCCAGGCACATTTCCAGGCCGCCGCCCAGCGCGATGCCATTGATCGCGGCAACGGTCGGTACGTTGAGGTCTTCGAAATCGCTGAAAATCTTGTTGGCTTCGAGGTTGCCAGCCACCAGCTCGGCATCGGGCAGCTTGAAGTTGTCGACGAATTCGGTGATGTCAGCGCCGACGATAAACACGTCCTTGCCGCTGGAGACGATCACACCTTTGATCGATGCATCAGCCTTGATGGTGTCTACGGCCTGACGCAGTTCGTTCAGGGTTAGACGGTTGAACTTGTTGACGGACTCACCCTTGAGGTCGAACTTCAGTTCGACGATGCCACTTTCAAGAGCCTTAACCGTGATGGCTTTACCTTCGTAAATCATCAACTGATCTCCACGATATGGAAGCTGAACAGTACACATTGGACGCTGGCCTATGCTTGGACATTGATAATTTCGTCAATGCTCAGGCCAATCCGCCAGGCACACCCGCCAATGCGATAGTCGGGTTTCTGTATGAGCGGTCTGACAGACAAACGCTCAATTCATACGCCCGTTTGATTTGGGTACGCCACCTTCATCCAATTCCGAGCAATTGTCAATCGCTCGAAAGGCTAGGAAAAACGCGACTTTCCAGTCATTTCAGAACCCCGGGGCCAGGCCCGCAATTCGTCAATATTCAACTATTCACGAAATCAATAATGAAAAAGATAGGGAAAACCGCTGTACAGAACCGGATATGCCGCTAGGCTAGCGACAACCGTAACGCGCCTGGATGAACATCCGACGCGGAAAACCCAGATTTACCGGCCTGCCTGGCCAACTCCAGCCCGATGATGCTTTCGGGCTTTTTATTTCCTGGCGTTTGGTATTTTTGTAGGAGCGAGCTTGCTCGCGAAAAATTCAAGGGCGCCGCGTATAACCTGAATACCCGCGTTATCGTTGACGATTTTCGCGAGCAAGCTCGCTCCTACAGAGAGCGGCAGAGGGCAGCATCAGGCCAGGGCCTTGAGCAATGTATCAATGGCCAACAGGTCGCTCGCCTCGCCCTTCTCTCCCCAGTAAAGGGCGATCATTTGCTTGTCGGCCTCGACCTTGTAGACATTCGCCGGCAGCGTTGCAAAATGCGGCAACAACTTCTCGTCCACACACACTTCGCGCCACTGATTGACCCACACGCCAGGCTCCAGCTGCCAGTAGCTCCAAACGGCCGGCATACTGCCGCGCCGGGGTCGGCAGTACTGCGCACACGGGCTCGGCGGCTCTTGCTTGAGCCAGTGCGGCCACTCCTGGGGCGCCAGTTGCATGGCCAGGCCGATGCGGCGTGCCTCCATGCGCAGGGCCATGCGCCCGCTCTGATGGCGTGATGGGCGCAGCCATGCCAGGGGGCTCAGAACCACGACAAGGATTGACACCACTATCCAGACCGTCATATGTGTACTCCCGATTTTTCTGATGAGCGGATTTGACCTGACGCAACCCTATCCGCTTGAAAGCAGCCATACTGAATCTATTGCAGTCCCCTGGAGGAACGCCCCATGTCCTACGAACATATTCTGGTCGCCGTAGACCTGACCGAAGAGTGCGATCCAGTGATCAAGCGCGCCCGAGCGTTTGCCGTTGCCAGTGGCGCAAAACTGTCACTGGTGCATATCGTCGAGCCCATGGCCATGGCCTTTGGCGGCGACGTGCCCATGGACCTTTCCCAATTGCAGCAACAACAGTTCGACCAGGCCAAGGAGCGCCTTGACCGCCTGATCGTCAAATACCCCGAAGTGACCAAGGAAAACTCCCACCTCACCTACGGCCAACCGCGCCAGGAAATCCACCACCTGGCCAAGGAGCAGCATTGCGACCTGATCGTGGTCGGCAGCCATGGCCGTCATGGTTTGGCGTTGCTGCTGGGTTCTACTGCCAATGATGTGCTGCACGGTGCGCCGTGCGATGTATTGGCCGTCAGACTGGTAAAAACCTCTTAAGGCCACATTTGAACCGCATTTCATATGAAAAAGCCCGGCGCCCATATTAGGGCGCCGGGCTTTTTTATTGCACGAAGGTCACTCAGGCATCCAGCTCGGCCCAACGCTCGACCAGCACTTCCAGCTCCTGGTTCAACGTCTCCAGGGAGGCGATGACCTTGGCGGTTTCCGCCGCCGGACGCAGGTAGAAACCCGCGTCAGCCATTTCCGCTTCTACTGCGGCGATCTGCTGTTCCTTGGCGTCGATATCACCCGGCAAGGCTTCCAGCTCACGCTGCAGCTTGTAGCTGAGTTTCTTCTTGGCCGCCGGTGCCGCTTCCTGGGCCGGTGCAGCCGCTTCCACCGGAGCCACCACAGCGGAGGTCAGGTCGGCCTTGCCGGACTTGCTCTCGGTCACGCCCAACAGGCGCGGCGAGCCGCCCTGACGCAGCCAGTCCTGGTAACCACCGACGTATTCGCGCACCTTGCCTTCACCTTCGAAGACCAGGGTGCTGGTGACCACGTTGTCGAGGAATGCCCGGTCGTGGCTGACCATCAGCACAGTGCCGTTGAAGGTCAGCAGGACCTCTTCCAGCAGCTCGAGGGTTTCCACGTCGAGGTCGTTGGTCGGTTCGTCGAGCACCAGCAGGTTGGCCGGCTTGCTGAACAACTTGGCCAGCAGCAGGCGCGCACGCTCGCCACCGGACAAGGCCTTCACGGGCGTACGCGCACGTTGCGGGCTGAACAGGAAATCACCCAGGTAGCTGAGTACGTGGCGGCTCTGGCCGTCGATATCGATAAAGTCGCGGCCTTCGGCGACGTTGTCGATCACGGTCTTTTCCAGGTCCAACTGATGGCGCAACTGGTCGAAGTAGGCCACGTCGATGCGCGTGCCCTCTTCCACCGTGCCGCTGGTCGGTTGCAGACCATTGAGCATCAGCTTGAGCAAGGTGGTCTTGCCGGTACCGTTGGCACCCAACAGGCCGATACGGTCGCCGCGTTGCAGGACCATGGAGAAGTCCTTGATCAGGAACGGGCCATCCGGGTGATGGAAGCTGACGTTCTCGAGCACCATGACCTGCTTGCCCGACTTATCGGCGGTATCCAGCTGGATATTGGCCTTGCCGGTGCGCTCGCGACGTTCGCTGCGCTCGACGCGCAGGGCCTTGAGGGCACGCACGCGGCCTTCGTTACGGGTACGGCGCGCCTTGATGCCCTGGCGGATCCAGACTTCTTCCTGGGCCAGTTTCTTGTCGAACAGGGCGTTGGCGGTTTCTTCGGCGGACAGCGCAGCTTCCTTGTGCACCAGGAAGCTGGCGTAGTCGCCGTTCCAGTCGATCAGGCCGCCACGATCCAGCTCAAGGATGCGCGTCGCCAGGTTTTGCAGGAAGGAGCGGTCGTGCGTGATAAACAGCACGGCGCCCTGGAAATCCTTGAGGGCTTCTTCCAGCCAGGCGATGGCGCCGATGTCCAGGTGGTTGGTTGGCTCGTCAAGCAGCAGCAGGTCGGGCTCGGACACCAGGGCCTGGGCCAGCAGCACACGACGACGCCAGCCGCCGGACAACTCGGCGAGGGTCTTGTCGGCCGGCAGCTGCAGGCGGCTCAAGGTGCTGTCCACCAGTTGCTGCAGGCGCCAGCCGTCACGGGCTTCGAGGTCCTGCTGGACGTGCATCAGCTTGTCCAGGTCGGCTTCGGTGACGCAGTTCTGGGCCAGGTGATGGTATTGCGCAAGCAACTCACCGACACCGTCCAGGCCTTCGGCAACCACGTCGAACACAGTCCGTCCGTCGGCAACCGGCAATTCCTGCGGCAATTCGCCAATCTTGAGGCCTGGGGCGCGCCAGACAGAGCCGTCATCGGGCTTCTGGTCGCCCTTTACCAGCTTCATCATGCTGGACTTGCCGGTGCCGTTGCGGCCGATGATGCACACCCGCTCACCACGGGCGATCTGCCAGGACACCTTGTCCAACAACGGCATAGCGCCGAAAGCAAGGGACACATCGCTGAATTTGAGCAGGGTCATACGCTTCTCCAAAAACTGGGCGCGCATTCTACCTGACTTGAGGGTGGGATGCGGCCAGCATTTTCGCTACCGACACGTTCTGTAGGACATTTCCGGAGAACTTGAACGAACCACCCGGCAAAGCTTTCGCCGGCCGCTGGCAAAAGGCTAAGCTAGGGGCAATCAGTGTCGGCGGTGCCGGTGCTAGTCGTGATTTCTCTGCACGGACGTCTCATGCGCAGTCGCCTTTTCAACTTTTTATCTTGTCTGCTTTTTTCCGCCACCGCCGTTCAATCCGCCCAGGCCGTGGACCTCACCACCCAACGTCAATATTACGATGAAGCCAAACGCGCCCTGGCCAAGGGCGATACCGGCCCCTACATGCAATACAGCCAGGCCCTGGCCGACTACCCGCTGACGCCTTACCTGGCCTACGACGAACTGACCGCCCGGCTGAAGACCGCCAGCAACGAGGAAATCGAACAATTCCTTGCCAAAAACGGCGACCTGCCCCAGGCCAACTGGATGAAACTGCGTTGGTTGCGCTGGTTGGCCGAGCGTGGCGACTGGCAGACCTTTGAAAAGTACTACGACCCCAAGCTTAATTTCGTCGAGCTGGACTGCCTGCACGGTCAGTTCCAACTGACCCACAACTTGAAGGCTGAAGGCTACAAAACCACGGAAAAACTCTGGATGACCGGCAAATCCCAGCCGGCCGCCTGTGATGCCACCTTCAGCCAATGGGCCGCCGACGGCCAACTCACTGAACAAAAAATCTGGGACCGCGCCAAACTCGCCGCCGAAGCACGCAATTACCCGCTGGCCAACAGCCTGGTAAAAACCCTGCCGACCCTGGGCGCCCAGGGCCGCCTGATGGTGGACGTAGCACAGAAGCCCGACATGCTCGGCGACCCGTCGCGCTTCCTACCGGCCACCGAGGCGATGTCTGACGCCGTCGGCCTGGGCCTGCGCCGCCTGGCACGCCAGGATCCGGACAAGGCCATGGCCCTGCTCGACGGTTACGCCAGCAGCATGCACTTCTCCCGTGACGAAAAAGTGGCAATCGCCCGTGAAATCGGCCTGACCCTGGCCAAGCGCTTCGACCCGCGAGCGCTTGAGGTGATGACCAAGTACGACCCCGAGTTGCGCGACAACACCGTGTCCGAATGGCGCCTGCGCCTGCTGTTGCGCCTGGCCCGCTGGGAAGATGCCTACCAACTGACGCGCAAACTCCCGCAGGATTTGGCCACCACCAACCGCTGGCGCTACTGGCAGGCCCGGAGCCTGGAACTGGCCGAGCCGAAAAACCCGCAAGCCCTGGTGCTGTACAAGAATCTCGCGCAGGAGCGTGACTTCTATGGCTTCCTGGCCGCCGATCGCTCCAAGGCTCCGTACCAGCTGAAGAACAAGCCGCTGCTGATGAGCCAGGCGCTGGTCAACAAAGTGCGTAACACCCCGGGTGTGCGCCGTGCCCTTGAGTTCTACGCCCGTGGCCAGATCGTGGATGGCCGCCGCGAGTGGTACCACGTCAGCCGCCATTTCAACCGTGACGAAATGGTCGCCCAGGCCAAGCTGGCCTACGACATGAAGTGGTACTTCCCAGCGATCCGCACCATCAGCCAGGCCCAGTACTGGGATGACCTGGACATCCGCTTCCCGATGGCCCACCGCGACACCCTGGTGCGCGAAGCCAAGGTCCGTGGCCTGCATTCCAGCTGGGTATTCGCCATCACCCGCCAGGAAAGCGCATTCATGGACGACGCCCGCTCCGGCGTCGGCGCCAGCGGCCTGATGCAACTGATGCCCGGCACCGCCAAGGACACTGCGCGCAAGTTCAGCATCCCCCTGGCCTCACCCGCCCAGGTGCTGGACCCGGACAAAAACATCCAGCTCGGCGCGGCTTACCTGAGCCAGGTGCACAGTCAGTTCAACGGCAACCGTGTCCTCGCCTCTGCCGCCTACAACGCCGGTCCCGGCCGCGTGCGCCAGTGGCTACGTGGCGCCGACCACCTGAGTTTCGACGTATGGGTGGAAAGCATCCCGTTCGACGAAACCCGCCAGTATGTGCAGAACGTGCTGTCTTATTCGGTGATCTACGGGCAGAAGCTCAACTCGCCACAGCCGTTGGTGGACTGGCATGAGCGCTACTTTGATGATCAATAAGGTTTGAAGCAGAAATGAAAATGCCCGCATTGAGAGATGCGGGCATTTTTTATGCGCACCGCAACTCAGTGTTCGCTGCTCTCCTCAACCCCATCACTGAACTGCAACGCCGCCAATCGCGCATATAACGGATTGCTCGCAATCAACTGCTGATGCGTGCCCACCGCCACCAGCCTGCCCTGATCCATCACCGCGATACGGTCAGCGTTCTTCACCGTCGCCAGTCGATGGGCGATAACCAGCGTGGTACGCCCTTGCATCAATTGCGGCAACGCTTGCTGGATCAGGTGTTCACTCTGGGCATCCAGGGCACTGGTGGCTTCGTCCAGCAGCAGGATCGGCGCGTCCACCAGCAACGCACGAGCAATCGCCAATCGTTGGCGCTGGCCGCCGGAGAGGCCCATGCCGCCGTCGCCGAGGTGGGTCTGGTAGCCGTCGGGCATTTGCAGGATGAAATCGTGGGCGTGGGCGATGCGGGCGGCGGCTTCGACTTGCTCGCGCGTGGCCGCTGGGTTGCCGTAGCGGATGTTCTCCTCGACGCTGCCGAAGAACAGCGCCGGGCTCTGGGACACCAGGGCGAAGTGGCGACGCAGGTCCAGGGGGTCCAGATCGGTCAGCGCCTGGCCTTCAATCAGGATGCGGCCTTGCTGGGGATCGTAGAAGCGCAGCAGCAGGTCGAAAAGCGTCGATTTGCCCGCGCCGGACGGCCCCACCAGTGCCAGGGTTTCGCCGGGGTTGATGCTCAGGTTCAGGCCGTCGATGGCGTAGCTGTCCGGCCGCGAAGGGTAGGAAAAACGCAGGTCCTGCAGCTCCATACGGCCGCTGACGCGCTCGGGCAACTGCACTTTACCCGTGGCCGGCGCCTGGATCTCGTTGCTCGACTGCAACAGCTCACCAATGCGCTCCGCTGCACCGGCGGCACGTTGCAGTTCACCGAGGACTTCGCTCAGGGTACCGACGGCGCTGCCGACGATCAGGCTGTAGAACACGAACGCAGCCAGCTCGCCGCCGGAAATGCGCCCGCTGATCACATCCATGCCGCCGACCCACAGCATCACGCCCACCGCACCCAGCACCAGCATGATCACCAGGGTAATCAACCAGGCGCGCTGGGCGATGCGTTTGCGTGCGGTGGTGAACGCCTCTTCCACGGTCACGGCAAAGCGTTGCTCGTCCTGGACCTGGTGGTTATAGGCTTGCACGGTCTTGATCTGGCCAAGGGTCTCGGACACGTAGCTGCCCACATCAGCAATACGGTCCTGGCTCAGGCGCGACAGGCTGCGCACGCGACGGCCGAAGATCAGGATCGGCGCCAGCACCAGCGGCAGCGCCACCACCACGATGCTGGTGAGCTTGGGGTTGGTGATGAACAACAGCACGATGCCGCCGATCACCATCAAGGCATTACGCAGGAACAGCGACAGCGACGAACCGATCACCGATTGCAGCAAGGTGGTGTCGGTGGTCAGCCGCGATTGGATTTCCGAGCTGCGGTTGTTCTCGTAGAAACCTGGGTGCAGGTAGATCAGGTGGTTGAAGACCTGCCGGCGAATATCCGCCACCACCCGCTCACCGATCCACGACACCAGGTAAAACCGCGCAAACGTGCCCACGGCCAAGCCCAGCACCAGCACCATGAACAGGCCGATGGACTGGTTGAGCAGGTGCGGCGATTGGGTCATGAAGCCCTGGTCCACCAGCAGGCGAATGCCCTGCCCCATGGACAAGGTGATGCCGGCGGTGACGATCAGCGCGACCAGAGCACCGAGGGCCTGCCAGCGGTAGGGCGCGATGAAACGACTGGCCAGGCGAATTGCACGGCGTTGACGGACTGAGAGCATGGAGGGCATCACCTGATCGGAAAGGGTTGGTACCTGCCTGCTTACATGGGGGGAACTTGCGCGAATAACAATGAGTCAGGTTAATTATGCCCGCCGATGCTGGCCCCTAGAGGCTATCGGTCTAACACCCGGCTGGAAATCCACAGCGGTTTCTGGTGGACTGGGTGTTCGAACCGGTGATCTCGTAAGGAGTTGTAACAGCGCGGTCACTCGGGGGTTATACAGTAGGTACACAACCTGATGAGGAGACAGGCCATGACCTTGCAAAACAGCAGCGATGCCAAGATTGAAGTGATCCGCCAACCGCAGCACTTGCCTTGCTCCGTGATCGACGCCCAGGGCCGCGAAGTGCAGATTACCGAAGAGATGATCCAGCAAGCGTGCCGCGAGCTGGAACAGCGACTGGTCAAGCCTGCCCAGCAAGGCTGAAGGGCCTACGCTCTTTCAAACCCGGCCCCGGTGGCCGGGTTTTTTATTCGGTGTTTAAACGGTTGCCGCGCCCAATGCGGACACGATGCGCGCCAACACCGCTGACTCCCCATTCACAATGCGCACCTTCAAGCCGTCGATTTCACGACGCTCCGGATAATGCTTGCGCAGCACGTCGAACGCCTTGCGTTGTTCTTCGACGGTACCCACCAGGCTGCGGCGGAAATCCGCATCATCACGGCGCGGGTCGTACACGCTGCGGCACAACGTCGCCAGCGCCCAGGCCGGATCGGTCGATGCGTTCAAGTGCACTTCGGCCAGCCACGGTTGCGGCAACAAGTCGCCCAACTGAATGCTCGGCTCCTGGCCCAGGTGCCCGCAGAACGCCTGATAGATCTGCGCCGTACCGCGCTGCTTGCCGTCCAGGCTGTAACCGGCGATATGCGGGGTGGCCAACACACACAGGTCGGCCAGGTCGACGTCCACCTCGGGCTCGCCTTCCCAAACGTCCAGCACCGCTTGCAGGTCTTCACGCGCCAGCAGCACATCGCGCAGGGCCGCGTTGTCCACCACCGGGCCACGGCTGGCGTTGATCAGCCAGGCGCCGGGCTTGAGGCGGTTGAGGCGGTCGCGATCAAACAGGTGCCAGGTGGAACCATTGCCGGACTTGGTCAGCGGCGTGTGCAGGCTGATCACATCGCATTGCTCGATGATCTGCTCGAGGCTGACGTAATCGCCGTCTTCGGCGATCTGCCGCGGCGGGTCGCAGACCAGCACGTTCCAGCCCAGGCCCTTGAGCACTTCGATCAGCCGCCCGCCCACTTCACCGGCGCCGACCACGCCATAGGTACGCTGATTGAGGTCGGCGCCTTCGATCTCGGCCAGGGTTTGCAGGCTGCCCAGCACATAGTCCACCACGCCACGCGCATTGCAGCCGGGGGCGCTGGACCACTGGATACCGGCCTGCTTGAAGTAATCGAGGTCGAGGTGGTCGGTGCCGATGGTGCAGGTGCCGACAAAACGCACCTGCGTGCCGTCCAGCAGGGCGCGGTTGACGTTGGTCACCGAGCGCACCAGCAGCACATCGGCCTGTTCGACGGTGGCGCGGTCGATGGAACGGCCGGACACTCGGCGAATCTCGCCAAATCCTTGGAAGAACTCATCGAGCAGCGGGATATTTTCGTCGGCAACAATCAGCATGGCAGGCTCCTTTGGCGGATCAGCAGTGTACAGGGATGCGATCTTCAATGTGGGAGGGGGCTGGCAGGTCGCTTACAAATCCCTAACACAGGTTTTTTCCTGACCGTTACGTCAAGGCGTAGAATCCGCGGCCTTGCACCCTCTTGACTGGACTTGCGTACGTGAACACTGCCACTGCCCCCCTCACCCGCCCCGCCCGCATCAGCCGGGAAGTGGGTGGCCTGCTGACGCTCGCGCTGCCGATCATGATCGGCCAACTGGCAACCACGGCCATGAGCTTCGTCGATGCGGTGATGGCCGGGCGCGTCAGCCCCCAGGACCTGGCGGCGGTGGGCCTGGGCAATTCGATCTGGATTCCGGTGTACCTGCTGATGACCGGTACGCTGCTGGCCACCACGCCGAAAGTCGCCCAGCGCTACGGTGCGGGCCACTACGGCGAAATCGGGCCGTTGGTGCGTCAGTCACTGTGGCTGGCGGTGGTGGTCGGCATCATCGGCGCACTGCTGTTGCTTTGCGCCGAGCCGATCCTGCATGCCATGAAGGTCGAGCCGGACCTTATCGCCCCCACCATGGGCTACCTGCATGGCATCGCCGCCGGGATGCCGGCCATCGCCCTCTACTACGTGCTGCGCTGTTTCAGTGATGGCCTGGGCCGCACCCTGCCCAGCATGGCCATGGGCCTGTGCGGGCTGGCGCTGAATATTCCACTGAACTACATCTTCATCTACGGCCACCTGGGCGTGCCGGCCATGGGCGGCGTGGGCTGCGGCTGGGCCACGGCCATTGCGATGTGGGTGATGATGCTCGGCATGGCCGCCTGGACCCGCTGGGGGGCGGCCTACCAGAGCAGCGAACTGTTCAAGCGCTTCGACTGGCCGCAGTGGTCGGTGATCAAGCGCGTACTGGGGATTGGCCTGCCGATCGGCATCGCGATCTTTGCCGAATCGAGCATCTTTGCCGTCATCGCCCTGCTGCTCGGCAGCCTGGGCGCCACCGTTGTGTCGGGGCACCAGATCGCGCTGAACGTCAGCTCACTGGTATTCATGATCCCCTATTCCCTGAGCATGGCCGTCACCGTGCGCGTCGGCCAGGCCCTGGGGCGTGGCGAGGCGCGTGAAGCACGCTTCGCCGCCGGGGTCGGCATGGGCACGGCGCTGGCGTACGCCTGTCTGTCGTGCAGCCTGATGCTGGTGTTTCGCGAGCAGATTGCGGCGATCTACACCCCGGACCCCATCGTCATACACCTGGCCTCGACGCTGATCGTGTTTTCAGCGCTGTTTCAGTTCAGTGACTCGATCCAGGTCACCGCCGCCGGCGCCCTGCGTGGCTACCAGGACACCCGTGTCACCATGGTGCTGACCCTCTTTGCCTATTGGGGCGTGGGGCTGCCGGTGGGGTACGCCCTGGGGCTGAGCAACTGGCTGGGCGAACCCAGCGGCCCGAGCGGTTTGTGGCAAGGGCTGATCGTGGGCTTGAGCTGTGCGGCGGGGATGCTGCTGGTGCGCCTGGCGCGCAGTGCACGCCGGCGCATTCGCGCCAACAAGGCATAAGCACAACGCGTACCCCTGTAGGAGCGAGCTTGCTCGCGAAAAACCCGAGAGCGCCGCGTTCCTTCAGGATACCCGCATCATCGTTAACGCCCTTCGCGAGCAAGCTCGCTCCTACAGGGACCGGTGTTAGTCGAGTTTTTTGCGGATCCAGTACAGATAGGTACCGGCCTGCTCCTGTTGATCCACCAGTTCATGGTCAAGGAACACGCAGAACTTGGGGATATCGCGGCGCGTCGACGGGTCGGTCGCGATCACCTTGAGCAAGCCGCCGGGCGGCAGGTCGCGGATGTGCTGGTGCAGCATCATCACCGGCTCAGGGCAGTTGAGGCCCGTTGCGTCGAGGGTGCCATCCACGGCGGTGTCGAAAATATCGCTCATTGTCTACTCCTGAAACCGGCGCTCAGTTTAGCGGGCCTTGGTTTTCTTCACATCCACCAGCCGACGCAGGTGGCAGGTCACTTCTTCACGGTCGTGATACAGCTGCTTGCAGCCGATCTCCACCCGAATGCCGCGCGCCTTGAAACCGTCCTCGATACGTTCCAGCAGGCGCTTGACCTCGGCGTAACGCTGTTTCATCGGCAACTTCAGGTTCACCACCGCCTCGCGGCAATACCCTTCGCCGATCCAGGTCTCAAGCAGCGCCGCGTTGCGCGCCGGCTTTTCGACGATGTCGCACACCATCCAGTCCACCGGCTGCTTGGGCACGAAAGTAAAGCCGTCGGCCATCAGGTGCTGCACCAGGCCGGTGTCCATCAGGCTTTCGGCCATGGGACCGTTGTCGATGGCGGTCACCAGCATGCCACGGTTGACCAGTTGCCAGGTCCAGCCACCAGGGGCCGCGCCCAGATCGACGCCGGTCATGTCGCCATGCAGGCGCTCGTCCCACTGGTCGCGGGGGATAAAGTGGTGCCAGGCCTCTTCCAGCTTCAGGGTCGAGCGGCTGGGCGCGTCCCGGGGGAATTTCAACCGCGGGATGCCCATCGGCCACATCGCCGAGTTATTCGACTCGGCCAGGCCCATGAACACTTCGCGGCCGCTTTTGAAGGTCAGCAGCAGGCGCGGCTTGCTCGGGTCGTCCACCAGCTTGCCGGCGTTCAACAAGGCTTTGCGCAGGTGCACTTCGAATTTCTTGCAGAAGTTCGAGAGTTCCTTGCCGTCATTGGTGTCGACCATCTCCAGCCACAGGCTGCCGCACACCGGGAATTCACGCAGGTGAGCGAGGATCACGCTGATACGGTCGGTTTCCGGCAGGTCGATAAACACCCCGCGCGCCCACTGCCGCGGGAAGATCAGCTCGGCAAAGCGCTGGCCGTGCATCAGGCGCTGGGCGCCGTCTTCTTCGGTGCAGACAAATTCGGCGCAGGCGCTGCCGGTCTTGGCCTTGGCGTAGCCGGAAACGTTCAGGCGCGCGGCGTGTTCCGCGATCTCGGAACAGACTTCGCCCTCAAACCCCGGGCGGCAGTGCATAAAAAGGGTGTTCATCGACTCTCCTGGTGACTCAACTGACGTTGCGCTATCGCAATGCCTGTCATGAAAACGCGCGCATGATAGCCGAGTTCGGAACCTTGGTTCTGTCCATAGAGTCCAGTAATTAGCCAGCTACTGAAAACAGCGCTAGTTTGAAAGCTCTGTTCGTCCCGTCAGGTCCGTAGCCGTGCGGACCATAAGGAGTCATGTAATGTCATCCCTTGATAGCCTGAGAACCCTTAAAACTTTAGAAATCGACGACAAGACCTACCACTATTTCAGCCTGCCCGAGGCCGCCAAGCGCCTGGGTGACCTGGATAAGCTGCCGATGTCCCTCAAGGTGCTGCTGGAGAACCTGCTGCGCTGGGAAGACAACAAGACCGTCACCGGCGCCGACCTCAAGGCCATTGCCGCCTGGCTCAAAGAGCGCCAGTCCGACCGCGAGATCCAGTACCGCCCCGCCCGCGTCCTGATGCAGGACTTTACCGGCGTACCCGCCGTGGTCGACCTGGCCGCCATGCGCGCCGCCGTGGCCAAGGCCGGCGGCGACCCGCAGCGCATCAACCCGCTCTCGCCCGTGGACCTGGTGATCGACCACTCGGTGATGGTCGACAAGTTCGGCAACGCCGACGCCTTCGAGCAGAACGTCGACATCGAAATGCAGCGCAACGGCGAACGCTACGCCTTCCTGCGCTGGGGACAGAGCGCCTTCGACAACTTCAGTGTGGTACCGCCGGGCACCGGCATCTGCCACCAGGTCAACCTCGAATACCTGGGCCGCACCGTGTGGACCAAGGACGAGGACGGCCGCACCTACGCCTTCCCAGACACCCTGGTGGGCACCGACTCCCACACCACCATGATCAACGGCCTCGGCGTGCTCGGCTGGGGCGTGGGCGGGATCGAAGCGGAAGCGGCGATGCTCGGCCAGCCGGTATCGATGCTGATCCCGGAAGTGATCGGCTTCAAGCTCACCGGCAAATTGAAAGAAGGCATCACCGCCACCGACCTGGTGCTGACCGTCACCCAGATGCTGCGTAAAAAAGGCGTGGTGGGTAAATTCCTCGAGTTCTACGGCGACGGCCTGGCCGACCTGCCCCTGGCGGACCGCGCGACCATCGCCAACATGGCCCCGGAATACGGCGCCACCTGCGGCTTTTTCCCGGTGGATGAGGTGACGCTGGACTACCTGCGCCTCTCCGGTCGCCCGGCTGCCACTGTGAAGCTGGTCGAGGCCTACACCAAGGCCCAGGGCCTGTGGCGCAACGCTGGTCAGGAGCCAGTGTTCACCGACAGCCTGGCCCTCGACATGGGCAGCGTCGAAGCCAGCCTCGCTGGGCCGAAACGCCCACAGGACCGTGTGTCCCTGCCCAACGTCGGCCAGGCGTTCAGCGACTTCCTCGACCTGCAGTTCAAACCCACCACCAAGGAAGAAGGCCGCCTGGAAAGTGAAGGCGGCGGCGGTGTGGCCGTGGGCAACGCCGACCTGGTGGGCGAAACCGACTATGAATACGAAGGCCAGACCTATCGCCTGAAAAACGGCGCCGTGGTGATCGCCGCCATCACCTCCTGTACCAACACGTCCAACCCCAGCGTGATGATGGCCGCCGGCCTGGTGGCGAAAAAAGCCGTGGAGAAAGGCCTCACGCGCAAACCCTGGGTGAAAACCTCCCTGGCGCCTGGCTCCAAAGTGGTCACCGACTACTACAAGGCCGCGGGCCTCACCCAGTACCTGGATAAAATTGGCTTCGACCTCGTGGGCTATGGCTGCACCACCTGCATCGGCAACTCCGGGCCGTTGCCCGAGCCGATTGAAAAAGCCATCCAGAAGGCCGACCTCGCCGTAGCGTCGGTGCTGTCCGGCAACCGCAACTTTGAAGGCCGCGTGCACCCCCTGGTGAAAACCAACTGGCTGGCCTCGCCGCCGCTGGTGGTGGCCTACGCTTTGGCGGGGACCGTACGCATCGATATCAGCAGCGAACCGCTGGGTAACGATCAACAGGGTAATCCGGTGTATTTGAAGGACATCTGGCCGAGCAGCCAGGAGATCGCCGACGCCGTTGCGCAGGTCAGCACCGGAATGTTCCACAAGGAATACGCCGAGGTGTTTGCCGGTGACGAACAGTGGCAAGCCATTGAAGTGCCACAGGCCGCGACCTATGTGTGGCAGAAAGACTCCACCTACATCCAGCACCCGCCATTCTTCGACGACATCGCCGGGCCTCTGCCGGTGATCAAAGACGTCAAGGGCGCCCACGTACTGGCGTTGCTGGGGGACTCGGTGACCACCGACCACATTTCCCCCGCCGGCAACATCAAGACCGACAGCCCCGCCGGCCGCTACCTGCGCGAGCAAGGCGTGGAGCCGCGTGACTTCAACTCCTACGGCTCACGTCGGGGCAACCATGAAGTGATGATGCGCGGCACCTTCGCCAATATACGCATTCGCAACGAAATGCTTGGCGGCGAGGAAGGCGGCAATACGCTGTACATCCCCACCGGCGAGAAAATGCCGATCTACGATGCGGCCATGAAGTACCAGGCCTCGGGCACACCGCTGGTGGTGATCGCCGGCCAGGAGTACGGCACCGGCTCCAGCCGCGACTGGGCCGCCAAGGGCACCAACCTGCTGGGGGTCAAGGCGGTGATCGCCGAGAGTTTCGAGCGGATTCACCGTTCCAACCTGGTGGGCATGGGCGTGCTGCCGCTGCAGTTCAAGCTGGATCAGAACCGCAAGGCGCTGAAGCTTACGGGCAAGGAGAAGATCGATATTCTCGGCCTGACCGAGGTAGAGATCGTGCCGCGGATGAACCTGACGCTGGTGATTACCCGCGAGGATGGCAGCAGCGAGAAGGTCGAGGTGCTGTGCCGGATCGATACCTTGAATGAAGTGGAGTACTTCAAGTCGGGGGGGATTCTGCACTATGTGCTGCGGCAGTTGATTGCCAGCTAAGGGTCGCTGGAGATCAAATGTGGGAGGGGGCTTGCTCCCGATGACGGTATGTCAGTCAAAACATCTATGACTGATCCACTGCCATCGGGAGCAAGCCCCCTCCCACATTTTGACCGCGTCTAACGCTTCAGATCAGCCGAACAACCACTTCCACAGCAGTACCAGCACCACTACCGCCAGCACCGGCCGCGCAATGCGGTAAGCCTTCGGATGCTTGCGCTTCCACTGCTTGACCACACCGCTGAACTTGTCGCTGAAGGTCTTGCTCCAGGCATACGCCTGGTTGATGCCGCCGACGCGCTCGTCATCCAGGTTCTGCGGTGCGGTGGCGCGGCCCAACTGCTTGCTGACCCAGCGGTTGACGCGGGTCATCAGGCGGTTGCTCAGCGGACGCTCGATGTCGCAGAACAGGATCACGCGGGTCTTCTCGGTTTCGTTCTTCACCCAGTGCACATAGGTTTCGTCGAACATCACGTCTTCACCGTCGCGCCAGGCATACACCTGGCCGTCGACGAAGATGCGGCAGTCGTCGGAGTTCGGCGTGGACAAGCCCAGGTGATAACGCAGGGAACCGGCAAACGGGTCACGGTGCGGGTTGAGGTGGCTGCCGCCCGGCAACAGCGCGAACATCGCGCCCTTGACGTTGGGGATGCTGCTCACCAAGGCCACGGTTTTCGGGCACAGCACCTCGGCCGATGGCAGGGGTTTGTCGTACCACTTGAGGTAGAAACGCTTCCAGCCCTTCTTGAAGAACGAACCGAAACCGGCGTCGTTGTTCTTTTCGGCGGCGCGGATGTAACCCTCGTCGAACAGGTGCATGGCCTCTTCGCGGATCACCTCCCAGTTGTCCTTGAGCACGTCCAGTTCCGGGAACTTGCTGCGGTCCAGGTACGGCTTGGACGGCACGGCCGAAAACAGGTACATCAAGGCGTTATAGGGGGCGAACAGCGCCGAATGGTTGACGAACTGGCGCAACATCGGCAAACGGGCCTTGCCGCGCAGGTGCACATACAGCGTGCTGCCGATAAACAGCAACAACACCGACAGTTTGGCGGCCAAAGAAAAGGTCATGCAGCAACTCCTGGAAATAAGCGCCTGGCCAACAGCCTCCCGGCGACGGGAGACCAGACGTGACAGCCGGCCATGATAAACAGTTGGGCCATTATGCAGAAGGCCCAGGCTGACCGGCTGACATAAATCAAGCCTGGTTTTCCTGCTCGGTAAACAAATCGCTGAACAGCATGCTCGACAGGTAGCGTTCACCGGAGTCCGGCAGGATCACCACAATGGTCTTGCCCTGCATTTCCGGCTTCTCGGCCAGGCGTACGGCCACGGCCATGGCGGCACCGCAGGAGATACCGCACAGGATGCCCTCTTCCTGCATCAGGCGCAGGGCCATGGCCTTGGATTCCTCGTCGGTCACCAGTTCCACGCGGTCGACCATCGACAGGTCGAGGTTTTTCGGCACGAACCCGGCGCCAATCCCCTGGATCTTGTGGGGGCTGGGCTTGATCTCTGCACCGGCCAGGGCCTGGGTGATCACCGGCGACACCATCGGCTCGACAGCCACCGACAGGATCGGCTTGCCTGCAGTGTTCTTGATGTAGCGCGACACACCGGTGATGGTGCCCCCCGTGCCCACGCCCGCCACCAGCACGTCCACGGCGCCATCGGTGTCGTTCCAGATTTCCGGGCCGGTGGTTTTTTCGTGGATGGCCGGGTTGGCCGGGTTTTCGAACTGGGCCGGCATAAAGTAGGTGGCCGGGTCACTGGCAACGATTTCGCCGGCCTTGTCGATGGCACCCTTCATGCCCTTGGCCGGCTCGGTCAGGACCAATTCGGCGCCGAGGGCCTTGAGCACCTTGCGGCGTTCGATACTCATGGACGCCGGCATGGTCAGCAGCAACTTGTAGCCACGGGCGGCGGCGACAAAGGCCAGGCCGATACCGGTATTGCCGGAAGTCGGTTCCACGATGGTCATGCCCGGCTTGAGCTTGCCGGTGCCTTCGGCGTCCCAGATCATGTTTGCGCCAATGCGGCACTTCACCGAATAACCCGGGTTACGCCCCTCGATCTTGGCCAGGATGGTCACGCCACGCGGTGCGATACGGTTGATCTGAACCAGGGGCGTGTTACCGATGGAGTGCGCGTTGTCTGCAAAAATGCGGCTCATGGCGGGTCCTATTAGGCGGTTTTCAGAAAGGCTCCAAGGGTATGCCTCGTGCTGCAAAGCGTCCAGTCGAAGGAACGTTGCACCTGCCGCAGGGGTCCACCGCACCAGTATGGACAGAGGACTCTCCCCATGAAACGTCGCTACAGCTGGCCACTATGGACCATTGCCGGATTGCTGGTGGTCCTGGTCGCCGTGAGCATCGCGCTCCCTTACCTGGTGCGTAACTACCTGAATGACAAGCTCGCCGACATGGGCGATTACCGCGGCCAGGTGACCGACGTGGACCTCGCGCTGTGGCGGGGTGCGTACCGGATCAACGGCCTGGAGATCGTCAAGGTCGACGGCAAGGTGCCCGTCCCGTTCGTCAAGGCGCCGCTGATCGACCTGGCGGTGAGCTGGCACTCTCTTTGGTACGACCACGCGGTGGTGGCCAAAGTGCTGTTTATCCAGCCCGAGGTTAACTTCGTCGACGGCGGCGCCAACAAACAAGCCTCCCAGACCGGTAAGGGTACCGACTGGCGCGAGCAGTTGAGTAAGTTGGCCCCCATCACCCTCGACGAAGTACGCATCGAAGACGGCAAGATCGCCTTCCACAACTTCAGCTCCAAGCCCGTGGTGAAGATCGACGCGACCGACGTCAACGCCAGCTTCTACAACCTGACCAATGTGGTCGACGTGAAAGGCCGGCGCGACGCGCGCTTCGACGGCAAGGCCCTGCTGCAAGGCCAGGCCCCGCTGGAAGCCACCGCCACCTTCGACCCGCTGAGCAATTTCGAGAACTTCGAGTTTCGCTTCCGCGCCAGGGACTTGCAGCTCAAGCGCATGAACAACTTCGCCGCCGCCTATGGCAAGTTCGACTTCAAGGCCGGCACCGGGGACGTGGTGATCGAAGCCCAGGCGGAAAAAGGTCAATTGACCGGGTACATCAAGCCGCTGCTGCGCGACGTGGAAGTCTTCGACTGGCAGCAGGACGTGGAGAACAAGGACAAGAACATCTTTCGTTCGATCTGGGAGGCCGTGGTGGGCGCCAGCGAGACCGTATTGAAGAACCAGGCAAAGAACCAGTTCGCCACCCGCGTGGAACTCAGTGGCAGCGTGCACCAGCAAAATGTCAGCGCGTTCTCCGCATTTTTGGCGATTTTGCGTAATGGTTTTATCCAGGCGTTCAATGCGCGCTATGAGCAGCCCAAGCCCAGCGCAGATTAAAATGTGGGAGGGGGCTTGCTCCCGATGGCAATGTTTCAGCCAACAGATTCATTGGCTGATCCGCCGTCATCGGGAGCAAGCCCCCTCCCACATTGGTCATTCAGAGACTGAATAACCCGTCTGCGTTCACAGTCGCCGGGGCCGCGCGGTATAGTCCGGGCATTGATGAATTCGAGGAATGACCGATGAAGTTCGAAGGCACCCAGGCCTACGTTGCCACTGATGACCTGAAACTGGCCGTCAACGCTGCCATCACCCTGGAGCGTCCGCTGCTGGTCAAGGGTGAGCCCGGCACCGGCAAGACCATGCTCGCCGAACAACTGGCCGAGTCCTTCGGCGCCAGGCTGATTACCTGGCACATCAAGTCCACTACCAAGGCCCACCAGGGCCTGTACGAGTACGACGCGGTCAGCCGCCTGCGCGACTCGCAACTGGGAGTGGACAAGGTGCACGACGTGCGCAACTACCTGAAGAAGGGCAAGCTCTGGGAAGCATTCGAGTCCGAGGAGCGGGTGATCCTGCTGATCGATGAAATCGACAAGGCCGACATCGAGTTCCCCAACGACCTGCTGCAAGAGCTCGACAAGATGGAGTTCTACGTCTACGAAATCGACGAGACCATCAAGGCCAGGAAGCGCCCGATCATCATCATTACCTCCAACAACGAAAAAGAGCTGCCGGACGCGTTCCTGCGCCGCTGCTTCTTCCACTACATCGCCTTCCCCGACCGCACCACCCTGCAAAAAATCGTCGACGTGCACTACCCGGACATCAAGAAGGAGCTGGTCAGCGAGGCGCTGGACGTGTTTTTCGACGTGCGCAAAGTCCCCGGCCTGAAGAAAAAACCGTCCACCTCCGAGCTGGTTGACTGGCTCAAGTTGCTGATGGCCGACAATATCGGCGAAGCGGTGCTGCGCGAGCGCGACCCCACCAAGGCCATCCCGCCTCTGGCCGGTGCCTTGGTCAAGAACGAGCAAGACGTGCAGTTGCTCGAACGCCTGGCATTCATGAGCCGTCGCGGTAATCGATAATGTTGCTCAACCTGTTCAATGAAATGCGCGCAGCCAAGGTCCCGGTGTCGGTGCGCGAGCTGCTCGACCTGATCAACGCGCTGAAACAGCGCGTGACCTTTGCCGACATGGACGAGTTCTACTACTTGGCCCGGGCGATCCTGGTCAAGGACGAACGGCATTTCGACAAGTTCGACCGCGCCTTCAGCGCCTACTTCAATGGCCTGGAAAAGCTCGACGATCACCTGCAGGCGCTGATCCCCGAAGACTGGCTGCGCAAGGAGTTCGAGCGCTCGCTGAGCGATGAAGAGCGCGCACAGATCCAGTCCCTGGGCGGCCTCGACAAGCTGATCGAGGCATTCAAGAAACGCCTGGAAGAACAGAAGGAACGCCACGCCGGCGGCAACAAATGGATCGGCACCGGCGGTACCAGCCCGTTTGGCTCCGGCGGCTACAACCCCGAAGGCATTCGCGTCGGCGACGCCGGCAAACGCCAGGGCAAGGCGGTAAAAGTCTGGGACCAGCGCGAATACAAGAACCTCGATGACCAGGTGGAACTGGGCACCCGCAATATCAAGATCGCCCTGCGCCGCCTGCGCAAGTTCGCCCGCCAGGGTGCGGCCGAAGAGTTGGACATCGACGGCACCATCGACCACACCGCTCGCGATGCCGGGCTGCTGAATATCCAAATGCGCCCGGAACGGCGCAACACCATCAAGCTGCTGTTGCTGTTCGATATCGGCGGCTCGATGGATGCCCACGTGAAGATCTGCGAAGAACTGTTCTCGGCCTGCAAGACCGAGTTCAAGCACCTGGAGTACTTCTACTTCCACAACTTCGTGTACGAGTCGGTGTGGAAGAACAACCAGCGCCGCACCTCCGAGCGCACCTCCACCCAGGACCTGCTGCACAAGTACGGTGCCGATTACAAAGTGATCTTTATCGGCGATGCGTCGATGGCGCCCTATGAAATCACCCAGGCCGGCGGCAGCGTCGAGCATTGGAATGAAGAGCCGGGGTATGTGTGGATGCAGCGCTTCATGGCCAAGTACAAGAAACTGATCTGGATTAACCCGTATCCCAAGGATACCTGGGGTTATACGGCCTCGACGGGGATTGTGCGGGAGTTGGTGGAGGATCAGATGTACCCGCTGACGTTGCGCGGGCTTGAGGAAGGGATGCGCTTCCTTTCGAAATAAACGCCGGTCCCCATAATGCAGGAGATCTCATGTGGGAGGGCGGTGCGACGATTCGACTTGCTCCCGATAACGGTGGTTCAGTCACTGATGTGTTGGCTGACACACTGCTATCGGGAGCAAGTCGAATCGTCGCACCGCCCCTCCCACATTTTAAATTGCGGTGTTATGTAAAGCGGCGCAAATACTCGACATGCTGCCGATGCGCCGTTTCCTGCACCACCGGCGCCAACCTCACCTTTTCTCCCGGCAAACACTGCGCCAGCCGCGCCAGCGCCAATGGCGTCAACGCCCCTAGACGCGGGTACCCGCCAATGGTCTGGCGATCATTGAGCAACACAATCGGCTGCCCATCCGGCGGCACTTGGATGCCACCCAACGGGATCCCTTCGGAAATCAGCGAGGGCCCCTGGTACTGCAACGGCGTACCGAGCAAGCGCATGCCCATACGGTCGGCGCGGCTGTCCAGGGCCCAGTCGGTGTTGAAGGCATCGAACAGGCTCTGGCCGCTGAACAGGCCAATTTGGGCGCCGACGATCACCTCCAGCGGCACCTTGGCCGGCAACGCCTGTTCGCTCAGCACTTTCATCGCACTGCCGGTACCGGAATAGGCCAAGCGCCCGCCTTCGGCCAAGGCCTTGCCGAAACCGTCCGGCCCGCCCAGCGCCTCACGTACCACCGTGGCGCAGCTGCCCAGCACATCCGGCGCATCAAACCCGCCGGGCGCCGCCAGGTAAGCCCGCGCGCCGCTGAACGGCTGGGTGAAGCGCAGGCGCTGGCCCTTTTGCAGGATAAAACTGCGCCCGGGGCTGAGGGCGCGCTCGTCGATATACGCGCCCAGATCCGCACCGGCCAACGCCAGCAGGCAATACTCCTCGGCCTGCACAGTAAAGCCGCCGAGGGTGATTTCCACCACCGGCGCGTCCAGCGCATTGCCCAGCAGCCAGTTGGCCCAGGACATCGACACCCAATCCAGCGCGCCGCCCTGGGTCACGCCCAGGTGACGCACGCCAAAACGACCGGCGTCCTGCAACAGGCACAGCGGCGTGCTGGCCTCGATGATCAAGCGGCTCATGCCTGCGCCTCCAACGGCGTGTCATCGCCACCCAGATTGATAAATTCGGCGTGGCTGACTGACTCAAAGCGTACCGTGTCGCCAGGCTGCATCAGGCTGTAGCCGTCGCGCTCGCGATCAAACAGCTTGGCCGGGGTACGGCCAATGAGATTCCAGCCACCGGGGGACACCACCGGATAGGCAGCGGTCTGTCGCTCGGCGATACCGACGCTGCCGGCCGCCACGCGCTGGCGCGGGGTGCTCAGGCGCGGTGTGGCGAGGATTTCATCCACCAGCCCCATAAAGGCAAAACCGGGGGCGAAGCCGAGGGCGAATACCTGGTATTCGTGGGCGCTGTGGCGGCGGATCACGTCGTCGACGGCCAGGCCACTGCGCTGGGCCAGCAATGTCAGTTCAGGGCCGACGCTCAGGTCGTACCACACCGGCAGCACATGGCATTGGCCGCTGCCCTGGGCCTGGGGTTGCAGGCCGGTCAGGGCCTGGTCGATCAATTCCCGCGCCTGGGCCGGGCTCAACGCCGTGAGGTCGTAATGCACCATCAAGGTGGTGTAGGACGGCACCAGATCCACCAAGGCTGCGCCAAAACCGCTGCGCAAGCGATGGGTGGCGGCGAGCATCCACGGCATATTGGCTTCGGCGATCACCTCGAACAGACGCACCATCAGGCAGTCGATCGCCACCACTTCAATCCGCGGCTTCATGCTGGCTTCAATGCCTCGCGGATACGCTTTACGGCGGCGACCGAGCTGGCATTGTCGCCATGCACGCACAGGGTATTGGCGCGCAATAGCAGCGGGCTGCCGTCGCTGGCGGTCAGGGGTTGGCCACGGGAAAGGGTCAAGGACTGTTGGACAATGACCTCTGGATCATGGTGCACCGCCCCCGGCAATTGACGTGAAACCAGATGGCCGTTGGCGTCGTAGGCACGGTCGGCAAAGGCCTCGAACCACAGGATCACCCCGTATTCGTCGCCCAGTGCCTGGGCCACGCTGTTGTCGCGGGTCGCCAACAGCATCAGCGGCAGGTCGCCATACGCAGCCACGGCCTCGATCACCGCACGCAGTTGCGCCGGGTTGGCCATCATGTCGTTGTACATCGCGCCATGGGGTTTGACGTAACTGACACGTCCGCCCTGGGCACGGCAGATGCCGTCGAGGGCGCCGATCTGGTAATGCAGCAGGTCCTGGATTTCCTGGGGGGTGTAGGCCATGGAGCGGCGGCCGAAGCCTTGCAGGTCCTGGTACGCCGGGTGTGCGCCCACCTGTACACCGTGCTTGAGGGCCAGGCTGACGGTCTTGCGCATGATGCTCGGATCGCCGGCATGAAAGCCGCAGGCCACGTTGGCGCAATCGATGAACGGCATCACCTCGGCGTCCAGACCCATGGTCCAGTTGCCAAAGCTCTCGCCGATGTCGCAATTCAATAGCAGACGGCTCACGGTGGTTGCTCCTGTAGGCTTTGTTTTTTGTAGTGTGGGATTTTTTACGCAGAACTCGCAACTTGTCCTGATACCCCAACGGCGCTTATCGTGGAATAGCCTGATTTTTGGCGTTTGCCCGGTGCGGCGTCCAACTAATAAAAACCGATCCATGCATAAGAAAAAGTTGATCCCATGAATTTGAAGTTCCTCGAAACCTTCGTCTGGGTGGCCAAGCTCAAGAGCTTCCGCCTGACTGCGGAGAAGCTGTTCACCACCCAGGCCTCGATTTCCAGCCGCATCGCCGTGCTGGAAAGCGAGCTGGGGGTAAAGCTGTTCCTGCGCGACTCCCGGGGCGTCAGCCTGACCCCGGAAGGCTTGAAGGTGCTCGATTACGCCGAGCAGATGATGGTGACCATGCAGGGCCTGAAACAGTCCCTGGAAACCACCAGCAGCAAGGTCGGGCGCATTCGCATCGGTGCGATGGACACGGTGATCCATACCTGGCTCAGCCCGTTGGTGGCGGAACTGATGGATCATTTCCCCCTGGTGGAAATCGAATTGATCGCCGACACCGCGCTTAACCTCAGCGATCAGCTGCAAAAAGGCTTTCTCGACCTGATCCTGCAAACCGACCTGCTGCGCCTGGAAACCGTGCGCAGCCTGGAGCTGGCCAGCCACCCCATGGCCTGGATCGTCGCCAGCCAGTCGATCTACAACCGCGACTACGCCTCCCTCGCCGAACTGGCCCAGGAGCGCATCATCACCTACTCGAAAAACTCCCACCCGCACCAGGACGTCATCAGCCTGATGCAGGCCAACGGCGTGGCCGCGCCACGGATGAACTGCGTGAACTCGGTGTCGGCGATTACCCGGTTGTTGCGCGATGGCTTCGGGATTGGTGCGTTGCCGCCGGTGCTGGTCAGGGAAGAACTGGCGCGGGGCGAATTGGTGATGTTGCCGATGGCGCAGAAACTGCCGAACCTGCAGGTGGTGGTGTCGTGGCGCGTGGGGGTGGAATTGGTGGAGGAGATCGTGGGGTTGTGCCAACAGGTCGTTGCCCGCTATGCCGAGGAAGTCGGCGAAGAGCGGATGGTGCTGAGCAACTGAATAAACCGGTACAAATGTGGGAGGAGGCAAGCCCCTCCCACATTAGGCCGAGGTGTGGGTTAGAGACCTTTCAGGTCCCGCTCTTCGATTGGCCGGCTCTGGCGCAAGCGCTTGCCACCCAGCACCACCCAGTCGATCAGGCGGAACAGACACTCCAGGCCAAACGACAGCAGCATCGCCCCGCCCAGGCCCCAGCCCATGGCTTCGGGGGTCAGCAGGATCTGGTAGCTGTAGCCGTTCCAGGTCTCCAGGCGGATATCCGGGTCGGCGGCCACCGCCACTTGCAGGGCACGGATGTACCACGGGCCTTGCATGGCCTGGAATTGCTTGTCCAACGCCACCTGGCGGTCAAGCATGGCGCCCAGGCTGTTGGCGTCGCTCTGGAACACCGGGTCGTCGCTGGCGCGGTAATGCGCCACCAAGGCCTTCAAGTCACCGTTGAAGAACTGTCGTGCGGTGGTTTCAAACCCGCTCAGACCGGTCTGCGCCTCGATCAGGTGGGCTTCGACGCGCTTGGCGTAGTCGTTGATAAACCCCGGCACTTGCACGCCGACCAACAGGCCAATGGCAAACAGCACCAACCGCAGATAGCTGAGCAACATGGTCGATATCCTTACTCGGTAACGCCCTGGCTGACGCATTCACCGCGTCGCCACAGGCTCCATTGGCCCGGTTCGTAGCGGGTCCAGTTTTCGTTGTCGGTCAACGGCTCGGTGGCGATCACCGTCACCACATCGTTGGGGGTGGTTTCGGCCTGAAAATCGACGATCACGTCGACATCCTTCAGGCGCGCCGGACCAAACGGCGCACGCCGGGTGATCTGCGCCAGTTTGGTCGAGCAATAGCAAAACAGCCAGTCACCGTCGCTGAGCAGGCAGTTGAACACACCTTTGCTGCGGTATTCGGCGCAGGCGGCGATCAGGTCCGGCAGCATCTGTTCGATGTCCACCGGCTCGGGGAAGGCCTCGCGCACGCGGTTGAGCAGGTCGCAGAAGGCCGCTTCGCTGTCGGTATCGCCGACTGGCCGATAGAACGTGGCGCGGGGGTGGAAGTCTGCCAACTGGCCGTTGTGGGCGAAACACCAGTTGCGGCCCCACAGTTCGCGCACGAACGGGTGGGTGTTGGCCAGGCTCACCTTGCCGACGTTGGCCTGGCGGATATGGCCGATCACCACTTCACTCTTGATGGGGTAACGCTGCACCAGCAGGGCGACTTCCGACTCACTGCTGGCGGCCGGGTCCTGGAACAGGCGCAGGCCACGACCTTCGTAGAAGGCGATGCCCCAACCGTCGCGGTGGGGGCCCGTACGTCCACCGCGCTGCATCAGCCCGGTAAAGCTGAACACGATATCGGTGGGGACGTTGGCACTCATGCCCAATAATTCACACATGCCAGGGCTCTCGCTGCAGGGCGGACAACGTTAAAGGCGCGGTTCGACCCGCATACCGCTCACCGGTGCAGGACGACGGAACGGCTCATCGTCTTCATCCACAGGCTCGGCGGCCAAGGCGGCGTCGGTGGCGGCCTTGCGCTCACGGCGGGCGTTGGCGGCGCGCTCGATGGGCCAGCGGATCAGCACAAACACGAGGTACACACCAAAGGCGATCAGGGTGTACATGAACAAATCGGAAATCGCCCGCCAGGCGTTATTGCCGACCTTGAGCACCAGGTCCAGGGCCGTGATGGCCACGGCCGGCGCGAACTGAGTCTTGACCGGGTCGACGATGGTCGGGCTCAACAACAGCACGGCCATCAGCAATTGCAGCGGTTCGCGCAGCCAGCGCCAGATCCAGCGGGTCATGCGCCACCACACCAACAGGCAGCCCAAGGCAGCGAAGGCGTAAAGGCCCCAAGCGGTCAGATAGTCGTTCTCGGTCATGGTGTCCATGGCAAGGTAGGCAAACAGGCGGCTATGATAACGGCTTTTGCGTGTCGCGGCTGCAATGCCTGCCACCTTCCGCCAGACAGAGAGTGCTCCATGCCTTCATCGACCGCCCCGATTGCCCGTAAAGCCCCAGGCCAGGACCCGTACGCCTGGCTGCAAGAGCGCGACAGCGTTGAAGTCCTTGATTACCTGAAGGCCGAAAATGCCTTCCAGGAAGCCCAGCTCGCCGACCAGCAGGCCCTGCGCGAAACCCTGTTCGAGGAGATCAAGGGCCGCATCCTCGAAACCGACCTGTCCCTGCCCTCTCCCTGGGGCCCGTATCTGTATTACACGCGCACCACCGCCGGTGACGAATACGCCCGCCACTACCGCTGCCGCCGCCCGGCCGACGACGGCAACCAGGTGGACGACAGCAGCGAAGAGCTGTTGCTGGACCCGAACGTGCTGGCCAACGGCGGCTTCTTTTCCCTCGGCGCATTCAGCATCAGCCCCGATCACCAGCGCCTGGCCTACAGCCTCGATACCAGTGGCGAAGAGATCTATACCCTGTTCGTGAAGGAATTGGCCACCGACAAAGTCAGCGAACTGGCGTTCGAGAACTGCGACGGCAGCATGACCTGGGCCAATGACAGCCTGACCCTGTTCTTCGGCGAGCTGGACGACACCCACCGCCCGCACAAGCTGTATCGCTACCGCCTGGATGGCACGGCGGCGCAGGAAGTGTTCCATGAGCCCGACGGGCGTTTCTTCCTGCACTGCTACCGCTCCAGCTCCGAGCGCCAGTTGCTGCTCTCGCTCGGCAGCAAGACCACCAGCGAGGTCTGGGCGCTGGATGCCGACCAGCCGCACCTGGACTTCACCTGCCTGGCGCCACGGGTCGAGGACCATGAATACGATGTCGACCACGGCCAACTGAATGGCGCGTGGACCTGGTTTATCCGTAGCAACCGTGATGGCATCAACTACGCCCTGTTTGTGGCGACCGACATTGGCGACGTGCCAACCGAGGATGAGTGGCAGAACCTGATCCCCCACAGCGATGACGTGATGCTCGACGGCGTCAGCCTGAACACCGGTGCCATGACCCTGAGCCTGCGCATCGGCGGCCTGCCGGTGATCGAAGTACACCCCCAGGGCTTGCCGCCGTATCGCGTGGAGTTGCCCGATGCCGCCTACAGCCTCTACGTGCAAAACAGCCTGGAATTCGTCAGCGACAAGATCCGCCTGCGCTATGAAGCCCTGAACCGCCCGGCCCAGGTGCGCCAGCTGGAACTGGCCAGCGGCGCGCAACAGGTGCTCAAGGAAACCCCGGTACTCGGCGTGTTCAATGCCGATGACTACGTCAGCCAGCGCCTGTGGGCCACCTCCGCCGATGGCACCCAGGTGCCGATCAGCCTGGTGGTCAAGCGCGACCAGCTCGGCAAGCCAACACCGTTGTACCTGTATGGCTACGGCGCCTATGGCTCAAGCCTCGACCCGTGGTTCTCACATGCACGCCTGAGCCTGCTGGACCGTGGCGTGGCCTTCGCCATTGCGCATGTGCGCGGCGGTGGCGAACTGGGTGAAGCCTGGTATCGCAATGGCAAGCAGGAACACAAGCAGAACACCTTCAGCGACTTTATCGCGTGTGCCGAACACCTGATCGCCGAGGGCCTGACCACCTCCAGGCAACTGGTCATCAGCGGCGGCAGTGCCGGCGGCCTGTTGATCGGCGCGGTGCTCAACCAGCGTCCGGAGTTGTTCCAGGCGGCGATTGCCGAAGTGCCGTTTGTCGACGTACTCAACACCATGCTCGACCCGGAATTGCCGCTGACCATCACCGAGTACGACGAGTGGGGCAACCCCGAAGAGCCCGCGGTGTATGAACGCATCAAGGCCTACGCGCCGTACGAAAACGTCAGCGCCCAGGCCTACCCGGCCACCCTGGTGATCGCCGGCTACAACGACAGCCGCGTGCAGTACTGGGAAGCGGCCAAGTGGGTGGCCAAGTTGCGCGCAACCAAGACGGACGACAACCTGCTGTTGCTCAAGACCGAACTGGGTGCCGGCCACGGCGGGATGAGCGGTCGCTACCAGGGATTACGTGACGTAGCACTCGAATATGCATTTGTGTTCAAGGCGCTGGGGCTGGTTTAAGGAACTTAGCGGGGCGGTCCTGTCTGAACATTCAGACCGCCTCCTGATTGATGGACCAAGATTGCAGCCATGGCACTCCCGACTTTAATGAATACCGAAATCCGCGACATGCTCATGGACTGCGGCCTGTTCGACCCGTTGTTGCCGGAAGACTTTTACGTCGCCGCCGGCTACTTCAATATCAGCAGCATTGCCGAGGGCGAGGTGATTTTCCTCGAGGGCGATGCCGGCACCTTCATGTGCATCATCCACAGCGGCCAGGTGGCGGTGCAGAAAACCAACCACACCGGCCAGCGCCTGACCATCGCCACCCTGCGCAGCGGCCGGGCCTTTGGGGAGATGGCCGTGCTTGACGGCGAGCGACGCTCCGCCAGTTGCGTGGCCGCCAGCGACTGCGTGTTGTTGAACCTGGGCAAGGACGCCCTGGAAAAGATGCTCAATGAAACGCCGCGTGTGGCGGCGAAGATCATCCGCGCAATCGCCATCGCGTTGTCCAAGCGCCTGCGCATGGCCGATGGGCAATTACTCTCCCAACAGTTTTAACCGTCGGGCGTCTTCGGCTTGCTGTCGTTCTGCTGCAGGCCAGGCACCGTCTGGTCCTTCGGCGGCGTCGGCAATACGATGGGCACCAACGGCGGTGAACCGTTCGTCTTCGGCACGGCCGGCGGGGTGATCTGCGGATACAGCGTCGGCGTTGGCGTGCCCGGTGCGCCGGGGCTAGGTGCCGGCGCCACCGGTACGGTTTGCAACTCCTGAGCCTGCGCCGCACCCAATGCGAGCGCGCTCAACACAATGACCGTTAGAATGCTGCACTTCATCGATGGCTCCATGGCCTGACCGGAATGTCGTAAGGCTACTCCCAACCGCGCAAGAATGCCCTTCCCAATGAGATTTCCATGAAACGTTTCGTTCTGCTGGACACCACCCCGATCCCCGACAACGGCGGTGCCTTGTGCCTGTTCGAATACGGTGAAGACTTTGTCATCAAGATCCAGGGCGGTGACGGCGGCCAGTTGATGAACACGCGCATGCACGGCTCCGAAGACGCGCTGGCGCAAATCCCTTGCCGCAAGGTCGCGGGGCGCCCGGGCTCACGGGTATTGATCGGTGGGTTGGGCATGGGCTTTACCCTGGCGTCGGCGCTCAAGCACCTGGGCAAGAGCGCCGAAGTGGTGGTGGCGGAACTGGTGCCCGGTGTCGTGGAATGGAACCGGGGGCCACTGGGGGAAAAGTCCGGCCGCCCACTGCTGGACCCGCGCACGGTGATCCGCATGGAAGACGTGGCCAAGGTGCTGCAGGCCGAGCCCCAGGGCTTTGACGCGATCATGCTCGACGTCGACAACGGCCCCGAAGGCCTGACGCAGAAGGCCAACAGCTGGCTCTATTCCGCCGGTGGCCTGGCTGCCTGCGCCAAGGCCTTGCGGCCCAAGGGCGTGCTGGCGGTGTGGTCCGCCAGCGCCGACAAACTGTTCAGCGACAAACTGCGCAAGGCCGGTTTCAAGGCCGAGGAAGTGCAGGTGTTTGCACATGGCAACAAGGGCACCCGGCATACCATCTGGATAGCGGAGAAGCTCAAGGGCTGAGCACGCTTCCCAAGACGCCCCTCCCACATGTTGAGCCCTGTCAGTTGTGGGATTTGCGGTAGTCGATCACGTACGGCACTTTTTTGTCGAAGGTCTTCTCCAGCTCATCGCGGTCCAGCCGGGTCATGCCGCCCAGTTGATGGGCGGTAAAACCGCTGTCACCCACCTGTGAGCCCGGCGCCAGGCTGACCATGCGCTTGGCGACCGCTTCGATAGCATCCTTGTAGCCGCCTTTCTTGTTCAGGTTGTACTGGCCCAGATCAATCTGCGTGCGCAGCCAGTTACCCCAATAGAACTCCAGGAACTCCGGGGCGATCTGCCCGTCATTCGGCTTGCCATAGGCGGCCTTGCGGGTGAAGTACACCAGGCTGCGGAAGGTGTCGTCCTGCAGGTTCTTGAAGCCCAGGTGTGCCGGCAGTTGTTCCGGCGGCAGGGCCTGGCCCTGGTTGTCCTTGAGCCAGACCTTGCGGGCCGCTTCCATGCGCTGCCAGAAGCTCGCCAAGTTCGGGCTGTTGCTGAAGTCGTCGGTGACCTTGACCCACATCTTCAAGCGCGGGCCGCCGCCGGGCACTTCCCACAAGGTGGTGAAACTGTGGTGACCGTCGGTCAGGTACAGCTGGCCGGCAGGGCCGACCACCACGGTTTTCATGTCCTCGGGATGGGTGCCCACCGGGTCCTTGCAGGTGAAGCTGTCGGGCTGGTGCAGGTCAGCCTTGTCGGGCACTTTGCCGGCCTCACCCTGGCCGTTGGTTTCGCAGTATTCATCGAAGACCTTGGCGGGTTTGTCGGCGAACAGGCCCAGGCTGTAGTAGATCTGGTCGAAGCCCACCACCGCCTGGGTCGGATGCAACTGTTCAAGGGCAACCTCGATCACCTGCCCGGGCTTGGGCGTCGAGAACGCCTGGGCCTGAAGGGTAACGACACACAGCAGCAGTGCAACAGTCCATGAAAGCAGACGCATGTTTTTCAGATCCTTATGAGTAAAGTAAATCGATCCCAGCAGTCATTTGCGACGCAAGCGGCTAGAATCAACGCTATCCGTGACCACCAAACAGCCAGGAGCCATGATGAGCTCGACCAACCCGCCCTCCCACACCGCCAAGCTGGACCGCATCCTTGCCGATGCCCAGCGCGACCGGGAAATGGGCTACCGCGACAAAGCCCTGAAGATGTACCCCCACGTGTGCGGCCGCTGCGCCCGTGAGTTCGCCGGCAAGCGCTTGAGCGAACTCACCGTACACCACCGTAACCACAATCATGATGACAATCCCCAGGACGGCTCGAACTGGGAGTTGCTGTGCCTGTACTGCCACGACAACGAACACTCGCGCTACACCGACCAGCAGTACTTCGGCGAAGGCTCCACCAGCAGCCCGACGATCGCCAAGGCCACGCATAACCCGTTTGCGGCGTTGGCGGGGTTGATGAAGAAAGACGACTGAAGAGTGTCGTCGCCTGTCCTGGCCTCATCGGGAGCAAGCCCCCTCCCACATTTTGAGTTGTGAACACTTTCAAATGTGGGAGGGGGCTTGCTCCCGATAGCGTTAGCCCAAGCAATACACCGCCTTGAGGCCGTATAATCGCCGCTTTTCTCCAAGGCACCCTTCCCCGTGGCCAATAAACGCTACAGCTGCATCGGTCTGTATAACCCCAAATCCCCCGAAAACGTTGGCTCGGTCATGCGTGCCGCCGGCTGCTACGGCGTGGCCTCGGTGTTCTACACCGGCGTGCGCTACGAGCGCGCCCGGGACTTCATCACCGACACCAAGAAGGTCCACCACGATATTCCGCTGATCGGCATCGATGACCTGAAGAAGATCCTGCCCCTGGGCTGCATCCCGGTCGCCGTGGAGCTGGTGGACGGTGCCCGCCCGCTGCCCGAATACACTCACCCCGACCGCGCGCTGTACATCTTCGGCCCTGAAGACGGGTCGCTGGATAAAGACATCCGCGATTGGTGCGAAGACGTCGTGTACATCCCCACTACCGGCTGCATGAACCTGGCCGCCACCGTCAACGTGGTGCTCTACGACCGAATGGCCAAGGGCAACAACACCCGTTCGGGCCCCAAGTACTGATCTTTTGGGAACATCCGGCGCCTGCGCGCAGTCAGCTGCATACACTTGACCTTGTTGGAGACAGATCATGAGCGACAGCACAACCTTGCGACCTATCATCGAACACACCCCCTTCCAGAATCAGCCCACCCAGAACGTGCACGGCTGGGAACGTATCGGCTCAGTGGCCGGTGGCGTGATGATGGTGGGCAAAGGCCTGCGCCGTGGCGGGATTTTCGGCCTGATTCAGGTGGCGATCGGCGGCGTGGCACTGGCGCGCGGGTTTACCGGGCACAGTGCGCTTAAAGACAAGCTGGAACAGGGCCGCCAGGAAATGAACAGCGTACGCACGAAGATCGAGCGTGCCGGTGCAGAGCTGAAAAACCTGAAGACCAAGGCGGAAGTGGCGGCTGAGAAGGCCGTTAAGACCACTGGTTAGATTCAAATGTGGGAGGGGGCAAGTCCTAATGCCATCATGTAGGAGCGAGCTTGCTCGCGAAAAACTCACAGGCGCCGCGTTCATTCAGGAAGCACGCGTTATCGTTGACGTTTTTCGCGAGCAAGCTCGCTCCTACATGGCATTAGAGCTTGCCCCCTCCCACATTTTGTTTTGTGTATGGCGAAGACTCAGCGCAGCAGCTTGCTGTCCAGTACCACCGACGATTCCCCAATGATGCTCTCGGCCAACTGCACAAACTCCGCAGTAGTGATGCTGTTGGCGCGCATCACCGCCTGCGCGAGGTCATCCAGGGAGCGCTTGTTGTGAGTCTTTACGCGGATCTCGCGATCCAGCTCCTGCAACACCACCACCGCCCGTGACACCGTCGCACCGCTGACGTGGTCGCCGCGCAGGCTGGTCACGTCCTTGCCTTCCTTGGCCAAGCGCGCCTGTATCGCCTGATAGCGCTCATCGGTCACCCCGCCGGCACGGCGCACCAGCTCAATGGCGTAGTACTCCGCCAGCCCCTCGCTGATCCAGTCGCTGGTGTCGTGGTCGTTGAAGCGGCCAATCGCCTGCACCACTTCACGGATCAACGGGCTGCTGCCGTTCTCGCTGACCAGCGGCGTGCGGCTGTTGAGGTAGATCGAGTCGCGCGCCGAGACCGCACCACGGCGCATCGGATCGCTGGCGCCCACCACCAGCAGCTTGGCCGGATGACGTGGGAACGCCGCTTCCACCTGCGGCCAGACAAAGGTCAGCAGTGTCAGCACATCCATCCGCCGCATGGCTTGCCCCTTGGGCGAGGCGATGGTCACTTCGGTCTCGCCCAGGCGCACGCGGCGGCTGCCCAGGGTGCCGGCGAGCATCCAGCCGGTGGGCCGGTCAAACAGGCGCGAGACGTTGTCGATGCGGAACTTGTTCTTGCCGATGCGCGGCCAGGCGGTTTCGATGCTTTTCCAGCCGGCCGGCAGTTCGAACACCAGGCGCGAGACCAGTTCGACGCCGTCCTGCTGGTCGAGGCGTGCGGGCGGCACCAGGTCTTCGCCGCGAAACAGCGCCCAGCTCGGGGTCATCCGAGCTTCGTAAATACCCGGTTTGCGCGCGTGGCTCAGGCGCACCCGATAGGTCAGGCTGGCCTTGTTGGCGCTGGGTTGCCACAGGCCACGGTGGTCATTGACACTCCACTGGCCATCGGCCTTGAAGTCGCTGTAGTCGCCGGCGCGGCCCAAGTCGAAGTTCAGGCTGCGCACCGCCGAACCCTGGGACAGGCTCACCCGCACCTCGGCCTGATCGTCCTGGGGCAGCAGCTTGACGTGATAATCCAGGTCGACTTTCTTCGCGCACCACGCAGGCATGCTCAACGCCAGCAACACCAGGCTTGCCGCCAGCTTGGTTCCCGCCCTCATACACACTCCTTGTTCAGCCCGCGCGGAAGATCAGGTAATCCTCCCAGTCGTCCTCGGGCACGCTGCCTTCGCTGAGCATGCGCCCGGACTGGGAAATGCGTTCGTGGTGCACGGCATCGCGGTCGCCGCAGACCAGGTGGTGCCACAACGGCAGGTCCTTGCGCTCGCTGACCAGGCGGTAGCCGCAGGTGGGCGGCAGCCATTTGAACTGGTCGGCCTGGCCCGGGGTGAGCTGGATGCAGTCGGGTACCGAGGCACGGCGGTTGGAGTAGTCGGTGCACTGGCAGGTTTTCAGGTCCAGCAGCTTGCAGGCGATGCGCGTGTAATAGACGCTGTTATCGTCTTCATCCTCAAGCTTTTGCAGGCAGCACAGGCCACAGCCGTCGCACAACGACTCCCACTCCTCCTGGTCGAGGTGTTCAAGGGTTTTGCGTATCCAGAAAGGTTCGACTTTGGCGGCCATGGCTCTACATCGGTATCGGTAGGTGAAAAGGCCGCCAGTCTAGTGCCCAAGGCCCCTGGGGCCAAGCGCTTACGACTGTCGGTATGACAAGACTTGTCAGTCTAGCGGGGGCGCAGTAGCTTTGAGCGCCGAATTGACGATCAGGAGCTGCCCATGACACGCGTTGCCGATTACCCGATCCATACCCAGTTCACCGAACGCTGGTCGCCCCGTGCCTTTACCGGCGAGAGCATCCCGCAGGAAACCCTGCTGAGCTTCTTCGAAGCCGCACGCTGGGCACCGTCGGCCTACAACTCGCAGCCTTGGCGTTTTCTCTACGCACGCCGTGATACGCCGGACTGGGAGCGCTTCCTGGGCCTGCTGAATGAATTCAATCGTGGTTGGGCACAGCATGCGTCGGCCCTGGTGATCATTGCCTCGAAAACCGACTTCATCGCCCCCGGTGCCACGGAAGAAACCCCGGCACTCTGGCACACCTTCGACACCGGCTCGGCCTGGGGCCACCTGGCGCTGCAAGCCAGCCTCAGCGGCTGGCACACCCACGGCATGGCCGGCTTCGATCAGGAGCTGACGCGCAAGGAGCTGAAGATTCCACAGGGTTATGCGCTGCATGCCGCCGTTGCGGTGGGCAAGCTGGGCGACAAATCGACCTTGCCGGAGTACCTGCAAGGCCGTGAAGCGCCAAGCCCGCGCAAGCCGCTGAGCGAGCTGGTGTCAGAAGGTGATTTCAGCCTCTGAAACTGACGCAATCTCAAAATGTGGGAGGGGGCTTGCCCCCGATAGCGGTGGTTCAGTCAATAGATACAGTGACTGACACTCTGCTATCGGGAGCAAGCCCCCTCCCACACTTTCTCCCCGCACCGCCTCAGTAACCGCGCTCGAAATCCACTTCCCCGCGCAAGGCTTGCTTGGCCTTGTACGCGCGCAGGTTTTCCAGGAACAACTCCACCATCATCGGCGGCGAGGTCGGTGCGGAGCTGTGCCCGGTCAACAGAAGGCCCCAGGCGGTCCAGAACGGGTGGCGCTGCGGCAACGGTTCCTGGCGGCACACGTCGATCACCGCGCCGGCCAGGTGCCCTTCTTTCAGGGCCTCGACCAGATCGGCATCCACCACCGCCACACCGCGCCCGACGTTGATGAACAAACCGGTCGGCTTGAACTGCTTGAACAGCGCTGCGTCGTACAGGTCATGGGTGTTCGGTGTGTTGGGCAGCAGGTTGATCACGTAGTCCACCTCCCCCACCAACCGGCCCAGTTGGTCGAGCCCGGCCACTTCGATAAACGGCGCTTGTTCCCGCGCAGTGCTGGCGATGCCGTACAGCTTGACGCCGAACGGCACGAGAAACTCGGCGACACGCTGGCCGATGTCACCGGTACCCACGATCAATGCCTTGCGCCCCGCCAGGCTCTGGCCGGTGCGGCTGTCCCACTTGCGCTCGACCTGGCTGACCAGTCGCGCCAGTACTTCGCGCTCGTGGCCCAGCATGTAGGTGAGGACAAATTCGGCCATGACCTGGCCAAAAATACCGACGGCGCGGGTCAGGCGATAGTCGCGGGGCAAGCCTTCGGCCAGCAGCGGCGTAATGCCGGCCCAGGTCGATTGCAGCCACTGCGGCTGGTGTCCCTGGCGCAACAGCGTCGCCAACAGGTCCGGCTGGCCCAGCCATACCGGGCAATCGGCGGCCAGGCGCGACAGCTCGGCCGAGTCGCCGCTGGTGAGCACCTCCAGGTCCGGCGCCGCGTCATTGAGCAATTGGGCGTAGAGCGGGTGATCCTGTTCAGCAATCAGAACACGCATGGTTCAAACCTTTCAAAAACAGTGCAGACGGCCGCCCGCTTCCCTACGGCCACCGCCCACTAATACGATTCCATTGAAACCTGTGCCCCGGGCGAGGCACTGCCCGATCACATCGGGTCGTTGCGACGCAGCAGCTCTTCGGGCAGGTGCTCGATGTACTCGTCCTCGGCCGGCGGCATTTGCAGGTGATAGCCCTGCTTGTCGAGGTTTTCCAGCACCACGATGATGTCTTCGCGGGACAACTTGCGCTCCGGCGTCAGCACCATGTCGAAGGCGTGGTGCGGTTTGCCGAACGCCGCCATCAAGGGCTCCGGCACGCGCTCCAGGGCGTCGCTTTTGAGCACGTAGAGGTACATGCCGTCTTTTTTCAGGCTGCGATAGATCGAGCAAATACGTTTCAAGGCTGTTCTCCGGCAGGGGCCAGGCTGTCGAGCAGCGCCTGACCCATCAACTCGCGGCGCCAGCCACGCAGCGAGTCTGGCAATTGGTAAGGCCCATCGGGGAAGCCACTTTTAACCAGGGCTTCGAGGGTTTTCTTGCGCAGCATCAGTTCCGGCGCCATCTCCAGGCGCTCGGCGAATGTCTGGCCGAGGGCGCGCAGTTGCTTGATCAACGTGGCGGCGTCCACCGGCAGCGGTTCGGCCACGGCCGGCGGCCACTGGTCCATGGACACGCTGCCGGCACGCTTGATCAGGTCCAACAGGAACTGGCCATCCTGGCGCACGGTACGCGGGTGCATGTCTTCGATCTTGCCCAGGGCGGCGAGGTTGTCCGGCTGGGACTTGGCCAGGGGCCACAGCGAGTGTTCGCGAATGATGCGGTTGCGCGGCAGGTCGCGGGCGCGGGCCTGTTGCTCGCGCCAGGCGCAGAGTTCACGCAATACGGCAAGCTGGGCACGGGAGAGTTTCCACGCCAGCTTGGCGTCACGGTAGACCTCGTACGGGTCGACTTCGCGGCGCAGGTTGGCAACCAGTTCGGCACCGTCTTCCAGGACCCAGGCGTATTTATCATCCGACAAGCGCGGGCGCAGGCGAATGTAGACCTCGGCCAGGTGCACGGCGTCTTCGGCGGCGTAGCTCACCTGGGTCTCGGACAATGGCCGCTGCAGCCAGTCCGAACGGGTCTCGCCCTTGGGCAACTCGATATCGAGCACGGCTTGCACCAGGCGCGAGTAGCCCATGGAGAAGCCGAGGTTCAGGTAGGCGGCGGCCAATTGGGTATCGAACAACGGCACCGGCAGGCTGCCGGTCAGGCGCAGCAACACCTCAAGGTCTTCGCTGCATGCGTGCACCACCTTGATCACCGCCGGGTTCTCCAGCAACGCGGCCAGGGGTTGCCAGTTGTCGATGGTCAGGGGATCGATCAGGTAAGCGCGTACGCCATCACCGATCTGGATCAGCCCGGCAATGGGATAAAAGGTGTCGACCCGCATGAATTCGGTGTCGAGGGCGACGAATGGCAACTGCTGCCATTCGGCGCAATGCTGGCCGAGGCTATCGTTGTCGCAGATCCAGTGAATATCGATGGCCACACGGCTCTCCCTTGAAGAATGGCGCGCAGTATATATCGCGAACGGGGCTAGCGAGCATCCGCAGTGCACAGGCAACCATGAAAACTCAGACAGGAGATGAAGAATAGTCCGACAAGTGGGAGTTATCCTTTCTTACGAAGAACGTAGACCCGCCACAGGCTGGAGCCCGGCATGAATTCCTGCTGACTCAAGACCTTGAACCCGGCCTGGCGAAATTCCTCTTCCACAGCGGTACGCGAGGGTACCGAGACAATCACCGTGTCGCGGCTGACCCGGTGAAACTCGCGCAGCAACGCCATGCGCCCTTCGCTGCTGGGCACATGACGAAACAACTCCAGGCAGAAAATGCAATCCACCGCATTCGCCGACAAACCGATGGAAAATGCCGAGCCCTGAAAGGTCTTGACGCGCTTGAGCAATGACGGCGGATGGTGGCTACGGGCGTGGTCGAGCATGTCCTGGGAATTGTCCGAGGCCAGGATCACGCGGTTGACGTGCTCGGCCAACACCGGCCAGAAGCGCCCCGAGCCGCAGGCCAGGTCCAGGATCAGCCCCGGCTCGCCAGCGACCTTGAGCGCCTGGCGCACCAACCACTCGTCGCGCCATGACGCCAGGCGCTGGCGCAGACCGGGCGGGCGCGTGTCACCGCAGACCCTGGCGTGCTCAAGGCCACAGCGTTCGGCGTATTCGATCTCGATGGAAGAAGGAGGTTGTGGCGACATCGCAGGCTCATGTGACTGAAACGGTAGTGAACGACCTTGATTCGCAGCTTAACCCTTGCAACGTGAAAAAAAGGTCGAAGCCCTCACCAGCGTAAAAACCATCACGCCTGATGCAGATACCAACGCCAGTCCTGCTCGCCCACCTCGCCCATGAACTGGCGGTATTCAGCATGTTTCACCGCCAGGTACACGCCCAGGAACTCGCTGCCGAACGCCTCCCGCGCCCAGCTTGAAGCCTCCAGTGCGCGCAGGGTGGTGAGCCAATCGGTGGGCAGCAACGCCTTGGCCTGGGCGTAGCCGTTGCCTTCCACCGGGGCACCGGGGTCGCGTTGTTCGCGAAGGCCACGGTGGATGCCCGCCAGGATCGCGGCCGCCGCCAGGTAAGGGTTGGCATCGGCGCCGCAAATGCGGTGTTCGATATGCCGGGAATGGGCCGGACCACCCGGCACCCGCAGGCTGACGGTGCGGTTGTCCACGCCCCAGGTGGCGGCCAGCGGCGCATAGCTGTTGGTTTGGAAACGGCGATAGGAGTTGGCGTTGGGGCAGAACATCAGCAGTGAATCGAGCAGGGTGCTGAGCATGCCCCCCACTGCGTGGCGCAGCAGTGGCGTGCCGTCGGCGGCTTCACTGGCGAACAGGTTGTTGCCCTCGGCGTCGGCCAGGCTGACGTGCATGTGCATGCCGGTGCCCGCCAGGTCATCGAACGGCTTGGCCATGAAGCACGCAGCCATGCCGTGTTCGTGCGCCACGCCCTTGACCAGGCGCTTGTAGCGCACCGCTTCGTCCATGGCTTGCAGGGCGTCGGCGCGGTGTTCCAGGGTGATTTCCACCTGGCCCGGGGCGTATTCGGAGATCGCCGTGCGCGCCGGAATGCCTTGCAGTTTGCAGGCGCTGTAAAGGTCGGCGAGGAACGGTTCGATCTGCTCCAGCTCACGCAGGCCGTAGACCTGGGTTGCGCGTGGGCGCCCGCCGTCCACGTCCCGTGCGGGTTGCGGGCGGCCATTGCCGTCGGGCTTCTGGTCGAGCAGGTAGAACTCCAGCTCCGCCGCCATTACCGGGTAATAACCGTCGGCGTTCAGGCCCTCGATCACCTTGGCCAGCAAATGCCGGGGGTCGGCCACGGTGGCGGGCAGGCCTTCGGTGGGGTGCATGCTGACCTGCACCGCAGCGGTCGGGATCAGCCGCCACGGCATGCGCTGCAAACTGCCGCTGATCGGGTAGGCGCGGCAGTCGATATCGCCCACTTCCCACACCAGCCCGGAATTTTCCACATCGTCGCCATTGATGGTCAGGCCGAGGATGGTGCTGGGCAGCGGCCGCCCGCTTTCATACACCGCCAGCAATTCGTCGCGGTGCAGCAACTTGCCGCGCGGCACGCCGTTGTTGTCGAGGATAAACAGCTCGAACATCTCGATGTCCGGATGCTGTTCAAGGAAGGCGTGGGCTTCGTGCAGGCTGGCAAAAACACTCATGGGGGGTTCTCGTACGTTTGTTTCAGGCAGGCGCGCACAAGGGTGCGTCATCCGTGGGGTAAATCAGCGTAGGAGAAGGGGGTCTGGCGGGCGCGCGTGGCGGCAGTGGAACAGGGCCCAGAAGGCGAGCTCGGAGGGCAGTGTCGCAGGGTGAGTGTCGGAAGAGCCGCCCATGGGTGGATCACAATGATAGAGATGCGCCCAGCGTCACACGCCCGCATAGGTGTTTAAATTCAGGGTTGATGGAGTTTGGTTGCGACTTGGCTAAACATTCAACGCCCCTTGCTACCTGGCCTTGCTGCTGGAAATAATGACCGCCCCCGAGCATGCCCCAAGGACTCGATCGCATGAAAACAACGATAACCCTGTGCGTACTGGTAAGCCTGGCCACCTCCGCCCTGGCCGACACCGCCCCCTCGCGCCTTGACCAGGTGCTTGAGCGCGGCACCCTCAGCGTCTGCACCACCGGCGACTACAAGCCCTACACCTCGTTGCGCGCCGATGGCGGCTATGAAGGCATCGACATTGCCATGGCCGAGTCCCTGGCCAAGAGCCTTAATGCCAGGATCCAGTGGGTGCCCACCACCTGGAAAACCCTGATGCCGGACTTCCTCGCCCAGCGCTGCGACATTGCCGTGGGCGGGATTTCGGTGTCCCTGGAACGCCAGAAAAAAGCCTTCTTCAGCCAGTCCCTCGGGGTCGACGGCAAGATTCCGCTGGTGCGTTGCGCCGACGTCAAGCGTTACCAGACCGTGGAGCAGATCAACCAGCCCCAGGTGCGCGTGATCGAACCGGCAGGCGGCACCAACGAAGTCTTCGCTCGCGCCCATCTGGGCCAGGCGCAAATCCGCCTGCACGACAACGTGACCATCTTCGACGAACTGCTGGCCGGCAAGGCCGACGTGATGATCACCGACGCCAGCGAGGCGCGTTACCAGCAGAAGCAAAAGCCCGGGTTGTGCGCGGTCAACCCGGAGCGGCAGATGCAGTACAGCGAAAAAGCCTTCCTGCTGCCCCGCGATGATGTGGCGTGGAAGAGCTATGTCGACCAGTGGTTGCACCTGAGCGTGGCCACCGGCGTCTACGACGGCATCGTCAGCCAATGGTTGGCGGCGCCCTGAGCCATGGCCGTCTACGCTGTGGTCACATCAATAAGAACGAGGGACGGAACATGAAGGGATTGCTCCGCGCCACCTGGCTGCTGCTGTTGTGTTTCAGCCAGGTGCACGCCGACACGCCGGGTGAGGACGCCCAGGCCGCCAAGGCCTTGCTGGGAAAAGCCCTGGCCTACTACCAGACCAACGGTGACAAGGCCTTTGCGGCGTTCAGCCGCCAGGGCGAGTTCATCGACCACGACCGCTATGTGTTCGTGGTCGATACCCAGGGCGTGCTGCTGGCCAGTGGCGGGCCCTCCTCCGCCCTGATCGGCCGCGATGTGTCCGAGGTACTCGGGCCGGAGTTGCGCCAGTCATTCAAGGACGCGCTCAAGGTGCCGGAAGGCCAGGGTATCCAACAGGCCGACTACCGCTGGCAGAACTGGAACGACGGCAAGGTCGAGCACAAGCATGTGTTTTACCAGCGCGTCGGCCAGCGCATCCTCGCTGTGGGTTATTACCTGCCGCGCGCCACCCCGGAACAGGCCCGGGCCCTGCGCAACAAGGCGGTGAACGCGTTGGTGAAGGATGAAGCCGGCACGCTCAAGGCCATCAACTCATTGCAGGGCGGTTTCCTGCAGGATGACCTCTATGTGTTTGTGGTGGACTTGAACACCCAGCGTTACGTGGCCCATGGCACCAACCTGCGACTGATCAACACCGATTTCAGCAAGATCAAGGACCCCGACGGCAAGCCGGTGGGCGAGCCGATCCTCAAGCTGATGGCCGAGCAGGACCAGGGAGAATACAAATACCGTTGGAAGAACCCGGTGACGGGCAAGGTCGAGAACAAGCATGCGTATATCCGCAAGAGCGGGCATTTCATGGTTGCGGTGGGTTACTACAGCCCCTGATCTGAACTGGAATGCATTCAAATGTGGGAGGGGCGGTGCGACGATTCGACTTGCCCCCGATGGCAGTGTGTCAGTCGAAGATGTTCCAACTGAACCACCGCCATCAGGGCATGGGTATCTACACAATTTTCAGAGACAAGCCCGCTCGCCACAAGGAGATTTGTCAGGGGCTGAAAAGTTGTGTAGATACCCATGGCCTCCGGGGGCAAGCCCCCTCCCACATTAGGTCTCTATTGTGTCAGTCAGCGAGTTTTGTCTTCCCGCCCGCGCAGCACGCGATTGGGCATCGCGATCGCCGCCGCCAACCCCAGCAGCGACACCCCCGCACTCACCAGCAGCAAATGCCGGAACGTCACCCCCAGCTCCCCGCGCAGGGCATCCTGCGCCGGGCCTGGCGCGGCGTTCAGGCCGTCAAGCAGCACGTTGCCGGAACCGCCTTCGGCCACCAGCGCACCGCTGGCCAGATGGGCGAAGCTGGAGTCCTGCAACAACGCCAGCAGCAACGCCGACATGCACGCCACCCCCACCGCGCCGCCCAGGGAGCGGAACAGGTTGGTGGTGCTGGTAGCAACGCCGATGTCCCGTTGCTCCACCGAGTTCTGCGCCCCCACCAGGGAGGTGGGGAACTGCATGCCGGCGGCGATCCCGCACAGCAACATGAACACGCCGGTCAGCAGCATATCCTGGGGCGCACTGTAGGCCATGCCCAGGATCGCCAGCGGGCTTAACAGCGCGCCGCTGAGGATCATCGGTTTGTAACGCCCGGTCACCGAGGTCATGCGCCCGGCGCAATAGGCGCCGATGGGCAGGCCCATCGCCAGGGGCAGCAAATGCAAGGCGGCGCTGTCGGCACCGCCGCCGGTCACTGTCTGAAAGCGCAAGGGCATCAGCACCGTCAGGGAAATCGCCTGGAAGCTGGTGAAGAAAATCGTGCACCAGCACAGCACCGCACTGCGGTTGGCAAACAGGTGCATCGGCAGCAACGGCTCGCGGGCGCGGCGCTCGTGCCAGACGAACAGGGTCAATGCCACCAGGGCACAGGCCAGCAGCCCCAACACCTGGCTGTCACGCCAATGATGGCCCTGGCCGATTTCGGTAATGCCCAACAGCAAGGCGGTGAGGCCGATGATCATCAGCACCGTGCCGAGGTAATCGATGATCGGCTTGCGTTGCGGCGCCGGCAGCCCCACCAGGGTGCGATGGGCCACGTACCAGGCACCGGCGCCCAGCGGCAGGTTGATCAGGAACACCCAGCGCCAGGATAAATACTCGGTCATGTAGCCGCCCAACACCGGCCCGGCCACGCTGGCCACTGCGTACATGCTGCTGAAATAGCCCTGATAGCGCCCGCGCTCACGGGGCGGGATGATGTCGCCGATGATCGCCTGGCTCACCGAGATCATTCCGCCGGCGCCGATGCCCTGCAGCACCCGCGCCAGCACCAGTTGCTCCATGCTCTGGGCCATGCCGCAGAACAACGAAGCGACGGTGAACAGGCCCATGCCGATCAGCATCATCGGCCGCCGCCCGTAGAGGTCGCCGAGCTTGCCGTAGATCGGCACCGCCACCGTCATCGCCACCATATAGCCGGAGATGACCCAGGCCAGCAGGTTGACGTCGTGGAATTGCGCGGAGATGGCGGGCATGGACACGGCGACGATGGTCTGGTCCAGGGCACCGAGGAAGATCGCCATCATCAACGAGGCGAGAATACTGCGCACCGCGGGGAGCGGTGGCGCGGGCTGATTGAGCTGAGTCACGGCAGAACCTTCGAGCAGGGCCCGCGGGAAAAGGCAGCCCGCGGGAATGCTCGATACGATAGCAGGCTATTCGATAGGCTCGTAAGGAAGTCCGACGTAATTTTCCGCGATGGTCTGGCGCCCGGCTTCGGAGTGGATGAAGTACTCCAGCTCGCTCTGGGCAATGCGCTGGCTGAATCCGTCGGACTCAGGGAATTGATGCAACATCGAGGTCATCCACCAGGAAAACCGTTCGGCCTTCCACACCCGGCGCAGGCAGATGGCGGAATAACGTTCGAGCAAGTCCACGCGCCCCTCGCCATACACCTTGAGCAAAATCCGGAACAGGGTGCTCACGTCGCTGGCCGCCAGGTTCAAGCCCTTGGCCCCGGTGGGCGGCACGATATGGGCCGCATCGCCGAGCAGGAACAGGCGCCCGTACTGCATCGGTTCCACCACAAAACTGCGCAGGGGCGCGATGCTTTTTTCGATGGAGGGGCCGGTGACCAGTTGTTCAGCCAAAGCGTTGGGCAGCCGGGTTTTCAGTTCCGCCCAGAAGCGTTCGTCCGACCATTCGCCTACCGGCTCCTCGGCCGGCACTTGCAGGTAATAGCGGCTGCGCGTCGGTGAACGCATGCTGCACAGCGCAAAGCCCCGTGAATGCTTGGCGTACACCAGTTCCGCGTGCACCGGCGGGGTGTCGGCAAGGATGCCCAGCCAACCGAAGGGGTAGACACGCTCGAACACCTTCAGCGATTCAGCCGGGATCGACTGGCGCGCCACACCGTGGAACCCATCACAACCGGCGATGTAGTCGCACTCCAGGCGAAACGCCTGGCCCTGATGCTCGAACGTCAGCCAGGGTCGATCACTTTTAAGATCATGGGGCTGCACGTCGCGCGCTTCATACAGCGTGGTGGCGCCAGCGGCGGCGCGGGCGGCCATGAGGTCGCGGGTGACTTCGGTCTGGCCGTAGATCATCACCGATTGGCCGCCGGTCAGCGCCTTGAGGTCGATGTGGGTCAGTTGACCGTCCAGCGCCAGCTCGAAGCCATCATGTACCAGGCCTTCGGCATCCATGCGCTGGCTCACGCCCGCCTCGCGCAGCAGGTTGACCATGCCTTGTTCCAGCACCCCGGCGCGGATACGGCCTTGTACGTAGTCGGCACTCTGGCGCTCCAGGATCAGGGTCTGGATACCGGCGTTGTGCAACAGCTGGCCGAGCAAGAGTCCGGAGGGACCAGCGCCGATAATGGCGACTTGGGTTTTCAGGGTTTTCATTATTTTTATCGCCCGCAAGTTCCACCCGAACGGATCGAGTGAAAGAGTTGTCATTGATCTTGTGGCTGACAGTTTTCACTTGAGTGCGCAGTATAAGAAGGTGAAAACTGCGACAAAACCTGCGCTTTTTGCCAATTTGGGCGATTACCGCACCACTGTCCTGAGTATCGGATTGAAACCATGACCAACACCGCGATTCCGGTCTTCAAGCTTTACGGAGAAAGCCAGCAATGGCCGACCCCCGATTTGTTGCACTGCGAAACCATTTCCCGGCGCAGTCGGGAATACCAGTGGGAAATCCAGCCCCACCGGCACGCGGATCTGTGCCAACTGCTGTACGTGCACAAAGGCCAGGCCGAGTTGGAAATCGAAGGCCAGCGCACCACCCTCAACGAAGCCACGCTGCAGGTATTGCCGCCGTTGTGCGTGCATGGGTTTCGCTTTGCCGAAGATGTGGAAGGCTATGTAGTTACCCTGGCGGCACCGCTGGTCAGCCACTTGCAAGCCCAACTGGGCGCAACGGCAGGCGGTTTGCAGACCCTGGGCAGCTACCCGGCGGGCAAGGACAGTGATTACCTCAACAGCCAGTTCGCCCGCCTGCAGGACGAATACGCCGACGACCAACCGGCCCGGGACATGCTGATGCACGCGCTGGTCAGTGTGCTGCTGGTGTGGATCAGCCGCCAGGCCATCCAGCGTCGCCACCCGCGCGCGCCAAGGGGCCGCGAGTATTTCCGGCGCTTTACGCAATTGGTTGAACAGCACTATCGGGAACACCCGAAGATTGAGGATCTGGCCCACAAACTGGGTATCTCGGTCTCACACCTGAATGGGACGTGTCGGGAACTGGGCGGGCAGCCTGCCTTGCAGATCATGCATGACCGTCAATTACTCGAGGCCAAGCGCCTGCTGACCTACACCAGCATGACCATCAACGAAATGTCGGAAGTACTGGGTTTTTCCGACCCGACCAACTTCTCTCGGCTGTTCCGCCGACGGGTCGGGTTCTCACCCAAGGCGTTTCGCGAGCAACTCAAGGCCGAACAGCCGTCTACCTGAGTGCACTGAAACTGCCGGTGTGGGGAACGCATTGGTCCTGATGGCAGCTGATCGCAAAGGTCGGCTGCATCCGGGTCTGCTCCACGCGGTAGGCGGCGGTGCCATACAGGCCGGTCGCCAAGGCGCAGAGGAAGAAAATCATCAGGTATTTGCGGGTTTTAATGCTCATGGCACAGACCTCTGAGCGGATCTACAGGGTGCTGTTTAAAGCATAGGTCAACCAGGGCGAGTTGCCATTATTGGGCGACATTCAACAGGGTTATGTCGCCCTAAAGACACCTATCCCACACCGGCTCCTCGGGGAACCTCACCACCAGGAAATCCAGCAGGCTGCGCAGCGCCGAAGGCATGTGTTTGCGTGACGCATAGACCGCGTAGATGTTCATCTGCCGGGGTTCGGCCTCGGGTAGCAGACGTACCAGTTCACCACGGCGGATGTGATCGCCGGCCTGGTAGCTGGGCAGCATCGCCACACCCGCGCCGGCCAGCGTCACGCGTAACAACGTACTGGCTTCGTTAGCGGTGATATTGCCGTGCACCGGCACCGAGACGTGCTCGCCGTGCTCCTCGAAATGCCACAGGCTTTTGCCGAAGTACGAATGGGTCAGGCAGTTGTGCCGGGCCAAGTCTTCGACTTTCTGCGGCGCCGGGTGCTCCAACAGGTAGGCCGGGGTTGCGCACACCACGGAGCGACAGACCGTCAGGCGCCGGGCGATCAGGTTGGGGTCCAGGTCGTTGCTGGTGCGGATGGCCAGGTCGATGCGCTCGTCCACCAGGTTCACCGTGCGGTCGAGCATTTGCAGGTCAATGGTCACCAGGGGATAGCGCTTGACGTACTCGGCAATGGCCTCGGCCAATTGCGCCTGGCCGAACGAGGTGCTGACACTCAGGCGCAACAGGCCACGGGGCGCCTTATCAGGCTCACTGACGGCGGCCTGCATATCACCGCACAACTCCAGGAGTTGCCGACAGCGTGGCAGGGTTTCGCCACCGGCCGCCGTGAGGCTGAGCTTGCGCGTGGTGCGGTGCAACAGGCGCGCGCCGACCCAGTCTTCCAGCTCGGCCAGGTAACGCGACACCACCGGGCGCGACAGGTCCAGATGGTCGGCGGCGGCGGACTGACTGCCCAGGTCCACCACCGTGACAAACACGCGCATTGCTTGAAGACGATCCATGATTTGCCCGATTTCAGAAACAAACTATGTCCTAGCATCGCATTTTTAGTTCGGTTTAGTGCAACTAAGCTCTGTGCATCCTTTGAATCCACTGCTGGAGCTGCCCGATGTTCTCAACCCTCAAGCGCTTGACCTTCACCGCTGCCTTGGCGTTTGCCGGCCATGCAGCGGCGGCCGACCTGACCCTGGATGTCTACAACCCTGGCGAGGCGGCGATCTTCCCGGTCAGCTCGGTGCTGGTCAGCGGTGCCAAAGACGCGATCCTGGTGGACGCGCAATTCGGCAAGGGCCAGGCCGAGCAACTGGTGCAGAAGATCCGCGCCAGCGGCAAACACCTGACCACCATCTACATCAGCCATGGCGACCCGGATTACTACTTCGGCCTCGACACCCTGACGGCCGCGTTCCCCGACGCCAAGGTGCTGGCGCCGCAACCGGTGGTCGACCATATCAACGCCACCGTGGCCGGCAAACTTGAGTTCTGGGGCCCGAAAATGGGTGCCGACAAACCGGGCAAAACCATCGTGCCCCAGGTGCTGCAAGGCCACAGCCTGACCCTTGAAGGGCAGCAGTTGGAGGTGATCGGCCTGGATGGCCCGCAGCCGGACCGCAGCTTCGTGTGGATCCCGTCGATCAAGGCCGTGGTCGGGGGCGTGGTGGTCGCGCAAAACATTCACCTGTGGATGGCCGACACCCAAAGCGCGCAATCCCATAAAGACTGGCTTGCGACCCTGCAACGCATCGAACAGTTGAAGCCACGCACGGTGATTCCTGGCCACTACCTGGGCACGCCGTCACCGCAAGCCGTGGCCTTTACTGCCGACTACATCAAGGCCTTCGACGTAGAAACCGCCAAGGCCAAGGACGCCGCCGCCCTGATCGCGGCCATGAAAAAGCGCTACCCCACCCTCGCCGACGAAAGCTCGCTGGAACTGAGCGCCAAAGTCGCCAAGGGCGAAATGAAGTGGTGAATGCCTTTAAACCCTGACCGTACTGGAGAACATCATGAGCAAGATCGCAATCATTGGGGCCACCGGCCGTGCCGGCAGCCAATTGCTGGAAGAAGCCCTGCGTCGTGGGCATAGCGTGGTGGCTATCGCGCGTAACACCGACAAGCTGGCTGTACGCCCCGGCGTCACCGTCAAGCAGGTTGATGCACTGGATGCCAATGCCCTGGAACAAGCCATCAGCGGCAGCGATGTGGTGATCAGCGCGGCACATTTCGCCACCCTGCCCGCCAGCGCCGTGATCGGCCCGGTAAAAAAAGCCGGGGTGAAACGCCTGCTGGTGGTGGGCGGCGCCGGTTCGTTGCTGCTGCCCGGTGGCGGGCGTGTGATCGACAGCGAGGGCTTCCCGGCGGAATACAAAGCCGAAGCCAGTGCAGGGGCCGCGTTTCTCGACGTGCTGCGTCAGGAAAAGGACCTGGATTGGACGTTCCTGTCGCCGTCGGCCTTGTTCGATGGCACCCAGCGCACCGGTAAATTCCGTCTGGGCCAGGATGACTTGCTGGTGAGCAGTGACGGTAGCAGCTCGATCAGCTTTGCCGACTACGCCATCGCCATGCTCGATGAAGTGGAAACACCGAAGCACTCGCGCCAGCGCTTCACCGTCGGTTACTGACCTCCCTCCCACTCCCGTAGCAGCTGCCGAGCGCAAGCGAGGCTGCGTCAGCGGTGTACCTGACACACCGCAACGCAGCCTCGCTTGCGCTCGGCAGCTGCTACGGGATTTTCGCGGAGGTTGCCTGATCAACCAGCCAGTTCATCAGCGCTTCAAGCCCTGCCGACGGCACCGTCCCCGGCGGATACACCAGGTAGTACCCCTTCCCCGTCGGTACCCGCAGTTCAAACGGCATCGCCAAGCGCCCCGCCTTGAGATCCTCGCCCATCAACGCACTGTCGCCCATCGCCACCCCGGAGCCCTGGGAGGCCACGTTCATCGCCAAGTCCAACGTCTCGAAATGATGCCCCTGGCTCACGTTGCTCAACCGCGTATCCGCCGCCTGGAGCCAGCGCGCCCAATCGCGCTCATCCCGCGTGGGGTGCAACAGCACCTGTTGCTGCAAGTCCGCCGGGGTGTGCAAACCGGCGAGCAGCGCCGGTGCGCAGACCGGGGTGAGTTGCTCATCGAACAAATGCCGCGCCTCGGCCGATTGCTCGGCGATGGGCGCATAGATCACCGCCGCGTCGAATTGCTCGCGACGAAAATCCACGCTGTAGGCCACGGTGGTGGTGAGTTCCACCGGAACGTCCGGGCGCTCCCGCTGCCATTGCATCAGGCGCGGCAACAACCAGCGCATTACGCAGGTGGAGGCCTTGATTTGCAGGGTATGGCGGCGATTGCCGATCTGCTCCACCGCGTCACCGAGCAGGCCAAACACCTGCTGCACCCGTTGCGACCACTCGCGACCTTCTTCGGTCAGGCTCAACCCCCGTGCCTGGCGCTGGAACAAGGCGTAGCCCAAATGGCTCTCCAGCCCGGCGATCTGCCGGCTCACCGCACCTTGTGTGATATGCAGTTGCTCGGCGGCGCGGGTGAAGTTGCAGCACTGGGCCGTGACCCAGAAGGTATGCAGCGCGGGCAGGGGCGGAAGGCGTTTCATAAGGGCGCAGCCATGACGTGAGGACATGGCTAGTATGACTTTTTATCGATTGTTGCCGCTACGGGCCAGCCGTTCCAATACCGCCACGAATCCATAACAAGAGCGACACCTATGGCGACCTGTGGCGAAGTATTGGTCAACCTCCTGGAAAGCTACGGCGTGGACCAGGTGTTTGGTATTCCCGGCGTGCACACCGTGGAGCTGTATCGCGGCCTGGCCCGCTCGAGCATCCGCCACGTCACCCCACGCCACGAACAGGGCGCCGGCTTTATGGCCGACGGCTATGCGCGTACCAGCGGCAAACCGGGCGTGTGTTTCATCATCACCGGCCCCGGCATGACCAATATCACCACGGCCATGGGCCAGGCCTATGCCGACTCGATCCCGATGCTGGTGATTTCCAGCGTGCAATCGCGCAGCCAGTTGGGCGGCGGGCGCGGCAAACTGCATGAGCTGCCGAACCAGGGCGCGATGATGGCCGGCGTGGCGGCGTTCTCCCATACCTTGATGTCGGCAGCGGAGTTGCCCGCCGTGCTGGCGCGGGCGTTTGCGTTGTTCCAGGCCGGCAGGCCGCGCCCGGTGCATATCGAGATTCCATTGGATGTGCTGGTGGAAAACGCCGATGCACTGCTCGGCAGTCAACCGGTCAGCATCGCCCGTGCCGGTGCGGCACCGGCGGCGGTCAAGCAGATGAGCCAGTTGCTCGCCGCCGCCAAACGCCCGCTGATCCTGGTCGGTGGCGGCGCGATTGAGGCGGCCGCCGAATTGACCCGCCTGGCCGAAGCCCTCGGCGCGCCGGTGGCCCTGACCATCAATGCGAAGGGCATGCTGCCTTCCGAGCATCCGCTGCTGATCGGCTCGACTCAGTCCCTGGTCGCTACCCGCGCGCTGGTGGCCGAGGCCGATGTGGTGCTGGCCATCGGCACCGAGCTGGCCGAGACCGACTACGACGTGACCTTCGCCGGTGGCTTCGAGATACCCGGTGCGCTGCTGCGCGTCGATATCGACCCCGACCAGACCGTGCGCAACTACCCGCCGCATCTCGCCTTGGTGGCCGACGCAAGGATCGCCGCCGATGCCTTGCTGGCCGACTTGAACCGCACGCCGCTGGGCCCCCGCCACATCGACTGGGGCGCTCAGCGCGTCGCCCGGTTGTGGGCCGAACTGGCCCCCACCTGGGACGCCGCCACCCGCGCGCAAACCCTGTTCCTCAATACGGTGCTGGAGGCACTGCCGGGCGCCGTGCTGGTGGGCGATTCGACCCAACCGGTGTACAGCGGCAACCTGACCCTGAACCTCGATCACCCGCGCCGCTGGTTCAATTCCTCCACCGGCTACGGCACCTTGGGCTACGCCCTGCCGGCCGCCATCGGCGCCTGGTTGGGCCGTGGCGATGGGCAACCGGTGGTGTGTTTGATCGGTGACGGCGGGCTGCAATTCACCCTGCCGGAACTGGCCAGCGCAGTGGAAGCGCGCACGCCGATCATCGTGCTGCTGTGGAATAACCAGGGATATGAAGAGATCAAGAAATACATGCTCAACCGCGCCATCGAACCGGTCGGCGTAGACATCTACACCCCGGATTTTATCGGCGTGGCCAAGGCCCTCGGCAGTGCTGCCGACAGCGCTCACAGCGTTGCACAGCTGCGCAACGCCTTGCGCGCCGCCGCCGATCGCCCGGGGCCGACGCTGATTGAGATCGACCAGGACCTATGGATGCAGGAGCCAGCGGTATGAGCGCAGTAATGAACGGTGTGTATATCGACGGCGCATGGCGTGCCGGCCATGACGTGCTGGAGGTGATCAACCCGGCCACCGAGGCGACCCTGGCCCGTGTCAGCGTCGGCGATGGGCAGGCCGTGACCGAGGCCGTGGATGCAGCCAGCGCGGCCTTTATCGACTGGTCGAAAAGTAGCGGCCGTGATCGCGCCAGCCTGCTGCGCAAAATCGCCCAAGGCGTCAGCGCGCAGCGCGAACAGTTGATGCACCTGCAATCGAGCAACAACGGCAAGCCGCTGTTTGAAGCCGGCATCGATGTGGACGACGTGATCGCCACGTTCGAGTACTACGCCGGTATCGCCGACGACATGGACGCCGGCCAGGACCGCCCGGTGGCGCTGCCCAGCGATGACTTCAGCGCGCGCCTGCGCCGTGAGCCGTGCGGCGTGGTGGGGTTGATCGTGCCGTGGAATTTCCCGATGGTCACCACCGCCTGGAAACTCGCCCCGGCCCTTGCCGCCGGTTGCTGCGTGGTGCTCAAGCCCTCGGAAGTCACGCCCTTGGCGGAGTTGCAGTTGGCGCAAATCATCGCTGACGCGGGGTGCCCGGCGGGGGTGTTCAACCTGGTCTGCGGCACCGGCTTGGCCGTTGGTGCACCGCTGGCGGCAGACCGTCGCGTGGCGAAGATTTCCTTCACCGGCAGCAACGCCGTGGGGGTGCAGGTGATGCAACGTGCAGCGGAAACCATCAAGGGCGTGAGCCTGGAATTAGGCGGTAAATCTTCGCTGCTGGTACTGGCGGATGCCGACCTCGACCTGGCGGTGGAGCTGGCGTGTGGCGGTGGTTTTTTCAACGCCGGGCAAATGTGTTCCGCCACCAGCCGCGTGCTGGTGGCCGACAGCCTGGCGGATGAATTCCTGCAACGCTTGCAGGCACGGGCTGAAGCAATTCGCGTCGCCGACCCATTTGCCGACGACGTGGAAATGGGCGCGTTGATCAACCGCGTGCAGTATCAGCGGGTGCTGGGGCATATCCAACGGGGCATTGAGGCTGGCGCGCGATTGGTGTGTGGCGGCGAACGCCCGGCGAACCTGGCGAAGGGCTACTTCATTCGCCCAACCGTGTTTACCGACGTGCCATTGGACAGTGCATTGTGGAACGAAGAAATCTTCGGCCCGGTGCTGTGTGTACGACCTTTTGCCACTGAGGAAGAGGCCATTGCCCTGGCCAACGACAGCGATTTCGGCCTGGTGGCCAGCGTGGTCAGCCGTAGCGTCGAGACCACCGAACGCGTGGCGAATGCCTTGCAGGCCGGGTTGGTGTGGATCAACGCACCGCAGGTGATCTTCCCGCAGACGGCGTGGGGTGGTTACAAGCAGAGCAGTATCGGCCGTGAGCTGGGGCCGTGGGGCCTGGCGGCGTTTCAGGAGATCAAACATGTGATCCGGTCTATCTGACGACGCAGAACAAATATGGGAGGGAGCTTGCACCTAATGCCAGTCAGTTAAGGAGGAACACTGTAACTGTGGTGAGCGGGCTTGCCCGCTCTCACACTTTGACTTGCGGTGTTTCAGTTAACCGCAATTTTTAGATAGCCCCTGCGACTTTCTCATTTGCCCCCCTCCCCCATGCGTGGCCTGATTCGCCCTTGTTCATTCAAGGCAGGCCCATGGAAAACGTTCAGGCAAAACCCACCACCGCCGTGTGGCTGATGATCAGCGTCGTGCTGGTCGCCCTTAACCTGCGGCCGTCGATGGCCGCCGTGGGGCCGTTGTTGTCGTCGATTCGCGGCGAGGTGCCGTTGAGTTTCAGCAGCGCGGCGTTGCTGACCATGTTGCCGGTCATGGCCATGGGCCTGGCGATGTTCTTTGGCATGGGCCTGGCCAAGCGCGTTGGCGAGCACCGCAGCATTGTGCTGTCACTGCTGGTGATTGGCGTGGCGACGTTGTCGCGGCTGTTCCTGGATTCGGCTCTGGAATTGATCGTCAGCGCGATTGCCGCCGGTGTGGGCATCGCCATGATCCAGGCGTTGATGCCGGCGCTGATCAAGTCGCGGTTCAGCGAAAACGTGTCGTTGTTCATGGGCCTCTACGTCACCGCTATCATGGGCGGCGCGGCGCTGGCGGCAGCGTTCTCCCCCTTCGTGCAGGTGCAGACCGGCAGCTGGCGCATCGGCCTGGCGATCTGGGCGTTTCTGGCGTTACTGGCCCTGGTGTTCTGGTACGCCCAGCGCTCGGTGTTGCCACCGTTGCCCCAAGCCGCCGCCGGCCCTCAGGAATCGTTTTTCGGCAACGGCCGCGCCTGGTTGCTGGCGATCTTTTTCGGCCTCGGTACGGCGTCCTACACCTGCGTGCTGGCGTGGCTGGCGCCGTACTACGTGGAGCAAGGCTGGAGCGAACAGAATGCCGGTTTGTTGCTGGGTTTCCTGACCGCGATGGAGGTGGTGTCCGGCCTGGTCGCGCCGGCCATCGCCAACCGCCGCCGGGATAAACGCGGGGTGGTGGCGGTGTTGCTGGGGCTGATCATCCTCGGGTTCTGCGGCCTGATCCTCAGCCCGCAACACCTCAGTTTGCTGTGGCCGTGCCTGCTGGGGCTGGGTATCGGCGGGTTGTTCCCGATGAGCCTGATCCTGTCCCTCGACCACCTCGACAACCCGCGTCGCGCGGGGAGCCTTACCGCATTCGTGCAGGGCATCGGCTACCTGATTGCCGGCCTGTCGCCGCTGATCGCCGGGATGATCCGTGACCAGCTGGGCAGCTTCGAATGGGCCTGGTGGTCGTTGACGGCGGTGGTCGTGGTGATGCTGCTGATCGTCACGCGCTTCAACCCAAGGCATTACGCACAACATATTCGCTGACGTCGTGTTGCAAACAGTATTTGTCCCACGCAAAACATTGAAACGCCCTACAGAGCTTTCTATTGGCACGGCCGTTCCGTTAAGCTTTCGCGCTGTCTTGTACTGACTTCGGTACATGGGGTTTACGGACGAAACCGATGTTAAACAGTAACTTGCTCAGAAAACTCGATATGCAGGACTTGATGGTGTTTATCGCCGTCTATGACCAGAGCAGCGTTACCGACGTGTCAGAAACGCTGTTCGTCAGCCAGTCCACCGTGAGCTACAGCCTGAAGAAACTGCGGACCAGTTTTGAAGACGAGCTGTTTATCAACACGCGGGCGGGCATGCGGCCTACGTACAAGGCCACCACCATGTACGCCCATGTGCAGAAGATCCTCGAAAGCATCAACCTGTGCCATGCCGGTGGCCAGGCCTTCGACCCGACCCAGAAGGCCGTGACCTTCAATGTCTGCGCGCCGGAGTACTTCGAACAACTGATCCTGCCGCGCCTGTTGAAGCATTTCGACCGCGCCGACCTGCCGGTGATCGTCAATGTGCAGAAACTGGAAGCCGACATCCCCGCCGACGACCTGCGCGAGGGCCGTCTGGATCTGGTGATCTGCTTCGGACCGCACTTTCACCGCGCCCATAAAGACTTCAAGACCCAGATGCTGCTGGAGGACGATCTGGTGTGCGTCTTCGATAAACGCTCGGCACCGCGCGAGCCGGCATTCAGCCTGCAATCGTTCGTCGAGCGGCGCCACGTGTTCCCCACGCCATGGACCTCCGACACCAACATGATCGACGGCTGGCTGGCGCGCCAGGCCCAAAAGCGCCAGGTGATCGCCCGCGCCAACAGCTACAGCGCGGCGCTGAAGATGATCACCGGCACCGACTTCATCGTCACCCTGCCGCGCCGCGTGCAGAAACTGCTGGCACCGGCAACGGTGTTCGGCCACTGCGAGGCCCCCAACGGATTGCCGGGGTTCACCCTGGATATGCAGTGGAATGAAAGCAGTGAACAGGACAGTGCCAATACCTGGTTTCGTGAACAGGTGGTGAAGGTGTGTGCGGATCAGGGATTACTCTAACTTCTGTGGCGAGGATTAGCCGATGGCGACTTTGCTGTAGGAGTCGCGATCCATGTCGACCAGCTGGACGCTGAGCTGAACCTGTAGATCCGCCGGCCAGTCGCCCAGATCCTGCAACGCTGCCAGCAGGCTTTGCGACAATTGTTGCTTGACCTGCGGCGACCGCCCGCTGAGCAGTGACAGCTTCACCGCGATGAAACCGCGTGGGTTGAGGGAGGTGCCCACCTGAAAACTCTCGAGCTTCACAGCGCGGCTTTTGATATCGAACTCGGAACCGAACTGCCCGGACGCCATCAGCACATTGTTGAGCCGCAACAGGGTTTTCTCGACGGCCAGGCTTGTCAGGTTGGCGGTGTATTCCAAGTGCAGGTGTGGCATGGATGACTCCGAGTCATTCGTAGGAAAGTCTGTAGATATAGCACGGATAAAAGCCTCAGGCCTTGTTCGCCTGACCTCGATCGCTCATGAACGCTTCCAGCCGCGAACGCACCCAGCGTTCGGCCGGGTCGGTGTCCACATGACTGAGCCAGACCATGGACAAATCCAGGGTCGGCGTCTCGAACGGAAACGGCTCGCAGAACAGGTTGCCCGACACCGCCATGGCCTCGGCCGTGTAGTCCGGCAGGCTGGCAATCAAGTCGGTCCCGGCCAGCAGCGCGGGCAATGCGCTGTATTGCGGCACCGACAACACCACATGGCGCTTGCGGCCGATTTCCGCCAGCCACTCATCGGCAAACCCGGACACGTTGGCGGTGTGGGACACCAGCACATGGGGGCGCGAGCAATATTCATCGAGGGTCAGCGGGGTGTCCGAGGCATCGGCGCGCAGCAGTCGCGGACGAATGTGGCGCAGCAACTTGCGCTTGGCATTCGCCGGCAGGCCACGGGTCTGGGTGATGCCGACGGTAATATCGCCGGACGCCAGCAGATCGGGAATCCGCCAATAGTCCACGTGCTGCACCACGAACACCACCTGCGGCGCTTCCTGGCGCAAGGCGCGCAGCAACGGTGGCAACAGGCCGAACTCGACGTCGTCGGACAGTCCGATGCGAAAGGTCATGGTGCTGACGGACGGGTCGAAATCGTGGGTCAGGCTCAAGGCCGACGACAGTGAGTCCAGGGCGGGCGACAGGTGCTGGATGATTTCCTCGGCGCGCGCGGTAGGTTCCATGCGATGGCCGACGCGAATGAACAGCGGGTCGTTGAACAAGGTACGCAGACGGTTGAGGGCCGAACTGATGGTCGGCTGGCCGAGAAACAGCTTCTCGGCCACTCGCGTCACATTGCGCTCGAGCATCAGTGCTTCGAAGACCACCATCAGGTTGATGTCGGCCTTGCGTAATTCATTGCGATTCATCGGCGCCTGCCCCTAGCCCAAGACAAGCCGCAGTTTAGAAAGCCGGGCCGGCCGCGTCTATGTGCACACTGTTCATCACGCGGCTTTGGGACTATAAACAGCGCTCGAACGTCGCAGGAACACTACCGTGCTGGTCATTTTTGGCCTGCCCATTCTGGTGGCCGGGTTCTGCCTCTGGCTTATCCGCTTTGTCACCCGCCCCACCGTCCGCACCTTATTGCGGGTGTTTGTCGGCCTGTGCCTGTCGGCAGTGGTGGCGTACCTGATGCTGGCTTCGGGTTTTCCTGTTTCGTTGCTGGTTTCATAGCCCCCTCTTTGAACTGGATGCTATTGCCTTGATAAACATCCGCAACATCGCACTACCGCTGTTACTGGCCGGATGTACCGCCATGACGCCCTACAAGGCACCGCTCGAAGGCCCGCGAGCACAGCTCAAAAGTGAGTTGAGCACCCACGCCAGCTACAACGAATGGCTGTCTGTCAGCGTTTCGACGGATCATGAATGCCTGCAAGGCAGGGTGGGAACGCCGAGTAAGGAAACCGCACTGTTTGCGGTGCACGGCAGTACTTCGCGCCCCGACAGTTACGTGGACATCGCCGCCGACCAACCGCTGCACTTGATCGTGTCGGGCCTGGCAAGCGCCGGCCGGCGCTGTGTGATTGAGTTCAACACCCAGTTCGCCGCCCAAGAGCGCTACTTGCTCAAAGGCGGGATTGCCGACGCCGACAGTGGGTGGTGTCGCGTTAAGGTGATCAATGCCGATACCGGCGCCGCGCTGGCGGAATTCGAAACCCCGACCCAGGTAACACCCGCCCCCACGGAGAGCCCTTCGTGGAGGCAGTTCATGGCCCGTCAAGGGTGCTTTTTAGCCCCGGCCGAACATTGATCAGGGCTTGAGCGGACGCTCCTGATCCCGCTCGGACAGCTCAGTGCCGTCGTCCGGGTGCTTCCAGGTCTGGGGTTTTTCCTCTTCATGTCGCCGGGGTTGCTCATGCTCCGGCTCATCTTGGCGCTTCGGTTCATTGCCCATAGCCATCTCCCTTCCGTAAGAATGGGTCATACCTTCCAGCATAGAACAGAGCGGGATCTTTGAAAGGCGCGCAAATTCATAACCAACAGACATTAATCAATCCATATTTTTCACTTTTCATTTCTAAATGTGTCAGCCACTATCCTCGGTCTTACGCGAAACAAGCACTTAAAAGAACGCTGGAGACACAAAACCATGACTAGCCCTTCCCGGCCCGATTCTGCCCGTTCGAAAGTAGGTGCGGTATTCCGCGTTACTTCGGGCAACTTCCTTGAACAGTTCGACTTCTTTCTGTTCGGCTTCTACGCCACCTACATTGCTGCCGCGTTCTTCCCTGCCGCCAATGAATTTGCCTCATTAATGATGACCTTCGCCGTGTTCGGCGCGGGCTTCCTGATGCGCCCACTGGGCGCCATCATCCTCGGCGCTTATATCGATGACGTCGGTCGCCGCAAAGGGTTGATCGTGACCTTGTCGATCATGGCCAGCGGCACGCTGTTGATCGTGCTGGTGCCGGGTTATCACACCATTGGCCTGTGGGCGCCGCTGCTGGTGCTGCTGGGTCGCCTGTTGCAAGGTTTCTCGGCCGGCGCGGAGCTGGGCGGTGTGTCGGTATACCTGTCTGAAATGGCCACCCCAGGCCGCAAGGGGTTCTACACCAGCTGGCAATCCGGCAGCCAACAGATCTCCATCGTGGTCGCCGCCGCCCTGGGCTATGGCTTGAACGTGTGGATGGAACCAGCGGTGGTTGCCGACTGGGGCTGGCGCATTCCGTTCGCCATTGGTTGCGTGATCATCCCGTTCATCTTTGTGCTGCGCCGTAACCTGCAGGAAACCGAAGAATTCGCCAACCGCAAGCATCGCCCGACCATGCGCGAGGTGCTGGCCACACTGGTGAAAAACTGGACCGTGGTCATCGGCGGCATGCTGATGGTGGCCATGACCACCACCGCGTTCTACCTGATCACCGTGTACGCGCCGACCTTCGGCAAGACCGTGCTGCAACTGAGCACCTCCGACGCGCTGCTGGTGACCTTGCTGGTGGCGGTGTCGAACTTTGTCTGGCTGCCGATCGGCGGCACCCTGAGCGACCGCTTCGGCCGCAAGCCGGTGCTGATCGCCATGACCGCGTTGACGGTGCTCACGGCTTATCCGGCACTGTCCTACGTGGTGAATGCACCGAGCTTCGCCCATATGCTGGAGACGCTGCTGTGGTTCTCGTTCCTGTACGGCATGTACAACGGCGCGATGATCCCGGCGCTCACGGAAATCATGCCGGTGGAAGTGCGCGTGGCGGGCTTCTCCCTGGCCTACAGCCTGGCGACCGCGATCTTCGGTGGGTTTACCCCGGCGATCTCCACCTGGTTCATCCACATCACCGAAGACAAGGCCTCGCCGGCCTACTGGATGATGTTCGCTGCGTTGTGCGCGCTGTGTTCGACCCTGGCGCTGTATCGTCGCGCCAACGCACGCGGGCAGGTGATGCAGGGGGCGGCGTGATGGGGCCTTTGTTCAAGACCCTGACGGCCCTGGCCCTCGGTGCCCTGGCGCTGACGGCCCAGGCCGAGGAACTCAAGGTGATGACCTCCGGTGGCTTCACCGCCGCCTATAAACTGCTGGGCCCGCAATACGCGCAGTACAGCGGCGACACCCTCGACACCGTCCTCGGCCCCTCCATGGGCAAGGCGCCGGAAGCGATTCCCAACCGTCTGGCCCGTGGCGAACATGCCGACGTGGTGATCATGGTCGGCTATGCCCTGGATGACTTGATCAAACAAGGCAAGGTCGACCCGGCGTCCCGCGTGGAACTGGCGGATTCGCGCATCGGCCTGGTGGTGAAGGCAGGTGCGACCAAACCCGCGATCGGCACCGATGCCGAGCTCAAGGCCGTACTGAGCAAGGCCAAGTCCGTGGCGTATTCGGACAGCGCCAGCGGTGTGTATGTCGAGAAAGAGCTGTTCAAGAAGCTCGGCATGCCCGCCAAAGGCACCATGATCGAACGCCTCCCGGTGGCCGAACAGGTCGCCAAGGGCGATTACGAAGTGGGCTTGCAGCAGGTGGCGGAGTTATTGCCGGTGGCGGGTGTGACGTACGTCGGCAAGATCCCGGAAGACGTGCAATCGGTGACGCGCTTTGCGGCGGGCATTCCGGTCAATGCCGAACACCCTGCGCAGGCCAGGGCGCTGTTGCAGTTCCTGGCCTCGCCCCAGGCACAACCGGTGGTGCAATCCACCGGCCTGGACTCGGTGGCGCGCTGACCGAAACGGTATCTCCCGCGCCCACCGCTCCAATTCCAGCGCCGCTGGCGGCAAAGTCCGCCCGCGGCGCTTGTTCCTTCAAGCCCCCATCGCAATGGTGACGTTGCCCATGCGCATGGACGCGACGTTGCTGGTGCCCATCGTGAATAGCGGGATGTAGAGCAATATCGTACAAGCGCCAGTGGGAAGCTATGGAGTAGAACTGCCAGAAAAACTGCCGCTGAGGCTTAGCCTGTTTCCGAGAGGCCAGTCAGTTGCTTCTTGTTTTTCCTGACGTAAAGACACGGTTGCTCGGGTTCCCTAGAATCCCGCGTTCGACTCTATGACTAAGGACCCAGGCATGGCCGAACCGATCGTAAAAAGCACACCGCTGACCTGGTATGTGGAGCATTTCGCCTTCTTCAGCGGGGCTTTCACCTTTCTCGCTATCGCGGGGCTGTTGATATTTATCTACCGGCGCTCTGGATCGCTGCTGTTTCTACGGGATTGGATATGGCGGTTTTTTGGTGGCAAAACGCGCTTCGAAACAGACCGTTTTGAACGCATGCGCAAGGACTTGCGCGAGCTGGAATATTATCGCTATGAATTCAACATCCCCGCCAATACGCTGCGCGAGGCCGACTTGGCTGAGGATTGGATGTACAGCAATGACTTCACCCCACGCGACTTCGGTCGCGTGAAGCGCTACATCGAGTGGAGCGACTTTACAGCACTGAGCTTCATCACCAAGCGGTTCGCACAGTGGCGTATCAACTGCTTTTTCTTTCTTGCTATCGCGCTTCTGGCGGGCGTAGCCATTGCGGTTCCGCTGATTGAATCCAAGTATCTGATGGTGTCCCTCAAAAACGCCCCGGATGCCCCCTCGTTCTATTTATCGGAAGATAACGTGAAGTTCGGTATCTGGTCTGACACCGTCCTCAAGGTCGAGCACTGTCGCTCGTCCGAGTCGCTCCAGGCGTTCCTGCGCCCAGGATTACCGGAAGATAAACTCGACATCATTTGCTCATTCTTCCTCGACAAGACCTACAACAAATACGTACGAGAAGGCCTGGGCCAACAACGCGGGCTGCTGTTCTCGCTGGTGCTCGTGTCGATGGCATGGATGATTTACCTGGTGATCCTGATCGCGCGAATGGAAGTCGCCCGCAAACTCTATAAACAATGGCAGGCCAACCAGCCTTGAAAAAACAAGTGCCTGCTAGCCGCCCCTTTTCGACTGAGAGTTCAATGAGCAAGGCATCTGACAGAAAAACGCTTCACCGCGCGCTGAAATGGGCGGCCTGCCTGGTGGGCCTGCCTTGCCTCGCCGCGCTGGGTTTCTTCACCTGGCAAAGCTTCTACCCGGTGAGCGCCGCTGCCGGCTGGAGCGTTCAGGTCGTACACCGCGACGTGCCAAAAGCCGCCTCGCTGATGCCGTTGCCGGACGGCGCGCTGATGGTCAGCCTGGAGCTCGACGACGCCAAGGGCAGCATCGTGCGCATTCATCCGGACGGAACACGCGAAGTGGTGGTGGGCAACCTGTCCAAACCCGACGGTATGTTCGCCACCCGTGGCGGCTGGGTGTTCAGCCAAGAAGCACTCGACTCCCCCGTCAGCTTCCTCAAGGACGGTACCGTCACCGAATTGTTCAGGGGCGAAAACGTGCAAGGCCTGTGGGACGACGGTGACTACCTCTATGCCATGGAGGACCGTCGCGACGAGGGGCGCATCCTGCGTTATCGCTGGAGCGACCAGACCTTAAGCGTCGTTCGCAAAGGCCTCGACGAGGGCGAATCGATCATCCGCTGCACCGATGGCCGCATGCTCTACACGAAGAAGAAAGAAGGCATGGTCCGTGAGCTGACCGAAGACGGCAGCGACCCGGTGGTACTGGCCAAGCTGAACCAGCCGACCTTTTTGATGTGCGATGAGCGCGGGTTATGGATCAACGAAGACGCCACCCACCGCGCGCGGTTGTTGCTGATCGATAAACAGGGGCGCCAGCAGACGATTTTGTCGTTCTTGAAGGCGCCACAGTCGATTGTGCCGACCGGGCATGGGACTTATCTGCTGGCCGAAGGTGGGCGTGATCGCGTGCTGGAGCTGACCCCGCCCCAGCCCGTTATCGCGCAGGAATAAGCGCGCTGCACTACAGCTGAAACCGCGCAACCGCCTCGTTCAGCGAGACCGCCAATTGCGCCAGTTCGCGGCTTGATCCATTGATCTGCCCGGCGCCGGAAGAGGATTGCGCAGACAGGTCGCGAATATTGACGATGTTGCGATCGACTTCCTTGGCCACCTGGGCCTGCTCCTCGGCGGCGCTGGCGATGACCAGGTTGCGCTGGTGGATCTGGTCGATGGAGTCGGTGATCTGGCTCAATGCACCGCCCGCCCCCTCAGCCAGGGCCAGGGTGTCGGTGGCACGCTGGGTACTCGACTGCATCGAGCTCAACGCCTCGTTGGACCCCGTGCGCATCGCGGTCACCATCTGGTCGATTTCCAGGGTCGATTGCTGGGTACGGTGGGCCAGTGCACGGACTTCGTCAGCCACCACCGCAAAGCCGCGCCCGGACTCACCGGCCCGCGCCGCCTCGATCGCGGCGTTGAGTGCCAGCAAGTTGGTCTGCTCGGCGATGGAGCGGATCACATCGAGCACCTTGCCGATATCGCGCGATTGCTCGGCGAGGTTCTGCACCAGGGTCGAGGTTTCGCCGATGTTGGTGCTCAGGGCTTGAATGGCGCTGACCGTTTCACCCACACGGTGCTGGCCTTCGCGCGCGGTTTCATTGGAAAGGCGAGTGGACTCGGAGGTGGACACCGCATTGCGCGCTACCTCATCCGCCGCCGAGGTCATCTCGTTGACGGCGGTGGCGGCCTGCTCGATTTCAGCGGTCTGCTTTTGCAGGCTGCGGCTGCTCTGGTCGGTGATGCCGTTGAGGTCGGTGGCCGATGACGCCATCTGCCCGGCCGACTGGCGAATCAGTTGCAAGGTCCCGCGCAGGTTGGCCTGCATGGTCTTGAGTGCCACGAGCAGGCGCGTCACTTCGTCGTCGCCGCTCACGTCCACCGTTTGGGTCAGGTCACCCTGGGCAACGTTCTCGGCAGCCCGTACGGCATGACTGAGCGGGCCGACAATGCTGCGCGTGAGCAACCAGGCCAGCAGCACGGTACTCAACCCGGCCACGATCACAAAGCCGAACACCATGGTGCGCGAACGGCCGTACTGCGACTCGGCCGCCTGGCCTTGCTGGTTGATCTGGGCGTTGTAGTAGTCGGCCAGGGCATTGAGTTGGGCCCCGGAGCCATCGACCACGGTTTTCATATCCACCAGCAACAGCTTGTTGAGTTCAGCGCCCTGCTGCTTGTCGGCGAGGATGAACGACTGCGCCAGCCCTTGCTGGTATTGGCGCAGCGAGACCTGGAACTGATCATAGAGCGTGCGTACTTCGGGGGTGTCGATCACTGCATCGAGGTCGGCCAGCCGTTTGCTCAGGTCCTGGCTGCGGGTGTCCATCTGGCTACGGTATTGCGGGATGCTCGCCGGGTTCGGGTCCAGGGCCATGCGCAAAGAGATCGTACGAATGCGCAGCATGATTTCACGAATGTCCGCCACCAGCCGCATCTTCGGCACCAGCCCGCTTTCCACCTGCACCGCGCTGGCGCGGATGCTTGCCATGTTCGACAGTGCAAAAAAACCCAGCAGGGCCACGAGCAAAGCAATCAGGGCAAAACCCAGACCCGCACGGCGGGCGATGGACAGGCTGCGAAGGGACATTAGGGGGGACTCTCTTATTGGGGATACGATGTCGTACGAGAGTGTTTCGGCCGTTTGGATAAAGACTTGAGGGACGTACACCCAGGAAATGGGAAGTTATAAATATCAGTGAGTTATTTGCAGCGTCGCCGAGCATGATGCCCACGAGAATACTGGGAACACATCAAAGATGACGAAACGGAGTAACCCATGAACATCCGACCTATCCACACCGAACAGGATTACAAGGACGCGCTCAAGTCTGTCTCCGCGCTGTTCGACAACGAACCAGAACCCGGCGCCCCGGAAGGTGATTACTTTGACGTAATGATCACGCTGATCGAGGCCTATGAAGCCAAAAACTTTCCCAATCGATGCCATTCGCTTCAGAATGGAACAGTCTGGCCTGTCAGCGGCTGATCTTATTCCCGCCATTGGTCGCCAGAATCGTGTTTATGAAGTGCTGAATGGAAAACGAGCGCTGACCTTGCCAATGATTTGGAAGCTGCATGAGATGTTTGGAATTCCAGCAGAAAGCCTGATCAAGCCAGTAAGGCATGCTTGAAGACGGAATACGGTTGGTTGTGCCTGCTGGAAACAACCACTGCGGCCCTTTTTGCTGCTAGGAACGAGTAGCTTGCCCCCAAATCTCAGAAACGAAAAAGCCCCGTAGCTGAATAAGCTACGGGGCTTTTTCTATGTAATGGCGGAGAGATAGGGATTCGAACCCTAGGTACCGGTGAAGGTACAACGGATTTCGAATCCGTCCCATTCGGCCACTCTGGCATCTCTCCAACGGCGCGCATCATAACAGCCTGTTTCGTGGAAGCAAAGCGCAGAAGCGATTTTTTTCCGTGCTATCAGATGCTTGCGTCGATTAAAGCGGTACGCCGAGACGCTTGGCGACTTCTTCGTAGGCTTCGATCACATCACCGAGGCCTTGGCGGAAGCGGTCCTTGTCCATCTTCTTCTTGGTGTCCTTGTCCCACAGGCGGCAACCGTCCGGGCTGAATTCGTCGCCGAGGACGATGGAGCCGTCGTGGAACACGCCGAATTCCAGCTTGAAGTCCACCAGCAGCAGGCCTGCGTCGTCGAACAGCTTGCTCAGCACGTCGTTGACCTTGAGGGACAACTCCTTCATGCGTGCCAGTTGCTCGGCGGTGCCCCAGCCGAATGCCACGACGTGGGATTCGTTGATGAACGGGTCGCCCTTGGCGTCGTCCTTCAGGAACAGTTCGAACGTGTAAGGATTGAGCTTGAGGCCCTCTTCCACGCCCAGGCGCTTGACCAGGCTGCCGGCGGCGTAGTTACGCACGACGCATTCCACCGGGATCATGTCCAGCTTCTTCACCAGGCACTCGTTGTCGCCCAGCAGTTGGTCGAATTGGGTCGGAATACCGGCCGCTTCGAGTTTCTGCATGATGAAGGCGTTGAACTTGTTGTTCACCATGCCCTTGCGATCAAGTTGTTCGATGCGCTTGCCGTCGAACGCCGAGGTGTCGTTGCGAAACAGCAGGATCAGGCGGTTGGCGTCGTCGGTCTTGTAAACCGACTTGGCTTTGCCGCGGTAGAGTTCTTCACGTTTTTCCATGATGGGCTCCGCTTTGAGTGAGGTGGGCTAGGCGATATGTCGCCAGTCGAGCCCTGAATCTTGATCGGCCAGTTGCAGCCAGTCCGGGTCGCACCCGAGGGTGTCGACAAAACATTGCCGGGCAAGCGTCGGCAGGTTGTTCTTGCTGCTCAAGTGGGCCAGGACCAGGTGTTGCAGGTCTTGCCAGCCCAACTCATACACCAGGTACGCCGCCTGATGGTTGTTCAAATGTCCCAGTTCGCCGCCGACCCGTTGCTTGAGAAAGTACGGATAGTGACCGCGAGCCAACAGGTCCCGGCAGTGGTTGGACTCGATCATCAAGGCATCGAGGTTCCGGTATCCGTCCAGTACCTTGGCGCAGTAGGAGCCCAGGTCGGTGAGCACGCCGAAACGCCGCTCTCCGTCACTGAATACATACTGCGTCGGTTCCTGGGCGTCGTGCGCCACGGCAATCACATCGATGCTCAGGGCACCGATTTGCAGCTGCTCGCCACCGGCCAGGAAACCTGCGGGTTCTATAGGTTTGCGCATCCCGCGCAGTGTGCCGCGACTGAGGTACACCGGAAGATTGTAGCGCCGAGACAGCAAACACACGCCATGCACGTGGTCGGCATGTTCGTGGGTCACCAGAATCGCGCTCAGCTGCGAGGGGTGAACCCCCAGGCGCAGCAGGCGCCGCTCGGTTTCCTTTAACGAGAAACCACAATCCACCAGCACGTACGTGTCGTCATGGGCGACCAGCGTGCCGTTCCCTTGGCTACCGCTGCCGAGAACGGCAAAACGCATCGGATCAGCCCAGGTTGTCCTGAATCACGCCCAACACTTTGCGCGCCGTTTCAGCCGGCGCGACGGTGTTGATGTTCTTCTCGACGGTGACCTGCACAGTCTCGCCAACCTTGCTCAAACGCACCTGATAACGCTCGGCGCGGGTCTCGATTTCTTCCTTGGTCGGCTTGCTGCCGAACAGTTTGCCGAAGAAACCAGGCTCTTCGTCTTTGCGCTCGGCCTTTTCAGCCACGTTGATGTAGTACAGGCCCAGGCTGCGGTTGATGTCTTCAACACGCCAAGGGCCTTGCTCCAACGCGCGGCCGACGCTGGCCCAGGCGCGATCCAGGTCTTCACCCAGGTTCAGCACCACGTTGCCGCTGCCGTCCTCGGTGAGGCTGACGCGGCTCGGGGTGTCGTAATCACGGGCGGCGAGCAGGGAAACGGAACCGCCCTTCTCGGAGATACGGCTCATGCTGGCCAGCATCTCGTCGACCAATGCCGAGTCGACACCGGTGTTGACCGAGCGGTTGGTGAAGTCGACGTTGGCGGTGCTGCCGGCAGGACGCTCGGCGCTGACCACGTAGACTTCACTGGTGTTGCGCTGCACGCCCGGCTCGATGCGCACACGCACACGGGCTTCGCTGTCGGCGGCGACACCGCCGGCCTGCAGGCGCTTGGCCATAGTGGCGGACAGCTCGCTGCCTTGCTGCCATGCCGTGGTGAATTCACCGGTCTGCGGGCGCTGCTCGTCGATGCGGAAACCGTTGTCCTGGAAGAACTGCACCGCTACCGGCCAGACTTCGGCAGGTGGACGCTGCGCCACGATCCAACGCGAATCACCGCTCTTCTGCAGGCTGTAGTCGCTGGCATCCGCCACGGCCGAGATCGGCTGTGGACGTGGCACGACGTATTCACCCTTGGTGGTGTCGTCGGCAACGTTGCGTGGAATCGGCAGCAACGGGTCAAGGCGCTTGGCGACGTTGACGTCCGGCGGCAGTTGCATCGGTTTGGTTGCTTGTGCTTCCAGGTAATCGCTGCCGCGGTCACGGAAGTAGCCTTCCGGGCCCCAGATCCAACCGCAGCCACTGGTGCTGGAGATAATCAAGGCAAGTGCGGAAAGTCCGGCCAATCGCTTCATGCGTAGTGCTTCCTCAATTAAACCAGGACGCCGGACTGGCGCAGGGCCTGTCGCAGCGGTTCGTGACAGGCTTCGCTGAGGCGGGTGAGCGGCAGACGGATACCGTCCGGCATCAGGCCCATCTCGAACAGCGCCCACTTCACGGGAATAGGGTTGGATTCGATAAACAGTGTCTTGTTGAGCGGCATCAGCTTCTCGTGGATCGCACGGGCGGTCACGGCGTCGCCAGCGATGGCGGCGGCACACAGGTCGCTCATGGCGCGCGGGGCCACGTTGGCGGTCACGGAGATATTGCCCTTGCCGCCCAGCAGGATCAGCTCGACAGCCGTGGCGTCGTCACCGGAATACAGCAGGAAGTCGCTGCTCACCCCGGCCAGGATGTCCTTGGCGCGCTGCAGGTCGCCGGTGGCTTCCTTGATGCCGATGATGTTCGGCACGGTAGAGAGGCGGATCACGGTCTCGGCCTTCATGTCGCACGCGGTACGACCCGGCACGTTATAGAGGATCTGCGGAATGTCGACGGCTTCGGCAATGGTGCGGAAGTGCTGGTACAGGCCTTCCTGGGTCGGCTTGTTGTAGTACGGGGTCACCAGCAGGCAAGCGTCGGCGCCGGCTTTCTTGGCGTTTCGGGTCAGCTCGATGGCTTCGCGCGTCGAGTTGGCGCCCGTGCCGGCGATCACGGCAATACGCCCCGCGACACGCTTGACCACGAATTCGATCACTTGGATGTGTTCTTCCACATCGAGGGTGGCCGATTCACCTGTGGTGCCGACCGCCACGATGGCGTTGGTGCCTTCTTGCAGGTGGAAGTCCACCAGTTTGCCCAGGCTGTCCCAGTCGAGATGACCTTGTGCATCCATGGGTGTGACCAGTGCCACCATACTGCCCGCAATCATGCAACCGCTCCTGCCGGAAAAAGAGAGCCGTAATGGTACTGGCGCCAAGATGCTTGTACAAGCGAAGTACCGCCTGAGGATGCGTTCTGGCGCAACTAAACGACGGGCAATGCCATCATTGGGCCAAAGCACGGGTTGAGGCTGGGCAAAATCAGGCGGATCACGCAATGAAAACGCCACCTCCTATCCCTTGGCGACGCTTTTCGCTACCCTTCATGCTTTGATCGATACAGCCCTCACAGTATCGACCGCTCATCGTTTTAGGAAGGCTGCATGTCCACCCCCACAGTTCGCGAACAATTCCTTGTTATCAGTGCCCTCGGCGCCAACCCCATGGAGCTGACCAACGTCCTGTGCCGCGCCAGCCATGAAAACCGCTGTGCCGTGGTGACCTCCCGCCTGACCCGCCATGGCGAGTGCAGTGCGCTGGTCCTGCAGATTTCCGGCACCTGGGATGCCCTGGCGCGCCTGGAGACCGGCCTGCCGGGCCTGGCCAAGAAGCACGACTTCACCGTCAACGTGGTGCGCAGCGCCGCCCTGGAAAATCGCCCGCAGGCGCTTCCTTATGTGGCGTATGTCAGCTCGGCCTACCGCTCGGACATCGTCAATGAGCTGTGCCAGTTCTTCATCGACCATAACGTCGAACTGGAGAACCTGACCTGCGACACCTACCAGGCCCCGCAAACCGGCGGCACCATGCTCAACGCCACCTTCACCGTGACCCTGCCGGCCGGCGTGCAGATCAGTTGGCTGCGCGACCAGTTCCTGGATTTCGCCGATGCCCTGAACCTCGACGCGCTGATCGAGCCGTGGCGCCCACAGAACCCAATGTAAGGAAGTCATCATGGCGGTAGTCATCGATAAACCGGTCGCCGATTTCGAAGCCCAGGCCACCAGCGGCCAGACCTTCAGCCTTGCCGCCCTCAAGGGCAAGCAAGTGGTGATCTACTTCTACCCGAAGGACAGCACCCCGGGCTGCACCACCGAAGGCCAGGGTTTCCGTGACCAGTACGCAGCATTCAAGGCCGCCAACACCGAAGTGTTTGGCGTGTCGCGCGACAGCCTGAAGTCCCATGAGAACTTCAAGGGCAAGCAGGAATTCCCGTTCGAGCTGATCAGCGACAAGGATGAGGCGGTCTGCCAACTGTTCGACGTCATCAAGCTGAAGAAGCTGTACGGCAAGGAATACCTGGGTGTGGATCGCAGCACCTTCCTGATCGACAAGGACGGTGTGCTGCGCCAGGAATGGCGCGGCGTGAAAGTGCCGGGCCATGTGGACGCCGTTCTGGCCGCAGCCCAGGCATTGAACAAGGCCTGATCTGTAGCGCGGATCACTGCAGCGATGAAGCAGTGATTCGCGCCTACCCTTACAACAAAGGTGCCACCACCGGCTCCTGCCGCGGCCACGCATCCAGCACGGCCTTGAACAGCGTCGCCAGGGGAATCGCAAAGAACACCCCCCAGAATCCCCACAGTCCACCAAACAACAGCACTGCACAGATGATCGCCACCGGGTGCAGGTTGACCGCCTCCGAGAACAGCAGCGGCACCAGCACGTTGCCATCCAGGGTCTGGATGATGCCGTAGACCGCCATCAAGTAGATGAACTGGTCGCTCCAGCCCCACTGGAACAAGGCGATCAAGGTCACCGGCACCGTCACCACCACGGCACCGACATACGGCACCACCACCGAAATCCCCACCAGCAGTGCCAGCAAGGCGGCGTAGTTGAGGTCCAGTGCGATAAACGCAATGTAGGTAACGCCCCCGCAGATAATGATCTCGATGACCTTGCCACGAATGTAGTTGGCGATCTGTCGGTTCATTTCTTCGGCCACCCGGGTGATCAGCGCTCGTTCGCGCGGCAGATAGCCGCTCACCCAACGCCCGATCATGGCGCGGTCCTTGAGGAAGAAGAACACCAGGATCGGTACGAGCACCAGGTAGATCATGATGTTGACCAGCAGCGGCAGGCTGGACAGGGAAAAGGTCAGCGCCCATTGCCCGAACTTTCCGATTTCGCCCCGTGCCACTTCTATCGCCTGCAGCACTTGCTCGTCCGACACCAGATGCGGGTAGCGCTCCGGCAGCAGCAGCAACAGCGACTGCCACTTGGCGAGCATGCCCGGCAACTCGTTGAACAACGTGATCAGTTGGTGCCACAGCAGCGGTAACACCACGACAATAAACACCACCAGCAGCCCCATGAACAAGGCAAATACCAGGCCCACAGCTGCGCCGCCCGGCAAGCGTAAACGCTCCAGGGTGGTGACCAGGCCCTGCATCAGGTAAGCCAGCACCATCCCCGCCAGTACCGGCGCCAGCATGCCTCCCAAGGTGAGTACGGCCGTAAAGGCCAGAAACAGCAGGACCGCCAGCACCACGGCTTCTTCATCGGAGAAGTAGCGCTGGATCCAGTCTCGTAACACTTTGAACATCAATCAACCTCGGGTGGTAGGGGCAAACGGTTCAGGCCTTGCGCAACCAGTAACGGTACACACCGGCGGCGTCTTCTTCATGCAGCAGGGTATGGCCGGCCAGCTTGGCGAAGGTACGAAAATCACGCTGGGAACCTGCGTCGGTGGCGATCACCTTGAGCACAGCGCCACTGGCCAATCGATTGAGTTCCAGCTTGGCCTTGAGCAGAGGCAACGGGCAATTGAGGCCGCTGGCATCGAGTTCGGCATCAAAGGCTACAGCGTCGGTCATGGTTTTACTCCGGGCACGCATTCGGGGTGCTTAGAATATCTGGTCCGAAGCTCAGTGTCCGGCTACAGTAAGCTCTTTGTCGAAAGGCTCTGTGCATGACTTTTTTGCGCCCTACCCTGCTGACGCTGGCTTGCCTGCTGGCCTCCCCAGGCTTCGCTGACGACCTGCCGTCACTTGGCGACGCCAGTTCTGCCATTGTCTCGCCGCAACAGGAATATCAGCTGGGCCGCGCCTGGCTGGCCTACCTACGGGGCCAGGTCTCGCAGTTGAACGACCCGCAGCTCAAGGATTACGTCGAAACCAGCGTGTACAAGCTGGTGGAAACCAGCCAGGTGAATGACCGGCGCCTGGAATTCATCCTGATCAACAGCCCGCAACTGAACGCCTTCGCCGCACCCGGCGGTATCGTCGGCGTGAACGGCGGCCTGTTTCTCAATGCCCAGACCGAAGGGGAATACGCGTCGGTGCTGGCCCACGAACTGGCTCACTTGTCCCAGCGTCACTTCGCCCGTGGTGTCGAGGCGCAGCAGCGCATGCAGATCCCGATGATGGCCGCCCTCCTCGGCGGCATCATTGCGGCCGCCGCCGGTGCCGGGGATGCCGGGATCGCCGCAATCGCCGGCACACAGGCCGCGGCCATCCAGGAACAACGACGATTCTCTCGCCAGAATGAACAGGAGGCGGACCGTATCGGCATCGTCAACCTGGAGAAAGCCGGCTACGACCCGCGCTCCATGCCAACCATGTTCGAACGCCTGATGCGTCAGTATCGCTTCGACGCCAAGCCGCCGGAATTCCTGCTGACTCACCCGGTGACCGAATCGCGTATCGCCGACACCCGCAACCGCGCGGAACAAGCCAAGGCCGGCGGCAAGGAAGACAGCCTGCGCTACCAATTGATTCGCGCGCGGGTACAGTTGCAATACGAAGACACCTCCGGACTCGCCGCCAAGCGCTTCCAGGCGCAACTGGACGAAAATCCTAAAAACGACGTGGCGCGCTATGGCCTGGCCATCGCCCAGATCAAAGCCTCCCAGTTCAAGCAGGCACGGGAAAGCCTGCAACCCTTGCTGGCCAAGGCGCCCAACGACATCACCTACAACCTGGCGCAAATCCAGTTGGACATCGACAACAACCACCTGCCCGATGCCCAGCAACGCACGGATCGGATGCTGACCCAATACCCCGGCAACTACCCGCTGAATCAGATTCGGGTAGATCTGCTGCTTAAACAGAATCGCACCGCCGATGCGGAAAAGGCCCTGGATGGCTTGCTCAAGTCTCGCCCGGACGATCCGGATGTGTGGTACCAGGTCGCCGAGACTCGTGGCTTGTCGGGCAATATCATCGGCCTGCATCAGGCTCGCGCCGAATACTTTGCTTTGGTGGGCGACTTCCAGCAGGCGATTCAGCAGTTGGACTTTGCCAAACGTCGCGCCGGCAGCAATTTCCCGTTGTCGTCACGCATCGATGCACGTCAGCGTGAGTTGATCGAACAGGAGCGCCTGGTTAAAGGCATGATGGGCTAAACCCATCGCCCACAAAAAGCCCCGCCCTCGTAACACGAAGGCGGGGGCTTTTTATTGGCCTGGTGGGTTACTCGGCCAGCTTGAAGGTAATGAAGCTGGCACGCCCCTGACGAAGCACGCGCATCGATACCGAGCGGTTCTTCGGCAACGCCTTGGCGATGTCGGTGAACTGCTTGGTAGTCTCAATCGCCTGATTGTTCAGGTGAGTGATCACGTCGCCAGGCTGCAGGCCGATCAACGCTGCCGGGCCGTCCTGCACTTCCTTGATCACCACGCCGCTCTTGAGATCGAAGGCTTTCTTCTGCTCGTCAGTCAGCTCGGCCACGGCAATGCCCAGGCGATTGCTGCTGCGCTCGGCGCCCGGCTTGGTGTTACCCAGGGCATCCAGGGTCGCGCCCTCTTCAGGGATCGCACCCACGGTCAGCTCGACATTCTGGCGCTTGCCATCACGAATCACTTCCAGCTTGGCCTTGCTGCCGGCCTTGAGTGCGCCAACCAGGTGCGGCAGGTCGGCCGACATAACGATCGGTTGACCGTTCATGCTCAGGATCACGTCGCCCACTTGCAGACCGCCTTTGGCAGCCGGGCCGTCATCCTGGATTTGCGCGACCAGGGCGCCCGCCGGCTTGTCGAGGCCGAAGGATTCAGCCAGGTCCTTGTTCACTTCCTGGATGACCACACCCAACCAGCCACGGCTGACCTTGCCACCACTTTTCAGCTGATTGGAAACATCCATGGCCACGTCGATAGGAATGGCGAACGACACCCCCATAAAGCCACCGGAACGGGTGTAGATCTGCGAGTTGATCCCCACCACTTCGCCCGCCAGGTTGAACAACGGGCCACCGGAGTTGCCCGGGTTGATAGGCACGTCGGTCTGGATGAACGGCACATAGTTCTCGTTCGGCAGGCTGCGACCAATGGCACTGACGATACCCTGGGTAACGGTATGGTCAAAACCAAACGGCGAGCCTATGGCTACCACCCACTGCCCCGCCTTCAGGTCCTGGGACTTGCCCAGCTTCAGCACCGGCAGGTCCTTGCCCTCGATCTTCAGCAAGGCCACGTCGGAACGCGGATCGGTGCCGACCAATTTGGCTTTCAGCTCACTGCGATCAGCCAGGCGCACAAGGATCTCGTCGGCGTCGGCAATCACATGGTTATTGGTGAGGATGTAGCCATCTGGCGAGATGATGAAGCCCGAACCCAGGGACTGCGCTTCACGCTGGCCACCACCGCCGCCACGCGGAGTACGAGGTTGTGGCATACCACGCTCGAAGAACTCGCGCAGCATCGGCGGCAGGCCTTCCAGGTCAGGCATCTGCTGGTTGGAGACTTTGCGATCCGGCAGCTTCTGGGTGGTACTGATGTTCACCACGGCAGGCGAGGCTTGCTCAACCAATTGGGTGAAGTCAGGCAACTCGACCGCTTGCGCGGGCACGGCCTGACCCAGCACCAATACCGTGGCGACTATGGATAGGTAAGACTTCAAACGTGGTATCGACATACAGCTCCCGTTACGACGAGCAGGGTTGAGCGACAGGGTTCAAGAAACGCCGAAAACTGCGAACGACATCTTTGTTCCGCGAACTAAACAAGGCCAGGGCCAACAAGCCCTGACCTATAAAAAACATGGGAGATTTTTGCAAGTGAAAATGCTGATCCAGACATTTCATGCTCTCGGCAGCCAACCTGGCATGGACGTACTGTGAAAGATCTGGATGAACATAGGATTAACGACTCACGGCTTGGGGGTGGCCTTTTTTTCACCGCGCACCGACAGTGCGATGCGTTCGGCGGTGCCAATAGGTATTTCGCCGACCACAGTCACCATCATTTCGCCATCCACCGTATTCAAGCGACGAGATACAGCAACCGTAGGGCCTAATTGGGTGCGAGTCTCGGTCACGCTCACATCGCTGATCGGTTCGAGAAACACCGAGAAGCGCGCCAGTCCATCTTCATACATCAGGCTGTCGACCGTGGCCTTGGTATGGGGATCCTTGCGGGCACTGCTATTGGTCAGCTGAAAGCCTGGCGGCAACCACTCCAAGTGCCACGCCTCGGTGGCCTCTACGGCCGCTGCCTTGGTATCGCCGACGGCGATGGAGGTGCATTCGCCGCTAGGCTGCAAGTCGCGATCATTAGGCGTGGAGGTGTCCAATCGAGTGAACTGAAAGCGCTCCAGCAACTGCCCTTGATCATTCAGCAACAAGGACTTGAGCGGCAGCGCAGTTTCACGATCAAGGTGCAGCTCAAAACCGTAGCGGTATTGATCACGGGGTGTAATCGAAACAATCACTGCATTACGACCGGCCACGCGAGACTTTCCGATAACGGCCAGTTCGTAGAATTGATTGAGTCTTTGCGGATCGAGGGCGCGCGAGGGCGCATCACGCGAATTGCCCAGGCCGGCGACAAGAGTGCCGCTGACGCACTGAGTGCGGCCATCTACGCGAACGACTTCCTGGGCAGAACCATCAAGCTGCAAGAGCCGCTCACGGACCTGGCCATTCTGGGCGCGATGCCAGATGTCGTGGGTAGAAAAACTGCCATTACGTTCGTAGACAAACGTACCTTGGAAACTTTGCTGCTGCTCTGCACGCCCAAGTCGAGTCAGCCAGTCTTGGGCTTCGTCGGCATGGGCGGGGAGTGCAAACCAACCACTGAGCAATAACGTAAGGAGCGGTATGGCGCGCATAGGGCTCCTTAACGGATCAGCGGTTTTCCAGGCTTGCAGCGCGAGCGTATGGCAGAGCGCTTTCAGTGCCTTTCAAGGCGGATTCCTGTGCGTGTTGGCGCAGGTAGCCTGGAAGACGCTGGTCCTGCCAGCCGGATTGCCCTTGCAGCACACCGTTGGCCATAGGGCCGGTGGTGTCGGAGCTTTCTTTGTAGCCGGCCAGTACCGCTGGGCCTTTGACTTGCGGACCGGCCATGACCGGTTGCTGAGTCTGCTGGGCCAGTTCGGCCCCGGCGATTTCGTCCTGGTTGTACAGGCGAACACCGGCCAGCACTGCAACAGTCACCGAGGCAGCCACTGCCAGGCGACCCAGGCTGCGCCAAGGGCCACGAGCAGCTTTTGCCGGAACGGCTTCATCAGCCAGCGCGGCAGAAACGGCCGCAGCAATATCCAGACGAGGGATTAGAAGATCCTTGTGCATCACCGCCCGAGCGACTTGGTAACGAGACCAGGTATCACGGGTTTCGGCATCATCAAATGCGTTGAGCACTCGACGAAGTTCCAGTTCATCCGCTTCGTTATCCATCACTGCGGACAGCGATTCCTGCAGGGCATCACGACTCATGGCGGTTCCTCTCTTGGCTGTCGCCGCTGTCTTTAGTTTTCCTGCAACAACGGTTGCAAGGCTTTATCGATGGCTTCCCGGGCCCGGAAAATCCGTGACCTTACAGTCCCCACCGGACACTGCATGACGCTCGCAATGTCTTCGTAACTCAGACCATCGAATTCACGTAAAGTTAACGCCGTACGCAAATCTTCTGGCAGTTGCTGAATTGTGCGATGAACGGTGCCTTCGATCTCGTCGCGCAGCAATGCACGCTCCGGCGACTCGAGATCTTTGAGGCCGTGATCACCATCGTAAAATTCTGCATCTTCTGAACTTACATCACTATCCGGTGGGCGGCGTCCGCGAGACACCAGATAGTTCTTCGCCGTGTTGATGGCGATGCGGTAGAGCCACGTGTAAAACGCACTATCACCGCGGAAATTGCCCAGTGCACGGTACGCCTTGATAAAGGCTTCCTGTGCAACGTCCTGCGCTTCATGGGTGTCGTGCACAAACCGCACGATCAACCCGAGAATTTTGTGCTGGTATTTCAGCACTAGCAGATCAAATGCTCGCTTGTCACCGCGTTGAACGCGCTCGACCAGCTGCTGATCCTCTTCCTGGGTTAGCATGAACACTCCTCGTTGTACTTGAAGGAGGCTTGCATAACTAAACGATCAGGCTTGCAAACATAGACTCGGACTTTTCGCAAAAGTTCTCCCCCTTCAAGCAAGTTTCCGGCACGCACTGATTTGGCACACACGAAAAACGCAGCGCGGGCAACGCCGGCTGCGCGAATAATCTTGTCGTCGGTTTTCTGACGCGTCCAATGCTCCCGACGGGCCAATAAACTCAACGTTTCCCAGCTTTCGGGCAACCTGCTATTGAGTCGAGGCTTATGCAAAAAGTTCCCACCTCAATAACCTGCCGATTTTACCCGAGCCGTGCACCGTAATCTCACATTGCCACGAATGCCCGGCTATTGTGCCGCTCCCCCCCTCTATATACTAGTGGCCCGTGTGACCCTTTGATTCGCCGATCCAGGCGTCCTGTTTGCGCCAGCCCTGTGGATCGCTTTTTGCGGAATCCTTCAAATGAGCCAACAGTTTCAACACGATGTCCTGGTGATCGGTAGCGGCGCGGCCGGCTTGAGCCTTGCGCTGACCCTTCCCAGCCACCTGCGCATTGCCGTCCTGAGCAAAGGCGACCTGGCCAACGGTTCGACATTCTGGGCCCAGGGCGGTGTCGCCGCGGTGCTGGACGACACCGATACGGTGCAATCCCACGTTGAAGACACCCTCAACGCCGGCGGTGGCCTGTGCAACGAAGACGCGGTGCGCTTCACCGTCGAGCATAGCCGCGAGGCGATCCAATGGCTGATCGACCAGGGCGTGCCCTTCACCCGCGACGAACACGCAGGCAGCGATGACGGCGGCTTCGAGTTCCATCTGACCCGCGAAGGCGGCCACAGCCATCGGCGTATCATCCACGCCGCCGATGCCACCGGTGCCGCGATCTTCAGGACCTTGCTCGACCAGGCCCGCCAACGCCCCAACATCGAACTGCTGGAACAACGCGTCGCTGTCGACCTGATCACCGAAAAGCGCCTGGGCCTGCCGGGCGAACGCTGCCTCGGCGCCTATGTGCTCAACCGCGCCAGCGGCGAAGTGGATACTTATGGTGCGCGCTTCACCATCCTCGCCTCAGGCGGCGCCGCCAAGGTCTACCTCTATACCAGCAACCCCGACGGCGCCTGCGGCGACGGCATTGCCATGGCATGGCGCTCGGGCTGCCGGGTGGCCAACCTGGAATTCAACCAGTTCCACCCCACCTGCCTGTATCACCCACAGGCCAAGAGCTTCCTGATCACCGAAGCCCTGCGCGGCGAAGGTGCACACCTCAAGCTGCCGAACGGTGAGCGCTTCATGCAGCGTTTCGACCCGCGCGCCGAGCTGGCTCCACGGGATATTGTCGCCCGCGCCATCGACCATGAAATGAAGCGCCTGGGCATCGACTGCGTCTACCTGGACATCAGCCACAAGCCCGAAGCGTTCATCAAGACCCACTTCCCGACCGTCTACGAGCGCTGCCTGGCGTTCAACATCGACATCACCAAAGGGCCGATCCCGGTGGTACCGGCGGCGCACTACACCTGCGGCGGTGTGATGGTCGACCAACATGGACGTACCGATGTACCCGGCCTGTACGCGATTGGCGAAACCAGCTTCACCGGCCTGCACGGCGCCAACCGCATGGCCAGCAACTCACTGCTCGAATGCTTCGTCTACGCCCGCTCGGCCGCAGCCGACATTCTCGAACAACTGCCGCGCATCCCGGTGCCGGCCGCCCTGCCCCGCTGGGATGCCAGCCAGGTTACCGATTCGGACGAAGACGTGATCATCGCCCACAACTGGGACGAGCTGCGGCGCTTCATGTGGGATTACGTGGGGATCGTGCGCACCAACAAGCGCCTGCAACGGGCGCAACACCGGGTGCGACTGCTGCTGGATGAGATTGATGAGTTCTACAGCAACTACCGAGTAAGCAGAGACCTGATTGAATTGAGGAACCTTGCTCAAGTAGCGGAACTGATGATCAGGTCAGCCATGGAACGTAAGGAATCTCGGGGTCTGCACTACACGCTGGACTATCCAGGGATGCTGCCAGAGGCGAAGGATACGATCCTTACACCGACCTGATGAGGCACGTTAGGAGCCCATAGCGTAGCACCATAGGACCCCGTTTTGTAACAGCTTTGGCGCACATTTGTCCCAACGCTGGGGTCCTTATCGTGCGCCTGAGCGAGCGTGCAAGGGCCTACGGGGGTAAGCGCGCAGGTTAGTAGTTACAGGTGGTCACTCAGAAATTTCTGTCAGATCCTTAAAGGGCTCCAGACGCATCCGCTATGACCTCTCCGACCAGTCCAGCGATTAGCTCGCCATGAGCGCAGCCATAAAGAACCGCTACGATGCCGACCAGCTTCCATGTGGCTTTCGACATAGCGATAGCCTTGAGGACGGCCAGCCATTGTTTCTTGGCGGCCATAGCGGTCTCCTACGTGAAGTCTGATAAAGAATGTGGGGCATTGCCCTGCACATTTTGCATAGCAACGCATTTCACATGGGCTCATCTGAAGGTCCACCATTTAGATAGACGCTCAGATCAACCCACGAGGCCCATCACGGACCTCATGGATACAGCGGGTGTTACGGCTTGACGACCACACGGGTGATCAGCGGGAAGTCCACGACCTCTACTTGCAGTTTCTCAGTTGCGTCTTCAGGGTTCGCCAGCTTGATCCTGACCTTGGCCTGAGCCATTACGTCAGCGATACCGCTTACCTCGAAGTCCCAACCCTGTACGCCCGCGTTGCGGCTCGCATGGATCTTCCATACGTCGCCCTCTTGATCGTGGCGGAACGACAGCGAGGCAAAGCCCTTAGGCAGCATGAAGACGCCACGGTCAGACCCAGAGTAGAACTGAGTGCGGCAACCCAACAGGTCCTCAATGGACTCGACACCGGCGCGCTGGGCAGCACGTTCAAGCATTGCCTGCTCGGTCATGTGCATCAGCAACACGAAGTCGCTCAGAGAGTTACCTACAGACTGGTTAATGCTCATGGTCAAAGCGTCGATCCAGTCCTCAGCACGATCACGCGGAGTGGTGCCCGCAATGGTGACCTCCTTGGCTTCGGTGCTTGGGGACTTAATGAGGATGTCCACAACGGTGGAACCACATGCCTTCTCGAAGTCGGCCAGCATCTTGTCCATCATCTGCTCCATGCCGTTGCCAGTGAAGCCAGCAACAACGTGGGCATCCAGAAGGGTGAAGCGGTGCGAAAAGAACGCAGCGGTATTGGTCGGCTCAGTGAAGATGAAGTCGCCCGCTACGGCCTCACCTTTAGTGATCTTGGAGTGATCGTAGATCGACTGGCGTGGGTCAAACTCGACGTTGCGATTGACCATGTTGACCAGTTGAACGGGGGTCGGCTCGGTGCCCTTAGGGCGGAACTCACAGGGGATCGCATCGATAGCGTTGTCGTGCCATTCGCCACCATTGAAGAATTCGTCCATGGCTTGAGTGATGACCTGGGCCAGAAAACTGGAGTCAGTAGTCTGGGCGCCCATAGATGCCTGGGTGGAGAACTGAAGGTTACCGCCATTGCCCCACACGGCAGTCTCATAGGAAGTCGGCGCGGTGTAGCGGTCGCGTTGGTCGCGGTGATCTGTAGATTTGGATGGGTTGGACATGAGATTGGTCTCCTGAAATAGAATGAAGTAGAGGTAGGTGGGCGACGTGACGGCGAGACTTAGCTGTTCTCAAGCCAATTAGCAGACGAGAAGTCGCTACGACCATTAGCGCTACGAATGGCATTACCCATAGCTCGGTATTGGTCTTCACGGGCGTGGCGCTTGGCACGACGACGCGCTTCGTCCAAAGGGGAGGTCTCGTAGGACCTGACGCGCTCTTCATGCTCACGAGCCTCGCGTTGGCGACTCTCAGCTTCCTGCGCTTCACGGGCCTTACGGACCTGAATGGCTCGAATGACTTGAGGGAAGGCAGCAGCGCTCAGACCAGCGTCCAGGTACTGGCTTACGATGACTTCCTGGGCGGGCTTATTGGTTCCCGCTGTGGCAATCAAGGTAGCCAGCATCACGCCTTCAGCGTAAGCACGAGCCACGACCTGACCTTGTACTTCGACAGTTTCAGGGGTTACGTTTTGGATATTCAGTTGCATGGTGTTGGGTCTCCTACATCGAGACATTGATTCATGGCCTTGCCGCATAGAGGCAACGTGACCAGATGGCAAGGAGTAGCCGCACGGGCCTCTCAAGGTCATGATCAATATCTTCTGGGTTTGGGTTGGTTGGTGCGATCACGGGTCTGTAGCTTGGCGGGTGTGATCCGGGTGCCGATGGCGGACGGCGATAAGTTAAAGCGGGGAAGTGATCGGTTGGCGGGTTAGTGGGATGCGCATAGGTGCGCGCATGACTGCATCGAGGTTCATGCTGGTTGTTGTAGTGATGAACTCAACGAATGAGACCATGACCGGATTGGTCGCCTTCAGGTGTCCTATAAGTTTCTGGTAGTCCACTCCATATTCATCGTTGGTGATGACCTGTTCGCGGACATGCCAATCACGCCAGATTGTGCGCAGGGTGATCAGCTTTGTTCGGCTGGCTGGAGACGTGAAGAATGCGTTTAGCTGGTCAGCAAAGGTCACGGGTGTTGCTCCCGCTGGTGATACGGGTAGCGCTGACACTTACGTGCCTCCCGATAGTAGTGAAGCCTCCGCTCGATGATGGCGCGACGATCCTCTTCAGGGAGCCCGGCGAGCATTAGTTTCAGAGTCAGGCAAAGTAGGTGGCGTTGGCGGTTACTCAACGGCCCCAGATTTGGGGGCGTTAACGCCTTCATCGGGTCACCTCCTTAGGCCGCTTGGCTTTTGCCTTGAGGGCTTTCGTCGCGACTACCCGTAGGTTGACTTCCTCGGCGTGCTTATTCAGCCAGTCGAGACCTCGCGGCTTGACCCGCCATCCCTCCTTGTTACCGAAGTCCGTCGAGACCTTCACGAAAGCACCGACCGCAAAGCCCTGTTTCTTCGGCCTTGGGGACCCTTCAGGGCTACCAAAGCTGTCCACTGGATAGACGAACCACTTCATCTTGACCAATTCAGCAAGGGCCAAACGGGGCTGCTGTACGCCCGCCACACGGCAAGCCTCAGTCCATGTGAGACCAGCGCCACGGGCCTTCAGGTCGAGGGTCGTAGCCTTGGGCATATTAGCGTCCAAGAGGGCATCCTTCTGGCGCAGTTCACGGACGGCACTGTTACGCATGGCAACGAATGCATCTACGACCATCACATAAAAGTCCAGTGAACAGGACATCGCGTAAGCAATGGTCGCTCGCTCAGTCGCGTAGGTTCCTCGGTCAGAGCCGCCATTTTCACTATGCAGATTTGCACAGTGGTCAAAGTAGTCGCGGTCACGACCACGCCATTGAGCTGGTGGCTTTGTCAGGCCAGGAAGTGCCCTGTTGATTTCAGTTAGACTCCACAGGCCCTCGGCGTTCGGCTTGAAGGTGCGACCCTCGATAACGATGGGCAGCAGGTCGGTTGGGTTGTTGGTTAGCATAGTTGTCGTGTCCTTTTTGGTAGTGCCCTCCAGGTCGCACCCACAGCCGAGCATCCAGACCCCGACAAAGGGACCCGGCGTGGCATGGAAGGCACTATCAGAAAGACTGGATTGATGGCTGGCCCAGCGACGGGCGTGACCAGGGAATGGCTGCTGATATTTATTTCAGAATAAACCGAGCTGTCCCTGTTATTGTGAGGGTTTTTAAATCCACTTGACGAACCGCTTAGATTCCTTTAGGGAATCATGAAGTCCGTACCGGATGGCGAGACCCGTGGCAGACCCAAAGGGAGGGAGTTCCTTATGGGATCTTAAAGTCCACTCCGTGAGTAGGGATTATTTTGCTATTGCAAATCCCTTCACCCTGGGTCCACCTTCATCCCAGGGAGTCCGCATTGAGAAACTCAGAGTTTTACCCCCAGACCTTAAAGAGCTGGGTCATAAAGGTTTCTTTTATATTATCCGGCGTTAAGTCTGAAGGGCCCGGAATAGAGCCTCCGAGTCCAATTCAGCCTTGATTGAAGGGTGCCGCTCGACGTAGGAGGCGATCCCATGAGCAGCATGTCGGGCAGCCTTGGCGATGCGCTGTGCGGTCCGTAAACTGATCTCGCCGGTCTTGCAGGCCTCCGCCGTGATCTCCGTGGCGAACAACGCACCGATGACTGCACGTGCCTTTACGTTGATCTTGCCATTCGTAACCCCGGCACTGGTGATGATCGACCCCGTGACTATGTGATCGACCCACGGCAGTAGGTCAGGCACCGCGAGAAGGTACATGTAGGCAGCTACTGGATTAGCAAAACTGGTCTTGGGTCTGCCACGGACTGACTTGGCTGGCTCGACAGCTTCAGCAGTTGGTTCAACCTTTGACAGGGTGACATTGCCATGGTCCGCCGCGAGGCGATTATCAGCCCTACGCTCAGCAGTCCAGGCTTGATACTGTGCCTCAGGATTCTTGGGCAGGACCATCTCGCTTTGAGTGATGACCTCGCCCGTGGTCGGATCGGCGTGAAGGATGTGCCCCGTCTCATAATCAACGTGACGGTGAAGTGGTCCGGGTTGAGTAAGCAAAGTCATAGGGTGCCCTCACAAGATCAAATTGGCGACCGTTGCGGCCACCGTGTTCTTGTGAGGGTTTTAAATTTGATGCGCCAAGAAGCGGATTATCAGTTAGCGCGAGCTGATAGGGAAAACTACCCAGTCGCCTTCTACATATGGAGTAATCTTGTGCCGGTTGACCTCGTATCGAGAGTCTTCCCCTGTTTCTTTATTTTTAAGCCAAATAATCTCAGCTGAGTACCAGCCTGGAAACTCACCAGTCTTCATACTCAGCTTCCCATTCCTCCGAATTAGCGTCATTCCGCCATCAGCAAATGGTTGCATCGTAGGGGCTGGATAAGACACGGAAACCTCAACGTCTTTTAACTCAGTCTCTATACCCATTTGGGCATCAACATGGACATCAAATACGTTAATACTCATATCAATTAACCTTCTTGGATAATATTAGCGTGATCATAGCGCGTTTCAACGCCTCAGCCATGCGCCCCACCTCAACGGCACTCCCAGCCCCATAATGGTCATAGCTAATCGAACCTGAAGCGTGCCCCAAGATGGACTCAGCGGTCCCCACAGGCACCTCAGCGGCCTTCAAGGCACCGGCCAGAGAGTGACGCAATGAGTGGAAGGTCTGGGTCCGATCAGCGTTCAAGCTTAGGACATCTCGTAGCGCACCATTAAGCACGTTTGAGAACTGACCAGCGCCCAATTTGAACAGCCGGGAGTCGGAGCTATCGACAAACTCACGGAAGGCCTGAAGATCAAACCCATAGGCACCGTCAGTTAGCGGTATGACACGCAGAGCATTCTTGGTCTTGGCCGTCTTGCCATCGTTCCTATTGATGTCGATGACCCACACACCCCCGACCTGCTTAACGTCAGCCTTGGTCAACTGCCTGAGTTCCTCAATACGGGTCCCAGTGATGACCCCAAGGGACAACGCCCAGCGCTGCCAAGCGTCCACTGGTAGTGAGTTAGCGTGAGACATCAAGGCAGTTACCTGAGCCTGAGAGAGCGCCTCACGGGAACTGTCAGCGCCTTTGGTTGGCTTCAGACCCTTGTCGAAACTCTTATCGAGGTAGCCGTTATTCACAGCCCAATCCATCACTGTTGATAGCTTTGTCAGAATCTTTTTCACGGTGATCGGTTTGCGGCTCACAAGGAGCTTCTCCCTCAGATCCTTCATGTCCTCCCGCGTATGCGTCTTCAAGTCCAAGTCCCCAAGAATCGCTCCGATGGTCTCACACGATGACTTCACGTCTCGCATGGTGCTGACCTGAATGCTGTCCTTGCGTTCCTCCATGTACAGCGCAGAAAGGGACTTGAAGGTCAGACCTGGGGAAGCGTTTACAGATATAGGCAGGGAGAGGGCCAAAGGCGTGCCACAAGGTTCACCATTGAGGTCCTTCACGATCTCGACCAGCTTCCCTGAACGCCCCCGCATACGTTCCTGTGAGGCCTCAAGGATCTCAAGTACCTTACTCACTGCCCGTTGCTGATTGATGCTCAGGGGCAGCTTTGCGGATGCCTTACGCAACGCCAAGTGGTGCTCATCGTTGATCATCTCGTAAGCGACCAGTGAGCTGTCACCGTGTGCCATCGTCAGGTTGTACTCAGCGAACTCAATCAAGCGCTCACGGAGTTCGTCCCATGACGCCTCGGGGTTGTCCAAGTGGTAAGCCTTGAGGGTCGAGAGGATGTCGTCGGAGATGGTCATTGCGGTGGCCTTGTCGGTAGTCCTGAGTGACAGCGTGAAGAAGCCCTTAACGGTTCCTTGAGGGCGAAGGCGAAGGTAATAGCGACCAGACCGGCGATAGTGGTACGGCTTGGCGAGCGCAGTTTGTAACAGGTTTGTCCCACTTGGGGAGCGGTGGTTGACGGTCATCGGCTGAAACCCCTGTATCCATTGGGTTTAGCCTCATAGGGTCGAGTTCTACAGCAACTATAAGGTCAGCCGTGACCTGATCGAACTGCGCAACCTTGCCCAAGTCGCGGAGTTGATGATCCGTTCAGCCATGGAACGCAAGGAAAGCCGGGGCCTGCACTACACCCTCGACTACCCGCAGATGTTGCCCGAGGCCCGCGACACTATTCTGGTGCCAACCACCTACGGCGGCTGAACTTCAAGCGAACCCGCAGGCGCCGGTGCACATCGGCGGCCTGCGAATCCGTCGGCACGCAGACCGAGCGCACCCGCCATTCCCCCGGTACGCGATAGCGCAACACCACAATCAGCGGCAACGCCAGGCTGTCGGGCCGCAGCTGCACGCGATGCCAGCCGCGCTCACTGCTGAATAATTGCCAGCCCTCTTCATCCCGTCGCAGGCCACGAATCGACGAACGGTGAGTCAGCAGGACATAACGCGGCAATACCCAGGCAGCATGGGCCAGGCACGCCAGCACGCCGAGGACAGCAAAGGGAGAGTCGAGGACCATCAGCGCACCCAGCGCGAACAGCTGGGCAAGGAGATACGCCGCCAGCAGCAGCCGTGAGGCCTGCCAGCGGCATTCGAAACGATTACTTGGGCTGGACACGATCCAGGATCATCCGGACCATGCGCTGCAGTTCAGGATCTTCGGATTCGGCCCGCTCCATGAACCAGCCGAACATGTCCTGATCTTCGCAAGTCAGCAGCCTGACGTAGAGATCGCGATCTTCCTTATTGAGCGTCGCATACACCTCTTTGGTAAAAGGCACCAGCAACACATCAAGCTCAAGCATGCCACGACGGCTGTGCCAGTAGAGACGATTGATTTCTACATCTTCGACCATGGAGCGCTCCTCAAATAGAGCGCAAGTATACAGGCCCGACGGCACCGGAACAGTCGGCTTTGGTCGCCCCTACGGAAACTATCCATTTGCCGGGCGCCCCTCTATGATGCACCCATGACTTTTTGACCTGCGATGACCCATGGCTGACTCTGCTTTCTTCTGCCCCCTGTCCCACGAAGGCGTTCTCGCCGTCCGCGGCTCCGACGCTGCCAAGTTCCTGCAGGGACAACTCACCTGCAACCTCAATTACCTGAGCGACACCCAGGCCAGCCTCGGTGCGCGCTGCACACAAAAAGGCCGCATGCAGTCGAGCTTCCGCATCCTGTTGCAGGGCGACGGCGTACTCCTGGCCATGGCCACCGAGCTGCTCGAACCGCAACTGGCGGACCTGAAGAAATATGCAGTGTTCTCCAAGTCCAAGCTCACCGACGAAAGCGCCGCCTGGGTGCGTTTCGGTGTGATCGATGGCGATCAGGCGCTGACCGGCCTTGGCCTTGAGCTGCCCACCGAAACGGACAGCGTTGCCCGTACCGAACACCTGATCGCCGTCCGCGTGTCTCCCGCCCGCGCCGAACTCTGGGTACCTGCCGAGCAAGCCGACGGCGTGCGCGGCCAATTGGCCGCACAGTTGACACAAACCGACTTGAATCACTGGCTACTGGGCCAGATCCGCGCCGGTATCGGCCAGGTCATGCCCCAGACCCGCGAACTGTTCATCCCGCAGATGCTCAACCTGCAGGCCGTGGGCGGCGTCAGCTTCAAGAAAGGCTGCTACACCGGCCAGGAAATCGTCGCGCGCATGCAGTACCTGGGCAAACTCAAGCGTCGCCTGTACCGCTTGAGCCTGAACGCGGCTGAAATGCCCGAGCCAGGCACCCCGTTGTTTTCCCCCAGCCACAACAGCTCGATCGGCGAAGTGGTGATTGCAGCAAAAGCTGACCAGGTGATTGAACTTCTGGCGGTATTGCAAGCCGAAGCTGCCGATAGTGGCGATGTGCACCTAGGCACGCTGGAAGGCCCCGGTTTGCAACTGCTTGACCTGCCTTACACCCTTGACCGCGATCGTGAGATCCAGCGTTAGTCGCCGTATTTTCCTGCAACACCCTAGAGAGCATGAATGAACAAACTGGCGGAAAAAGTCCAACAGGCGTTGGTTAAGGCCATCGACAACGATGACCTGGTTCTGCCGACATTGCCGGAAGTGGCCCTGAACATCCGTCAGGCCGCTGAAGACCCGGAAATCAGCATCAGCCACTTGAGTAAAGTGATCGGCCGCGACACTGCGTTGTCGGCGCGCCTGATCAAAGTGGTCAACAGCCCGCTGTTGCGCGCCACCCAGGAAGTCACCGACCTGCACACCGCCATCACCCGGCTGGGCACCAACTACAGCAGCAACCTGGCCATCGGCCTGGTGATGGAGCAGATCTTCCACGCCCGTTCCGAAGTGGTCGAACAGAAAATGCGCGATGTGTGGCGCCGCAGCCTGGAAGTGGCGGGCGTCAGCTACGCCCTGTGCCGCAACCACAGCCAGCTCAAGCCGGACCAGGCAGCGCTGGGAGGCCTGGTGCACCAGATCGGCGTGCTGCCGATCCTGACCTACGCCGAAGACCACTACGAGCTGTTGTCAGATCCGGTCAGCCTCAACCACGTGATCGACAGCATCCACCCGGTGCTGGGCGACAAGTTGCTGAGTGGTTGGGACTTCCCGGAAATGCTGGCGAAACTGCCGGGCCAGTACCTGAACCTGGACCGGGACTCAGCCTGCCTCGACTACATCGACGTGGTGCAGATTGCCATGCTGTATTGCCATCACGGCACCGATCACCCCCTGGCCAAGGTGGACGTCTCCAGCGTGCCTGCGATGAAAAAACTGCGGGTTGATCCCTACAGCGAAAAACTGCGCGCAGAGCTGGATGAAGCGCGCGCCATGTTCGATTGATCAACCGGCGATAAAACTCACACGCACCTTCAACCCCGCGTGCTCGCCGTCATGCAGGCTGATCTGGGCCAGATGCGCACGACAGATTTCGCCCACGATCGCCAACCCCAGGCCTGAGCCCATGCCTTGCTGGCTACGGCGGTAGAAGCGCTCGAACACCCGGTCGCGCTCCTCCTGCGGAATACCTGGGCCATCATCTTCCACCTCCAGTACCGCCGGCGCCGTGACCCGCAGGATCACGTTGCCGCCCGGTGGCGTGTGCGCCAGGGCGTTGTCCACCAGGTTGCTCAACAGTTCGTTGAGCAGCGTCGGCTCGCCACGCAACCACACCGGTTCATCCGCCTCCAGCGCCAGTGCCACGCCACGCGCATGGGCCAACGGCGCCATGGCCATGCCCAGCTCACGGGCCAATTGGCTGAGGTCGAGCAACTGCGCGCCGCCTTCGGCAATCGCCCGGGCACCGTTTTCGATGCGCGCCAGGGACAGCAACTGATTGGCCAGGTGGGTCAACCGATCGGTGCCTTGGGCGGCGGTTTCCAGGGTACTGCGCCAGGTCGCGGGGTCTTCGGCACGCAGGCCCAGCTCCAGGCGTGCCTTGAGCGCCGCCAACGGGGTACGCAGTTCATGGGATGCATCGGCAATAAACTGCGCCTGACGCTCGAACTGGCCGCGCAGGCGTTCGGTGAAGTGGTTGAGGGAACGCACCAGCGGGCCGAACTCATGCTGCACTTCCACCAACGGCAACGGCCGCAAGTCGTCGGGCTGGCGCTCTTCCACCGCGGTGCGCAGGCGCTCCAGCGGGCGCAATGCGGCGCTGACGGCAAACCACACCAGCAACAAGGCACCGATGGCGAGCATGCCCAGGCGCAGCAAGGTGTCGGCCATCAGGCTGCGGGCCATGCTCACCCGTGCCTCATCGGTTTCGGCCACGCGGATTTCCGCCATGCCGTTCATGTTCGGTTCGGAGACCGCCTTGAGCAGGCTGACCACCCGCACTTCCTGGCCCTGGTACTTGGCGTTGTAGAAGCGCGCCAGCGCCGGGTAGTCGTCGGTGCGCGGAGTGCCGGGGGGCGGGCCGGGGAGGTTTTCGTAGCCGGAAATCAGCTTCTGATCAATGTCATTGACCTGGTAATAGATGCGCCCGGCGCTGTCGTAGGCAAAGGTGTCGAGGGCGACATAGGGCACGTTGGCGCTGAGGGTGCCGTCCACCTGGGTCAGGCCGGCGGCAATGGTACGCGCCGAGGCCAGCAACGTGCGGTCATAGGCGGTGTCGGCCGCTTCGCGACCGTTCCAGTAGGCGCTCATGCCACTGGCGAGCATCAACAGCACCAGCAGCAGCGCCAGGTTCCACAGCAGGCGCCAGCGCAGACTGCTGGGCTTATGCATCGCGGGCTTCCAGCAGGTAGCCGAGACCGCGGAACGTCACGATGGCGATGGGTTGGCCATCGAGCTTCTTGCGCAGGCGGTGCACGTAGATTTCGATGGCGTCGGGGCTGGCCTCTTCGTCCAGGCCGAACACCTGTGAAGCCAGTTGCTCCTTGCTCATCACCCGGCCTGGGCGGGCAATCAGCGCTTCAAGCACGGCTTGCTCGCGGGAGGTCAACGTCATCAACTCGCCGCCCACGGTGAAACGACGGGTGTCGAGGTCATAAACCAGCACACCACACGCCTGCTGACGCTCGCCGCCCAACACACTGCGGCGCAGCAGCGCCTTGACCCGGGCTTCCAGCTCGGTCAGTTCGAACGGTTTGGCCAGGTAGTCATCGGCGCCCAGGTTCAGGCCATGCACGCGGTCCTTCACATCGCTGCGCGCGGTCAACATCAGCACCGGCAGGTTTTTCCCACGCGCCCGCAAGCGCGCCAGTACCTCGAAACCGTCCATGCGCGGCAGGCCCACATCGAGGATGGCCACCGCGTAATCCTCGCTGCTCAAGGCCAGATCGGCGGCCACGCCGTCATGCAATACGTCAACGGTCAAACCTGTGCTCTTGAGCGCTTGGGCGACGCTTTCGGCGAGTTGCAGATGGTCTTCAACCAGAAGGACACGCATGGATTTCCACCTTATTCGGACGTGGTCGGCGCCACGCTTTGCCGGGCAGTTTACAGGCGCCGACTGCCCTGTGAAGCCTGAAAACATTGAAAGACAGCTGAAAGGTTAGTGAAAGCTTCGCCCTTTAGCATCCAGCCACGGTAGGTCATGCCTGCCGAGCGACCTGATGGGTCGCGCCCGAAAAACGCCTCGAAGCGTTTTCGCCAAAATAAGAACAATAACGGAGTGCACCACGATGCTGTCGACACAGCCCCAGGCTTGCCCGCCTGTTCGTATTTCCCGCCTGACCCACACCGCCCTTGCCAGTGCCGCTGCCCTTGCCGGCTTTTCGCCGCTTGGCCAGGCTGCCTTCTTCGAAGACAGCAGCGCGACCCTGGAAACCCGCAACATGTACTTCAACCGCGACTTTCGCGACGGCACCAGCGCCCAGCAGTCCAAGCGCGACGAGTGGGCCCAGGGCTTCATGCTCAACCTGCAATCGGGCTACACAGACGGCACCGTCGGCTTTGGCGTGGATGCGCTGGGCATGCTCGGGGTCAAGCTCGACTCCAGCCCCGACCGCACCGGCACCGGCCTGCTGCCTACCCACGACGATGGCCGCGCCGCCAACGAGTACTCCAAGCTGGGCCTGACCGGCAAAGTGAAGATTTCCGCTACCGAGCTGAAGATCGGTTCGCTGATGCCCGAGCTGCCGATCCTCAAGCCCAACGACGGTCGTATCCTGCCGCAGACCTTCAACGGTGGCCTGATCACCTCCAAGGAATTCAAGAACCTGGTCTTCACCGGCGGCCGTCTCGACAAAGCCAAGGACCGCGACGACAGCAACTACGAAGACATCGCCCTCAATAACAAGAACAGCCGCTTCCTCAGCGGTGCCACCGGCAAGCATTTCAACTTCGGCGGCGTCGACTACAAGTTCGCCGACAAGATCACCGGCAGCTATCACTTCGCCCAACTCGACGACGTGTACCGCCAGCACTTCCTCGGCCTGGTCGCCGCACGCCCGATGGGCCCCGGCACCTTCGCCACCGACCTGCGCCTGGCGATCAGCGATGACGCAGGCGCAGCCCGTGGCGGCAAGATCGACAACACCTCCCTCAACGGCCTGTTCAGCTATGCCCTCAATGGCCATAAGCTCAGCGCCGGCTACCAGCATATGTCCGGCGACAGTGCCTTTCCGTACGTGGATGGCAGCGACCCGTACCTGGTCAACTTCGTGCAGATCAACGACTTTGCCGGCGCCGAAGAGCGCTCCTGGCAGGCGCGCTACGACTACGACTTCGCCAAGCTGGGTATTCCCGGCCTGAGTTTCATGAGCCGTTACCTCTCGGGTGACAATATCAAGCTCAGGAACGGCGACACCGGCAAGGAATGGGAGCGCAACAGCGAGATCAAGTACGTGGTGCAAAGCGGCACATTCAAGGATGTCGCCGTGCGCCTGCGCAATGCCACCTACCGTTCCAACTATTCAGCCCGTGATGCGGATGAAATGCGCCTGCTGGTCAGCTACAGCGTTGCGCTCTGGTAAGCCACTCATAACAACAAAGACGGAGATCACCATGACCCCTTCATTGCGTAAATTGGCCCTCGCCGCCGGCTGCATGCTGTTCGCCGGCCAACTGCTGGCCGCCGACGAACCCAAGCGCCCGGAATGCATCGCCCCGGCCTCCCCCGGCGGTGGTTTTGACCTGACCTGCAAACTGGCGCAAAGCGCGCTGGTCAACGAGAAACTGCTGAGCAAACCAATGCGCGTGACCTACATGCCGGGCGGCGTGGGCGCGGTGGCCTACAACGCCGTGGTAGCCCAGCGTCCTGCGGACGGCGGTACGTTGGTGGCCTGGTCCAGCGGTTCGCTGCTGAACCTGGCCCAGGGCAAGTTCGGACGCTTCGATGAGAGCGCCGTACGCTGGCTGGCCGCCGTGGGTACCAGCTACGGTGCCATCGCCGTTAAAGCCGATTCGCCCTACAAGACCCTCGACGACCTGGTTAAAGCCCTGAAGAAAGATCCGGGCAGCGTGGTGATCGGTTCCGGCGGCACCGTCGGCAGCCAGGACTGGATGCAAACCGCCCTGATCGCCAAGGCCGCCGGGATCAACCCGCGCGAGCTGCGCTATGTGGCGCTCGAAGGCGGCGGTGAAATCGCCACCGCCCTGCTCGGCGGGCATATCCAGGTCGGCAGTACCGACATCTCCGACTCCATGCCGCACATCCTCAGCGGTGACATGCGCCTGCTGGCGGTGTTCTCCGAGGAGCGCCTGGACGAGCCGGAAATGAAGAATATTCCGACCGCCAAAGAGCAAGGCTACGACATCGTCTGGCCGGTGGTGCGTGGCTTCTACCTCGGGCCAAAAGTCAGCGATGCCGACTACGCCTGGTGGAAGGAGGCCTTCGATAAACTGCTGGCCTCCGACGAGTTCGCCAAGCTGCGTGACCAGCGCGAGCTGTTCCCGTTCGCCATGACTGGCCCGGAGCTGGACACCTACGTGAAGAAACAGGTGGCTGACTACAAAGTGCTGGCCAAAGAGTTCGGCCTGATCCAGTAAACGCCCCTCTTTTGTGTAATGCCCCTGTAGGAGCGAGCTTGCTCGCGAAGAACCCAAGGACATCCACGTGCATCCAGACAGCACGCGTTATCGTTGACGTTTTTCGCGAGCAAGCTCGCTCCTACAAGAGGGGCCTTGGAGTTTCCTATGCTCTTACAACGCGTTTTTGCCGCTGTGTTGTTGCTGGCCTGTGCCGGCCTGGCACTGATGGCCTGGCCGTATCAGGCAGCGTTTTCCTACGAACCGGTCGGGCCTCGGGCCTACCCGTTGCTGATGCTCGGGCTGATGAGCCTGGCGCTGATCTATATGCTGATCCGCCCACAACCGACCCAACACACCGAAGAAGAACCGCCGCTGGACCGCCAGACCCTGATCAAGATCAGCATCTGCGTGGCGCTGTTGATCGTGTTTGCCGGCACCTTCGAGCCCCTGGGTTTCATCCTCAGCAGCATGCTGATCGGCATCCCCATGGCGCGCCTGTATGGCGGCCGCTGGGTGCCCAGCGTGGTGATCGTCAGCCTGATGGCCATCGGTCTTTATCTGCTGTTCGATAAAGCCATGGATGTTCCGCTGCCCCTCGGCCTGCTCGACGTTCTGGAGAACTGATATGGATACTTTCGGCTATTTGGGCCAGGGCTTCGGCGTTGCACTGTCCCCCTACAACCTGGTGACCGCCCTGTGCGGCACCTTGATCGGCACCGTGGTCGGGCTGTTGCCGGGCCTGGGCCCGATCAACGGCGTGGCGCTGTTGATCCCCATCGCGTTCGCCCTGGGCCTGCCGCCGGAATCGGCGCTGATCCTGCTGGCCGCCGTGTACCTGGGCTGCGAATACGGCGGGCGTATCAGCTCGATCCTGCTGAACATCCCGGGCGAAGCCTCCACCGTGATGACCACCCTCGACGGCTACCCGATGGCCCGCAAAGGCTTGGCCGGTGTGGCGCTGTCGTTGTCCGCGTGGAGTTCGTTCATCGGCGCGTTTATCGCCACCTGCGGCATGGTGCTGTTCGCGCCGCTGCTGGCCAAATGGGCGATTGCCTTCGGCCCGGCGGAATATTTCGTGCTGATGGTGTTCGCGATTGTCTGCCTGGGCGGCATGGCCGGTGACAAACCGTTGAAGACCTTTGTGGCGGCGCTGATCGGCCTGTTCCTTTCCGCCGTGGGCATCGACGCCAACAGCGGTGTGTACCGGTTCACCGGCGATAACATCCACCTCACCGACGGCATCCAGTTTGTGGTGTTGGTGCTGGGCTTGTTCTCCATCAGCGAGATCCTGTTGCTGCTGGAAAAAACCCACCGTGGCCAGGAAGCGGTAAAGGCCACCGGGCGGATGATGTTCAACCTGAAAGAAGCAGGTTCGGTGTTCGTGGTGAACATTCGTTGCGGCCTGCTCGGTTTCATCATGGGCGTGCTGCCCGGCGCGGGCGCGACCCTGGCCTCGGCGGTGGCCTACATGACCGAGAAACGCCTGGCCGGTGCCAGCGGCAAATTCGGCCAGGGCGACATGCGCGGCCTGGCTGCACCGGAAACCGCCATCGGCGCGTCCGCCTGCGGTGCCCTGGTACCGATGCTGACCCTCGGCGTTCCCGGGTCGGGCACCACCGCCGTGATGATCGGCGCCCTGTCGCTGTACAACATCACCCCCGGCCCGCTGCTGTTCCAACAGCAACCGGACATCGTCTGGGGCCTGATCGCCTCGTTGTTTATCGCCAACATCATGCTGGTGATCCTCAACATCCCGATGATCCGCATCTTCACGCGCATCCTCGCCGTGCCGAACTGGGCGCTGGTGCCGGTGATCGCGATCATCACCGCGATCGGTGTGTACGCGGTGCACGCCACCACCTTCGACCTGTTCTTGATGGTCGGTATCGGCATCTTCGGCTACATCCTGCGCAAGCTGGACTTCCCGCTGTCGCCGGTGCTGCTGGGCTTTATCCTCGGTGGGCTGATGGAACAAAACCTGCGCCGTGCGCTGTCGATCTCCAACGGTGCGCTGGAAATCCTGTGGTCGAGCCCGATTACCTTTGGCGTCTGGGTGCTGACCGCCATCATGCTGTTTGTACCGTTGCTGCGTATCTGGCGTAAACGTGCCCAACAGCGTCGTGCCGTGGCCGATGTCTGAGGTCATCTTTAAACATTGGTGGGGAACACCGCTGGTCGGCCTGGCCGGCGGTTACCTGGCCAGCCTGGTTGGCTGGCCTTTGCCGTACATGGTCGGCTCCTTACTGGCGATCATCCTCGTGCGTTGCCTAACGCCCTGGCAGTTAGCGGAGATTCCCGGCGGGCGCAAATGCGGCCAATGGGTGGTGGGCATCGGCATCGGCCTGCACTTCACCCCGGTGGTGATCGAACAGGTGATGAGCCACTTCGGCCTGATTTTCTTCGGGGCGCTGGTCACCAGCCTGTCGAGCGTGGTGGGCGTGTGGTTGATGCGCCGCAGTGGTGAAGACCGCGCCACCGCGTTCTTCTCGAGCATGCCGGGCGGTTCCGGGGAAATGGTCAACCTCGGCTCGCGCAATGGCGCAGTACTCAGCCGTGTCGCGGCTGGGCAAAGTCTGCGCGTGCTGGTGGTGGTGCTGTGTGTGCCGGCGATCTTCAAGTATCTGTTGGGCGGCGGTGCGCCGCAGTTTCATCCGGCGCCTGTCAGTTGGGCGTGGCTGGCGCTGCTGTTTCCACTCGGTGCACTGGTGGCCTGGGGCTGGCAGCGCTTGCGCCAGCCTAACCCGTGGTTGTTCGGCCCCTTGCTGGTCAGTGCGACGGCCAGCGTGGTGTGGGACCTGCATATCGGCCTGCCCGAAGGCGGCAGCCAGATCGGCCAGTGGTTGATCGGCAGCGGGTTGGGCTGCCACTTCAACCGGCAGTTCTTTCGTCGAGCACCGTCGTTCATGGGCCGCACCTTGATCGGCACGGCCTTGACCATGGCGTTGGCAACGTTGGCGGCGGTGGGCTTGAGCGCCCTCACCCACCTGGACCTGCGCTCGCTGACCCTGGGCATGATGCCCGGCGGGATTGCCGAGATGAGCCTTACGGCCGAGACCCTGCAACTGTCGGTGCCGTTGGTGACGGCGATGCAGGTGATGCGCTTGTTGTTTGTGCTGTTTCTGGCGGAGCCGTTGTTTCGGCATTGGAACCGTCAGCCGGAAAAAATCTAAACCTTCGGCACAGTTCAACCTGTGGGGGGCTTGTCCCTCCCACATTTGAATGTGCCTGGCCTTAGAGCGGCGGCAACCGCCACTCAATCGGCGTCTCGCCGTTCTGCTCAAGAAACTTGTTGGTGCGGCTGAAATGCCCGCACCCCAGGAACCCGCGATACGCCGACAACGGCGACGGATGCACCGACGTCAGCACCAAATGCTTGGTGGCATCGACCAGCTTCTGCTTGCCCTGGGCATGGGCGCCCCACAACAGGAACACCAAATGCGGCTGGTGTTCGCTGACCACTTCGATAATCCGATCGGTAAAGAATTGCCAGCCCTTGCCCGCATGGGCATTGGCGTTGGCGCGTTCCACGGTCATGGTGGTGTTGAGCAGCAATACGCCCTGGTCGGCCCAGCTCTGCAGGCAGCCGTGGTTGGGGATGTCGATGTTCAGGTCGCGCTTGAGCTCTTTGTAGATATTGACCAGGGACGGCGGCGCCGGCACGCCCGGTTGTACCGAGAAGCACAGGCCGTGGGCCTGGCCGGGGCCGTGGTACGGGTCCTGGCCGAGGATCACCACCTTGACCTTGTCCAGCGGCGTTGAGTTAAGCGCATTGAAGATCAGCGGGCCGGGCGGGTAGATCTCTTTGCCGGCGGCATGTTCCTGGCGCAGGAACTCGCGTAACTGGCCCATGTAGGGCTTATCGAACTCATCACGCAGGGCGTGTTTCCAGCTGGGTTCGAGTTTGATACGGTCGCCTTCGGTCATAGTTGAAATGTCTTGTAGAAAAGAATGAGGCGAACCCTAGGAAAGCCGGCCCTGCTTGTCAATTGATCTGACACACCACCGGCACTTTCCCACGAAGCGATCATACTGATCCTTCACCTTCTCGATTGAGGTCACGATGAATCTGCACTTCGAAGAACTGACCGGCAGTGGCGGCGCCCGCGTCGGCATCGCCAGCCTCAACGCTGAAAAGTCCCTCAACGCCCTCTCTTTGCCGATGATCCTGGCCCTGACTGATCGCCTGGAGGCCTGGGCCAAAGACCCGGCCATCGTCTGTGTGCTGCTGCGTGGCAACGGGCCCAAGGCGTTTTGCGCCGGGGGCGAAGTGCGCAGCCTGGCCCAGGCCTGCCGCGAGCAGCCGGGTGAAGTGCCGGCCCTGGCCGCACAGTTTTTTGCCGCGGAATACCGCCTCGACTACCGCTTGCACACTTACCCTAAGCCGCTGATCTGCTGGGGCCACGGTTACGTGCTGGGCGGAGGCATGGGCCTGCTGCAAAGCGCGGCCATACGGATTGTCACGCCGAGCAGCCGCCTGGCCATGCCCGAGATCAGCATCGGCCTGTACCCGGACGTGGGTGCCAGCTGGTTCCTGTCGCGCCTGCCCGGCAAGCTGGGCTTATTCCTTGGCCTCACCGGCGCCCATATCAACGGCCGTGACGCCCTGGACCTGGGCCTGGCCGACCGTTTCCTGCGTGACGATCAACAAGACGAGTTGCTCGATGGCTTGCTGCAACTGAACTGGCAGGAGCAGACCGCGATACAGCTCAACAGCCTGCTCAAGGCCATGGCCCAGGAAGCCGTGGCCCAGCAACCCGAGGCGCAATGGCTGCCGCGCCGGGCACAGATCGACGAATGGCTGGACGTCGGCGATGTGCGCAGCGCCTGGCGCGCCTTGAGCCCGCTGCGTGACCACGCGGACCCACTGTTCAATCGCGCCGGCAAGACATTGAGCGAAGGCTGCCCGCTGACCGCGCACCTGGTGTGGGAACAGATCCAGCGGGCCCGCCACCTGTCCCTGGCCGAGGTGTTCCAGATGGAATACACCCTGAGCCTGAACTGCTGCCGCCATCCGGAATTCAGCGAGGGGGTGCGCGCGCGGTTGATCGACAAGGACCAGAAGCCCCATTGGCATTGGCCAGACATCAATACGGTCCCGGACGCCGTGGTGCAGGCGCACTTCACCAAGGCGTGGGAAGGCCGGCACCCGCTGGCGGACTTGTCCGATTACTGAGGTTTTGCGCCCATAAAAAAGCGGCGCTTCATGCGCCGCTTGTCATACAGGCCGGTCAACGGTGACCGCCACGGCCACCTCCACGGTCATGATCACCACCGCGTCCATGCCCGCCATTGTTCCAACGATCCCCCCAGCCCTGGTTCGGGTAAGGCCGGTAACCGGCCCTTGGCCCTGACGGGTAATAGCGAGGCGCCGGCTGGTAATAACGCGGTGCCGAGTAGTAACGCGGTGCCGGAGCGTAGTAACGCGGCGACGGGTAGTAATCACGGCGATATTGATACGCCGTGCCGCCGCCATAGTAATAAGCCGGCGCCGGTGAGGTGTAGACCTCGGAACGGTAGTAGCTCTGGCCTCCATCGTAGTAGGGCACACAAGCGCAAAGGGTCAGACCGAGTAAAGCGCTGAGCAGCAGTCGTCGATACATGGCGGCCTCCTGGACCGCGGAAGAGCACCTCCAGCGACGCTGGGGGGCGGCATTCAGCTTTCACTGAATGACGAAACATCTGACATCAAAAACCGAATCTGGTGCGTTTTGGTAACAACTTGATACATCAATGCCAAGGGCAGCCACATCCCGTCAGACGCACTGCGGTATAGCACTTAACAACCCCCAGGTTTATCGATTCAGTAAATTTTTCTGGCTCGAAACTTTCCCGATTGCGATGATGTCACTATGACATCGCATAAGCCAGGGAGGCTCTAACGTGCGCCCTTCGCCACTTTCGCCGGATCCGAGCCATGAAAATCTCAACCAAACTGCTGCTTTCATTTCTATTGTGTGCACTGGTCACCCTCGGGGTCGGCCTGCTGGGTATCAAAAGCGTGGTCCGCCTCGCCAATGCATTGGAACTGACGTTCTCCAATAACCTGGTGTCCGTCAGCACCACAGCCGCCACCCTCAACAGCCTGGTCGCCCACAACCGTGGTTTGTACCGTTTGATGGATGCGAGCAACGGCGACGTATCCCAACAAGACCGCGACCGTGTACGCCAGGACATCGCCAACGAACTCAAACGCAGCCAGAGCGCCTACGCCACCTACCGCGCCACGCCCCTGGAAGACGACGAACGGGCAGCAGGCGACAAGCTCGACCAGATCTGGCCAACTTACACCAGCAGCTCCGAACGCATCATGTCGATGCTCGACAGTGGCCAGGTCGAGCAGGCCCGCGCCCAGCTCAACAGCACCAACAATGAACTGTTCCGCCAGGCGCGCGAGTTGATCCGTGTGATGATCGAGTCCAATAACCGCCAGATCAAGGAAGGCGCCCTCGCCGCCGAGGACCTTCGCAGCAGCGCATTGACCTGGATGATCAGCGGCATTGTCCTGGCCTTCATCATTGCGATTATCATCGGTGTGCTGATCACGCGCCTGATCACCCGTCCTATCGCACAAGCGGTTGAGAACGCACAGCGCATTGCCAAAGGTGACCTGACCCAAGCCATCACGACCGACCGCACCGACGAAGCCGGGCAACTGCTGATGGCGTTGTCCGATATGCAGGGCGGCCTGAAAAGCACGCTGATGGAAATCGCCAATGCCTCCGACCAGCTCGCGTCGGCAGCCGAAGAGCTGAGTGCCGTCACCGATGAAAGCACCCGTGGCCTGACCCGCCAGAACGACGAAATCCAGCAAGCGGCCACCGCCGTCAACCAGATGACCGCAGCGGTCGACGAAGTGGCGAGCAACGCCGTGTCGACCTCCGAGGCGTCGCGCCAGGCCACCGCCGAAGCCGAGGACGGCCGCCAGCAGGTGGAGCAGGCAGTGTCGGGCATGTCATCGATGGTGGTGGAGATCAACGATTCGACCCAATCGGTCGCTGACCTCGCCAACCAGGTGCGCGAAATCGGCAAGGTGATTGATGTGATCCGCGGCATTGCCGACCAGACCAACCTGCTGGCCCTCAATGCCGCCATCGAAGCCGCCCGTGCCGGTGAGCAAGGTCGCGGTTTTGCGGTGGTGGCCGATGAGGTGCGCGCGCTGGCCCATCGCACCCAGACCTCCACGGTCGACATCGAGAAAATGATCGGTGAAGTGCAGGCAGGCGCCGATGGCGCCGTGGCCGCCATGAACAAGAGCCTGAACTGGGCCAACAACACCCAGACCCTGGCGCAAAACGCCGGCCAGGCGCTGGAGCGCATCACCGCCAGCGTGGCCAGTATCAACGAGCGCAACCTGGTGATCGCCTCGGCGTCCGAGGAACAGGCCCAGGTGGCCCGCGAAGTGGATCGCAACCTGCTCAACATTCAGGACCTGTCGACCCAGACCGCCGCCGGTGCCCACCAGACCAACGCCTCCAGCCAGGACCTGTCGCGCCTGGCCACCTCGTTCACTATGCTGGTCAGCAAGTTCCAGCTGTAAGCGCCTCATCACAGTGCGCCGGCGCACCTGCGTGGCGCACACCGCCCTCGTCTACACCCTCCTCTCCCGCTCGCCCGGCTGAACCGCCGGGCATCGAAGCCACTTGGCACGACTCTCGCTTTGTCTCTTGCGTGCAGGATTGATAACAGGTTCGCGGCACCACAATTTGCAATGGCCGACTAGGGTTCCGGCTCGCCGAAAGCGAGTGGCTGGTCCGAGAGTTGGCGACCTCCAGTTGAGGTTACACGGCGGGATAAAAGCCCGGGAGACAAGCCACCGTTCACGGTGCCGCGTTGCTCCTGCTCGCCCTTGATCAACTGGAGAAGCCCCATGCCCTCAATCCGTTTACCCGCCCTGCTCGCCGCCGTCTTTGCCGCCGTGCTGAGCGTCCAGGCCCAAGCCGCCACGAAAAACCACTTCAGCGTGTGCTGGACGATCTACGCCGGCTGGATGCCATGGGAGTACGCCGGCAGCCAAGGCATCCTCGACAAGTGGGCGAAGAAGTACGGCATCACCATCGACATGGTGCAGCTCAATGACTACGTCGAATCCATCAACCAGTACACCGCCGGCCAGTTCGACGGCTGCACCATGACCAACATGGACGCCCTGACCATCCCCGCCGCCGGTGGCGTGGACAGCACCGCGCTGGTGGTCAGCGACTTCTCCAACGGCAACGACGGCGTGGTAATCAAGGGCACCGGCAAGACCGTGGCCGACCTCAAGGGCATGAACGTCAACCTGGTGGAACTCTCGGTGTCTCACTACCTGCTGGCCCGCGCGCTGGAGTCGGCGGACTTGACGGAAAAAGACCTGAAGGTGGTCAACACCTCCGATGCCGACATCGCGGCGGCCTTCAACACCGACCAGGTCCAGGCCGTCACCACCTGGAACCCGATGCTCTCGGAGATCAAGGCCAAGCCTGGGGTGAGCCAAGTGTTCGACTCGAGCAAAGTACCCGGCGAAATCATGGACATGATGGTCGTCAACACCCAGGTCCTCAAAGACAACCCCAAGCTGGGCAAAGCGCTGACCGGCGCCTGGTTCGAAGTGGTCGCGCTGATGAACGCCAAGGGCCCCGCCAGCACCGCAGCCCTCGAACATATGGCCAAGGCCTCGGGCACTGACCTTGCGGGCTTCCAGTCGCAACTGGACACCACCCAGTTGTTCGCCACGCCCCAGGAAGCCCTGGCCTTCGCCACCAGCCCACAGTTGCCCGCCACCATGGGCAAAGTCGCCGAGTTCTCGTTTAAACACGGCCTGCTGGGTGAAGGCGCCAAGGACAGCAGCGCCGTGGGCATGCGCTTCGCCAACGGTGTGACCAGCGGCGACAAGGCCAACCTCAAGCTGCAGTTCGACCCCAGCTACGTACAGATGGCCGCCGACGGCAAGCTGTAAGAGGACCCGGCCATGCGCCTGATCAACCGTCACCCGGACCGTTCCAGCCGCCTGTTGCTGGTGCTGCTGCCGTTCGCCCTGCTGCTGTTCGCCTACTTCGTGGGCTCGGCCGAGCGCCTGGCGGACAACCCCAACGACAAGCTGCTGCCCGGTGCCGGGCAAATGCTTGACGCGGTAAAGCGCCTGGCCTTCAACGCCGACACCCGCACCGGCGAATACGTGCTGTGGCAGGACAGCGCTGCCAGCCTGCGGCGCCTCGCCATCGGTCTGGGGATCAGCGCCCTCGCCGGCCTGTGCCTGGGGATCGCCGCCGGCACGCTGCCGCTGTTTGGCGCGCCGTTGTCACCGTTGCTGACGGTGCTGTCGATGGTGCCGCCGCTGGCGATCCTGCCGATTCTGTTCATCGTGTTCGGGCTGGGGGAATTGTCCAAGGTGATGCTGATCGTCATCGGCGTCACCCCCTGCCTGGCCCGGGACCTGGAACAGCGCGCGCGGGAAATTCCGCTCGAGCTGCTGGTGAAGGCGCAGACCCTCGGCGCCTCCACCTGGACCCTGATGCTGCGTGTGGTATTGCCGCAATTGCTGCCGCGCCTGTTGATCTCGCTGCGGCTGATGCTCGGCTCGGCGTGGTTGTTTTTGATCGCCGCCGAAGCCATCGCCTCCACCGACGGTTTGGGCTACCGGATCTTCCTGGTACGACGCTACCTGGCGATGGACGTGATCCTGCCTTACGTGGTGTGGATCACGCTGCTGGCGTGGCTGATGGACTGGGGCCTCAAGGCCCTGACCCGGCGTGCGTTCCCCTGGTACGAAGGAGCGCGGGCATGAGCTTTATCAGCGTCAATAATGTGTGGCAGCGCTATCGCGATCAGGTGGTGCTCGAAGGCCTCAACCTGCACGTCGCCGAGGGTGAGTTTTGCACGCTGGTGGGTACGTCCGGGTGTGGCAAGTCGACCTTCCTGCGCCTGCTGCTGGGCCAGGAAACCGCGAGCAAGGGCCTGATCCTGCTGGACGGCCAGGCCCTCGCCGCCGAGCCGGATGCCAGCCGTGGCGTGGTGTTCCAGCGCTATTCGGTGTTCCCACATCTGACTGTGCTCGACAACGTCGCCCTCGGCCTGGAACTGCCACATTCTCGCCTGCTGGGCCGGCTGTTCGGTAAAGCCAGGAAGGACGCCCGCGAACAGGCTGCCGCGCTGCTGCACAAGGTCGGCCTCGGCCACGCCCTGGACAAGTACCCCGCGCAGCTCTCCGGCGGCATGCAACAACGCCTGGCCATCGCCCAGGCCCTGATCATGAAACCCCGCGTGTTGCTGCTGGACGAACCCTTCGGCGCCCTCGACCCGGGCATTCGCAAAGACATGCACCAGCTGCTGCTGGAACTGTGGCGCGAAACCCGGCTGACGGTGTTCATGGTCACCCATGACCTGAGCGAAGGCTTCAGCCTCGGCACGCGCCTGCTGGTGTTCGACAAGGTTCGCGTCGATCCCCACGCCCCCGGCGCCTATGGCGCGCGCATCACCTACGACATCCCTTTGAACAGCGAACGCCGCAAGGCGCTCGCCGCCGAACTTGGAGCCACGTCCAAATGACCGATTCCACCCAACTGTTCCCACCCTTCGCCGAAGAAATGCTGCCCGGCGGCGGCCACCGCTCGTTCGTGCTCAAGCGCGGCCAACTGCTGCGCCTGACCGACCTGCGCGGCGGCGCCAACGTCAGCCTGACTCTGCTCAACGCCAACGAAAAAACCGAGCGCCTGAACCTGCCCGACAGCCTCAAATGCCAACACACCGCCAAGCTCACCACCGGCCATTGCCTGTACTCGGACATGGGCCGCGTACTGGCCGCGATCACCGCCGACACCTGCGGCTGGAGCGACAGCATCGGCGGTGTGCTGTGCGCCGCCGAAGTCGCCGAGAAGTACGGCCAGGGCCGCTATCAGGAACTGCGCAACGGCTTCTTCCGCAACGGCACCGACAACCTGCTTGTGGAGTTGGGCAAGTGGGGGCTGGGCCTGTCCGACCTGCTGATGACCCTCAACCTGTTCAGCAAAGTCGCGGTGGATGGCGACGGTGGCCTGCACTTTGTAGCGGGCCATTCCAAGGCTGGCGACTACATCGAGCTCTACGCGCCGATGGACACCCTGGTGGTGCTCACCGCTCTGCAACACCCCATGGACCCGAACCCGCACTACGCGCCGCAACCGCTGAAACTGAGCTGGATGAACGCCGACAAAAGCGTCGCCGAACACTGCCGCACCTCGCGCCCGGAAAACGAGCGCGGCTTTATCAACACCGACCGCCTGTTCGCCTGAGGAGCTGCCATGTCTATCGCACTGAAACAACCGGACGCGGCCGTGTACAGCGCAACCATCCCCGCCGGCGAACCGTGGCTGATGGAGGTCAAGGCCGGGCAGACCCTGCGCATCCTCGACCTGGAGGGCAACCAGGCCGTCGATACGTTGTTCTACAGCGTGAAAAACCCGCGTGAACGCTACGACGTGCAGCGCACGTTGCGCCGGCAGAACAGCGTGTACCTGGGCACCGGCAGCGTGCTGTATTCCAACCTCGGCCAGCCGATGCTGACCATCGTCGATGACACCTGCGGGCGCCACGATACCCTCGGCGGCGCCTGCGCCCAAGAGAGCAACACCGTGCGCTACGCCCTGGAAAAACGCTACATGCACAGCTGCCGCGACAACTACCTGCGCGCCTGTGCCCATGACGGCCGCCTGGGCAAAGGCGACATCGGGCCGAACATCAATTTCTTCATGAATGTGCCGGTGACGGCCGACGGCGGGCTGACCTTCGAAGACGGCATTTCCGCCCCCGGCAAGTACGTCGACCTGCGCGCCGAGATGGATGTGATCGTGCTGATCTCCAACTGCCCGCAGTTGAACAACCCATGCAACGCCTACAACCCCACCCCTGCGGAGCTGCTGGTATGGAACTGAAACTCAAGCGCCTGCGCCGTTGGCTGTTTGCCCTGTGCCAATCCCGAGCCGGGCAGTGCATCCGCAAACAATAGCGCGCCAATGTGGGATCCACACTGACTGCACGCACTGCGGACGACCGCAGTGCTCCCCCACTTTGCGGGACGGCCCGCAGGGTTTTGCCATGTTCGAAAAACTGTTGATCGCCAACCGTGGCGCCATCGCCTGCCGCATCCTGCGCACCTTGCGCGAGCTGCAGGTCAAGGGCATCGCCGTGTACGCCGAGGCCGATGCGGCGAGCCTGCATATCCAGCAAGCCGACGAGGCCTACAGCCTCGGTGAAGGCGCAGCGGCCGGTACGTACCTGGCGGTGGACAAAATCCTCGCCACCGCCAAGGCCTGTGGGGCCAAGGCGATCCACCCCGGCTACGGTTTCCTGTCGGAGAACGCAGCGTTTGCCGAAGCCTGTGAAAACGCGGGCATCGCCTTTGTCGGGCCGACGCCGCAACAGCTGCGGGTATTTGGCCTCAAGCACACCGCCCGCGCCCTGGCCAAGCAACACGGGCTTGCGCTGCTGGAAGGCACCGAACTGCTCGACAGCCTCGCCTGCGCGTTGCTGGCCGCCGACGTCGTGGGCTACCCGGTGATGCTCAAAAGCACCGCCGGTGGCGGCGGTATCGGCATGCGCGTGTGCCGCAGCAGCGTTGAGTTGAGCGAGTCCTTCGAGACGGTCAAACGCCTGGGGCAGAACAATTTCAGCGATGCCGGCGTGTTTATCGAGAAGTACATCGAGCACGCGCGCCACCTGGAAGTGCAGGTGTTCGGCGACGGCGCCGGTGAAGTGATCGCCCTCGGCGTGCGCGACTGCTCGGTGCAACGGCGCAACCAGAAAGTCCTCGAAGAAACCCCGGCGCCGAACCTGCCCGAAGGCATGGCCGAGGCCCTGTGCGCCGCCGCCATCACCTTGGCCAAGGCCGTGAACTACCGCAGCGCCGGCACCGTGGAATTTATCTATGACAGTGCTGACGGGCGCTTCTACTTCCTCGAAGTGAACACGCGCTTGCAGGTGGAACACGGCGTCACCGAACAGGTATGGGGCGTGGACCTGGTGCGCTGGATGGTGCAACTGGCGGCCGGGGAAATGCCGCCGCTGAACACACTCGAGTTAACCCCCCGGGGCCACGCGATCCAGGCGCGCTTGTATGCCGAAGACCCGGGCCGCGATTTCCAGCCGAGTCCCGGCTTGCTGACCTGTGTGGATTTCCCGCTGGCCGAAGGCCTGCGGATCGACACCTGGGTGGAAGCCGGTTGCGAGATCCCGCCGTACTTCGACCCGATGATCGCCAAGCTCATCACGTGGGCGCCCACCCGCGAACAGGCGCGCCTGGATCTGCACCGGGCGTTGAGTGACAGTCGGTTGTACGGCGTGGAAACCAACCGCGATTACCTGCGCCAAATCCTGCTGGCCGCGCCCTTTGCCAATGGCCGGCCGTGGACGCGGTGCCTGGAAGACCTGGTCTACGTGGCCGACACGTTTGAAGTGATCAGCGCGGGCACGCAAACCAGTGTGCAGGACTATCCCGGCCGCCTCGGCTACTGGGCCGTGGGTGTGCCGCCGTCGGGGCCGATGGACAGCCGCTCGCTGCGCCTGGGCAATCGCCTGCTGGGCAACGACGAGGGAGCAGCGGCGCTGGAAATCACCCTGAGCGGGCCGCTGCTACGCTTCAATTGCGCGGCGGTGGTCGCCGTGACCGGTGCTGAAATCCCGCTGCGGTTGAATGATCGAGCCGTGCCGATGAACACCGCGCTATTGATTGAGGCCGGGTCGGTCCTGAGCCTGGGCACCCTCGCCGGCGCCGGGGCGCGCAGTTACCTGTGCCTGCGTGGCGGGCTGCAAGTGCCGGACTACCTGGGCAGCAAAAGCACCTTCACCCTCGGCCAGTTTGGCGGGCATGGCGGGCGCGCCTTGCGGGCGGGCGATGTGTTGCATCTGTTGCCGTTGGAAGACCGGAACGCCGGGCAACAATCAGTCGCTGAACCGCTGCCGGAGGTCCGCACACTGCGGGTGATTTATGGCCCCCACGGCGCGCCGGAATACTTCCTGCCGGCGTATATCGACACGTTCTTCGCCACGCAGTGGGAAGTGCATTTCAACTCCAGCCGCACCGGTGTTCGGCTGATCGGGCCGAAGCCATTGTGGGCGCGTACCGATGGCGGTGAAGCGGGGTTGCATCCATCGAACATCCATGACAACCCCTATGCCATCGGCGCGGTGGATTTCACCGGGGACATGCCAGTGATCCTCGGGCCGGATGGGCCAAGCCTGGGCGGTTTTGTGTGCCCGGTGACGGTGATCGAGGCAGACCTTTGGCAACTCGGCCAGCTCAAGGCCGGTGACAAGATTCGCTTTGAACCGGTGGACCTCAAGACCGCCCGCGACCTTGCCCTGAACTGGGATCAAAAGAATGCCGAAACCCTGTGGGAGCAGAGCTTGCTCGCGATGGGACCAACTCGGTCCGTCGCCGGCATCGAGCAATTGCCATCCCCCATCATCCTGGACATCGGCCACGCCGACACCCGCCTGGTCGCGCGCCTCGCCGGCGACACCCACCTGCTGCTGGAAATCGGCGCGCCGGAGCTGGACCTGGTGCTGCGCTTTCGCGCCCATGCCCTGATGCAGGCCCTGGAAACCCGAGCATTGAAGGGCGTGATCGACCTGACGCCCGGGATCCGCTCGCTGCAGATCCACTACCAGCCCGAACAACTGCCCCTGGCCGACCTGCTGGCACTGATCAGCCACGAGTGGACCGCCGTGTGCACCCGGCAAAACCTGCAAGTGCCCTCGCGCATCGTGCACCTGCCGCTGTCCTGGGACGACCCGGCATGCCAGCTGGCCATCGAAAAATACATGACCACCGTGCGCAAGGACGCCCCGTGGTGCCCGAGCAACCTGGAGTTCATCCGTCGCATCAACGACCTGGCCAACCTCGATGAGGTGCGCCACACCGTGTTCGACGCCAGCTACCTGGTAATGGGCCTGGGCGACGTCTACCTCGGCGCGCCGGTGGCCACGCCGCTGGACCCGCGTCATCGGCTGGTGACCACCAAATACAACCCGGCCCGCACCTGGACCGCCGAAAATTCGGTGGGCATCGGCGGCGCGTATTTGTGCGTGTACGGCATGGAAGGGCCCGGCGGTTATCAGTTTGTCGGGCGCACCTTGCAGATGTGGAACCGCTATCGCGAAGTGGCGGCGTTTGACGGCAAGCCGTGGCTGCTGCGCTTCTTCGATCAGATTCGGTTCTATCCCGTGAGCGCGAATGAGCTGGTACGGATTCGTCGGGATTTCCCCCTGGGACGCTTCGAGCTGGATATCGAGGAGAGCACCCTGAACCTGGCGGATTACCAGGCATTTCTTGCGCGGGAAGCCTCGGGGATCAGTGCTTTTCGTGAACAACAGCAACAGGCCTTCAATGCCGAGCGCGAACGCTGGATCGCCAGCGGCCAGGCGCATTTCGACAGCGAAGAGCTCGCGGCGCCAGCGGCGCAAGACACGCTGCTCAAGGCCAATGAATACAGCATCGACAGCCCTATCGCCGGCAACCTCTGGCAGGTGCCGGTGGCCGTGGGTGCACGTGTTGCCGCCGGGGATGTGCTGGTGATTCTGGAGTCGATGAAAATGGAGATCCCGGTGCTGGCGCCCTTTGCCGGGGTGGTGCGGGAAATCCCGGTGCAGCCGGGCAGCGGCATTGGCGCCGGCCAACGGGTCGTGGTGCTGGAACGGGACTGACCGGCGCTGTATCGTGCAGGGACTTCCGAGACCCTGCCCCAGCGACCATGACCACGCCAACCCTTTGCCCCGCCTGCGGTGCCCGCAACGATTGCACCCTGGCCGACCCACGCACCGCCGACCAGCCGTGCTGGTGCTACAGCGTCACCATCGACCCGGCGGTGCTTGAAGCGCTGCCCGATGCATTGCGCAACACAGCCTGCCTGTGCCCGCGCTGTGCTCAGGTGGATGAGCAGCTTCGCAATGCGCGTTGACCGTTTCCTCAGCAACCTGCCGCGTTTCAATCGCCAACAAGTGCGCGTGTTGCTGGTGGAGCGGCGGGTGACGGTGGATGGCGTGGCAGTCAACGACCCGCATCATGAAGTGCGCGAATTCAGCCGCGTGTGCGTGGACGATGACGTGCTGCAGGTGGGTAAAGCGGCGCGCTATTTCATGCTGCACAAACCAAAGGGCTGCGTCAGCGCGACCTCGGACCCACAACACCCGACTGTCCTGGACCTGCTGGATGAGCCGGACAAAGGCGAGCTGCATATCGCCGGCCGCCTGGATTTCAACACCACCGGCCTGATGCTGATCACCAACGACGGCCAGTGGTCGCGGCGCCTGACGCAACCGCAGACCAAGTTGCCCAAGGTCTATCGGGTAGAGACGGAGCAGGACATCGGCCCCGAATACGCGGCAACCTTTGCAGCGGGCCTTTATTTCGCCTTTGAAGACCTGACCACGCAACCGGCCGAGCTGGAGCTGCTGGGGCCACGCCTGGCACGACTGAGCATCACCGAAGGCCGCTATCACCAGGTGAAGCGCATGTTCGGGCACTTCAACAACAAAGTGATCGGCCTGCACCGTGAGCGAATGGGCCCATTGGGCTTGGATGCGGCCCTGGCGCCCGGCAAGTACCGGGCGCTGTCCGAGGAAGAAATCCGGAAGGTCTGACGACCGTTCGGCCGGTGATGGCAAAAACCCATTTGTGTGACTTGCGGCATCCCCGGTCTACTGCTTGAATCAAACCGTCAGCCAAATTATGACTGACGAGTCGCCTATAACCTCCAAGAAACACCTTGCCCCGCCCGCGCTTGATCCACGGGCCTCCCAGGCAAACAGCCCGCCCTAACAACAGCCGTCGGCCAGCCGTCATCGGACCGACATGGGCTCTCATCTTCCAGGCGTATGCCTACCTGTCACAAAGCTCGTGCAGAGTGATCTGCGCGCCCTACCCGCTTGCCAGGAGTCTTACGACATGAGGCCAGAAATCGCTGTGTTGGATATACAGGGTCAGTATCGGGTTTACACGGAGTTCTACCGCGCGGATGCTGCTGAAAAGACCATCATCCTGGTCAACGGCTCGCTGGCCACCACGGCCTCCTTCGCCCAAACCGTGAAAAGCCTGTACCCGCAATTCAATGTGGTTTTGTACGACCAGCCCTACGCCGGTCGCTCCAAAATCCATAACCGTCATGAGCAAATGCTGACGAAGGAAGTCGAAGGCCAGATCCTCCTGGAGCTGATCGACCACTTCGCCGCCGAGCACGTGCTGTCCTTCTCCTGGGGCGGCGCCGCCACCCTGGTGGCCCTCGCCCAGCGGCCACGGCGTGTGGAAAAGGCGGTGATCAGCTCGTTCTCGCCGGTGATCAACGCCCCAATGCGCGACTACCTCGAGCGTGGCGTCGACTACCTCGGCAACCTCGACCGCGACCGCGTCGGGCACTTGATCAACAGCACCATCGGCAAACACCTGCCGTCGCTGTTCAAGCGTTTCAACTACAAGCATGTGAGCAGCCTGGCCGAGCACGAATACGGGCAGATGCATTTTCACATCAGCCAGGTGCTGCACAGCGACCGCCTGTGCTACCTCAAGGCCGCGCGGCAGATCGATGTGCCGGTGCTGTTTCTGAACGGCGAATGGGACGAATACACCAGCGCCGAAGACGCCAGGCAGTTCGGGCAGTACGTGACGAAGAGCAGCTTCAGCACCCTCCAGGCGACGGGGCATTTCCTGGATATGGAGCACAAGGCCGCCTGCCGGGACAGCCGGGACGCGGTGGTGGGCTTTTTGAAACCGGAACGGCAGGCCAGCCGATTGCGTTATCACCAGGGCCAGACGCAGCATGCATTCGCCATCTGAAATGAAGGCTTGCCGTGGCGAACGGACCTGCTCGCCACGGCAAGCTGCACAAATTCCGAAGAAAAACTTCAAATCCCGGCGCACATCTGGTACAAAGTCAGCCGCTCTGAGCGGGTGTCGTATAATGGCATTACTCCAGCTTCCCAAGCTGATAACGAGGGTTCGATTCCCTTCACCCGCTCCACTCAGACATAGATTCCACGCCGGCAGGGTTTTGGCGGGGGGTGCATAAAAAACCGGTCCTTGGTGGCCGGTTTTTTTATGGGTGGGATTTGAGATTCAAAAATAGAGTGCGCACAAACCTGTACAAATTTTACTTCTTGTACAAGTATCATGCTTCGAGCGGCGGCACTTCGCCCCGCACCTTCGAAGAGCCAGGCCATGACACGTCTACTGTTTTCACTGTTGCTGGTCGTGAGCTTGGCCAGTTGCAGCAACGTTGAGGTCGACCACTACGCCGACCAGCAACCGAAACTGGACCTGGAGCGCTTCTTCAGTAAACCCGTGAAAGCCTGGGGCATCTTCCAGAAGCGTTCGGGGGAAGTGGCCAAGCGCTTTGAGGTCGATATCGCCAGCCGGCGCGAGGGCGACGCGTTGATTCTGGATGAGCGTTTCTTGTACAGCGATGGCACGCGTCAGCAACGGGTGTGGACACTGACGCCGGACGGCCCAGGGCGCTGGCGCGGACGAGCCGGGGATGTGGTGGGCGAGGCGATCGGCGAAGTGGCGGGTAATGCGCTGCGTTGGCGCTACCGGCTCAATCTGCCGGTGGATGGCTCGGTGTACGAAGTCAGCTTTGACGATTGGATGTACCTGATGGACGAGGACACCTTGATCAACCGCTCGAGCATGTCCAAGTTCGGTGTCGAGTGGGGTCAGGTCACGCTGTTCTTTCGTCGCCAATGAGCCCCAAGCGAGGGTCAATCATGAATATGCAAATGCTGGCCGAGCTGGCCGGGAAAGGCGAAATACGTGAGCTGGAGTTGCTGTCCCTGGAGGGCGGTTTCTATATCGCTCGCGTCAGGCTGGAGCACGTCGAGGCGACGTTACTGGACGATCACGGCAAGCCGATGCGCATCGGGTCCACCACGCATTTACGCGACCTGTTGCAGCGGGTTCCGCCGTTTCCTTGCGTACTGGTGCAACACTGCGTTCACGATGAAATGTGCGGTACGCGTGAAGGGCCTATCGGTGCGTTGCGCATTCCGTTTTCGCTGGCGGCGACACTGTAAATCCTGGCTCCCCTCCCCCGTGGTATGGGCGGCCTGGGAAGGCAAGCCGTTTACACCGTACGGGTGACCTATGCGGCTCGGTCCACGCGGTCCTGAACAGCCTCGACCAGCAGCAGGCCCAGTTCAATCATTTGCTGAATGGCCAGGGCCAGGTAGCGCTGTTGAGAGGGCAGGCTTTCGACGAACTCGTGGGTCATGGCACCGGCACCGGCGATGGTTTCGTAGGCGTTGGCGAGCAGCGCTTGAGTGTCGATTTCGGGACGGACGCTGAACAGTTTTACGGATGGATTGCATGAGTCAGTACACATCTGTTGATCCTCGTTAGGGACCGCATACCAGAGCTACTAAACAATGGGTGGCGGCTGTACGCAGGTTAGTAGACCGGCGAATCAACGAAACCGGCGCGCCCGAAGACGCCCTGCGTGCAGCCACCATAAGAGCAGCTGTACGCCGTTGATCGTATCGGGCTACTAAACCCGACCGCTGATGGGCAGCGGCTGACGAACCTTAAAGAGGTCGCCCAAGACGCACAACTCGGACGAGTCTGATCGTTGTGTAGGCAATGCCGCAAGGTTCAACTCTACGTTCTGACACCTCACTTTTCCTCCCCCCTCTGCACCACCCACGCCAACGGCAACGTCACACCCAACATCCCCGCCAACACCATCACCGCCACCGGCACGCCCAGCACATCCCCCACTGCACCAAACACCACCGGCGCCAACGCGCCACCGCCAATCGTGCCGGTGTAGAACAGCGCAAACGCCTGCTCGCGCTTGCCCGCGCCGGCAAGGTCGGGCACGGCGCCGTACAGCACCGAGGAGGTGCCATTCAGTACCAGCCCCAACAGCGGCAGCATCACCATCAACCCGCTGAGCGGCAGGTACACCGCCGCGACGATCAGCACTGCAGTGCTGGTTTCCGTGATCCACACGGTCTTCATCATGCCGATGCGTGCGCCGAGGTAGCCGCAGAACAGTTTGCCGAAGGCACCACCGATGAACAGCAAGGTCAGGGCGAGGCCGATGCCAGCAGTACCGGCGCCTTTGGCTTGCAGCAGGAACGGCAGGAAAGTAAGAAATCCCATGCGCACGGCGCTGTCGAGGGTGCCGGTGAGGATCAGCGCGCGCAGGCCCGTGGCGGAGCCGCTACCCCTGAGGAACTCGGCTTTTTTTGTGGCGGTGGATTCGGATGCTTGAGCAGGAATCAGCCACCACAACAGCCCCGCCGCCGCCAGACCAAGCAGGCCCAGCAACGTGGCACTGGCCCGCCAACTGATGACGGTTAGCAGCAGCCCGACCAGACCAGGAATCAGGGTTTTGCCGATATCGCCGGAGAAGTTGTACTGGGACAGCGCCTGCTTGATCCCACCGCCGTCCTCGTAAGCGTCGGTGATCATCGACGAGGCCAATGGGTGCTGGGTGCTGGCGCCCAGGCCGCCGAGCAGCAGCGCCACCAGCAACACGCTCAGCCCTGTCGCCTGGCCCACCAACAGGTAGGCGACACCCGCCAACGCCGTGCCGCCCACCAGCATCGGTGTGCGGCCCCAGCGTCTGGCGGCGCGGCTGGCCAGCAATTGGAACACAGCCATCATCCCGGAATAGGCACCCCGCAGAAGGCCGATCTGGGCGTAGGACAAGCCGAACTGAGCCTGCCAGACAGGCAGCAAAACGTAGATCACATCAGTGAGCCCATCATGCACGGCATGGGCGCTGCAACCGGCGAACAAGGCGCGACGGCGCGTCGATGATTCGGGCGAAGGCACAGCGACGGTGTCGTTCATGGTGCAGGAATCAGCTCAGGTTTAAGGGGCTTCCAGCCGGTCAAGGCGATCAACAAGGTCAGCAGCTGGAAACCGATGATCAGCACCACGCACCCGACCCAGCCCCAGCGCTCCCAGATCAGCGCCGGGACAATGGCGCCGCCACTGCCGCCCAGGTAATAACAGGTGAGATACACCCCGACAGCACCCGTCTTGTTATCGCCCGCGGTGGCCGTGATAAACCCATTGGCGGCCGCCTGGGCGAGGAACACACCGGTGGAACTGAGCGCCAGGCCGACGACGATGCACCACAGGGACGGCATCAGGGTCAACGCCGAACCACTGACGCCCAGCACGGCGGCGACACCCAGCAGTTGGGCATGGGGCCGGGCTTTGCTGAGGCGTCCGGCGATGGGAATCACGATCAACGCCAACAGGAACACCATATACAGCGTCCCCAACGCCGCAGGCCCAAGGTTGAACGGCGGCAGGCCCAAGTACAAACCTGCGTAGGTAAACGCCGCGACTTGCGAAAACAACACGCAGAAACCTACGGCGTATGCCGCCAACAGCGGCCTGCGAAATACACCTGACGAGGAGGCTTTAACCTGCACGGTCCGCGGGCGGTTGGCCGGCAACAGAAACTGGATGAATCCGCCGACCATCAAGCTCAGCACCGCGAGCACTTCAAAGGCCTCACGCCAGCCCACATACTCGGTCATGACTCCGGTGACGAAGCGCCCGGCGAACCCGCCCAACACGGTGCCCGCGACGTAGAGACTCGTCACCTCCGTGACCGTGCCGCCGCTCCAGCGGTCGCCGATGTAGGCCACACTGGTGGCGAACAGCACCGGGATCAGCATGCCCTCGACAAAGCGCCACACCAGCACTTCGGCAAAGCTGTCGGCATAAGCGGTCATCAATGCCGGCACCGCCAGCAGCACAGCGGCCACCGAGATCACCGTGCGTTGTGCAAAACGTCCGGTCAGGCGACTGACGAAAGGTGCCGTGATCGCCACCGCCAGGGTGGTGACGGTGATGCTCCAGCCCGCCTCCTTGGCACTGATATGAAAGTGCGCAGCGAACGTCTGGAGGATGCTTTGGGTCGCATAGAGGTTGAGAAACGCCGCGCAGCCACACAGGAACAGGGCAAGGCGGGCACAATGCAGGCGCAGTTTCATGAAACCTCTCGTTTTATTTTGAAAGGTCTTTATAGAATGGCCGGCAGGTCTTGAACCAATACCGAATTCCGACCGATTGATACCCAAGGATCAGGATGCTCGACCTACGCAAGCTGCGTTACTTTCTGACCGTCGCCGAAGAATTGCATTTCGGTCGCGCCGCCCTGCGCCTGCACCTGGCCCAGCCGCCTTTGACCCGGCATATTTCAGCGCTGGAGGCAGAGTTGGGTTTCAAGCTGTTCGATCGCACCAGCCGCACCGTGACCCTCACCGCACAGGGACGCTCGTTCTTGCCCTATGCACGTGGCGTGTTGGAACAGGTGGAGTTGGCTCAGGTGATTGCCGGGAAGTTGGCAGCAGGGACAGCGGGTCAACTGGCCTTGGGCTACGTCAGCTCGATTGCCCTGTCGGACCTGTTCAGCCAATCGATCCAGGCCTTCGCCCAACGCTTTCCCGATGTGCAACTGACCCTGGTGGAATGCGCCTCCGGCAGTCTCGGTGCGCAAGTGGCCGATGGACGGCTGGATATTGGGTTGAGCCGGCTGTTGCCACAAAACGACGCAGTGCAAGCGCTGTCGTTGGGCGAGGAACCCTTGGTGGCAGCGGTGTCGAGTGACAGCCCGTTGGCCAGCCTGGCCGACATCAGCCTGGCGCAGCTCAGTGCCTATCCTTTGATTCTGTTTCCAGCCGATTACGGCTCGGGGCTGAACCAGTCCATCGAGCAGCTTTACCGCCACCATGGCGTGCCCCTGCATGCCGGGCCGACCGGACGGCAGATCACTTCGATCATTGCACTGGTGGCCGCCGGGCAAGGGGTGGCGCTGGTACCGGCCTGTACCCGGAGTTTGATGAACAAGGGCGTGACTTATCGGCCTTTGGTGGAGGCGGATGCGTGTGCGCAGTTGTTGGTGTTGACGCCGACCGAAAGACACAGTGTGTTGATTGACGCGTTTCTTGCCGTTATCGAAGAGGCATTACACATCCGGCAATGACCCGAAAAACCCCGCAATATCTCCCCGCTGCGCCGATTCCACTCGCTCTTACACTGCATTCACCATCTGCCGAAATGCCGGTCATCGAAGACCGGTAGGTAGAGTGTTGATAATTTATTTTCAGTGGTTATAGTCACCACCAACACACACCACAAGGAGGTGCTGTGGATAGCCGATACTTGATAGGTCACATCGTCGCAGACGGCTGGTACCTGGTGCGCATCAGAGGCAGTCATCACCACTTCAAGCACCCGACGAAGCCTGGCTTGGTGACGATCCCCATCCAAAGAAAGACCTGTTGGACAAGACCGCCAAGAGCATTTTGAAACAAGCTTTGTTGAGTTAATCGTCCCTGGAGAACAACGAACATGCTGTACCCCATCGCAATTTCAACCGGTGACCACGATCACGCCTGGGGCGTGGAAGTCCCGGATATTCCCGGTTGCTACTCTGCCGGTGACGATCTGGACGACGCCATGGCCATGGCGCGCGAAGCCATCGAAGGGCACTTCGAAATCCTCGCGGAAGACGGCGCGCCGATCCCGAGCGCCCAGAAGGTCACCGTGCATGCCGCCAACCCTCAGTACGCCGGCTGCACTTGGGCGGTTGTAGACATCGATGTCACCAAGTACCTGGGCAAGGCGCAAAAACTCAACATCACATTGCCGGGCTACCTGCTCAACCGCATCGATGAATATGTACTGCACCACCCGGAGGAAAAAAGCCGCTCCGGCTTCCTCGCGTCGGCGGCGCTCAAGGTGCTGCAACAGGATCGGTAGCTGCAACGGGAGCAAAGTCTGAATGCGGCACTGCATCCATAGCGTGATGATGTCGCTTCATTGAGCTTGCGACCCCAGGGTTATTGCCATGATTGAACCCAAACAACCCACATCCACACCTGTACTGCGCCAAGTGCTCGGCTGGGTGCTGGTGTTGCCACTGCTGGTCGCGCTGGTGCGGCTTCCGTATCCCTTGGGGCTGGGGCTGGCGCTCGGATCAATCGCCGCGTCCGTCTACGGCGTAGGGTTTGCCAGGCGCCATGCCAGCCGAGGCGTGACCGTATTCGCTGCAATCGTCACGCTGTTCAATCTGATTTCCCTGGTCGCCATCGGGGAGGCCTCAGTCATCATGGGGCTCTACAGGATTTCCTGGTTCTACTGGTACCCGTACTATTCCAACTGGGTTTACTGGAATGTCCAGGGCCAGTAAGAATTCCACCGCAAGAAACGTAGTGTTCAGTCCGGCGGATGGCAATACCGTAGGCCTGTAGCGTTTAACAACTGCCCCTCGAGGAGCCCGCTCATGCCTTACGAATACAAGCTCATGCCTTCCCCTGTCGGTGAGCTCACCCTGGTGGCGCGCGATGGCAAGCTCAGTGCCATCCTGTGGGAAGTCGAGCGCGCCAACCGTGTGCGCCTGGGTCAATTGCACGAAGCCAACGACAGCCCGGTGCTGTTGGAAACCGAGCGCCAGTTGAAGGAGTACTTTGCGGGGACTCGCCACACATTCGACCTGGAACTGGATTTCACCGGTACCGCCTTTCAGAAGCAGGTCTGGCAGGCGCTGCTGACTATTCCTTTTGGCGAAACCCGCAGCTACAGCCAGATCGCCCGGCAGATCGGCAACCCGAAAGCCGTACGTGCCGTGGGCGCTGCCAATGGGCGTAATCCTATCTCGATCATTGCGCCGTGCCATCGAGTGATTGGTGCCTCGGGCACCTTGACCGGGTTTGCCGGAGGACTCGACGCCAAGCAGTATCTGTTGACGCTTGAGGACCGCAGCCAGGTGAAAATGAGCTTCTGATCAGGCGATTGCAACCGGCCCCCGAGTAAAAGCCTGGTAATCGAATAAGCCTTCGAAACCCAGCTTGCGATACAGCGAGATCCCCTCCATCGTCGCTTCAAGAAAACAGCGCCGGGCCCCCAGGCTTGCAGCGTGAAGCAGGGCGGCTTGAAGCAATCGTGTGCCATAACCTCTTGCGCGAAAATCCACGAGCGTGCCGAAATCGCTAAGCCGTGCCTCCCCATTCCACATGGATAAAGTCAACGAACACCTCACCTGCCCCTCGGTGGAAAGGATGAAGTGGTGAAGCGATTGGCCCGCTTCAAGAGCCCGCTGGTGCCGGGCTTGATAACGTGCAACACCCTCGGGCGCCATCGAAAACGCATTGCCAAGGGGAACTGCCCAGTGGGCCAGGTTCCGAGTCAAGCTGATCTGCACCGAGCGGTCATCCGTAGATGAAACAAAGCCCGACAGATCGAGGACCATCGCAGTGGTCTTTTCGGCAGGCTGAAAACCCAGCCCGATGAGGGCCTCGGCTACCGCACCGACCTTTTCCTCATGAATCACGACGCGCGTATCCAGAAAGATACGACGAAGCAAGTCCAGGGGCGCTGCCATAGCCCCCCCCATCGGGGCACTGCCGACTCGGATAAACAGCAGGTTCCATGGGTCGAAATATTCGCCGGTAAAGTAAGCGTTGATACAAGCGTTGTAGCGGCGATGCAGCGAGCACGTCGCGGCGAAATAATGATCTTCGGTCTGGTGATAAAGCGAAGGCAGGTCGCAGGCGGTATCAGCGTGCATGGGAATTTCCGCATAAAAACCCAGTCTTGCGCCTATCGCTGCAGAGCGCCGTAGGCTCACTCCTAAGAACCCTGCAGAAAACGCACAATGTTGTTCACACCCTAAGTTGTAAAAAGAAATTTCAGAGCGTGCCTGTGGTCAGTATTTTCATCACTCACCTTTAAGGAAAACGGTCATGAAATTCTCTGCAGTCTCACAATCCCTGTCCCGTTGGGCAGGCAGTGCCCGGACGTTCTATGCGGCGGTCGCGTTGATTTTCCTGTGGAGCTTGAGCGGTCCGTACTTCCACTACAACGACACCTGGCAGTTGATCATCAACACTTCGACCACCATCATCACCTTCCTGATGGTGTTCCTGATCCAGAACACGCAAAACCGCGATAACGACATCCTGCACATCAAGATCGATGAACTGCTGCGGGTCTCCAAGGATGCGCAGAACGCCGTGCTGAGCCTGGATGGCCTGGACCGCAAGGAGCTGGAAAAACTGCGCCAGGAATACCGCAGCATCGGCAACACCGGCACCGTAAGCCTGAACAGCAGTTGCGGCCACGCGGCCGATGACGCGGCCCCGAACAAAACCGACCTGAACCAGGCGTAAAAAAACGGCGGTTGGACATGATCCAACCGCCGTTTTTCATATCAAGCGAAGGGCTCAACCGTCGCCTTGATGGCCCTTACCGTAGGTCGAGGCCAGGGCTCGGGCCTTTTGCAGACGTTCTTCCAGCTTGGGCAGCGTCTCATCCACCAGTGCCTTGATTTCCGGCACATCCGAGGCCGCCCCTTCGCGCTTGAACAGGGCAATGGCGTCTTCGTTTTCCTTCACTTGCTGCGCGGTGTAGGCCGCGTCGAAGGAGTCGCCGTCCTTGAGTTCGGGCATCAGGGTTTCGGCCTTGTCGACGATCTTCTCCCGTGGGGCCACTGGCAGGTCGAGCTTCTTGGCGATCGCCGCCAAATGCTGGTTGGCCAGGGTGCGCTCGTTGATCACCTCGATGGTGTAGTCCTTGATTTCCTGGGACGAGGTCTTGGCGTGGGCCATGCGACTGGTTTCGATATCGGCCATGCCTTTGGCCGAAGCCTGCTCGATGAATTCAGCAGGCGACTGGGCGAAAGCATTGCTGGCGCCGAGGCCCAGCAGCATCGCGAAACTGGCGGTGCGTAACCGGATAGCCATGCGGCTCATGATGGGTTCCTCCAGGGCAAAAATAGGTGCGGGGAAAGACACCTCGCCCTGAATTCGAATTTTCCGGGCGGCAAAGGTTTAGAAAAAACTTACCCGTGCGACGAACGGTCGTGGCCCGTCAGGCGGGTTTGCTGCCGAACAGGCCTGGCAGCGCATGGGCCAGGGCATTGATGGCGAAGCCGATAAACATCACGCCGCAGAGCCTGGTGATGAGGATTTCATGGCGCTGATACACGGTGCGCACCCGCTGGGCACCGACCACGCCGATCAGGATCGCGTAGGCCAACAGGCCACCGACGAAGCTCAGGAAGATCAACGCCGGCAGCATCGACCAGGTCAGCAATTCGGCGCGGCTGGACAGCAATGCAGTAAATGTCGCCACGGCCACCGGATACGCCTTGGGGTTGGTCAAGCCGAACAGGATGCCGTGCCAGAACGGATGCCGCGCCGCGCCCTGGGGGGCTTCACTGCTGCGACGCTGGGTACGAATCGCGCGCCAGCCGAGCCAGAACAGGTACAGCCCACTGAGCACGCCGAGCACATCGAACGCGCTGCTGCCTACTTCCCGCGCGCCCACAATCGCGATCAGCGCCGTACTGCACCACAGCACATCGCCGAGCAAGTGCCCGCACAGAAACCCCGCCCCGGCACGACGCCCCCGGGCGGCGCCGATGCCAAACACCGCCAATACGCCGGGGCCAGGCGTAATACCGTAGATAAAACCCGAAGCGAGGACGGCGAGCAGCATGGAGGGGGTCATGGGCGCGACTCTGACAAAGCATGGGAAGGTGGACGGATTCTGCACGTTCCTGCGCTATGGGTAAAACCTCATTCCCGCATAGGGATTGTCGCGGCAAGCCAACAGACGCGAAGCCAGGTCGCCGACATGGGCTTCGAGCTTATGGCCGTCGGGATCGAGGAAATAGAACGAGGCACCTTCGCTGCGATTGTCGCGCCACTCTTGCACCCTGGCGGCGCGCAGACGCGAGACCAGCGCAGCGAACTCACTCGTTGCGACTGTAAACGCATAGTGGGTGTAATCGGCCCCTGGCTTCGACTCGCGCAACGGATCAAGCGACAGGCATAGCCATAGGCCCGGCAATGACAAATAGGCTCCGGAGTCCCAAGTAGCCTCGAGCTTGAGTTGCAACAAATCATGGTAAAACCCGACGCTGCGCTGCAAATCGGTGACCGACAGGGTCAAGTGATTGAGGCCTGAGAGCATGAGCATTTTCCTTATCGGCCCCCCCTGACGAACGGGGGTAAATCGTGAAGAGATGACAATGTAGTATGTTGCACTACATATCACTACATCGAGGCTCCCCATGTCTGTTATGTCCCTACGCATACCCGAAGACATCGCCGCCACGCTTGCCAGTCTCGCCAAGGCGACCGGGCGCAGCAAATCCTTTCTCGCAGTCGATGCATTACGCGAATATTTGACGCGCGAAGCGTGGCAAATCGAAGAAATTCAAAAAGCATTGAAAGAAGCAGACGCAGGCGAGTTCGCAACGGCTGCGGAAGTAAAAGCCATCGCCGATAAATGGCGCACCAATGCAGGTTGAGTGGCTGAGGACAGCCCTCAAGAACCTTGATGATGAAGCCGCGTACATTGCGCAGGAAAATCCCAAAGCCGCCCATGAGTTCGTCCAGGCCATCATGGTTGGGCTAGGACATGTCGCTGAATTTCCTGCAGTGGGAAAGGAAGGTCGAGTGCCAGGAACGCGGGAGTGGGTAGTGCCTCGATGGCCTTACATCGTTCCCTACCGGATTCGAGATGGACGATTACAAGTGATGCGAATTTTTCATACACGTCGCCAGCCACCGACATCCTGGTAGCAACCATTCAGCCCTGTAACCCTCCCTGCACTCGCCCAATCAACCACTGCAACCCCGAATCCCCGCCTCGTCGCGCATGCCACGCCAGTTCAAAGGTAAACGACGGAATATGAAACGGCGGCGCCACGGCGACCAGATGCGGGTGATCAATATTCAGCAAGCCTCGCGACGATACGGTGAGAATCAAGTCCGTGCCCTCAATCAATTGCGGCGCCACGCCCCAGTGCGGCAGGCTGATCGCCACGTGCCGTCGTTCACGAATCGCCGTCAGCGCCCGTTCGATTTCCGGCGCGCCGCTGCCGCGCATTTCCAGCAGTACGTGGGGGCGCGACAGGTAGGTGGGCAGGTCGAGCGCACCGTTGTGCGGCAGGCTGTTGCGGTCCAGCAGGCAGGTGTAATGCTCTTCGAACAACGGCGCGGTGCGCAGCTCGGCGGGCATGTCGGGGAAGACACCGGCAGCCAGGTCCAGATCACCATTGAGCACACCGTCGACCATGCCTTCGCGGCTGGCCTGGATGATTTGCAGGTCGATACCGGGCGCCTCACGCCGCAGGACGCGGACCAGACCCGGCAGGAAAATCGCCGCACTGTAGTCCGACATCGCCACGCGAAACCGGCGCTTGGCCGATGCCGGGTCAAAGCGATTCGGCGCCAGCAGCGCCTGCACCTGGGCCAGGGCTTCAGCCAATGGCGCCGCCAACTCCAGGGCACGGGCCGTGGGCACCAATGTGCCGCCCTGACGCACCAGCAGCGGGTCACCCAATAAATCGCGCAAGCGCGCCAGCGCGTGGCTCACTGCCGGCTGGCTGAGGTGCAAACGGTCGGCGGCGCGGGTGACGTGTTGCTCACTGAGCAAGGCGTCAAGGACCACCAACAGGTTAAGGTCGATGCGGCGCAGATCATTCATCAGCTGCATGCTCTATATAAAAACTTGGAATTTAAATTTGCGTGACGAATAGCCTAGAGTCCAGCAAAACCTCTGGGAGATTCGCCATGACGACGTTGCATTGGGCCGGTTTTTTGTTATTGGCGGTGATCGCCGGGGCGGTAGTGCCGTTTCAAAGTGCGATCAATGCCAACCTCGGACGCGGCCTTGGGCATCCGTTGTGGGCCACCCTGGCGTCGCTGCTGGTGAGCATCCTCGTGCTGCTGCCGGTGATCGTGGCGCTGCGCCTGCCGCTGCCCGGCCTCGCATTTATCACCAAGGCGCCGCTGTGGATGTGGGCCGGGGGCGCGTTTGGCGTGTGCTTTATCGCGCTGGCGTTGACGCTGCTGCCCAAGCTGGGCGCGTCGGGATTTATCGCCCTGGCCATGGCCGGGCAAATTCTCGCGTCGCTGCTGCTGGATCACTTCGGCCTGTTTGGCTTGGCCGAGCGCTCACTGACAACGCCCCGAATCCTTGGCGCGTTGTTGTTGATGGGCGGCGTGGCGTTGATTCAGTTCAGCGCCACACCGGCCCGAGCGCTGACAAACGCCGGCTGATCAGGCCTTGTCGAGGGTGCGCAGCTTTTGCGGCAGGCCCCACAGCAGCAGCGCCGCCGCCAACAACGCGCACACGCCGATCACATAGAGTGCCGGGGTGGTGCTGCCGGTAAGGTCCTTGATCCGCCCCACCATCACCGGGCTGACAATCCCACCGAACTGCCCGAGGGTATTGATCACCGCAATCCCGCCCGCCGCGCCTGCGCCGGCACCGGCCAGCAACTTGGGCGGCAGGGTCCAGAAGGTCGGGATCGACGCGATGATGCCGGCGCCCAACATGCCCAGGGCGATGATCAGGAAGGTGGTGTGGTCGGCAAAGATCCCGGCACTGAAGAAGCCCACCGCGCCCAGCACCACCAAGCCGCAGACAAACTTGCGGCGCTCGCCGGTCGCGTCCGACAGCCGCCCGATCACCACCATGCTGATCGCGCCGCACACATAGGGAATCGCGGTGAGCAGGCCGATCATCACCGGGCTTTGGGTGCCGGCGCTGCGGATCAGCTGCGGCGCCCAGAAGTTGAGGCCGTAAGACGCCACCTGGATCAGGAAGTAGATAAACCCGAGCATCAGGAAGCCGGGAATGCGGATCGCCGACAGCAGTGAGCCGCCATGTGTGTTCGGCTCATGCCGGGCAATACGGCTCGACAGCAAAGTCTTCTCCGCCGGCGTCAGCCAGTGCGCGTCTTCGATACGGTCCTTGAGCAAGGTCAGCACCAGCAAGCCCAAGCCGATGCAGGGCAAGCCGCCGAGCAGGAACAGCCAGTGCCAGCCGCGCATCTGCAGCACGCCGTCGAGGTGTTCCAGCACCAGGCCGGAGAACGGCGCACCTACCAGGCCGGCAAAGGCGGACGCCAGGAACAGCATCGAGGTAATGCGCCCGCGGAAGTGCTGCGGGAACCACAACGTCAGGTAATACAGCACACCGGGCGCGAAGCCCGCCTCCATCGCACCGATGATGAAACGCAGGCCATAGAACTGCCATTCGGCGGTGACAAACACCATGGCCGCCGTGGCCAGGCCCCACGACATCATGATCCGCGCGATCCAGCGCCGCGCGCCGACCTTGTACAGCATCATGTTGCTCGGCACTTCAAAGATCACATACCCCACCACGAACAACCCGGCGCCCAGGCCGTAGGCGGTATCGCTCAGGCTGAGGTCGGCCTGCAGCTGGAACTTGGCAAAGCTGATGTTGATGCGGTCAAAAAACGCGAACAGGTAACACACCATGATCAGCGGCATCAGGCGCCAGGCGACCTTGCTGACCAGGGCTTTTTCGGCATCGATTTCAGCGGCCGGGCGCGCGCCGGCCTCCAACGTATTAGTGCTCATGGTTTCTCTCCAGCGGACTGCTCACAGGCGTCCGATTGTTTTTGTTGTCTGGTATGGCGTTACAAGGCGGCGATGTAGTCCGGCGGCGGATGCAGGTCGCAATTGCGCCCGGCCTTGGCCACCTGGCCGGGTAATTCATGGCCCAGCAAGGCCGGCAAGCGGCGGGACAGGCTCAGCAGGTGCGGCAGGTCGACTCCGGTGTGAATGCCGACCTCTTCACACAGGTTGACCAGGTCTTCGGTGCAGATATTGCCCGACGCCCCCGGCGCAAACGGGCACCCACCCAGGCCACCCAACGCCGCGTCAAAACGCCGTGCCCCGGCTTCGTAGGCGGCCAGCACATTGCACAGGCCCAGGCCGCGGGTGTTATGAAAATGCAGGGTCAGGTCGCTGGCGGGCACGCGTTGCAACACGCGCTTGACCAGGCGTTCCACCTGGCGCGGGTTGGCCATGCCGGTGGTGTCGGCAAGGCTGATGCCCTGGATGCCCAGTTGCAGATAGGCGTCGACCAGTTGCAGTACGCGGTCTTCATCGATCCTGCCTTCGAACGGGCAGCCAAAGGTGGTGGCGATGCTGCCGTTGAGGCGTACCGGGTGCCCGGCGGCAAAGCTGACGATCTCGCCGAATGCCGCCAACGACGCCTCGCACCGCATGCGCATATTCGCCAGGTTGTGGGTCTGGCTGGCCGACATCACCAGATTCAGTTCATCGGCGCGCGACTCGACGGCGCGCTGGGCGCCCTTGAGGTTAGGGATCAGCGCAACGTAGATCACACCGGCTTTACGCTCGATGCCCTGGAACACGTGTTCGCCATCGCGCAATGCAGGGATGGCCTTGGGCGACACGAAAGAACCGGCTTCGATCCGCGAAAACCCGGCCAGGGAAAGCTGGTCGATCAGGGCGATCTTGTCAGCGGTTTCAACCCAGGTCGGTTCGATTTGCAGGCCATCGCGCGGGGACACTTCCTGCACGATCAGCGGGTCGCAATAGTCAGTGATCATTGCACCACTCCCGAGGTTTTCAGGCGTTGAATGTCGGCAACCGTAAGGCCCAGGCTGCCGAGGATGTCATCAGTGTGCTGGCCCAGGCTCGGGCCCTGCCAGTTCACGGCGCCGGGGGTTTCCGAGAGCTTGGGCACGATGCCGGGCATCTTCACCGACACACCGCCCGGCAGCTCGGCATTGAGCAACATGTCGCGCGCCTGGTAGTGCGGGTCGCTGACGATATCGGCCACGGAGTAGATGCGCCCGGCCGGCACTTCGGCGGCTTCCAGGGCGCTGAGCACCTGCTCGATAGGCAGGCTGCTGGTCCAGTGGGTGATGGCGGCATCGAGCAAAGCGCTTTTCGCCGCACGACCATCGTTGTGGGCGAATTCGGCGGCTTCGGCCAGGTCGGCACGGCCGATGGTGGTCATCAGGCGCTTGTAGATCGGGTCGCTGTTACCGGCGATCACCACATAGGCACCGTCGGCGGTCAGGTAGGTATTCGAAGGTGCGATACCGGGCAAGGCACCGCCGCTGCGCTCACGCACGTGGCCGAGCATGTCGTATTCGGGCACCAGGCTTTCCATCAGGTTGAACACGCTTTCCGCCAGGGACACATCGACAATCTGCCCGTCGCCCTGGCCGGTCTTGACCCGCAACAACGCCATCAGCGCGCCGATCACGCCATGCAACGACGCCAGGGAGTCGCCGAGGCTGACGCCGACCCGAGCCGGGGGCGAATCGGGGTTGCCGGTGGTGTAGCGAATCCCGCCCATGGCTTCGCCGATGGCACCGAAACCAGGGCGGTCGCGGTACGGGCCGGTCTGGCCGTAGCCGGAGATACGCACCAGGGTCAGCTTGGGGTTGAGCGCGTGCAGTACGTCCCAGCCCAGGCCGAGTTTTTCCAGGCCACCGGGGCGCAGGTTTTCGATCAGCACATCGGCGTCGCCGAGCAGCTGCTTGATCAGGTCCAGGCCTTCAGCGGACTTGAGGTCCAGCGCCAGGGATTTCTTGTTGCGCGATTGCAGGTACCACCACAGCGAGGTGCCTTCATGCAGCTTTCGCCATTTACGAAGTGGATCGCCCTGCCCCAGGGCTTCGATCTTGATCACCTCGGCACCGAACTCGGCCATCAGCCGGGCGGCGAACGGCGCGGCAATCAGCGTGCCGATCTCGATCACCTTGATACCGCTCAAGGGAGCCGTCATGGGGTGTACCTCTTATTCTTGGAATGTGCAGCCAAGGCTAGAGGACAGGGACAGGAAAAATCCAACCGTCAGTTGGCAAGGAGCGTTCGCTGAATGCGAACGCTCAGATAATCGAACAGCAGCCGGCTCACGGGTGACAACTGCGCCTCATCGCGCACCACCAGGATCAAACTGCGGTCCGACCAGGCATCGGTCAGTGGCACGGCATGCAGGCCCAGGGCACGGCCAAACAACTCATAGGCCTTCAGCGGCAGGATGCCGATGCCCATGTTCGCCTGGACCATCCGGCACATCGCATCAAAGCCCGGCACATGAATACGCAGGCGCAGTGTCTTGCCGGCCTCGCGCGCGGCGGCGTGGGTGCGCATGTTGATCGAGCTGGCGGCGTGCAGGCCCACGTAGTCACTGTCCAGGGTCTCGGCGAAGGCCAGGCTTTCGCGCGGCGCCAACGGGTGATCCGCCGGCATCAATACCACCAGTTTGTCGTGGCGATAGGTCACGCTGGGCAGGCCCTTGGTGTCGGTATCACTGGAGCAGATCCCCAGGTCCGCCACCCCATCCAGCACACCTTGCACCACGCCATTGCTGGGGCGCTCTTCAAGGTCGGTTTTCACTTCGGGATGCAGCTCGGAAAAATCCCGCAAGTCTTCTGGAAGAAACTGAATAATCGCCGAGAGATTGGCCAGCATCCGCACGTAACCGCGCACGCCGTGGCTGTGTTCGCCCAGTTCCAGGCCCATTTTTTCCACGTTGAACAGCATCTGCCGGGCATGATGCAGCAGGGTTTCGCCGGCGGCGGTGAGGTCCATGCCCTTGGCCCGTCGCACGAACAGGCTCACCCCCAGCACCTGCTCCAGCTCCATCAAACGCTTGCTGGCTGCCGACACGGCGATGGCTTCGCGGGCGGCGGCGCGGGTCAGGGTGCCCTCTTCGAACACCGCGACGAACAGCTGCAGGGTGATCAAGTCAAGGCGACGCACCAGGCTCTTGTGCAACATCAGGCGCGCTCGGACGCCAGGCGATTGATCTCGGCCTGTTCCACCACCGGTTGCGGCGCGCCATGGCGCACCGCCGCGAGCATCGCCCGGCCGACAGTCTCCGTGCTCACCACCCAGCCCGGCTTGACCCGACGCACCAACGACAGCACTGGCCCGAGCACGGAATAGAAGGCTTGATACAACGGCGTCTTCGAGCGCACACCGTGCAGCGGCTGAATGATCCCCGGCCGGAACAGGTACACCGCCTTGAACGGCAGGCGCAGCAGGGCATTCTCGGTCTTGCCCTTGACCCGCGCCCACATCGACTTGCCCGCCTCGGAGCTGTCGGTACCGGCGCCGGACACGTAGATGAACGTCATTTGCGGATTAAGCCGCGCCAGGGTGCTGGCGGCGACGAGGGTCAGGTCATAAGTGAGGTGGGTGTACTTGGTTTCATTCAGGCCCGCCGAGGAGACGCCGAGGCAGAAGAAACACGCGTCAAACCCTTGCAGCAGGTTTTCCAGGGGTTGGAAATCCAGCATGTCGCTGTGCAACACCTGATGCAACTTGCCGTGTTCCCGGGTCAGGGGCGTGCGGCCGACGGCGACGACTTCCTGTACGTCATCGGCCAGCAGGCACTCGCGCAGGACGCCCTGGCCGACCATGCCGGTGGCACCGAATAACAGAACTCTCATAAGGGGACCTCAGCGGCAAGCCGCAAGCTTCATGCTCAAGTTGAATGCAGTGCGAGACTCGCACCTTAACAGCTTGTAGCTTAACGCTTGCAGCTTGAGGCTGCGCCGTCAGAACGCGCTGCGAAAGATCTCCTCAATCTGACGCTGATCGGCGCGCCGTGGGTTGGTCAGCCCGCACGCGTCCTTCAATGCATTGGTAGCCAGCAGCGGAATGTCCTGCAACTTGGCCCCCAGTTCGCGCAGGCCGGCGGGGATTTCAACGTCCTGGGACAACGCTCGAATAGCCGCGATGGCCGCCTGAGCCCCCTCTTCCACAGTAATACCCTGGGTGTCCGCGCCCAGCGCGCGGCCGACATCGCTCAAGCGCTTGGCACTGACGCTGGCGTTGAAGCTTTGCACATGGGGCAGCAGCACCGCGTTGCACACGCCGTGAGGCAGGTCGTAGAGACCGCCGAGTTGGTGGGCCATGGCATGCACGAAACCCAGGGACGCATTGTTGAACGCCATGCCTGCGAGGAACTGGGCATAGGCCATGTTTTCCCGCGCGGCCTTGTCGCTGCCGTCGCGTACGGCCAGGCGCAGGTTGGCGCTGATCAGTTCGATGGCCTTGATCGCGCAGGCGTCAGTGATCGGAGTGGCCGCCGTGGACACGTAGGCTTCGATGGCGTGGGTCAGGGCGTCCATGCCGGTGGCGGCGGTGAGGCCCTTGGGCATGCCGACCATCAGACTCGGGTCGTTGACCGACAGCAGTGGCGTGACGTTGCGGTCGACGATAGCCATTTTCACGTGGCGGGTTTCGTCGGTGATGATGCAGAAACGCGTCATCTCGCTGGCGGTGCCGGCGGTGGTGTTGATCGCCACCAAGGGCATCTGCGGCTTGCTGGATTGGTCGACGCCTTCGTAGTCGCTGATATGCCCGCCGTTGGTGGCGCACAGGGCGATGCCCTTGGCACAGTCATGGGGCGAACCGCCGCCCAGGGACACTACGAAATCGCAGGCGCTCTGCTGCAGCAACGCCAGGCCTTTCTCGACGTTTTCCACATTGGGGTTGGGCTTGGCGCCGTCGTAGACCACCGAATCGATGTCCTGCATCGCCAACTTCTCGGCGATCATGCTGGCCACGCCCGCCTTGGCCAGGCCCGCGTCGGTGACGATCAGCGCTTTGCGAAAACCGTAGTTGCGAATGGCATTCATGGCTTCGTCGAGGCAATCGGTGCCCATGATGTTGACGGCGGGAATGAAGAAGGTGCTGCTCATGGCGAATCCTCGGATGACGTGTATGCCTACAGCATCAACCTCACTTGCCTGCGGCATCTTGACCAGGATCAACGCCGGCTCGTGATAAAGTCGCCATCCAGCCGATTTCGAGTAGACCCACAGCAATGAAGGATTTCCAGGATATTGACGCCCACCTTGAAGACTGGAGCACCCTGCGCAGCAGCACCGTCTTCAGTGGGATTCTGATCGGCAATGGCGCGAGCCGCACGATTTGGGAAGACTTTGCCTACGACTCGCTGTTCGAAAACGCACGCACCGTCGAAGAAAAACCCCTGGGCCCATCCGAGCTCAGCGTGTTCGACGCCCTGCAGACCCGCAGCTTCGAGCAGACCCTGGGGGCATTGAAAACCACCAGCCGAGTCAACAAGGCCCTGGCGGTCAGCTCGGCGGCACCGCGTAATCGCTACTACGCGATCAAGGAAGCGCTGATCAATACCATCCACGCCGTGCACATTCCGTGGCGGCTGGTGCAGCCGTCGACGCTGGCGACGATCAACCGCGAACTGGCGAACTACACCAGCGTGTTCACCACCAATTACGACCTGCTCAACTATTGGGCGATCCTGCACACGCCGGGCATCGACGACCTGTTCCGCAGCGCCGACTCGAGCTTCGACCTGCGCAACACCCACACCGATACCACGCGCATCCTCTACCTGCACGGCGGCCTGCACCTGGTGCGCAACCTTGACGGCACCGCACGCAAATTGCCGAGCACCGACAGCACCTTGCTCAGCAGCTTTGCGATCAACAACACGATCAAGACCCTGGACGATGTGCCGCTGTTTATCAACGAAGGCACGGTGCAAGAGAAGCTCAAGACCATCCGCAGCTCGGATTACCTGTCGTTCTGCTATGAACAGTTGCTGAGCCATGAGGGCGCGCTGTGCATCTTTGGCCATGACCTGGGGCCGCAGGACCAACACGTGGTGGATGCAATTCGCCAGGCCCGCCCCGCGACCCTGGCGATCTCGGTATCGGGCCGCAGCGACGGGTTTATTCGCCAGCAGAAGCGGCGGTATTCGCAGTTGTTTGATGGCAGTGGCGCGCAGTTGAAGTTTTTTGCCGCGCGCACGCATCCGTTGGGTGATCCGGCCCTGTCGGTACCTGTCGAACGTTGAGCCACCGGTGGGAGGGACTTGTTCCCGCCCATACCGATCGCATTTCAAACCGTCAGCGCGGTCATTCTTGCGAGCTGTGTACAACCACCAATAGCTGCGCCTGCACAGGCCCTACCGAACGCAGCCGATGCGGCTTCTGGGCATTGAAATGCAGCGCATCGCCGCGCTCCAGAATCACCCGCTCGTTCATGAAATCCACTTCTACCGCCCCTTCATGCACGAACAAGAACTCCTCTCCAAGGTGCTCCTTGAAGGTTTTGTCGGAGAATTGCGCCGGCGGGTAGATGATGAACGGCAACAAGCTGCGCTCACTGACCTGATGGGCCAGTACTGCGTAACCCGGCGCGGTGTCGGGCCGCTCATGGCTGCGCACCAGGCTGTAGCTGTCGAGGCTGACGCGGTCTTCGCTGAACAGCTCTTCGACCTTCACGTTCAACGCCTTGGCCAGTTTCAACGCAGCGGCAATCGACGGCGTGTTGAGCCCGCGCTCGACCTTGGACAGGTAACTCTTGGTCATCCCGGATTTTTCAGCCAGGGCCTCCAAGGTTACGCCAAGTTTTTTCCTCAATAATTTCAAACGGATAGACATGTGCTGCGGTTAATCCATGCAGAAGCGATAAGCTGCGCTTGCCAATGACACTTTGTGTCATATAGCATCATTAGTGTCATTTGCCTCACCCAACGACCTTGCGAGCAGAGGGAGACCAGCAAATCCGACGTCCATTGAACCACCCAAAGGACACCGATATGGCCAAGACATTAGCACTCCCCAAAGACCAACTGGTCAAGCAAGCGCTGGTCCAGATGCAAAACACCCTGGCGGATAATACGTGGACCGTCCGGCAAAAGCTGGCGCTCACTTGCCGAATCCTGTTCGAACACGGCCACGACTCCGGCCTCGCCGGCCAGATCACCGCGCGCGGGCCTGAACAGGGCACCTACTACACCCAGCAACTGGGCCTGGGTTTTGATGAAATCACGGCCAGCAACCTGTTGCTGGTAAACGAGGATCTTGAGGTGCTGGAAGGTCACGGCATCCCCAACCCGGCCAACCGCTTTCACAGCTGGGTGTACCGCGGGCGAGCGGATGTGAATTGCATTATTCATACGCACCCGACCCATATCGCTGCGCTGTCGATGTTGGAAGTGCCGTTGCAGGTGTCCCACATGGACCTTTGCCCGTTGTACGAAGACTGCGCGTTCCTGGAGGCCTGGCCGGGTGTGCCGGTGGGCAATGAAGAGGGGGAAATCATCACCGAGGCCCTGGGCGACAAGCGCGCGATCCTGCTGTCGCACCACGGCCAGTTGTCGACCGGGGCGAGTGTCGAGGAAGCCTGCGTGATCGCGCAGTTGATCGAACGCGCGGCCAAGTTGCAGTTGCTCGCCATGGCAGCCGGTGCGATCAAGCCGATCCTGCCGCAACTGGGGCGCGAAGCCCATGCCTGGATTTCCCGCCCCAAGCGCCACGGCGCCGCGTTCAATTACTACGTGCGGCAGAACCTGCGCCAGCACGCCGATTGCCTGAACTGACCCGCCCTTTTTCTACCGGAGACTTTCCATGTCCAGCCCAACTATTCACGGCATCATCGGCTACACCATCACCCCGTTCAGCGCTGACGGCCAGCGCATCGACCTCGACGCCCTCGGTCGTTCCATCGACCGTTTGATCGACAGCGGCGTGCACGCCATCGCGCCCCTGGGCAGCACCGGTGAAGGTGCGTATTTGAGCGATGCCGAGTGGGACGAAGTCAGCGCCTACAGCCTGGCAAAAATCGCCCGGCGCGTGCCCACGGTGGTCAGCGTCTCCGACCTGACCACCGCCAAGGCCGTGCGCCGCGCCCGCTACGCCGAAGCCAATGGCGCGGATGTGGTGATGGTGCTGCCGGCCTCGTATTGGAAGCTCAGCGAGGCGGAAATCCTCGCCCACTACGCTGCGATCGGCGACAGCATCGGCGTGCCGATCATGCTCTACAACAACCCGGCCACCAGCGGTACGGACATGTCGGTGGATCTGATCCTGCGTATCGTCAAGCAGGTGGCAAATGTGACGATGGTCAAGGAGAGCACCGGGGACGTTCAACGCATGCATCAACTGCGGCGCCACAGCGACGTGCCGTTCTACAACGGCTGCAACCCGCTGGCCCTGGAAGCCTTTGCGGCCGGAGCCAAGGGTTGGTGCACGGCGGCGCCCAACCTGATCCCGCACCTGAACCTGGCATTGTATGCGGCAGTGCTGGCCAATGACCTGGACAAGGCGCGCGAGCTGTTTTATCAGCAGTTGCCGTTGCTGGAGTTCATCCTCAAGGGCGGGTTGCCGGCGACGATCAAGGCCGGGCTGCGCCTGACCGGGTTGGAGGCGGGCGAGCCTCGCTTGCCGGTGTTTCCATTGGGTGAAGCAGGGATCGAACAACTGAAGACCTTGCTGCGGTAAAACTGCGACCTTATGTGGGAGGGGTTTGCCTCCTCCCTATATTTTAATCCGGGCCCGTCTAAAATAGAGACAAATGACAATAGTTCTCGATATCATTCGCGACTTTTCCACGTCGTGCTTCGTCAAGAAGGATATCCATGTCTCGTCCCAAGCCCGACCCGGTGTCGGCCGATGCCTTTCGCGGGTTCTATGCAGATATTCTGTATTTCCTGCGCAGACGCACGGACAACGCCAGCGACGCGGCGGACATGACCCAGGACGTCTTTACCCAGTGGCTGGACTACCGCGACCGGGCCAAGGTCGAACAGCCACGGGCATTTTTGTTCCAGATGGCACGCAACCTGCTGCGTGATCACTGGCGCAAACAGAAGGTACGGCAGACCGTCCACCCAGATCAGGCCGACAGGGACGCGGAACCGATCACCGACGAGCAAAACGACCCCATGGCCGCCGCCCAGCGCTTGCAACGCCTGGAACAGTTGAAAGAAGTCCTCGCCGAACTCTCGCCCCGCCGGCGAGAAGCCCTTATGCTGCACCGCTTCGAAGGCCTGAGCCAGGCGCAGATCGCCGAGCGCATGGGTATTTCGACGAGCATGGTGGAAAAGCACATCGCTTTTGCCCTGCTGCATTGCAAGCGACGCCTTCAAAACGACCCCGGCACGGAGCAGCCAGAATGAACCGCCTGAGCGACACCGACGGCCTGGATATCGAAGCCAGTGACGCCATCGATGCCCAAGCCGCCAGTTGGTTTGCGCGCAACCGTAACGACACAGGCCGTGCCGACCGCAAGGCCTTTGCCGCCTGGCAGGCCACGCCCGCCCATGCCCGCGCCTATGCCGAATTCGAGCAACTGTGGGCCGACCTGGCCCAGTTGCAGCAACTGAACAACCCCGTGGCGCTGCCCAAGCGCAAAGCATCGGTATTGCGCCCGGCCCTGGCCGTAGCCGCCGCCGTGCTATGCGCCGTATTGGCCCCCCACATCGGTGCGCCCCGCGAGTTGTATCACAGCCAGGTGGCGGCCCATGCCAAGGGCGTGCGCACCCTGAACCTGCCCGATGGCAGCACCCTGTCGGTGAATGCCAACACCCGCCTGCGCGTGGACTTCAGCGCCCACCAGCGCATCGTGCACCTGGACAAGGGCCAGGTGTATATCGAAGTGGCGGCCGACAAAGAGCGGCCGTTGTTCGTTCAAGCCGGCGAAGCAAATGTGCGGGTGGTCGGCACCGGCTTCGATGTGCGCCGCAGCCAGCAGCAACTGGTGGTCAGCGTCGCCCACGGCCAGGTCGCTTTCGAGCCATCCGCCAAAAGCCCCGTTTCCCTGCTCGGCGCCCAGCAACGCGCCATCTACAGCTACGCCAAGGGCACCTTGCAACAGCAAACCCTCACGGCCGAAGAAGTGGCCGATTGGCGCAGCGGGCACTTGTCATTCCGCAACCGTGAACTGGCCAGCCTGATCGATGAACTGGGCCTGTATCGCCCGCAGGCACCGTTGCAGGTCAGCAACGCGGTGGCGCACCTGAAAGTCTCGGGCAATCTGGACGTGAATGATCCGGATGCCCTGCTCAACGCCCTGCCCGCCCTGTTGCCGGTGAAAACCGTGGTCTCGGCCGATGGCATCGTGCGGATTGAACCGAGCAAATAACCTGCGAAAATCTTATTTGAGAATATTTTGCATTCGCAGGTGTGGATTTTTTTGCCTGCCCCGTCTTCCTCCGGTCTGCATCTGATCAGCACACCTTTTTGGCCATTTGGCCGCTCCGGGGGATTCCATGTTTCGCGCGCCTTGCCACGCTTCGCACCTGTATCTTCGACCGACCCTCATCGCCACCTGCCTGACGTTCAGCCTCAGCGCCCAGGCCGAGTCATTCACCTTGCAACTGCCCGCCCAGGCGCTGGCCACGTCCCTGAGCCAAGTAGCGCAGCAGGCGAAGATCCAGCTGTTGTTCGATGAGGAGCTGCTCAAGAACGTGCAGGCACCTGCACTCAACGGTGACTTCACACCGGAAGTTGCGATTCGCAGCCTGCTGAAAAACGGCGCGTTCACCCTGATCAAGGTCGGCAGCACGTACGTGGTAAAGCCCGAAGAGGCCAAGACCACCCAGAGCGGCGCGATCCAGCTGGACGCCCTGAGCGTGATCGGCACCGGCAATCAGGTCGACTCCAGCACCGTCGGCCGCTCCACCCTGAGCCAGGCGGATATTGATCGCTACCAGCCCGACAACATTCCTTCGCTGCTGCAGACGCTGCCGGGGGTATTCATGGGCGGCTCTCCCAAGCCGGGGGGGCAGACCATGAATATTCGCGGCATGGGCGACGCCGAAGATGTGCCGATGACCGTGGATGGCGCGACCAAAAGTGGATTTGAGCGCTACCAGCAAGGCACGGTTTTCATCGAGCCTGAACTGATCAAAAGCATTGAGGTGGAGAAAGGTCCTTACTCGCCCTTCACCGGCAACGGCGGTTTCGGTGGCACGGTCAACATGGTCACCAAGGATGCGCCCGACCTGCTCAAGGACGGGCGTAACACCGGGGCCATGACCAAATACGGTTACTCCAGCAACACCCATGAACAGGTGTACAGCGGCGCCGTGTATGGCCGCACCAACGACGGTCGCATGAATGGCCTGATCTACCTCACACAGCGCGACGGCGGCGACTTGAAGCTCGCCGGCACACCGCCCGACCCGCGCAATGAATACCCGATCAATCCCAAGCGCCTGCCCAACAGTGCCCAGGACGTAGAAGGCAAGTTGTTCAAATTCAACGCGTATTTTACGGATGAGCACAGCATGGGCCTGTCCTACTCCAGTGCAAAAAGTGAGCGCATGGCGCCCTTCTCAGCGAAATCCTACCCGTCGCCGCCGAACCAATCGGCCATCAACCGATATGGCTACGAAGGCGCACTGAAACGTTTTCTGGCCGACCGCGAAACGGTGGACACCACCTGGTCGGGCAAGTACGAATACCAGCCGCTGGACAACCCGCTGATTGACCTGAAGCTTAGCTACTCGGCGTCCAAGACCGACCAGACCGACGAGCGGGGCGAAAACGCAGTCATTGGCCTGAGCACCGGTGGGCGCAAGATGGAAACTTCATACTCCGATCGCCTCCTTGAACTGCGTAATATCAGTCTGCTGACCACCGGCCCACTGGAACATGCGGTGACCGCCGGCGTGCAGATTCGCAAGCACAATCGAGAAACCGAAAGCTGGATGCCGGGCGCTACCTACAACACCGCAAGATACAACTACGGGCATTTCCAGCCGTATTTCATGCCCCACGGCAAGGCCGATACCCACTCGTTTTACCTCCAGGACGCCGTGACCCTTGGCGATCTGACCATCACCCCGTCCCTGCGCTATGACCACGTGCGCAATCGCGGCGAAGCCAACGATGCGCCGTACTACAGCAACCCGGACCCGAGCGTCGGCCATGACTACAGCGACCGCACCTACACCGGCTGGTCGCCGCGCCTGGCCGCGTTCTGGAACCTGACCCCGGATGTGGCCTTCTTCGCCAGCTGGAATCGCACATGGCGTGCGCCGGTCATCGATGAACAGTACGAAGTCCAGGGCGCCGCCAGCACCCGCAGCGCCACAAGCCTCAACCTCGACCCAGAGCGCATCACTGCGATTACGGCGGGCAACGTGACTCACTTCTCCGGCGTCTTAACCCACGGCGATGACCTGCAGTTGCGCACCACGCTGTTTCACAACCGCATCGAAGACGAGATCATGAAGGCCACCGGCATCGGCTGTGAACGGCAAATGACGGTGCCGGGCAATATCGATACAGTGTGCAACGACACGGCCTCCAGGACCAACTATCGCAATGTGGGCGGCATGACCATCAAGGGCGTGGAGCTGGAAAGCTACTACGACTCAACGTACGTGTTCGGCTCCCTGACTTACTCCTGGGCTACGGGCAAACGCGATAACCCCTATACCAACCCGTGGGCAACCGACCGACACGTGTGGGCGCGGGACATTCCACCGGCCAAATGGGTGGTGGTGCTGGGCACCAAGATCCCGAGCTGGGATGCACAGGTGGGCTGGCAGGGCCAGTTCGTGCGCAAGACCGACCGCGTGCCTACAGACATCTACGCTGGCGGCTTGAATTCGACCATTGGTGACTTTATCTACGACCAGACTGAGAACGCCAGCTATGACACCCAAGGCCTGTTCGCCAACTGGAAACCGCAGCAGGCCGGCCTAAAGGGCACCGAGGTCAACTTCACTGTCGACAACCTGTTCAACCGCAGCTACCAGCCGGCGCTCAGCGGGGAAGGTGTCTACAGCGAAGGCCGCAACGCCAAGATCAGCATCACGCGCTTCTTCTGAAAACTGTACGGATAAATCCGCACCCAGCTGTAGGCCCTCAATCGGCGGGGGTTGTGGCTAGATGGGCTTCCCTTGAAGCCCTCTGGATTTCGGATCCCGCCCATGAGCTCGCGCGAAAACACCGGCATGGCCCTCGGCCTGCTGGGTGTCATCATCTTCAGCCTGACCCTGCCCTTCACCCGTATCGTGGTGCAGGAGATCCACCCGTTGCTCAACGGCCTGGGCCGTGCCTTGTTCGCGGCGGTCCCGGCGGCGGCGCTGTTGCTGTGGCGCCGCGAGCGCTGGCCGACCTGGCGCCAGGTACGGGGTTTGTGCCTGGTCATTGCGGGGGTGATTCTGGGCTTCCCGGTGCTGTCGGCGTGGGCCATGCAAACCTTGCCGGCCTCCCATGGCGCACTGGTCAATGGCCTGCAACCGCTGTGCGTGGCGCTGTATGCGGCGTGGCTGTCCCATGAGCGGCCGTCCAAAGCCTTCTGGGCCTGCGCGGCGCTCGGCAGCGGGTTGGTGTTGAGTTATGCATTGATCACCGGCGCCGGCAGTATCCAGGCCGGCGATTTATTGATGCTCGGCGCGATAGCCGTGGGTGGCCTGGGCTATGCCGAAGGCGGCCGGTTGGCCAAGGAGATGGGCGGCTGGCAGGTGATCTGCTGGGCGCTGGTGCTGTCCACGCCGGTGTTGATCGGCCCGGTGTGGTACCTGGCGGCGCAGCACCAAGGCGCGGTCTCGATGCGCGCCTGGTGGGCCTTTGGTTATGTGTCGCTGTTCTCGCAGTTCCTGGGCTTCTTCGCCTGGTACGCGGGGTTGGCCATGGGCGGCATTGCGCGGGTCAGCCAGATTCAGCTGTTGCAGATCTTCTTCACCATCGCGTTTTCGGCGCTGTTCTTTGGTGAACATATCGAGCCGATTACCTGGGTGTTTGCCTGTGGGGTCATCGTCACGGTGATGCTCGGGCGCAAGACCGCGGTGCAGCCGGCACCAGCTCCCTGTAGGAGCGAGCTTGCTCGCGAAGGTCGCTAACGATAACGCGGGAAACCTGAAAGCCTGCGGTGCTCTCAGGCTTTTCGCGAGCAAGCTCGCTCCTACAGTGGGCGGCGGTCAGATCAGGTAGCCATCCGCGCGCAGCAGGGTTTCCAGGCAGTGTTCGCAGATGTGATAGAACGCCTTCAACTCCTGGATTCTCTCCAGCAACTGCGCGTTGTCCACCGGCTCCGCACGCTTGACCGCCAGGATCATCTTGTTCTTGTTGGTGTGCTCCAGGGAGATGAACTCGAACACCTTGGTCTCGTAGCCGCAGGCTTCGAGGAACAACGCACGCAAGCTGTCGGTGACCATTTCCGCCTGCTGGCCCAGGTGCAGGCCATATTGCAGCATCGGCTTGAGCAGCGCCGGGCTCTGGATCTGCAGGCGAATCTGCTTATGGCAGCACGGCGAGCACATGATGATCGATGCGCCGGAACGAATGCCGGTGTGGATCGCGTAATCGGTGGCGACGTCACAGGCATGCAGGGCGATCATCACGTCCAGTTCGCTGGGCGCCACGCTGCGCACATCACCACATTTGAACACCAGCCCGGGGTGCTCCAGGCGGGCCGCGGCGGTGTTGCACAGGGTCACCATGTCTTCGCGCAACTCGACGCCGGTGACTTCGCCTTCGGCCTTGAGGGTGTTGCGCAGGTAGTCGTGGATCGCAAACGTGAGGTAGCCCTTGCCCGAACCGAAATCGGCGACGCGCACCGGTTGGTCCAGCCTCAGCGGTGAGGAGGTCAGCGCATGGCTGAACACTTCGATGAATTTGTTGATCTGCTTCCACTTGCGCGACATCGACGGGATCAGCGCCTGCTTGGCGTCGGTCACGCCCAGGTCGGCGAGGAATGGCCGGCTCAGGTCGAGGAAGCGATGCTTCTCACGGTTATGCTCGGCCGATGGCGCCTCGCGCAGTTGCTGAGTCTTGCTCCTGAACAGCGAGCTTTTGTTCTTCTTGCTGTATTCCAATTGGGCTTCGTCGGTCAGCGACAGCAGGTGCGCGTTCTTGAACGAGCCCGGCAGCAACGCGGCAATCGCCGCCACGCCGTCGGCCAGCGCCAAGTTCTTGGTGATGTCGCGGGTCTTGTAGCGGTAGACGAAGGACAGGCACGGCTGCTCCTTGACGGTCACCGCCTTGATGATCAGCCGCTGCAACTCGGCTTCGTCGCCGACGTATTTGGCCAGCACCAGCTTGATAAAGGCGTTCTGCGCAAGGCTTGTGCTCAACAGTTCGATGAACTGGGCGTGATGATCCGGCGCGGGGCTGGCAGGTTGAGCGGTAACGGACATGAACAAAAACGCCTCGGGCAGTGAATGCCGGGCATTTTAGGGGGGATAGCCCACCAGGGCACGGAGTTATTTGACCAATGGTCAACACCGATCCAAATGTGGGAGGGGGCTTGCTCCCGATGAGGGCGTGTCAGCTAATCCATCCGTGACTGACCCACTGCCATCGGGATGTAAGCCCCCTCCCACATTTTTTGCTCAGTGGTGTCTGGATTATTCGAGTACGACCAGGCGGTTTGGCAATTCATTGCGGGTTTGTGTCAACGGTACATGCACCTTCAACAACTCACCACACGCCTCGATACAAGCAATAAACCCAGCCAGCGTCTGCCCCTGTTTCACTTGCTGGGTAAACGCCTTGACGATCCCATCCCAACTGTTGTCATCCACGCGACTGGAGATGCCATCGTCCACCAGGATCTCCACATAACGCTCCGCCTCGCTGACAAAAATCAGCACCCCGGTGCTGCCCAGGGTGTGGTGCAGGTTCTGCTCCAGGAACTGCCGGCGCGCCAGGTTGGAGGCGCGCCAATGGCGTACCGAGCGTGGGATCAGGCGGGTGGTCACCTTGGGCAGGCGAAACAGCAGGCACAACACGATGAACGTCGCCCATTGCGCCAGCAGCAAGGTATACATGGTCAGGTAGCCCGACAGGTAATGCACCACGCCCGGTACCACCAAGGCGATCAGGCTGGCCCACAGCAGGGGGATGTAGGCGTAATCGTCGGCGCGGGCCGCCAGCACGGTGACCAGTTCGGCGTCGGTGGTTTTTTCGACCCGGGCAATCGCTTCGGCGACTTGGCGCTGCTCGTGTTCAGTCAGTAATGCCATGGTTGTAGTTGCTCTCTAGTTATTGTCATTACCAGCCGCCCGACGCGCCGCCGCCGCCGAAGCCACCACCGCCGCCTCGGAAACCGCCGCCACCTCCCCCGCCACCGCCGCCGCGTCCACTGCTGCTGAGGATCGCCAAAAGGATCGCGCCCACCGGCAGGCCCATGCGATTGCACAGCCACAACACGCCGATCAGCAGGATGAACAGGCCGATGGAAAAGCCGGGATTATCCTTGGCAAAGTTGGCATCCGCCACATGCGCCGGCACCGCTAGCGGTTCACCGCCGACCACCTGCACCATCGCCGCCACGCCGTCGCTGATGCCCTGGCTGAAATTGCCGGCCTTGAACTTGGGGGCAATCACCTGGTTGATGATCACCCAGGACTGCGCATCGGTGAGCACGCCTTCAAGGCCATAGCCGACTTCGATGCGCAACGTGCGCTCGTCACGGGCGACGATCAGCAACGCGCCGTTGTCCTTGCCCTTCTGGCCGATGCCCCACTGGCGACCCAGCTGGTAACCGTAGTCCTCGATGGGCACGCCCTGCAGGTCGGGCACCGTGACCACCACGATCTGGTCGCCACGGCTCTGCTCCAGCGCCTGCAACTGCTGGGTGATGTGCTCGCGCGTGGCCGGGTCGATCATCTGGGCGGTGTCCACCACCCGTCCGCTCAACGCCGGGAACGTCAGCGCCGCCTGGGCCACACCCACGCAGGCCAGCATCCATAGCGCCAGGCCTATCCGTAATAAACGCATCGACACCTCAGTGCAGCCTTATTTGAACTTCACTTGCGGCGCTTTATCGGCATCGGCACTGGTGGCTTCAAAGGTGGCGCGGATCGGCAGGTCGCTGTACATCACGCTGTGCCACAGGCGACCAGGGAAGGTGCGGATCTCGGTGTTGTACGCCTGCACGGCCTGGATGAAATCGCGACGGGCCACGGCGATGCGATTTTCGGTGCCCTCGAGCTGGGATTGCAGGGCCAGGAAGTTCTGGTTGGCCTTCAGGTCCGGGTAGCGCTCGGACACCACCATCAAGCGGCTGAGGGCACCGCTCAAACCGTCCTGGGCCTGCTGGAACTGCTTGAGTTTTTCCGGGTTGTCCAGGGTGCTGGCATCCACCTGGATCGAGGTGGCCTTGGCACGCGCCTCGATCACGGCGGTCAGGGTGTCTTGCTCATGGGCGGCGTAACCCTTGACCACTTCCACCAGGTTGGGGATCAGGTCGGCGCGGCGCTGGTACTGGTTCTGCACCTGGCCCCAGGCCGCCTTGGCCTGTTCGTCCAGGGTCGGGATGTTATTGATGCCGCAGCCGCTCAATACTGTGCTGATCAATAGCAAAGCCGCGGCCTTGAGGCCCCAGCGGGAATGTTGTGCTGCTTGCATGGTGTTTCTCCTGCCCAGACTGGATGGAATATGACGACTAACCCTAAAAACCACACGCTTGGGGCATAATCCGCCACCACTGGAATGCATCGAGCCAATCAGCTACAAAGATGCCCAGCGCGATAAAGAGTTCAGAGTGTGCTGCATTTATCTGAACAACACCCGAACAACAATAGACGCTCCCCACATTTTGGCCGATCAGCCCAAGCGCTGTGCAGTGAGCCGAAAAAGGATATTCATGAAGAAGCTGTGTTTGCTCGGCCTTGTTGCCACGCTGGCCACCCACCCCGTCTGGGCAGAAACAAAGCCTGCTGCGCTTAAGGACAAGGACGCTTTCGTCAGCGACCTGCTCAAGCAGATGACCCTGGACGAAAAGATCGGCCAGTTGCGCCTGATCAGCATCGGCCCGGAAATGCCCCGTGAGCTGATCCGCAAGGAAATCGCCGCTGGCCGCATCGGTGGCACGTTCAATTCCATCACCCGCCCGGAAAACCGTCCGATGCAGGACGCGGCCATGCGCAGCCGCTTGAAGATCCCGATGTTCTTCGCCTATGACGTGATCCACGGCCACCGCACGATCTTCCCGATCAGCCTGGCCCTGGCCTCCAGCTGGGACATGGACGCCATCGGCCGCTCCGGACGCATCGCCGCCCACGAAGCCGCCGCCGACAGCCTCGACATCACCTTTGCACCGATGGTCGATATCTCCCGCGACCCGCGCTGGGGTCGCACGTCCGAAGGTTTCGGTGAAGACACCTATCTGGTCTCGCGCATTGCCGAGGTGATGGTCAAGGCCTTCCAGGGCGCCAGCCCCGCGAATGCCGACAGCATCATGGCCAGCGTCAAGCACTTCGCCCTCTACGGCGCAGTGGAAGGCGGGCGTGACTACAACGTGGTCGACATGAGCCCGGTCAAGATGTACCAGGACTACCTGCCGCCGTACCACGCGGCGATCAAGGCCGGTTCCGGCGGCGTGATGGTGGCGCTGAACTCGATCAATGGCGTGCCCGCCACCGCCAACACCTGGCTGATGAACGACCTCTTGCGCAAGGACTGGGGCTTCAAGGGCCTGGCCGTCAGCGACCACGGCGCGATATTCGAGCTGATCAAGCACGGCGTGGCCAAGGACGGGCGCGAAGCCGCCAAGCTGGCGATCAAGGCCGGCATCGACATGAGCATGAACGACTCGTTGTACGGCAAGGAATTGCCGGGGCTGCTCAAGTCCGGCGAGATCGAACAGAGCGACATCGACAACGCCGTGCGTGAAGTGCTCGGCGCCAAGTACGACATGGGCCTGTTCAAAGACCCGTACCTGCGCATCGGCAAGGCCGGGGATGACCCGGCCGACACTTACGCCGAAAGCCGTCTGCACCGTGCCGAGGCCCGTGATGTGGCGCGCCGCAGCCTGGTGCTGCTGAAGAACCAGAACGACGCCCTGCCGCTGAAAAAGTCCGCGACCATCGCGCTCGTGGGCCCACTGGCCAAGGCGCCGATCGACATGATGGGCAGTTGGGCGGCGGCCGGCAAGCCGGAACAATCGGTCACGCTGCTTGACGGCATGAACGCGGTTATCGGCGAAAAAGGCAAGATCATCTACGCCCGTGGCGCCAACATCACCAACGACAAGGCGGTGGTCGACTACCTCAACTTCCTCAACTTCGATGCCCCGGAAGTGGTGGATGACACCCGCCCGGCCCAGGTGATGATCGATGAAGCGGTCAAGGCCGCCAAGGATGCCGACGTGGTGGTGGCCGCCGTGGGTGAATCCCGTGGCATGTCCCACGAATCCTCCAGCCGCACCGACCTGAATATCCCGCAAAGCCAGCGCGACCTGATCAAGGCCCTGAAAGCCACCGGCAAACCGCTGGTGCTGGTACTGATGAACGGCCGCCCGCTGTCGATCCTGGAAGAGAAACAACAAGCCGACGCGATCCTGGAAACCTGGTTCGCCGGTACCGAAGGCGGCAACGCCATCGCCGACGTGCTGTTCGGTGACTACAACCCATCGGGCAAGCTGCCGATCACCTTCCCACGCTCCGTGGGGCAGATTCCGACCTACTACAACCACCTGACCATCGGCCGGCCATTCACCCCAGGCAAGCCGGGCAACTACACCTCACAGTACTTCGATGACACCACCGGGCCGCTGTTCCCGTTTGGCTATGGCCTGAGCTACACCACGTTCAGCCTGTCGGACATGGCGCTGTCGTCCACCACCCTGAACAAGACCGGCAAGCTCGACGCCAGCGTCACGGTGCAGAACACCGGCAAGGTCGATGGCGAAACCGTGGTGCAGTTGTATATCCAGGACGTGGCGGGTTCGATGATCCGTCCGATCAAGGAGCTGAAGAACTTCCAGAAGGTCATGCTCAAGGCTGGCGAAGAGCGCACGCTGCACTTCACCATCACCGAGGACGACTTGAAGTTCTACAACACCCAGCTCAAGTTCGCCGCCGAACCGGGTGAGTTCAATGTGCAGATCGGGCTGGACTCCCAGGACGTACAGCAGCAGACGTTCGAATTGCTATAGGAGGCAGCTTCAAGTTGCAAGCTACAAGCGGCAAGGAAGAGCAGTTCTGCTTTTAACTTGCAGCTTGCAGCTTGCCGCTGTTCCTAGCTCCTTCTGTCAAGAAGGTTCACCACCAACCGATCAATCCATCCCCACACCCGCTGCTTCACCCGTCGCCACAACGGCCGCGCCTTCCACGCTTCCAGGCTGACCACCAGGCTCTGGGCAAAATCCGCGGTAAAGCTCGCCGCCACCGCCTGCGTCAGCCCAGGGTCCAACGCTTCCAGGTTGGCTTCCAGGTTGAAGCGCAGATTCCAGTGATCGAAGTTGCACGAGCCGATACTCACCCAATCGTCCACCAGCGCCATCTTCAGGTGCAAAAAGCACGGCTGGTATTCAAAGATCTGCACGCCTGCGCGCAGCAAGCGCGGGTAATAACGGTGCCCGGCGTAGCGCACGGACGGGTGATCGGTGCGCGGGCCGGTGAGCAGCAGTCGCACATCCACCCCACGCCCTGCGGCCCGACGCAATGCACGGCGCACGCCCCAGGTGGGCAGGAAATACGGCGTGGCAAACCAGATACGTTGCTGGCTGCTGTTCAGCGCGCGGATCAGCGATTGCAGGATATCGCGGTGCTGTCGGGCGTCTGCATAGGCCACTCGGCCCAGGCCTGGCCCCGTCGCCGGCACCTTGGGCAAACGCGGCAAACCGAAATGGGTGGCGGGCTTCCACGCCCGGCGCGCGACATTGGCGTGCCATTGCCGTTCGAACAGCGCCTGCCAGTCCAGCACCAGCGGGCCGCGGATCTGCACCATCACCTCATGCCACTCAGCGGTGTCTTGCCCCGGCGTCCAGAACTCATCGGTGACGCCCGTGCCGCCGACCACGGCGATTTCCTGATCGATCAGCAACAGCTTGCGGTGGTCGCGATACAGGTTGCGCATCCAGCGACGCCAGCTGAGGCGATTGTAGAAACGCAGCTCCACACCGGCGTCGGTCAGGCGCTTACGCAGCCCCAGGGTAAATGCCAGGCTACCGTAGTCATCAAACAGACAACGCACCCGCACGCCGCGCTCGGCGGCCAGCACCAGCGCCTGCACCATCGCTTCGGCGCAGGCTCCAGCCTCCACCAGATACAATTCCAACTCCACTTGCCGCTCGGCCCGGGCAATGCCCACCAGCATCTGCGGAAAAAATTGCGGGCCGTCGATCAACAACTCGAAACGGTTGGCGCTGCGCCACGGGAACACTGCGCCGCTCACGTCAACGCGCCGTAAAGATCAGCACCGCACCCACCGGCACCGACAAACTGATCGACTTGAGCCCGGCCGCTTTGCGCAACATCGCCACCCCCGGCGCCAGGTCGAAATCCTCGGCATGCAAAACCACCGGTTCCAGGGTCACCACCTGGAAACGCCGGTCATCCAGGCGCGTGGCCAACAACTCGGCGCTGTAGGTCTGGGTCTTGCCATGCAGGGTGACGCTCAGGGGCAAGCGCAGTTCCAGTTGCGCGCCAGGAGCCAGGTCATTGATGGGTTGCAGGTTGATCTGTGCGCTGATCAGCGCCTCGGGGAAGGTCTTGATCTCGAACAGCTGGTTGCGCATGCGCTCGTCGCGCAGCGGGATGCCGCTGTTGACCGACTCCAGCTCTACTTCCAATTGCGCCGCGCCCTTGCTGTCGACCTTGCCGTGCAGCACCAGGAAGCGATGGACTTCAGCGATCTCGGTGTTTTTGGTGGTAACGAACGACAGGCGCGAGGACTCGTTGTCCAGGTACCAGTCGGCATGGGCGGGCACCACGGCAGCGGCCAGCAGGGCGAAGGCCAGGGGTTTGATAACAGACGCGTTGAACATTAAGGACTCGTGGGGCGAAAAACCTGCACGAACCTTAAGCGCAATGTCACGAACGGCGCAAATCCAATGTGCGGGGTGGCTGGCGCTGTGTCAGGGATTCAGACGACAGCCCTGTCGATCCCCCAACCACCGCGCGCTGTGCGTACGCCCCAAGCCACTCGCCGTCACTTCACTGCGTTCCGGGTTATCGCTGAACCCACTGGTGGGCACGTACTGCTTCACATACCCCCGGCAATACTCGGCTGGATTGTTCGCCACATAGCGGCACGAGCAATACTCCTTGGCCGTGTACGCCGCGATGATGCCGGGGAAGGCTTGCAGGTTGACGCGCTCGTGCCAAACCCAGCCTGACAGGGCGAGCAACAGCACCAGAAAAAGGCTGGTAAACGGCCGACGACGCATCATGGTTGCACCGCCGCAAGCACGCGCTTGAGCAGTTCGTTGTGGCGGTAGCTGCCGTCGCGGTCATCGCCATAGCGCACGATCACCAGGTGTTCGTCGGGCATCACGTACAGCGCCTGTCCCCAATGACCGAGGGCGGCGAAGGTGTCGGCGGGGGCGTCGGGCCAGGGCCTCGGGGCGCCTTGGTTGAGCCACCATTGGCCACCGGGGACCGCTTCGTCCTGGCCGGCGGTGTATTTGTCGAAGGGTTGGCGGTTGAACACGACCCAGTCCTTGGGCAGCAATTGTTGATCCCCCCAGCGCCCGTCGCGGGCCATCAGCAGGCCGACACGCGCCAGGTCACGCGCGGTGAGGAACGCATAGGACGAGGCGACAAAGGTTTCGTCGGCATCGGTTTCCCAGGTGGCGTTGTGAATGCCCAGCGGCTTGAACAGCGCGTCCCAGGGGTAACTCATGTACGCCTTGTGCCCGAGCATGCCCTTGAGCGCGGCGGACAGGATATTGCTGTCGCCGCTGGAATAACGAAAGGCCTGGCCCGGTGCGCTGAAGGACTCAGTGCTGGCGGCGAACTCGGCCATATCGGCGCGACCACGGGTGTAAAGCATCGCCACCACCGAGGACTTCAGCGGCGCGTATTCATAGTCTTCCTGCCAGTCCAGGCCCGAGGCCCAGTGCAGCAGGTCGGCCATGGTCACCTTGGGGTGTTGTTTCATCGGCGGATAAAAGCGTGCTGCGGGGTCGGTCAGTTTGAAACGGTTTTCGCCGTAGGCCACGCCGAGCACCGTGGCCATCAGGCTTTTGCTGATGGACCAGGTCAAGTGTGGCGTGCTGGCCGTGGTCGGTGCGGCGTAGCGTTCATAGATGACCACACCGTCGCGGATCACCAGCAGCGCGTCGGTGCGAATGCCTTGGCGGGCAGTGTCGTCACGGGGCGGGAATGCATAGGCGTCAAGGGCTTCGACGGCGGGCCCTGCGAGTGGCGGGCCCTTGGCCCACTCCTTGTCGGGCCAGGTTTCAGCGCAGGCGGTAACGGTGACGAACAGCAGGGAAACGCACAGCAGGCCTCTGACCATGGACACACACTCAAGGGAGCATTCAAGCCCGCGAGCCTAGCCGAGGGCAATGACAGATTTGCTACAGAGACCCTGTCATCCAAGCGTCACCATAACTTCATGGAGATGACACCGGGGCTACATAGCCTGACTTTGGACAACAAAGTCGACCGGCCGAAACGTGGCTGGCACTCGGAGATTCGCCATGACTCAGATCGCCCGCATCAGCGACACCGGCAATGAACGCCGTCTGCAAGCCGAACGCCTGGTTGGCGCCAAGGCTTTGCAGGAAGCCCAGGCCCTGCGTTTCAACGTCTTCAGCGGCGAGTTCAACGCCAAGCTGAAAGGCGCGGAACACGGCCTGGACATGGATGACTATGATGTTCACTGCAGCCACATCGGCGTGCGGGACTTGAACAGCGGTCGACTCGTCGCCACCACCCGTTTGCTCGACCACCAGGCCGCCAGCACCCTGGGCCGGTTCTACAGCGAAGAAGAATTCAGCCTGCATGGCCTGCTGCATCTGCAGGGCCCGATCCTGGAAATAGGCCGCACCTGCGTCGACCCGGCCTACCGCAACGGCGGCACCATCGCCGTGTTGTGGGGCGAGTTGGCCGAAGTGCTCAACCAGGGCGGCTACAGCTACCTGATGGGCTGCGCGAGCATCCCGATGCACGACGGCGGCATCCAGGCCCACGCGATCATGCAGCGCCTGCGCGAACGCTACCTGTGCAACGAACACCTGCGCGCCGAACCGAAAAAACCGCTGCCGGCGCTGGACCTGCCGACCAACGTAATCGCCGAGATGCCGCCACTGCTCAAGGCCTATATGCGCCTGGGTGCGAAGATCTGCGGCGAACCGTGCTGGGATGAGGATTTCCAGGTCGCCGACGTGTTCATCCTGCTTAAGCGCGATGAGCTATGCCCGCGCTATGCGCGCCACTTCAAGGCGGCCATGTGATGAGCCGCCTGCGCGTGTACGGGCGCATCGCCCGGGTGCTGGTGGTAGTGGCGCTGGGCTTGAGCATGGCCAGTGTGTTTGGCGTGTTCGAACGCTTGGGCGTGGCCAACTCGATGGTGCGGCGCCAACGCTGGTCGCGGTTCTTCATGGCGCGGCTGACCAACGCCCTGCCCTTTCGCGTGACAGTGCACGGCGAGTTGCCGACCCAGCCCATGCTGTGGGTGAGCAACCACGTGTCCTGGACCGATATTCCGTTGCTGGGCGCAGTGGCGCCGATGTCGTTTTTGTCCAAGGCCGAAGTGCGCACCTGGCCGGTGGCCGGCTGGTTGGCGGCCAAGGCCGGTAGCTTGTTTATCCGTCGCGGTTCGGGCGACAGCCAGTTGATCCGCAAGCAGATGACCCGCCACCTGGAACAACAGCACCCGCTGCTGATGTTCCCCGAAGGCACCACCACCGACGGCCGCAGCCTGCGCACCTTCCACGGGCGCTTGCTGGCCAGTGCGATTGACGCGGATGTGTCGCTGCAACCGGTGGCCATCCGTTATCTGCGCAATGGGCAGGTCGACCCGCTGGCACCGTTCATTGGCGATGACGATTTGCTCTCGCACCTGATGCGCCTGTTCGGCAATGACCAGGGCGATGTGGAAATCCATGTGCTCAAGCCGATTGCCTGCGCCGGGCAGGAGCGTGCGGCGCTGGCGTTCCAGGCGCAGCAGGCGGTGCAGAAGGCGTTGTTTGGGCCGGTGCCGGAGACTGAACAAGTGCATGCTCGACCGGCTTTTGCAGCCTGAGATGTGAACACAGTTCAAATGTGGGAGGGTCGCACCGCCCCTCCCACATTTTAGCTTTGTGTTGTCAGGTGGTTATGCGCGAAGGCTTGCAGTTCGGGGTAGAAGATCCGGAAGTCCTCACTCAGCGGCTCATACAACACCCGCAACTCCTGCATCGCATACCCCAATGCCTCAGGCTGCGTCAGCCGCCGCGAAATCCCGCGCAACACCGGCTCCATCACCGCAAACTCGCGGTACGACCCCAACCAGTCATCCGCCGCCATATACGGCGCTATCTGCGCCAGCCGCCCCGGCAACTGTGGTTCGGCCGCCAGCACGCGGTACACCTGCGAGGTGAAGTGCTCCAGGGGCTGGTCGGCGTACAGCGCCCAATCCCGCGCCAGGCAGTGATCGAAGAACACATCAAGGACAATCCCGGCATAGCGCCGGCGGGTCAGGCTGAAGCGCGACAACGCCTTGCCCACCAACGGGTGGCTGTCGGTGAAGCGGTCGATCGAGCGATGCAACTGGATCGCCGCTTCGATTGGCGGGCTGAACTGGCCCAGCAGGCGGCCTTTGACAAAGTCGCCGTACAGGCTGCCCAGCAGTTGCGCAGGAAGTTGGCCGCCCAGGTGCAGATGTGCGAGATAATTCATGCCGCGCAGTCTAGCACTGGCGCCAATGTATCGTTATAACCCGATATACCGATTCAGCCTGAGCTCAGAGCAAATTCATATTGGTATATCGGGATATAACGATTTAAAGTTCGCCTCATCGCGATATAACGCTTTACGACACCGAGCACCTGCCATGTCCATCGACCTCGACGAAATAATAAAAGCCCTGGCGCACCCAGTACGACGAGACATCCTCACCTGGCTGAAAGACCCGAAAGTGCAGTTCCCCGAGCAAGTGCACAACCACGAATACGGCATCTGTGCCGGGCAGATCGACCAGCGCTGCGGCTTGTCCCAGTCGACCGTGTCGGCCCACCTGGCCACCTTGCAACGGGCGGGATTGATCAGCAGCCAGAAGGCCGGGCAGTGGCACTTTTTCAAGCGCAATGAGGAAGTGATCCAAGCCTTCCTCGCGGCGCTTACCACTGAACTCAGCGCTGAAATCAGCGCGACGTTGTAACAAGGAAACGATAATGCCCCTCTCGCTACTCATCCTGGCCCTGAGCGCCTTCGCCATCGGCACTACCGAGTTCGTGATCATGGGCCTGCTGCCCGATGTGGCGGCGGACCTCGGCGTGTCGATTCCCGGCGCCGGCTGGCTGGTCACCGGCTATGCCCTGGGCGTGGCCATCGGTGCGCCATTTATGGCACTGGCCACCGCCAGGTTGCCCCGCAAGGCGGCCCTGGTAGCGTTGATGGGCATCTTCATTATCGGCAATCTGCTCTGCGCCCTGGCCAGTGACTACAACGTGCTGATGCTTGCCCGTGTGGTCACCGCGTTGTGCCACGGCGCGTTCTTCGGCATCGGTTCGGTGGTCGCCGCCAACCTGGTGCCGGCCAACAAGCGCGCTTCGGCCGTGGCCCTGATGTTCACCGGTTTGACCCTGGCCAACGTGCTTGGTGTGCCACTGGGCACCGCGCTGGGCCAGGAAGCCGGCTGGCGCTCGACCTTCTGGGCAGTGACGGTGATTGGGGTGGTGGCGTTGATCGGCCTGATCCGCTTCCTGCCAGCCAAGCGTGACGAAGAAAAACTCGACATGCGCGCCGAACTGGCCGCCCTCAAGGGTGCCGGCATCTGGTTGTCGCTGAGCATGACCGCGCTGTTCGCCGCGTCCATGTTCACCCTCTTCACCTATGTTGCGCCGCTGCTCGGCGATGTCACCGGCGTGTCGCCCAAAGGCGTGACCTGGACCCTGCTGCTGATCGGCCTGGGCCTCACCGTGGGCAATATCATCGGCGGCAAGCTGGCGGACAAACGCCTGGCAGCCACCCTGATCGGCGTGTTTATCAGTATGGCGGTGGTGTCCACCGCGCTGACCTGGACCAGCGTCGCCGTGATCCCGACCGAGATCACCCTGTTCCTGTGGGCCACCGCTTCATTTGCCGCCGTACCTGCGCTGCAGATCAACGTGGTGACCTTCGGCAAGGCCGCGCCGAACCTGGTGTCCACCCTGAACATCGGCGCCTTCAACATCGGCAACGCCCTCGGCGCCTGGGTGGGCGGCAGCGTGATTGCCCACGGTTTCGGCCTGAGCAGCGTGCCTCTGGCGGCAGCGGCCCTGGCGATCCTGGCGCTGCTGGTAACCCTGATTACTTTCCGTCAGGGCGGCGATGCCGACCTGGCCCCTGCGACCCACTGATCAACTTCAAAGAGAAGGGTGTTTTCCCATGACGACTATTTTCGATCCGATCAAACTGGGCGACCTGGAGCTGTCGAACCGCATCATCATGGCACCGCTGACCCGCTGCCGTGCCGATGCCGGCCGCGTACCCAACGCGCTGATGGCCGAGTACTACGTGCAACGCGCTTCCGCCGGGCTGATCCTCAGCGAAGCCACTTCGGTGACACCGCTGGGCGTGGGCTACCCGGACACGCCGGGCATCTGGTCCAACGACCAGGTGCGCGGCTGGGCCAATATCACCAAGGCCGTGCATGGCGCAGGGGGCAAGATCTTCCTGCAACTGTGGCACGTCGGCCGCATTTCCCACGCGTCCTACCTGAACGGCGAAACCCCGGTGGCGCCGAGCGCGATCCAGGCTAAAGGCCACGTCAGCCTGGTGCGCCCATTGGCCGACTACCCGACGCCGCGCGCCCTGGAAACCGCTGAAATCGCCGACATCGTCGACGCTTACCGCACCGGTGCCGAGAACGCCAAGGCCGCAGGCTTTGATGGCGTGGAGATCCACGGCGCCAACGGCTACCTGCTCGACCAGTTCCTGCAAAGCAGCACCAATAAGCGCACCGACAACTATGGTGGCTCCCTGGAAAACCGTGCACGCCTGCTGTTGGAAGTGACCGATGCGGCCATCGAGGTCTGGGGCCCTGGCCGTGTGGGTGTGCATTTGGCACCGCGCGCCGATGCCCACGACATGGGCGACGACAACCTGAAGGAGACCTTCACCTACGTCGCCAGCGAGCTGGGCAAGCGTGGTATCGCCTTCATCTGCTCCCGTGAAAAGGCAGGTGCGGACAGCCTCGGTCCTCAATTGAAAAAAGCCTTTGGCGGCGTGTACATCGCCAACGAACGTTTCACCAAGGACAGTGCCAATGCCTGGCTGGCCGAAGGCAAAGCGGACGCCGTGGCCTGGGGTGTGCCGTTCATTGCCAACCCGGACCTGCCAGCACGCCTGAAAGCCGATGCGCCACTGAACGAAGCGCATCCGGAAACCTTCTACGGCCAGGGCCCGGTGGGCTACATCGATTACCCGACGCTGCCGCTGTAATCGCCCGACACGCGAAACCAAATGTGGGAGGGGGCTTGCTCCCGATGGCGGTGCGTCAGTCACTGTATGTGTTGACTGAACCACTGCCATCGGGGCAAGCCCCCTCCCACATTGTTGCCCTGGGAAACACTCCTTAACAGCCTTGCAACAAAATCCCTACAAAATACTTAGGCGGCTATGTATCAACCGCCCGCCAGCCCGTATATAAAGTCACCCCACCCATCAGGCAGAAGGACGATTGACGGTCCTTAGGCTTTACTGTTGACACAACCTGATGCAATTACGCATTTTGTCTCAATTGCGCAGGCTGGGGCTCAGGCGCAGCATATCGAGCCCTGCATCCACCCAGCGTTCGGCTTCCTGATGTAGCTGGAAGCTGTCGGGTACCAGCAGCCACTGGCCAATCAGCCCGTTGATGTAGGCATGGATGCACACTGCGCCACGGGTGGTGTCGAGGTTTTCCGGAAGTTGCCCGCGATGGACCGCGTTGCGCAGTGTCAGGCCGATGCGCAGGTTGCATTCCAGGCTGTGGGTCTGGCGCTGACGGCGCATGTCGCACATTTCATCGGTGAATTCGCACTTATGAAACAAAATCTCATTGATGCGCCGGGTTTTCGGGTCCAGGGCCACCTGATGAAACAAATGAATCAGCAGCTTGCGCATGCACCCCAACGGGTCGACCTCGTCCTCGCTTTCACTGGCCCTGGCCAATTCGTCCAGTGGCTCATGCAGCGTGTCCAGCAGGGCCTGCAACAGATCGGATTTATTACTGAAGTGCCAATAAATCGCGCCCCGCGTGACACCGGCCAGCGCAGCGATATCCGCCAGCGTCGTCCGTGCAACGCCGCGCTCATAAAAGGCTTGCTCGGCGGCTTCGAGAATTTGGCTGCGCGTTTCCTGAGCTTCCTCTTTAGTGCGACGAACCATGGCAGTACAACCTCAATCAGGACACCTGAGACTATCGTTAACGCAGTGTTAATAGATGTTAACGATCATCCGAATATTTGTGGGACGACACCGTCATGGGCGCCGAACGTAATGGAATCGAGACTTTTGGCCTGCGTTGTCAACAATCCGCGAAGCCTGTCAAGAGTTTACAAACAACCATGAACGTAAGTATATTGCGTAGCAAGCTACTTATCCACTCACAGCTTGTTTTTTACCCTTCCACACTTCTTGTGCGCACCCTGCGCGCCTGACCCGAGGATCTTCATGCAACTTAAGCCAGCTGTTACCGCTCTGGTCACTGCCGTCGCCCTGGCATCGCTGCTCAGCGGATGTAAAAAGGAAGAAGCGGCTCCGCCCGCTCAAGCCCCTCAGGTCGGCGTGGTCACCATTCAACCGCAAGCCTATACCCTGACGTCCGAGCTGCCAGGCCGCACCACCGCCTACCGCATCGCGGAAGTTCGCCCGCAGGTCAACGGCATCATCCTCAAGCGCCTGTTCAAGGAAGGCGCGGATGTGAAGGAAGGCCAGCAGCTCTATCAGATCGATCCGTCGGTCTATGAAGCCACGCTGAAAAGCGCACAAGCCAGCCTGACCCAGACCAAGTCCATCTCCGACCGCTACAAGCAGTTGGTCGATGAGCAAGCCGTCAGCCGCCAGGAATACGACACCGCCGTGGCCAACCGCATGACTGCGGAAGCAAACGTGCAAACCGCCCAGATCAACGTGCGCTACACCAAGGTGTTCGCGCCGATCTCCGGGCGTATCGGTCGTTCTTCGGTGACCGAAGGCGCGCTGGTCAGCAATGGCCAGACCGATGCCATGGCGGTAATCCAGCAACTGGACCCGATCTACGTCGACGTCACGCAGTCTTCGGCTGAAATGCTGAAACTGCGCCGCGACCTGGAAAGCGGCCAACTGGAAAAAGCCGGCGCCAATGCCGCCAAGGTCAAGCTGACCCTGGAAGACGGCAGCGACTACGGCCAGGACGGCAAGCTGGAATTCTCCGAAGTCTCGGTCGACCAGACCACCGGCTCCGTGACCCTGCGCGCAGTGTTCCCCAACCCTGACCACACCCTGCTGCCGGGCATGTTCGTACACGCCCAACTGCAAGCCGGCGTGAACAGCAAGGCGATCCTCGCGCCACAGCAAGGCGTGACCCGCGACCTCAAGGGCATCCCGACGGCGCTGGTGGTCAACGCCGACAACAAGGTCGAGCAGCGTGTACTGGTGGCCAACCGCACCGCCGGCGCCTATTGGCTGGTGGAGAAAGGCCTGAACGCCGGTGACCGCGTGATCACCGAAGGCCTGCAGTACGTCAAGCCGGGTGTGGAGGTCAAGGTCAAGGAGGCTGACAACGCCAAGCCCGCCGGTTCCGCCGCTGCTCCTGCTGCCGCGCCTGGCCAAGGGGAGTAATCCATGTCGAAATTTTTTATCGACCGTCCCATTTTCGCCTGGGTAATTGCCCTGGTGATCATGCTGGTCGGGGCACTGTCGATCCTGAAGTTGCCCATCAACCAATACCCGGCCATCGCGCCAACCGCCATCGACATCCAGGTAACCTACCCAGGCGCGTCCGCACAAACCGTGCAGGACACCGTGGTGCAGGTCATCGAGCAACAGCTCAACGGTATCGACAACCTGCGTTATGTGGCCTCGGACAGTAACTCCGACGGCAGCATGACCATCACCGCGACGTTCAACCAGGGTACCAACCCGGACATCGCCCAGGTGCAGGTGCAGAACAAGCTGAACCTGGCGACCCCACTGCTGCCGCAGGAAGTGCAGCAACAGGGTATCCGCGTAACCAAGTCGGTAAAGAACTTCCTGATGGTGATCGGCCTGGTGTCGGAAGACGGCAGCATGACCAAGGATGACTTGTCCAACTACATCGTTTCCAACATCCAGGACCCGATTTCCCGGACCGCAGGTGTGGGTGACTTCCAGGTGTTCGGTTCGCAGTACGCCATGCGTATCTGGCTGGACCCGGCCAAGCTGAACAACTTCCAGCTCACGCCGGTGGATGTCAGCACGGCCATCTCGGCACAGAACGTCCAGGTGGCCACCGGTCAATTGGGCGGCCTGCCTGCCCTGCCCGGCAACCAACTGAACGCCACCATCATCGGCAAGACCCGCCTGCAGACGGCTGAGCAGTTCGGCAACATCCTGATGAAGGTCAATGCCGACGGTTCCCAGGTTCGCCTGCGTGACGTGGCGCGTATCGAACTCGGCGGCCAGAACTACAGCATCAGCGCGCAGTTCAACGGCAACCCGGCTTCCGGCATGGCGATCAAGCTCGCGTCGGGCGCCAACGCCCTGGACACCGCCAAGGCCATCCGTGCCACCGTGGCGTCCCTGGAACCGTTCTTCCCGCCTGGCATGAAGGCGGTGGTGCCGTATGACACCACCCCGGTCGTGACCGAATCGATCTCCGGTGTGGTGCACACCCTGATCGAAGCGATCGTGCTGGTGTTCCTGGTGATGTTCCTGTTCCTGCAGAACTTCCGCGCCACCATCATCACCACCATGACCGTACCGGTGGTACTGCTGGGTACCTTCGGGATCCTCGCGGCGTTCGGTTTCACCATCAACACATTGACCATGTTCGGCATGATCCTCGCCATCGGCCTGCTGGTGGATGACGCCATCGTCGTGGTGGAAAACGTCGAGCGGGTAATGGCCGAGGAGCACCTGTCGCCGAAAGAGGCGACGGTCAAGTCCATGGGCCAGATCCAGGGCGCCCTGGTGGGTATTGCCCTGGTACTGTCGGCGGTACTGTTGCCGATGGCGTTCTTCGGCGGCTCCACCGGTGTGATCTACAAACAGTTCTCCATCACCATCGTTTCGGCCATGGCGTTGTCGGTACTGGTTGCCCTGATCTTCACCCCGGCCCTGTGCGCCACCATGCTCAAGCCGATCGACCCGGAAAAACACGGCCAACCCAAGCGTGGTTTCTTCGGCTGGTTCAACCGCACCTTCGACCGTGGCGTACTGAGCTACGAGCGCGGCGTGGGTAACATGATCAAGCACAAGATCCCGGCGTTCCTGGTGTACGCCCTGATCATCGCCGGCATGATCTGGCTGTTCATGCGCATCCCGGCTGCGTTCCTGCCCGATGAAGACCAGGGCGTGATCTTTGCCCAGGTGCAGACCCCGGTAGGTTCTTCGGCTGAACGCACGCAAAAAGTCATCGACGACATGCGTGCCTATCTGCTCAATGACAAGGAAGGCGAACCAGGCGAAGGCAAAGGCGTGAAATCGGTGTTTACCGTGAACGGCTTCAACTTCGCCGGTCGTGGCCAGAGTTCGGGCCTGGCCTTCGTGATGCTCAAGCCGTGGGATGAGCGCGACTCGTCCACCTCGGTGTTCGAGATTGCCAAGCGTGCCCAGGGTTACTTCATGCAGACCTTCCAGGACGCCATGGTGTTTGCCATTGTGCCGCCGTCTGTACTGGAACTCGGTAACGCCACCGGTTTCGACGTGTTCCTGCAAGACCAGGGCGGTGTCGGCCATGAAAAGCTGATGGCGGCGCGTAACCAGTTCCTGGGCATGGCTGCCCAGAGCAAGATCCTGGCCGGTGTGCGCCCCAACGGCGTGAACGATGAGCCGCAATACGAGCTCACCGTCGACGACGAGAAGGCCAGCGCCCAGGGCATCACGCTGTCCAACATCAACCAGACCCTGGCGATTGCCTTGGGTGGCAGCTACGTCAACGACTTCATCGACCGTGGTCGGGTGAAGAAAGTCTACGTGCAGGGTGAAGCCGCCAGCCGGATGTCCCCGGAAGACCTGAACAAATGGTACGTGCGCAGCGACTCCGGGAAGATGGTGCCATTGTCGGCCATCGCCTCGGGCAAGTGGATCTACGGTTCGCCGAAGCTCTCGCGTTATAACGGTGTAGCGGCGATGGAAATCCTCGGTACCCCGGCACCGGGCTACAGTACCGGTGACGCCATGGCCGAAGTCGAACGCATCGCCAAGGAGCTGCCGGCGGGTGTGGGCTACGCCTGGACGGGCCTGTCGTATGAAGAACGCCTGTCCGGCTCCCAGGCGCCGGCACTGTATGCGCTGTCGCTGCTGGTGGTGTTCCTGTGCCTCGCGGCGCTGTACGAAAGCTGGTCGATCCCGATCGCAGTGATCCTGGTGGTTCCACTGGGCGTGGTGGGTGCGTTGATCGCCACCAGCATGCGCGGCTTGTCCAACGACGTGTTCTTCCAGGTGGGCTTGCTGGTGACGGTGGGCCTGGCGGCGAAGAACGCCATCCTGATCGTGGAGTTCGCCAAGGAACTCCACGAGCAAGGCAAAGGCATCGTCGAGGCGGCCATCGAGGCCTCGCGGATGCGCCTGCGGCCAATCATCATGACCTCCATGGCGTTCGTCCTCGGCGTGTTGCCGCTGGCGATCTCCTCGGGCGCCGGCTCAGGCAGCCAGCACGCAATCGGTACCGGTGTAATTGGCGGTATGATCACGGCCACGGTGCTGGCGATCTTCTGGGTGCCACTGTTCTTCGCGAGCGTGTCCGCCATGGGCGAACGTAACAAGACTGAACCTAAGCAAACTCCTCAAGAGGCTGGCCAATGAGCAAGTCGCTACTTTCCTTAGCCGTCACCGCATTCGTGCTCAGTGGCTGCTCGCTGATCCCTGACTACCAGCGCCCTGAAGCGCCGGTGGCAGCTCAGTTCCCACAGGGGCCGGCGTATTCGTCGGCCCAGGCGCCGGGCCAGGCCGCTGCCGAGCAGGGCTGGAAGCAGTTTTTCCATGACCCTGCCCTGCAACAGCTGATCCAGACCGCGCTGGTGAACAACCGTGACCTGCGTGTCGCGGCCCTGAACATCGACGCGTATGCGGCGCAGTACCAGATCCAGCGTGCCGACCTGTTCCCGGCCGTATCGGCCACGGGCAGCGGCAGCCGTTCGCGCACCCCGGCCAAGCTGTCACAGACCGGCGAATCGACCATCACCAGCCAGTACTCGGCCGGCCTCGGGATCAGTTCATATGAACTGGACCTGTTCGGTCGTGTGCGCAGCCTGAGTGAAGAAGCGCTGCAAAAGTACTTCGCCACTGAAGAAGCACGGCGCAGCACCCAGATCAGCCTGGTGGCCAGCGTGGCGAATGCCTACCTGACCTGGCAGGCCGACAAGGAACTGCTCAAGCTGACCCAGGACACCCTCGGCGCGTACGAGCAGAGCTTCAAGTTGACCTCGCGCAGCAATGAAGTCGGCGTGGCTTCGGCCCTCGACCTCAGCCAGGCGCGCACCTCGGTGGAAAATGCCCGCGTGGCACTGGCACGCTACACCCGCCAGGTGGCCCAGGACGAAAACAACCTGACCCTGCTGCTGGGCACCGGCCTGCCGGCGAATATCGCCAGCAAGCCGCTGTCGGATGACCTGCTCAGCGACGTACCAGCCGGGTTGCCCTCCGACCTGCTGCAACGTCGTCCAGACATCGTGCAGGCCGAGTACAACCTCAAGGCCGCGAACGCCAACATCGGTGCGGCCCGTGCAGCGTTCTTCCCGAGCATCAGCCTGACCGCCAGCGCCGGTACCGCCAGCCCTACCCTGGGCGGCCTGTTCAAAGGCGGTTCGGGCACCTGGTCGTTCGCCCCGCAGATCAACATCCCGATCTTCAACGCCGGCAGCCTGCGCGCCAGCCTGGACTATTCGAAGATCCAGAAAGAGATCAACGTGGCGAACTACGAGAAGGCGATCCAGACCGGCTTCCAGGAAGTCTCCGACGGCCTCGCCGCGCGTGAGACCTACAAGCAGCAGTTGGAGGCCCAGCGTGGCTTCGTCGCGGCCAACCAGGATTACTACCGCCTGGCCGAGCGTCGCTACCGCATCGGTGTCGACAGCAACCTGACCTTCCTCGACGCCCAGCGCCAACTGTTCAGTGCCCAGCAATCGCTGATCACCGACCGCCTGGCGCAGCTGACCAGCGAGGTCAACCTGTACAAGGCCCTCGGCGGCGGCTGGAACGAGCAGACCGCGAAGAACGAGCCGTTGAAAGAAGAAGCACCGGCGTTGAAGTTGTTCTGATAGCGCCGCAATAAACAAAAACCGCCTCCCTTATCAGGAGGCGGTTTTTTATGGCCCGCGATATTTTAAAGGCTGGGTGCCAAGGTTAAGTTCTCAATTCACTGACTTGCACCTGAAACCTAAGGCTCGTAATTTTATATTCGATTTCTCTTCCATCGGCGTTGCGGGCAGTGAGTGAGAAATTAAACTCAGCGATAAACCAGAACCCTTCCTCTGAATCTTCAGTGCGCCTTACGCGGAATGTACCCGTCGGATCAGAAAACCCGTATGAGAATTCAGGCCGCATAATAAGAAGCGTATCAACACTTTCTGGCGCCCCCCCAGGCGCTGTGATTGGATAATCAGTAAAGGTTTTCAAGGCACTCCCTGCAAACTCAAGGGACGCACGATCACCTCCATGACGGGGCAAGCACTGAATAAAATAACTCGAGTCTGAGTAGATCACGAAAAATACATCACCCAGGTCGATGGGGTCATAACTACCATCGACACTGGCGTCGATCTCACAAAAAACTGGAACCTTCGCTTGCGCTCGGTGCTTGGGTACAAACTTACCCGTTGCGCGGTGGTTTGCTAACGCGCCGGTGATTTGAAGGGCATGGCAAACGACTTCCATATCGCCCTTGCCCTGTGGCTCGAAGTAGATGGAGAACTGCATGCTCAGCGCCAGATGGCCGTCCTTGTAGTCAAGACGGTCAACGGTCAGGAACCCCGAATATTCCGCCGGGAAATACTCGATGCGTGCTCCGAAGGCAAAGGTTGTCCTGATTCCAGGGTCTTGCGGCCGGATCGGATAGGTCTGGCCTGCTTTCAACTCTTTAGCCTCAAGAGTCAGTTCATTTCTGGACCCCGGATTGCCCTCAAACCCTAAACGAATGAAAAACTGAGAACCCTCGATATAGATCAACTCGAATGTGTCGAATGTAATCGGGATCTTCTTTTTATTCCCAAAGATCAGGTCCGCGTTGAACGTATTCGACGAGGTTAAAAACTCACCCATTTCTGTTCCAAAGCTCATGAGCACTTCTCCCTTGAGCACCAGCAAAAATACTGCCACCGCCTTGAACATAGGCTTTCAAAAACGGGTCATCTACTGTCAACCCTGACAGTAGACGCAGAAGCGGTTAAGCATAAGGCTGACAGGTTGGACACTCTCCGTGGTGAGCGGGCTTGCCCCGCGCTGGGGCGCGAAGCGGCCCTGATGCAGGCGCCACGTTCTTTCAGGCAGAACGCATTGGCAGGATTTGGGGCCGCTTCGCGCCCCAGCGCGGGGCAAGCCCGCTCACCACAACAAGCCTGCCAACTACAATAAGCCCGCTTGTAAGAACAGTCTCCCGCCTTGCTTTCCGCTCAAGCTTTCAGGGTAAAATTGGTAACAGATTCTTACAGACCACAGAGGGAGCTTGTCGTAATGATCGTAGGAATCGACCTGGGGACCACCAACAGTCTCGCAGCCGTCTGGCGCGGCGATGCCGCCGAAATGGTGCCCAATGCCCTGGGCCAGTTGCTGACCCCCAGCGTGGTCGGGCTGGATGACCAAGGCCGTGTCCTGGTAGGCCAGGCCGCCAAGGAGCGCCTGCACACCCACCCGCACCTGACCACCTCGCTGTTCAAGCGCTACATGGGCAGCGCCACCGAAGTGCGCCTGGGCGACCGCTCGTTCCGCCCCGAAGAACTCTCTGCCCTGGTGCTCAAGAGCCTCAAGGAGGACATCGAGCGTACCTATGGTCAAACCGTCACCGACGCGGTGATCAGCGTGCCCGCCTATTTCAGCGACGGCCAACGCAAGGCCACACGCATCGCCGGTGAACTGGCGGGGCTCAGCGTTGAGAAACTGATCAACGAACCGACCGCCGCGGCCTTGGCCTACGGCCTGCATCAGCGGGATAAAGAAACCTCATTCCTGGTCTTCGACCTTGGCGGCGGCACCTTCGACGTGTCGATCATCGAGCTGTTCGATGGGGTAATGGAAGTGCGTGCCAGCGCCGGCGACAACTTTCTCGGTGGCGAAGACTTCGACACCCTGTTGCTCGAACACTTTGTCGACAGCCAACGTAACGCCACGGGTTTCCCGCCCACCAGCACGGTGCTGCAAGCCCTGCGCCGCGAAGCCGAGCGCGTACGCAAAGCCCTGGGCCAGGACGACAGCGCCGAGTTCGCCCTGCGTGTCGACGGCCAGCAATGGCTGAAAACCATCACCCAACAGGAACTGGCCAAGCTCTACACGCCGCTGCTGGAACGCCTGCGCGCGCCGATCGAACGCGCCCTGCGCGATGCACGGATTCGGGTCGGCGACCTGGATGAAATCCTGCTGGTGGGCGGTACCACACGCATGCCGCTGGTGCGCAAACTCGCCGCCGGCCTGTTCGGGCGCTTTCCCTCCATCAGCCTCGATCCCGACCAGGTGGTCGCCCACGGTGCGGCGATCCAGGCCGCCCTCAAGGCCCGTTCCGCGGCCCTCGAAGAAGTGGTGCTGACCGACGTCTGCCCCTACACCCTGGGCATCGAAACCTCCAACCAATACGGCGGCCATATCGAAAGCGGCCATTACCTGCCGTTGATCGAACGCAACAGCAGCGTGCCGGTCAGCCGGGTCAAAAGCGTGGTCACCCTGCACGACGACCAGGCCCACGTACTGCTGAAGATCTACCAGGGCGAAAGCCGCCTGGTCAAAGACAACATCGAGCTGGGCCAACTGGATATTCCGGTGCCCAAGCGCAAGGCCGGTGAAGTCTCCCTGGACGTGCGTTTCACCTACGACAACAACGGCCTGCTGGAAGCCCAGGTGAATATCCCGCTGACCGGCGAGCAGCATTCGCTGGTGATCGAGAACAACCCCGGCGTGCTCAACCCGCAGGAGATCCAGCAACGCCTGCAGGCCCTGGCGCAATTGAAGGTCCACCCACGCGACCAGCAGGTCAATACCGTGCTCGTCGCCCGCCTCGAACGGCTCTACCAGGAAAACCTCGGCGAGCTGCGCGAACAGTTCGGCCATTGGGCGGCGCAGTTCCAGCAGGTACTCGACACCCAGGACGAACGCCGCATCCGCGACGCCCGCAGCGAACTGAGCCGTCAACTTGAGCAACTCGACAACGGGTTCTGGCGCTGAGGGCACACCGATGGATTGCTGGACCGTACTGCAACTGCCGGAGGACGCCGACGAGCGCACCATCAAGCGCAGCTATGCGCGTCTGCTGAAAAACTGCCGCCCGGACGACGACGCCCAAGGCTTCCAACGCCTGCGCGAGGCCTATGAACACGCGCTGAATGAAGCACGCTGGCGAGCGGATAACGAAGAGGCAGAACCCGTCCAGGCGCCCGTGGCCGAAGCGGCCTACGCCAACCTGAATGACCTGGCCGAATTGCTGGACATCAGCCCCGTCAGCCCGGCGCCCTTCGACGCCCCCACACCGGACCCGGCCCAGGCACTGCTCGACGGCCTTAACGCGCGTAACCTCGACGAGCGCTGGGCCCAGGCTCGGCAACAGGGCTGCACCGATGCGTTCCAGGCCGGCCTGTTGCGCCATTGTTTCGAAGCACCGGGCGAACGCAGCGCCATCGCCGCTTGGGCCGCGCAACACCTGGAATGGCTGACCCCCTGGCAGCAGGTGGCGATGACGTCCTGGCAATACGAAGCGCTGACCGGCGAGCTGCTGCAAGACTACCGCCGCACCCTGCAGGAACTGCTGGAGCAAAAGGCCGAGCGCGAGTTCATCACCCAGCTCACGCAGTACAACGACCAACCCTGGCTGCGGGTGTTCGACCTGCAACAGCAGTGGCAGCGCATCGTCCTGCACCTGCTGCATGACACCCAATGGAGCGTGCCGCTGTTCGAGCGGGTGTGCCAGGCATTCGGCTGGGACGACCAGAAAGGCGTCTACCCGGAACCGGCGTGGATGTGGCGCGAATTGGTGTCGCGTTGCGAGCAGGAAAGTTTCTACGCCAACTTGCAGGACAAGGCCCAGGACACGCGGCGCACATCAGCCGATGCCCTGGCCGCGCGCCTGCTGCTGACGCCGATGTCCGCCACGCAACACAAACGCCTGATCGATGGGTTTGGCGAGAACGAGTGGAACGCCTGCCAGCACCTGGCGCAAACACTGACCTGGCGCTATCCGCAACTGGTCGAGCGCCTGCCTCAAACAGACCTGTTCTTTTGGCGCAAATTCGTGCCCCGGCCGATCTACACCCAGGTGTTTATCCGGCTATGGGCCGTCTTCGCCCTGGGGCTTGGCCTGAGCATCGCCCACGATAAGCCAGACAGAATGGACGGGATGTCGCTGGTCATTTTCATGCTGATGGCGTTCGTGCCGGCGGCCGTTGGCTTTCGCGTCACCCAAATGTGGGCCGGGATGAGTTCAACCTATCGGGTGCTGGATGTGTGGCTGAGCCAGTACCTGATCCCCAAGCGAATCAACCCCAACGACTACTGGCTGGTGATTCGCCACGGCGTACCGCAGGCGATCATGCTGGTGGCCTGCGGCTTGATGCTCGGTGTACTGGGTGCGGTGACCTATGCCGGCGCGCTGCTGATCAACCTGCTGCACAAAAAACGCATCGGTCATATGAGCCAGAAGTTCGCCGAAGGCTACCCCTGGCTGAACGGCCTGCACTGGGCCTTCTGGAGCCCTCTGCAAGGGGTGTTCCTGGTGGTGATGGTGGCGCTGATCGTAGCTGCGCAACACTACCTGCCGACTGTGCCCTGGACCCACTTCGACCTGCCCAAGCGATAACCCCGCAATGCCGAGGCCGGGCCTGTGCGCCCGGCAACTTGCGTTCGATCATCGCCCACAACCCGCCCTGCCCCGATTGAACCGCCCCCGCACCGCCCCGCACCATGGCCGCCACCTGCATAAACCCAATAACAACAGGTCCACCACCATGAGCACTTTTCACCCGCGCCGGCTCCTGCTGGCCACCGCTATCGCCAGTCTTGCCATGCCCGTCGTCGCCGAAGAACACGGTTTTCTGGAGGACGCCAGCGCCAACCTCAACCTGCGTAATTTCTTCTTCAACCGCAATTTCACCAACCCCACCAAAACCCAGGGTGGCGCGCAGGAGTGGACACAGAGTTTCATCCTCGACGCCAAGTCCGGCTTTACCCAAGGCACCGTCGGTTTCGGTGTGGATGTGCTCGGGCTGTACTCGTTGAAGCTCGATGGCGGGCGCGGTACCGGTGGCACCCAATTGCTGCCGCTGGACCACGATGGCCGCCCTGCAGATGAATTCGGCCGTCTCGGCGTGGCGTTCAAGGCGCGTATTTCCAAGACCGAAGTGAAGGTCGGCGAATGGATGCCGGTGCTGCCGATCCTGCGTGCCGACGATGGCCGCTCCCTGCCGCAAACCCTGCGCGGCGGGCAGATCACCTCGAAGGAAATCGACGGCCTGACCCTGTACGGCGGCCAGTTCCGCGCCAACAGCCCGCGCGACGACAGCAGCATGTCGGACATGTCGATGGTCGGCAAAACCGCGTTCACCTCGGACCGCTTCAACTTCCAGGGCGGCGAGTACGCCTTCAACGACAAACGCACCCAGGTCGGCGTGTGGAACGCCCAGCTCAAGGACATCTACAGCCAGCAGTTCGTCAACCTGATCCACAGCCAGCCCCTGGGCGACTGGACCCTGGGCGCCAACCTCGGGTTCTTCTACGGCAAGGACGACGGCAGCGCCCGCGCCGGCGACCTGGACAACAAAACCTGGTCCGGTCTGTTCTCGGCCAAGTATGGCGGCAACACCTTTTACGTCGGCCTGCAAAAACTCACCGGCAACAGCGCGTGGATGCGCGTCAACGGCACCAGCGGCGGCACCCTGGCCAACGACAGCTACAACTCGAGTTACGACAACGCCGAGGAAAAATCCTGGCAGGTGCGCCACGACTACAACTTCGCCGCCCTCGGCGTACCGGGCCTGACCCTGATGAACCGCTATATCAGCGGCAGCAACGTGCACACCGGCACCATCACCGACGGCAAGGAATGGGGTCGCGAAAGCGAATTGGGCTACACCGTACAGAGCGGCGTGGTGAAAAACCTTATGGTGCGCTGGCGCAATTCGAGCATGCGCCGCGACTACAGCAACAATGAGTTCGATGAAAACCGGTTGATCGTCAGTTACCCGATAAGTCTGCTGTAATCCGGCGCCGCACTTACTGTATCGTGCGCGCCTGCCGCTGCTGATCCGCCCAGCAGCGGCCTCTTATCCGAGCCTGCGCACACCATGAAATCCTTTGCCATCGCATCCGCCGTGCTTGCCCTGGCCTTGAGCCTCAGCGGCTGTATCGGCGCGCCCATTGCCCTGACCGCGCAGACCGAGCAACGCCTGCAAGCCCAGGCGCCGATCCGTTTTTTGCTGACCTTCGATGACGGCCCCAGCGCCTCGGGCTACGACAACCCCAGCCGTTCAGTGATCGCCGACCTGGCGCACAACCCGGTGCTGCCGGGGATCAAGGCGGTGTTCTTCCTGCAGACCGAATCGTCGCGTTCCGGCGGCAGCTCGCGGGGGCGCAAGACGATGGAGCGTGAATACGCCGGCGGGCATGTGCTGGCTTTTCACACTGCCACGACCTTTCATACCAACCACCGCTGGCTGAATGATGCCGAGCTGGAACGCACCCTCAGTCAGGGCGCGAGCGATATCGCCTCGATCACCGGCGCGCCGCCCGTGCTGGTCCGCCCGCCGTTCTGGAACTACGACCGGCGCACCTTCGCCGCCTACCAGCGCCATGGCATGCAGGTCCTGCTGACCGACCTGAGCGCCAATGACGGCAAGATCTGGGGCTTCAATGGCAGCCCAAGGCGCCGCGCCAACCTGTATCGACAACTGTCGGTGGTGCGCGAGCGCATCGCGCTGGGGGAGCTACCGACGGTGGACGGTGTGATTCCGGTGGTGGTGACCTTCCACGACATCAACCGCTATACCGCGCGGCATATGCAGGAATACCTGCAGATCCTGCTGGACAGCGCACGAGTCAATGGCATGAAGACCGCAGCCGAACCGTTCTACACCGATACGGCCGCCCTGCAACGCGCGGCATTGGTGCGTACGGTCAAAGACGTGAATGAAGCAGTGCATCTGCCGGGCGTGTGGAATTGGGTGTGGGACGCCGACTCCCATTAACTCCAGGCCGTTCTTAAGGCATGCAATATCAAGACAGCGTTTGACTGCTTTTTCCTTGGAACAGCATTTCCCCTCCCGCCACTCAAAGGAACGCCCGCCAACCACGATCGAGTCCAACCATGACTATCTCTGCGTCCATGCCCGTGCTGACGAACTACACCAACAGCCCATCACCGGCAACGCCAGAACCCCCCGTCCACATCAAATACAAACGCCCTGACTCCGATGCCCTGACTCCCTCCTCCCGGCCGTCTCCCGAAGTCGCCCTGGGACACAAAAGCTACGTAAACAGCGAGGTCCTGTTTCAGGACAAACACGTAAAAATCTCCCAGGAGGTTGAATTCAGCGCCGCACAAAACGGCGACGTCGGCACAATATTCAGTCAAATCGTATTGGAAACCGGCAACCGTGCAGACCGGGTGAACATCACCCGTACCTCCGATGGAAAGCTGCTCGCTACCGTCAACGATAAAGCCTACACCCTTGAGCTGCTCAATCGCCCCGAGCTGGGCATGGTCCAGCCCCTGTATATCAAGACCCACGGCGGCAACGACTGTGTGGTGGTGGCTCCGGACGTGACGACGCCCATCAGGATCGACCTCGGAGACGGTGACGACTACGCCCGTGGCGGTGGTGGTACCACCCAAATCAAGGGCGGCGCGGGCGACGACTTTATCGAAATGGGCAAGGGCCGTGGAGTCGCATCGGGCGGAGAAGGCAACGACACGCTGGTCGCGGGCAGTGGTAGCAGTGCGCTTTATGGCGGCAATGGTAATGACCGTCTGCAGGCCCTGGAAGGACCTGTCGGTCGAATCGTGCATATGGATGGAGGTCGTGGTCATGACTTCATGATCGCCAAAAATGGCCACACCGTGATGCACGGTGGCGGTGGTGACAACCTGATGGTCAGTCTTGGCAGCTCGGTCATTTACACCGGCAGAGGTCATAACAACGTGAGGTCTCACCATGACAACACGGTTATCTACGCCAAACCTTCGGATAATGTGATCCGCTCGCTCAGCTCACGCAGGTTTGATGTAACGCCCAGTGACGCCGGCAAAACAGCCTATCTGGTCGAGGGTTCCGCCGAGTTCAGACAGCGGGTCGAAGACGATCTGGAGCTATTGAGAATGTCGCCCATAGGCCAGCAGTCGTTGAAGAAAGAGGACGAATTGGCGGCACGCAACAACGCGCCAGTCACCCTGCGCGAGCTGGACACCCGTGATGACATGACCTACGGCTTCAACACCCAAGCCATTCAACGGTATCTTCAAGCAGGCGGCGACGTCGAATCACTGACCGATTCACAGTTGGGTTACATCGTGGAGGGTGAACCGGGAGAAACGGCTGACCTGGGCACGATCAATTACAACCCGATGTATATGTATGACGACAGATCTCCCCCGATCACCAGCCTCGCTCATGAGAGGGGACACGCATTCGCGGGTGCCACAGGTCAAAATCTAAAGGGAGAAACTGCAACACCCGACACTCACCAGGAACGCGAACCCAACATAGAGCGGCAGGCGATCGGTCTGCAAACGGCAGTCCCCCCGGTTGATTTCGACGGCGACCCCAGCACCGCGAAAACCACCACCAATCCACGGGAATTTACCGAAAACGGCCTGAAAGAAGAGATGGGGCTTCCATTGCGCAAGAGGGTCTACACGACAAAGCGGGCCTGAGCCTGTTACTTCGGCGGGCGGGACTCAACCCCCAGTTCGTCCCACACTGATTCAGCCAGGTGGAACGTTGCATTCGCCGCCGGGATCCCGCAATAGATCGCGCTCTGCATCAGCACTTCCTTGATCTCGGCACGGGTAACGCCGTTGCTGGCGGCGGCGCGCAGGTGCAGCTTGAGTTCTTCGCTGCGGTTCATGCCGATCAGCATGGCGATGGTGATCAGGCTGCGGGTGTGGCGAGGCAGCCCGGGGCGGGTCCAGATGTCACCCCAGGCGTGGCGGGTGATCATGTCCTGGAACTCGCTGTTGAACTCGGTCAGCGCGTTGAGGCTGCGGTCGACATGGGCATCGCCCAGCACTTCGCGGCGCACCTGCAGGCCGTCGGCATAACGTTGTTTCTCGTCCACAAAAAACTCCTGGTTCAATAAGATTTCAACTCGATGACCTGTGGCGAGCGGGCTCCTGTGGCGAGCGGGCTTCTTGTGGTGAGCGGGCTTGCCCCGCGCTGGGCTGCGAAGCAGCCCCAATACGGACGCCGAATTATTTCAGACAGACCGTGGCGCCTGATTTGGGGCCGCTTCGCGCCCCAACGCGGGGCAAGCCCGCTCACCACAGGAAGCCCACTTGCCACAACAAGCCAGTTGCCACAACAGCGGCCTCAGCGGGCCAGCAGGAATTTGATAACCCGATCACTGAACGCAGCACCGGCCTGCACATTGGACAGGTGCGCCGCGTAGAACTCGGCGTACTCGGCGCCCTGCACATGGTGCTGGATAAAGTGACCACCGGCCGGTGGCGTGACGGCATCTTCAGTGCCGGCAATCACCAGGGTTGGCGCCTTGATCTTCGACAACTGCTCACGGAAATCGGCATCACGCACGGCGGCGCAGTTGGCCGCGTAACCTGGGGGCGAAGTCGCGGCAAGCATGTCGGTGATCTGCTTGGCCTGGTGCGGGTTGGCTGCCGCAAAATCGGCGGTGAACCAACGCGCAATCGACGCATCGCGCAAGGCCACCATGGCCGCCGCGCCATCACGCTGGACCATCTCGATCCGTGGGTTCCAGATCTCCGGCGTGCCGATTTTGGCGGCGGTGTTGCACACCACCAGGCGCTGCAGGCGCTCACCGGCATTAATCCCCAGCCATTGGCCGATCAAGCCACCCATGGACAGCCCGCAAAAATGTGCACGCTGAATATCCAGCGCATCCAGCAGTGCGATCACGTCGAGGCCCAACTGCTCGATGCTGTACGGTCCCTCGGTCACCAGGGATTTGCCGTGGCCACGGGTGTCGAAACGCAACACCCGGAAATGCTCGGTAAACGCCGGGATCTGGATGTCCCACATATGCAGGTCGGTACCCAGCGAGTTGGACAGCACCAGCACCGGTGCGTCCAGGGGGCCATCGAGTTGGTAATGCAGTTCGCCCTCGGCGAGTTGTACGAAAGCCACAGCGTTCTCCTTAGGCGGTCAATGCAAAGTGTTCGGTGACAGCGCGAGTGACCCAGGTGTGCGCCTGGCCCAGGTAGTGGGCCGGGTCGAGCAGGCGGTCCAACTCAGGGGCGGACAACTCGGCGGTGACCTGCGGTTCGTCCGCCAGCACCGCGCGCAAGTGGCGCCCTTCTGCGACGGCGCGTTTGCAGCATTGCTCCAGCAGGTGGTGCGCGGTTTCCCGGCCCAGGCGTTGAGCCAGCACGATGCTGACGGCTTCGGCCAGCACCAGCCCTTGGGTCAGGTCGAGGTTGTGGGCCATGCGTCCGGGGTCGACTTCCAACCCTTCGCTCACCAGCAGCGCTTGTTTCAGGGCCCCGGACACCAGGCGGCAAATCTCCGGCAAGGTTTCCCATTCGGCGTGCCACAGGCCCAGGCTGCGTTCATGTTCCTGGGGCATGGCGCTGAACATCGTCGCCACCAGGCCGGGCACGCGCGTGGCGGTGCTGATCAGCACAGCGGCGCCCACCGGGTTGCGTTTGTGCGGCATGGTCGACGAACCGCCCTTGCCGGGCGCCGACGGCTCGAACACTTCGGCCGCTTCGGTTTGCATCAGCAGGCTGATATCGCGACCCAGTTTGCCGAGGCTGCCGGCGATCAGGCCCAGGACGCAGGCGTACTCCACCAGACGATCCCGTTGGGTGTGCCAGGGTTGTTCAGGCAAGCTCAGTTGCAACTCCGACGCCAGCGCCTCGGCCACCGGCATGGCGTGTTCACCGAGTGCCGCCAACGTCCCGGACGCGCCGCCGAATTGCAGCACCAGCAAACGCGGTTGCAGTTCTTTCAAACGCTGGCGACTGCGCGTCACCGCGCCCAGCCAACCGGCAATCTTCATCCCCAGGGTGACCGGCGTCGCGTGTTGTAACCAGGTACGCCCGGCCAACGGCGTCGTCGCATAACGCTGGGCCTGGGCGGCCAGCACATCGCCCAGACGCGCCAGATCCGTTTCGATCAACCCCAGGGCCCGGCGCAGTTGCAGCACCAGCCCGGTGTCCATCACGTCCTGGCTGGTCGCGCCCAGGTGCACATAGCGTTCGGCCCCGGCATCCCCGCTGGCAATCAACTTGCCCAGCGCCTTCACCAGCGGAATCGCCGAATTCCCCGCCGTGGCAATCGCCACACCGAGGGCATCCACGTCGTACAGCGACGCCAGGCAGGCCTGGGCAATCGGCGCCACGGCCGCCTGGGGGATCAACCCGACCCGGGCCTGCGCCCGGGCGAGCGCGGCTTCGAAATCGAGCATGCCCTGCAGGCGTCCCTGGTCGCAGAACACCTCGGCCATGCTGTCAGCGGTGAAGTAAGCGTCGAACAGTTGATTGCTCGTGCGCAGTGTCATAACTCATCCCTTACAAATCGTGATGCAGGTACGCCGCCTGTTTCGGCAGGCGCAAGCTGAACAGGAAGGCCACCGCCATCATGCCGGTGACATACCAATAGAAGGTGTTTTCCATGCCCATGGATTTGAGGCCCAGGGCCACGTATTCCGCCGAACCGCCGAAGATTGCGTTGGCCACCGCATAGGCCAGGCCCACGCCCAGGGCGCGCACTTGTGGCGGGAACATTTCCGCCTTCACCAGGCCGCTGATCGAGGTGTAGAAGCTGACAATCGCCAGGGCCAGGGTGATCAGCACAAACGCCAGGAACGGACTGCTGACGGTTTTCAAGCTGAGCAGGATCGGCACCGTGCACAGTGTGCCCAACGCGCCGAACCACAGCATTGAGTTACGCCGGCCGATCTTGTCGGCCAGCATGCCGAACAGCGGCTGCATGCACATGTACAGGAACAGCGCGCCGGTCATGATGTAACTGGCGGTCTTGGCGTGCATCCCGGCGGTGTTCACCAGGTACTTCTGCATGTAGGTGGTAAAGGTGTAGAAAATCAGCGAACCGCCTGCGGTGTAGCCGAGCACGGTGATGAATGCCGCCTTATGGTCACGAAACAGCGCGGCGATACTGCCGGCGTCCTTGTCCTCGCGGGTTTCCTTGCTGGTGGTTTCCTTGAGGGTGCGGCGCAGCAGCAGGGAAATCACCGCGGCAATCGCACCGATCACGAACGGAATCCGCCAACCCCAGGCCCGCAGTTCTTCCTCAGTGAGGATCTGTTGCAGGATCACCACCACCAGCACCGCCAACAGTTGGCCACCGATCAGGGTCACGTACTGGAACGAGGCAAAAAACCCACGCTGGCCCTTGAGCGCGACTTCACTCATGTAGGTGGCGGTGGTGCCATATTCGCCCCCCACCGACAGGCCCTGGAACAGCCGCGCCACCAGCAGCAGAGCCGGGGCCCAGGCGCCGATGTCTTTGTAGGTGGGCAAAAAGGCGATGACCAGGGAACCGGCGCACATCATCAGCACCGAGATCATCATCGAATTCTTGCGTCCGTGCTTGTCGGCGACCCGGCCGAACAGCCAGCCGCCGATGGGGCGCATCAGGAAGCCGGCAGCGAACACGCCAGCGGTGTTGAGCAGTTGGACCGTGGGGTCATCCGACGGAAAAAACGCTGGGGCGAAGTAAATGGCGCAGAAGGCATAGACGTAGAAGTCGAACCATTCGACCAGGTTGCCGGAGGAGGCACCGACAATCGCAAAGATCCGTTTGCTGCGCTCTTCTCCGGTGTAGTGACTGGTGGTTGTTGTCATGGTTTTTCACTCAGTGGGAACGGTTATAGCCTAGACATACTTTGCAACAACCGGAGGTAGTTGCAAGCAGCAAGCTATAAGCTGCAAGAGAAAAACCGACGCGGTCACTGCTCTTCCTTGTAGCTTGCAGCTTGAAACTTACCGCTGCTACCGATCAATAATCGAAGAACACCGTCTCCTTATCTGTGCCCTGCAAAATCACATTCCACTGATGTACACCCGCCGCATCCCGCTTGGCAATCAACGTGCCGCGCCGCTCGGCAGGCACACAGGCCAGCAACGGGTCGTCCCCGTTCAACGCCTCGCCCTCGAAATAAATCCGCGTCAGCAGGTGCTTCACCAGCCCACGGGCAAACACCAGCACCACCAGGTGCGGCGCCTGGGTCGTGCCTTGCAGGCCCGGCACGCTGCCCGGCTTGATCGTGGTAAAGCGGAAGCGCCCTTCGGCATCCACCGGCACCCGGCCAAAGCCTTCGAAGTTCGGGTCCAGCGCCTTGTCCTGCTCATCTTCAGGGTGGTCGTACTTGCCGGCGGCATTGGCCTGCCAGACTTCGAGCATGGCGTCGTTGACAACATCACCGTTGCCGTCCACCACTTGCCCGCTGATCGCCACGCGCTCGCCGAGGGTGGCGGCGACGGTCAAGTCTTCGCGGTTCAGCCAGGTCAGGCCGATGTGGTAGTACGGCCCGACGGTGTGGGACGTGGTCGCGTTGAGTGTCATCTCATTTCTCCATCGGCGTGGCGTCGCGGCCGCGCAGGACGATGTCCCAGCGGTAGCCGAGGGCATAGGAAGGAATGGTCTTTTCCAGATCGAAACGGGCGATCAGGCGTTCCTTGGCGCTGGTATCCGGTACGCAGTTGTAGATCGGGTCGTATTCCAGCAGCGGGTCGCCGGGGAAATACATCTGCGTCACCAGGCGCGTCAGTACGCTCGGGCCGAACAGCGAAAAGTGGATATGCGCCGGGCGCCACGCGTTGTGGTGGTTGCCCCACGGGTAGGCGCCGGGCTTGATGGTCTGGAACTGGTACCAGCCATCGGCGTCGGTGACGGTGCGCCCGGTGCCGGTGAAGTTCGGGTCCAGCGGCGCATCGTGCAGGTCACGTTTGTGGTTGTAGCGACCGGCGGCGTTGGCCTGCCAGATCTCCACGAGGATACCCGGCACCGGCAGGCCGTTTTCATCCAGCACGCGGCCGTGAATGATGATGCGTTCGCCCAGGGGCTCGCCGTCGTGTTGGGCGGTGAGGTCGTTGTCCTTCTCGCTGAGGCGTTCGGCGCCGATGGTCGGGCCGGTGATTTCCGACAAGGAATGAGGCAGGAACACCAACGGCTGGGACGGCGAACGCAGGTTCGTCGACTGGTAGGCCGGGTGCAGGTAATCAGGCTGAGTGCCCGCTTGCGGGCGCCGGTAACCGGGCTTGTCACTCATGGAGCAGTCCTCTCTTATTAGATGCGTTCAATCGCCAGGGCCAGGCCTTGGCCGACGCCCACGCACATGGTCGCCAGGCCTTTACGGCCGCCGGTTTTTTCCAACTGATGCAGGGCCGTCAGTACCAGCCGCGCACCGCTCATGCCCAAGGGGTGGCCCAGTGCGATGGCGCCACCGTTCGGGTTGACCTGGGGTGCGTCGTCGGCGATGCCCAGTTCACGCAGCACCGCCAGGCCTTGGCTGGCGAAGGCTTCGTTGAGTTCGATCACATCGAAGTCAGTGACGGCCAGGCCCAGGCGCTCCACCAGCTTGCGCACCGCCGGCACCGGGCCCATGCCCATCACCCGTGGCGCGACAGCGGCGCTGGCCATGCCCAGCACGCGGGCGCGGGCAGTCAGGCCGTGTTTTTTAACCGCTTCGGCAGACGCCAGGATCATTGCGGCCGCACCGTCGTTCACCCCAGAGGCATTGCCCGCGGTGACGGTCTTGTCCGGGCCGTTGACCGGTTTGAGTTTGGCCAGGGCTTCAAGGGTGGTATCCCTGGGGTGCTCATCGTGCTCCACCACGGTTTCGCCTTTTTTATGGGCGACCCGCACCGGCACGATTTCTTCGGCGAAGAATCCGGCCGCCTGGGCGGCGGCGGTGCGTTGCTGGCTGCGCAGGGCAAAGGCGTCCTGGTCGGCGCGGGAGACCTGGTAGTCGTCGGCGACGTTATCGGCGGTCTGCGGCATGGCGTCCACGCCGTACTGGGCTTTCATCAACGGATTGATAAAACGCCAGCCGATGGTGGTGTCTTCCAGCTTCATGTTGCGCGAAAACGCCGCATCAGCCTTGCCCATCACGAACGGCGCACGGGACATCGACTCGACGCCACCGGCAATCGCCAGCTCCATTTCGCCGCTGGCGATGGCGCGAAACGCGGTGCCGATCGCATCCATGCCCGAGGCGCACAAACGGTTGAGGGTCACCCCCGGAATACTCTCCGGCAGGCCGGCCAGCAACAGCGCCATGCGGGCGACGTTGCGGTTGTCTTCACCGGCCTGGTTGGCGCAGCCGAGGAACACCTCGTCAACGGCCGACCAGTCCACGGAAGGGTTGCGCTCGATCAGCGCCTTGATCGGCACGGCCGCCAGGTCATCGGCGCGCACGCTGGACAGGCCACCGCCAAAGCGGCCGATGGGGGTGCGAATCGCATCGCAGATAAACACCTCGCGCATCAGGCTTCTCCCGGTGCTTGGCCGTGGGCGGCGGCCGTACGTGCTTCAAGGTCACGCAGGGCGGTCAACTCGACCTCGGTCGGTTCGGCGGTGGTGCTGACCTGCTCGGCAAATCGAACCGCCCAACCGGTGGCCGCTACGACTTGCTCGCGGGTCACCCCTGGGTGCAGGGCGGTGACCACGAATTCGTGGGTGCCCTCTTCCGGTTCCATGATGCACAGGTCAGTAATGATTCCGACAGGACCGGCACCCGGCAGACCCAGGCGTTTACGCGAATCCCCACCTTCGCCGTGGCCGACCGAGGTGATGAAGTCCAGCTTGTCGACAAACGAACGGGACGACTGCTTGAGGATGATCAACACGCTCTTGGCCGAGCCGGCGATTTCGGGCGCGCCACCGGCGCCCGGCAGGCGCACCTTGGGTTGGTGATAATCACCGACCACGGTGGTGTTGATGTTGCCGAAGCGGTCGACTTGCGCGGCACCGAGAAAGCCCACGTCGATACGCCCGCCCTGCAGCCAGTAGCGAAAAATCTCGCCGGTCGGCACCACGGTGTCGGCGGTTTCCGCCAGCTCGCCATCACCGATCGACAGTGGCAATACGCTGGGCTTGGCGCCAATCGGGCCGGACTCATAGATCAGCACCACATCCGGCGACGAAGTCAGGCGTGCCAGGTTGGCGGCCTTGGACGGCAGGCCGATGCCCACAAAGCACACGGAGCCGTTCTTGAGGCGGCGCGCGGCGGCGACGGTCATCATTTCATTGGTCGAGTAAGCCATTACTTGGCCTCCTGCTGCGTGGTCAGCTTGGCCTGGAATTCACTGAAATCGGCAGTGCCGTGGATGTATTCATCCATCCAGGCGGTAAAGGTCCCACGGTCGCGGGCGATGGGGTCCCACGCCTGGTAGAAGCGATTGTCACGCTCGTTGTAGCCGTGGGCGTAGGACGGATGGGCACCACCGGGTACGTGGCACACCGCAGTGAGGGCCCAGGTCGGCAGCACGCAGCTGTTCATCGGCGCGTTCAGGTCATCGACGATTTCTTCCACGGTGACGATGCAGCGCTTGGCCGCCAGGGCCGCTTCCTTCTGCACCCCAAGAATGCCCCAGAGCAACACGTTGCCCTTGCGATCAGCCTTTTGCGCGTGGATCACGGTGACGTCCGGACGCACCGACGGTACCGCTGCCAGCACTTCACCGGTGAACGGGCACGTCACGGTCTTAATCAGCGGGTTGACCTTGGGCAAGTCGGAACCCGCGTAGGCGCGCAGCACCGCGAACGGCAGGCCCGATGCGCCGGCGACGTAGGCATTGGCCAGGTCGGCGTGGCTGTGTTCTTCGATTTCCAACGGTTGCGGCCATTGCTTCTCGACCGCGTCACGCAGGCGATGCAGGGAACCTACACCCGGGTTACCGCCCCAGGAGAAAATCAGCTTGCGCGCACACCCGGCACCGATCAACTGGTCGTAGATCAGGTCAGGCGTCATACGCACCAGCGTCAGGTCTTTCTTGCCCTGACGAATGATTTCATGACCCGCTGCCGTAGGGATCAGATGGGTGAAGCCTTCCAGTGCGACAGTGTCGCCGTCGTTCACGAATTGCTTCACCGCGTCACGCAGCGCAAGAATTTCAGCCATGGGGTTGGGCTCCCGGTGTGGATCGAAAAGGCGCTGAGGTGGCGCCGAAGTGCTTGAAGATTAAGCCGGGGAAATCGGCCAAACAATCCGATAATCGACTCAGCGTTCGATTATCGAACGGATTGTTGGCAGGCTATCGATTGATCTCAGGTCGCATCCGCATGGCTGACCATGCCTTTGATGACCACGGCTGCTGTGGCCAAAGCGGCCGGAATGACCAGGGCGGTGAGCACCTGCTCGAAGTTCCAGCCCAGGCCGAGCAAGGTGGCGCCCATCCACGCGCCGAGGATCGCGCCGAAACGGCCGATGCCGAGCATCCACGACACGCCGGTGGCGCGGCCTTGGGTTGGGTAGAAGCGCGCGGCCAGGGACGGCATCGCCGATTGCGCACCGTTGACGCACATCCCGGCGACCAGCACCAAGGTGGCCAATAGGGTGATATTGCCCAGGCTCTGCCCGACCGCGTAGGCAAACACCCCGGCCAGCAGGTAGAAAGTGCCGATGACCTTGTGGGGATTGAACCGGTCCATCGCCCATCCCACGCCGACGGCACTCAATACGCCACCAAACTGGAACAGCGCGCCGATAAACGCAGCCTGCTCCATGCTGGCGCCGCTGTCGCGCATCAGGGTCGGCAGCCAACTGGTCAGCAGGTACACGATCACCAGGCCCATGAAGTACGTCAGCCACAGCAGCAAGGTGCCGACGCTGTAGGTGCCCGAGAAAATCACCGCGAACACGTTGCGCGCCTTGACGGTTTTTTGTTCGGGCACGCTGAAGGCGGTGGCCTGGGCAACAATAGAGGGTTCGATGGGCGACAGCGTTTTGCGCACCTTGTCGGTGCCTCGGTTGCGCACCACCAGGAAACGCGCCGACTCCGGCAGCCACAGCATCAGCACCACCACCAGGATCAACGGCAGGATGCCGCCGATCATCAACAAGGCGTGCCAGCCGAACGCCGGGATCAGCTTGGCCGAGATAAACCCGCCACCGGCCATGCCCAGGTTGAAACCACAGAACATGCTGGTCACCAATAGCGACTTGTGGCGTTCAGGGGTGTATTCGGAGAGCAGGGTCGTCGCGTTCGGCATGCCGGCACCCAGGCCCAGCCCGGTGAGAAAACGCAGCACCAGCAATTGATCCACGCTGCTGCTGTAGGCCGAGGCCAGGCTGAACGCACCAAACACCAGCACCGCGCCCACCAGCACAACCTTGCGCCCGAAACGGTCAGCCAACGGTCCGGAACCCAGGGCGCCGAATACCATGCCGATCAACGCAGCGCTCATCACCGGGCCAAGGCTGGCGCGGTCGATGCCCCAGTCCTGTGACAGCGCGGGCGCGATAAAGCCCATGGCGGCGGTGTCGAGGCCATCGAGGAAAACAATGAGGAAACACAGGATCACCACGCGCCACTGGTAACGGGACAGTGGCTGGGTGTTGATAAAGGACTGCACGTCCAGGGTGGTACCGACAGAAGGCTGATTCATTATTCTTATTCCACACCGATGGCGGGCCAACGGCCTGGGGCCGTCATTATTATTGGGGCGCCCTCAAGAGCGCTGCCGCACAGTAATAAGCCGGGGGAAACATCGTCAATTGATCAAGCGGGGATCTGTGCGGTCACCGAACACCTTAGGCAAACAACTGCGCACTCAACTCACGGCTGGCACTGAGCATGCTCGGCAGGAAACGCTGCTCCAGCTCGCTGCGGCTGACCCGTCCAGCGTGAGTACTGACATTGAGCGCCGCCAGCACCTGGCCGGACGCGTCATACACCGGCACGGCGATGGAGCGCAGGCCCTGTTCCAGTTCCTGGTCGACAATGCACCAGCCCTGCTGACGCACTTGTTGCAGGCATTCGAACAAGGCTTCAGGGGTGGTCAGGGTGCGGCTGGTCTTGGTTTGCAGGTCGGCATGGTCGAGGTAGTCCTGCAGCGAGGCGTCATCCAATGCCGCGAGCAGGATGCGGCCCATGGAGGTGCAATAGGCCGGCAACCGTCCGCCCACCGACAGGTCCACGGAAATCAGGCGCTGGGTGGTGGCTGAACGGGCGATGTAGAGGATGTCGTCGCCTTCGAGGGTGGCCATGTTGCAGGCTTCGTGCAGTTGCTCGCTCATACGGTCCAGATAAGGCTGGGCCGATACCGCCAATGGCGTGGAGGACAGGTAGGCATGCCCCAGGGTCAGGACTTTGGGCAGCAATGAATAGGTGCGCCCATCGGTGGTGGCGTAGCCGAGCTTGATCAAGGTATGCAGGCAACGGCGTACGGCGGCGCGGGGGATCTCGGTGCGGTGACTGATCTGGGCGATGGTCAGGTGGCGCTTGCGCTCCTGGAACGCCTGCACCACCGCCAGGCCGCGAGCCAGGGAGGTCATGAAGTCGGGGTCACCGGTAAACGCCTGGATACGCTTGGCCGGCGAGGCAACGATCGGCGGCGCCACTGACGCGAAAGAGTTGCGCAATTGATCGTTCATGCCAGGTTCCTTTCTCTTATTGTCAACCGCAGGGGATTGGGCTGCTATTACAAGCCGGGCCGGCCGTGATGCACAAGGCAGGCCCCGCAACATTGGGCGATTATCGGACAATCATGCGATTATCGCAATTTAGCGCTACGCCTGAGGGCGATCTATCAACCACGTCCCCGGCGATGTTAAGCCGTTAATTTAATAGCTTGTTTCCTTGTTGAGTTTATGACGCCAGAATTTCAGCAAATACTGACGCGTCGACGTAACAAAACACTCACACAAAGTTGACGCTTTTTAACTTTATGCCGATAGTGTTATTCAAATGCGCCGCTATAATGCATCCTGTGCGGAGGAGAGCCCGGTTTCATATTGAGGCTGGAACTCGCCAAACCATGCACAGGTCGTGCATGGACGATCGCAACTACCTGCCTGGAATGACCGCCCAACAGTGGCCTCCCGTTTTCATTCAAACTTGAACACTTCGTGGGTTCAAGTTGGAACAACCCGAGGGCGACATTCAGGCCAAACACTGCCATGTACTTACACCCAACTCAATTAGGTAACAACGTGACGAAAGATGAACTGCGCGCGGAACTTGAGCGCCAGGAGCAACGTTACAAGGACGTTTACGGCGGGGAAGTCACCACCTATGCCGCCCAGCCTGAACCTGAACGCAAACCATGGCGCAAGCGAGCCAGCCTGCTCGACCAGGCATTTGCCCAGGAAATCCAAAAGATTGAACAGGAACTCAAGGCCGAAGAGCCATAAGCGCTTCGGAGCGAGTCCAGGGCCCTGCCTGCAGCGATGCCATTTAGCCATCCTCCAGCCGACCTGAATCCCACCATCGTCTGTAAAATTTCATACAAATGTTTCAGGCATGACGATTTGGTGACAAAACCCTGTCCTTTCAGCCCTGGGCTTTATAAATCAAAGACTTGCCAAAGCCCCGAAAACCCTGGGATCGCCAGCTTTCGCCCATGGCGATTCGATGAAGATTGATACCGATGAGCAGCTAGTGCATCGATTACCGAGGTTTTCTGGCATAATCGCGCCCCCTTACGACCGGGTCAGAAAACCTTCATGATCGATTTATTCAGCGGACTGGATGCTTGGGTTCTCGTGAGCCTGTTGCTCGCCCTGGCCTTTGTCCTCGCCTTCGAGTTCATCAATGGCTTTCATGACACCGCTAACGCGGTGGCCACAGTCATCTATACCAAAGCCATGCCGCCGCATCTGGCCGTGTTCTTCTCCGGGGTGTTCAACTTCCTCGGCGTGTTGCTCGGTGGTGTCGGTGTCGCCTACGCCATCGTGCACCTGCTGCCCGTGGAGTTGCTGATCAATGTGAACACCGGCCATGGCTTGGCGATGGTCTTCTCGTTGTTAGCCGCGGCGATCACCTGGAACCTGGGCACCTGGTACTTCGGTATCCCCGCCTCCAGCTCCCACACCCTGATCGGTTCGATCCTCGGTGTCGGCCTGGCCAATGCCCTGATCAACGACATCCCCCTGGCTGACGGTGTGAACTGGCAGAAGGCCGTCGATATCGGCGCGTCCCTGGTGTTCTCGCCGATGGCCGGCTTCCTGGTCGCAGCCCTGGTGCTGATCGGCCTGAAATGGTGGCGCCCGTTGTCGAAGATGCACAAGACCCCGGACCAGCGCCGCAAGCTCGACGACAAGAAGCACCCGCCGTTCTGGAACCGCCTGGTCCTGGTGATTTCGGCCATGGCCGTGAGTTTTGTGCACGGTTCCAACGATGGCCAGAAGGGCATCGGCCTGATCATGCTGGTGCTGATCGGTATCGTGCCGGCGCAGTTCGTACTCGACCTGGGCAGCACCACCTACCAGATCGAGCGCACTCGCGACGCTACCGTGCATTTGAGCCAGTTCTACCAGCGTAACAACGCCACGCTCGGCGAATTCCTGGCACTGGGCAAAAGCGTGAAAGACGATCTGCCAGGCAAGTTTCAGTGCAACCCGCAGCAGACCGAGCCCACCATCAATGCGCTCGTCAGCACCTTGAAAGGTGTCTCCGACTACCACTCCCTGAACGCCGATCAACGTATCGAAGTTCGCCGCTACCTGCTGTGCCTGGACGACACCGCAAAGAAAGTTGGCAAGCTGCCAGGCCTTGATGCGCGTGAGAAGTCCGACCTCGACAAGCTACGCAAAGACCTGACCGCCACCACCGAGTACGCGCCGTTCTGGGTGATCCTCGCGGTCGCACTGGCCCTGGGCCTGGGCACCATGGTGGGCTGGAAGCGTGTGGTACTGACGATCGGTGAGAAGATCGGCAAGCAGGGCATGACCTATGCCCAGGGCATGTCGGCACAGATCACCACCGCCACGATGATTGGCTTTGCCAATATCTTCGCCCTGCCGGTCTCCACTACCCACGTACTGTCTTCCGGCGTGGCGGGCACCATGGTCGCCAACAAGAGCGGCCTGCAAGGTGGCACGGTCAAGACCATCCTGATGGCTTGGGTGTTGACCCTGCCTGCGACCGTAGGCCTCTCGGCCGGCTTGTTCTGGCTGGCCTCCAAGGCACTGGGCAACTGATAGCCAGGCGCTGACAAAAAAGGTGCGGCCTCTGTGAGGACCGCACCTTTTTTTATGGACCTGAAATGAACACCCAAAAAAAAGGGCGACCGAAGTCGCCCAAAATGCCTTGCGTGCTCATGTAACCCGGAAAGACCTAAGGTTTTTTACGCTTGTTCGCGTCTTTCCAGATAAAAAATCCAAACCCTACAAAAAACAGCACCATGAGGCTTACAGTCAGCACTCCGGCGAATACCACATTATCGATAAACATGACCGGCCTCCTGCACTTGCCTTGTTGCGATAGGGCTAAGTTAATGGAGAAGGCGGATTGAAAAATTGACGGGGATCAATGTCGCCCGCGACGGGGCGTAAAGAAGGGTAATAACTGACCTGCATCAATAGATGCAGGCCGTTTTAACGCTTTTTGGGTTTGTTCTTTGATTTTTTCTTGGCTTTGCCTAAAGGCATCGCCTGTTCAAACGCCTGGCGCACTTCATTCAGGCGCTTGTCATTCAGGTCATGCACGCGCTTGGCACGTTCGGCGTTCAGGTCGATCAGCTTGTCGTCATCACTCATGGCTTGGCTTACGTCGTGGCGAGTAAGGCTCAATAATGCGGACTCCTGCGCCCGACGGCAAATCAACCGGCGACAAAAGGCCGACCGACGCCCAAAATCGGCACTTTCCAACCACTCAAGGAGGCCCATTCAGGTGGCACTGCATAAGGATCTTCCGCCGCTGCTGGCCCTGCGCGCCTTTGAAGCCGTGGCCCGGCACTTGAGCTTTATCAAGGCAGCGCGGGAATTGTCGGTAACCCAGAGTGCCCTGAGCCATCAGGTACAAAAGCTCGAACAGCACCTGGGTAAATCGCTGTTTATCCGACGCACCCGCGCGATCGATCTGACCGCAGACGGCCAGCAGTATTACGCTGAAATCCGCCCAGCTCTTGACGCCATCGCCGTCGCAACCCGCGCCCAACGGCTGGTACCCAGCGCCACGGTGTTACGTGTCGGCCTGCTGGCGTCTTTCGCCACCCTGTGGTTGGCGCCGCGCCTGGCCGGTTTTCTCAACCGCTATCCGCATATTCAGGTGGAGTTGCTGCCGGCGATTCAACTGGCCAACGTCGCCGCTGCTGAAGTCGACCTGGCTATTCGCTACGGCAAAGGCGATTGGCCCGACGTGCAGGCCACGCGACTGATGCCGGAGGTGATCTCACCGGTGTGCAGCCCGGCATTCAAGGCCAGCCAAGTGCACAACGGTGCGCTGTTGATGGCCACTTCGCACCGGCCTTTTGAGTGGACGGACTGGTCTGGGCATTATCAAGTCGACCTCAAGCACCACCCGCGCGTCATGCTCCACGACTACAACATCGTGGTCGAAGCCGCAGTGGCCGGCCAGGGCATTGCCATGGGCCGTCATCGCTTGATCCAACGCAGGCTGGATGATGGCAGCCTGGTAGAAGCCTTCGATTGGCCGCCCTATCACAGTGAAATAGGCTACTGGTTGATTGCAGCGCAAGGCCCTGCCAGCGACGCCGCGCGGTGTTTCAGCGAGTGGTTGAAGGACATCTGCCGCGACACGTGAGTTATTTCGATACGTCGAATGAGATCTATCCGTTTGTCGACGCTCCCCCTGCCCCTCATGCTGAAACCTCCTGACCCCAGAGGATTCACCATGAGCGACTCCCTCCGCCACCGCGTGCAAGCCCTCGGCCTGACGCTGCCATCACCCAGCCAGCCGATTGCCAACTACATCAACCATGTGGTCAGCCAGAACCAGCTGTTTATCTCTGGGCAAATCCCGCTGATAGACGGCAAGCCTGCCTACGTGGGCCGCCTGGGCGAATCCCTCAGCGAGGAAGAAGGTGGCCAGGCCGCGGAACTGGCTGCACTGGGCTTGCTCGCGCAATTGAGCGATGCCCTGGGCGATGACCTGTCGCGTCTGGTGCGCGTCCTGCGCCTGGGGGTGTTTATCGCCAGCAGCAGCGACTTCCAGCGCCAGGGCGCCGTGGCCAATGGTGCGTCCAACCTGCTGGTGAATGCCCTCGGCGAAAAGGGCCGGCATGTGCGTACGGCAGTGGGTGTCTGCAGCCTGCCGGCCGGCGTGGCGGTGGAGGTTGACGGGATTTTCGAGTTGCAGCCGTGAGCCCGCTTGAGGTCCAACACCTGCGCGATGGCACTCCCGGCTGCCAGTCGGGCACCGTGCACTTCAACCCTGCCGGCGCCTCCTTGCCGAGCCAGGCGACCCTCGATGCCATCATCGGCCAACTGCAACGCGAAGCCCGCGACGGCCCGATGGAAGCCGGCGAACAGGGTGCCGTGCTGGTGGAGAAAGCTCGCCGCGCTGCCGCGCAGTTGCTCAACGCGCCCATCCCATCGATTGCCTTTGCCAGCAGCGGCTCGACCGCCTGGAGCATGGCGTTCCAGGCCTTGGGCCCGTGGCAGCCGGGCGACCGCATTCTGGTAGGACGCCACGAATGGGGCGGCAACCTGGCGAGCATGCAGTTGGCGGTGCAAGCCGGCGCGCGGGTGGACGTCATCCCCTGCGATGCCACCGGCGCGGTGTGCCCCGTGGCGTTGGAAGCCATGCTCGATTCAAGCGTAAAGCTCATCGACCTCACCTGGCTCCCCGCCAACGGCGGCCTGATCAACCCCGCCCAGGCCATCGGCGAAGTGGCCAGGCGTCATGCCATCGCCTACTTTATCGATGCCGGCCAAGCCGTCGGCCAGGTGCCGGTGGATGTGCAGGCGTTGCAGTGCGATGTGCTCAAGGCGGCCGGGCGCAAGCACCTGCGCGGGCCACGGGGGACGGCGCTGCTGTATGTGCGGCCGGATTTCCTCCCGCACTTGAACCCCGCCCAGCGCGACGTGTTTTCCGCCCCCTGGAGCGCCGACGGTTTCGACCTGCGCAACGACGCCCGGCGCTTTGAGACCAGCGAGGTGTCCTTTGCCCTGTTGGCAGGCCTGGGCAATGCACTGCAGGAGATGAATCAGCTGGGGATCGAGCGTGTGTGGGAAAAGGTCACGCACACCAGCAGGCGAATCCGCGAAGCATTGCGCGGGATTCCGGGTATTTCCCTGCATGACCTGGGCACGCTTCAATCGGGCTTGATCGCCTTCAACCTCGCCGGCTGGGACGCCTTCGAACTCAAACGGCAATTGGGATTGAAGCGGATCAACATCGGCGCCAACGGTGTGGCCTACACCCCGTTGGATATGCAGGCCCGGGGCCTGACCAGCATTGCGCGGATCTCCGTCAGCCCGCTCAACAACGATCACGACATCGAATTGCTGATGACCGCACTGCGGGAACTGCGGGGCTAAACCTCGACGTCCACCCACAAGCCCTGGCGCGGCGCATCTTCGATCAGCGGCACAACCGGTACGGTGTTGTCGGCATTGAGCAGGTCGCCCGGGATCGCCAAGTGCTGATCCGGGTCCTCATCGGCTTCGCGCCGGCGTTTCTGCTGTTCCTGCTGGCGGCGTTGTTCCTCGCGCAGCAAAAAAGTCGACTGCTCGGCATCGCCCTTTTTCAGGTCGATAGTGCTTTCGTTGGAGCCCGCTTGCACAGGGACCACGGGCGGAATATCGGGTTTCTGGCGGACCGGGTCGAGTTGCGACGTAACCGGTACGACGCTGACGGGCAGCATAGGTGGAAGCATGATAGTTGTTCTCCTGTCAGCAGGCTGTCGGCGGGCCGCGCGACGACTTGAGCGCAGGTTCGCCAACCTGTGACCCAGTCGACACTCACAAGTGCCCTCCACCCGTCGATTGCGTGCTCACCCGGCCGCCCAAACGGAGTAGTTTTTGTCAGAGTCCTTGGGCGTGGGGCCTTGTTCCGTTAACATAGTCGGCTTTTTCACGGCGGGAGTCAGGCAGCATGGCGCAGCAGTATCAACCGGGGCAACGCTGGATTAGTGACAGCGAAGCAGAGCTGGGGTTAGGCACCGTTCTGGCACAGGACGGCCGCTTGTTGACCGTGCTCTATCCGGCCACTGGCGACACCCGCCAGTATGCGCTACGGAATGCGCCCCTCACCCGTGTGAGGTTCTCGCCGGGTGACTCCATCACCCATTTCGAAGGCTGGAAAATGACCGTGCAGGAAGTCGATGACGTCGACGGCCTGCTGGTCTACCACGGCCTCAATGGGCAGAACGAGCAGGTCACCCTGCCGGAAACCCAGCTCTCCAACTTTATCCAGTTCCGCCTGGCCAGCGACCGTCTGTTCGCCGGGCAGATCGACCCGCTGGCCTGGTTCTCGCTGCGCTATCACACCCTCGAACACACCAGCCGCCAATTGCAATCCTCGCTGTGGGGCCTGGGTGGCGTGCGTGCGCAACCTATTGCCCACCAATTGCATATCGCCCGTGAAGTCGCTGACCGTATCGCACCACGGGTCTTGCTGGCGGACGAAGTGGGCCTGGGCAAGACCATCGAAGCGGGCCTGGTGATCCATCGCCAACTGCTGTCGGGCCGCGCCAACCGCGTACTGATCCTGGTACCGGAAAACCTGCAGCACCAGTGGCTGGTGGAAATGCGCCGCCGCTTCAACCTGCAAGTGGCGCTGTTCGATGAAGAACGCTTTATCGAAAGCGATGCCGCCAACCCGTTCGAAGACACCCAGCTGGCCCTGGTCGCGCTGGAGTGGCTGGTGGACGATGAGAAGGCCCAGGACGCACTGTTCGCCGCCGGCTGGGACCTGATGGTGGTCGACGAAGCCCACCACCTGGTCTGGCATGAAGACAAAGCCAGCCCGGAATACAGCCTGGTCGAACAACTGGCCGAGGTCATCCCGGGCGTGCTGCTGCTCACCGCCACTCCGGAACAGCTGGGCCAGGACAGCCACTTCGCGCGCCTGCGCCTGCTGGACCCGAACCGTTTCCACGACCTGCACGCCTTCCGTGCCGAAAGCGAGAACTATCGCCCGGTGGCCGAAGCCGTGCAGGAGCTGCTCGACAAGGGCCGCCTGTCGCCTGCCGCGCACAAGACTATCCAGGGTTTCCTCGGCAACGAAGGCGAAGCGCTGCTGACCGCCGTCAATGATGGCGACGCCGAAGCCAGTGCGCGCCTGGTGCGTGAACTGCTCGACCGCCACGGCACCGGCCGCGTGCTGTTCCGTAACACCCGTGCCGCCGTGCAGGGCTTCCCGGAGCGTAAGCTGCACGCCTACCCGCTGCCAAACCCGGACGAATACCTCGAGTTGCCCCTGGGCGAACACGCCGAGCTGTACCCGGAAGTCAGCTTCCAGTCGCAACCGGACATCGACGAAGAAAACCGCTGGTGGCGCTTCGACCCGCGCGTCGAATGGCTGATCGACCAGTTGAAAATGCTCAAGCGCACCAAGGTCCTGGTGATCTGCGCCCACGCCGAAACCGCCATGGACCTGGAAGACGCCCTGCGCGTGCGCTCCGGCATCCCGGCCACGGTATTCCACGAGGGCATGAACATCCTCGAGCGTGACCGCGCCGCTGCTTACTTCGCCGATGAGGAATTCGGCGCCCAGGTGCTGATCTGCTCGGAAATCGGCAGTGAAGGCCGCAACTTCCAGTTCTCCCACCACCTGGTGCTGTTCGACCTGCCGTCCCACCCCGACCTGCTGGAACAGCGGATCGGCCGTCTGGACCGGATCGGCCAGAAGCATGTGATCGAACTGCACGTGCCCTACCTGGAAACCAGCCCGCAACAGCGCCTGTTCCAGTGGTACCACGAAGCCTTGAACGCGTTCCTCAACACCTGCCCGACAGGCAACGCCTTGCAGCATCAGTTCGGCCCGCGCCTGCTGCCGCTGCTGGAAAACGCCGACGACAGCGAGTGGCAAGCCCTGATCGACGAGGCCCGTGCCGAGCGCGAGCGCCTGGAGCAGGAACTGCACACCGGCCGCGACCGCCTGCTGGAACTCAACTCCGGCGGTGCCGGTGAAGGCGATGCGCTGGTGGAGGACATCCTCGAGCAAGACGACCAGTTCGCCCTGCCGATCTACATGGAAACCCTGTTCGACGCCTTTGGCATCGACAGCGAAGATCATTCGGAAAACGCGCTGATCCTCAAGCCCAGCGAGAAGATGCTTGACGCCAGCTTCCCCCTGGGCGACGACGAAGGTGTGACCATCACCTACGACCGTAACCAGGCGCTGTCCCGTGAAGACATGCAGTTCATCACCTGGGAACACCCGATGGTGCAGGGCGGCATGGACCTGGTGCTGTCCGGCTCCATGGGCAACACCGCCGTGGCGCTGATCAAGAACAAGGCGCTCAAGCCTGGCACCGTGTTGCTGGAACTGCTCTACGTCAGCGAAGTGGTCGCGCCGCGCGCACTGCAACTGGGCCGCTACCTGCCGCCGGCGGCGCTGCGCTGCCTGCTGGATGCCAATGGCAACGACCTGTCTGGCCGTGTCTCGTTCGAAACCTTGAACGACCAGCTGGAAAGCGTGCCACGGGCCAGCGCCAACAAGTTCGTGCAGGCCCAGCGCGATCAATTCACACCGCGGATCAACGCCGGTGAAGAGAAGATCACACCGCGTCACGCCGAACGTGTGGCCGAAGCCAAGCGTCGCCTGGCGGCAGACACCGACGAAGAACTGGCGCGCCTGACGGCCTTGCAAGCGGTCAACCCGACCGTCCGCGACAGCGAATTGGTTGCCCTGCGTAACCAACGCGAGCAAGGCCTGGCCATGCTGGATAAGGCGGCGCTGCGACTGGAGGCGATTCGGGTGTTGGTGGCCGGTTGATTACCGCCCTGCCCTGTTAATAGAGGCCCGCGCACTGCGGGCCTTTTTTATTCACTTGAGAACAGCGTTGGCGTTGCGGGCCTCATCGGGGCATAGGTATCTACACAACTCTTAAAGGCTGACACATAACTCTGTGGTGAGCGGGGGCAAGCCCCCTCCCACAGTTGACCGCGTTGTCATGTCGGTCACCGATCAATGTGGGAGGGGGCTTGCTCCCGATGGAGTCACCGCAATTTCAAGCCGTCGCCGCCCCAGCCGGCACCTCAACAGCCACCAACCCCTCCTTCATCCGCTTGGCATCACGCACAAAACTGCGTGACGCCTGGAACAGGAACAACATGGTCAAGAACAACGCCACCGGAATCAGGTACATGGCGTCATGCAAGCCCACCGCCTTGTAAGCCTCGGTCATCTGCTCGGCCCCCGCCGCATACATCGCCGCATGGGCAAAGTGATCGGACAACCCGCCCACCACAATCGGCCCCATGCCTCCGCCCAGTAAGTACAAGCCGGCAAAGAACAACGCCATCGCCGTGGCCCGCAGGCGCGGCTCGACCACGTCCTGGATCGCCGTGTACACACAGGTGTAGAAGTTATACGCAAACAACCAGCCCACACTGAACAGCGCCACAAACACGCCGATCTCGATGCGCCCGGCATGCAGGGCCCAGGCTGTAGTGACGGTGGAGATGATCAGGCTGCACGCCGCAAACAGCAGTCGGCCATTGGCAACACGTTGATGGATCTTGTCGGCAATCCAGCCCCCCAAGGTCAGGCCCACCAGGCCGGTCAACCCGACGATGACGCCGGTGGCGACCGCCGCGTCCTGCAATGGCATGAGGAAATAGCGTTGCAGCATCGGCACCAGGAACGAGTTGCACGCGTAGGTGGCGAAGTTGAAGCACAACCCGGCCAGCACCAGCCACAGGAAGGTCGGTACGGCAAGCACGCGGCGAATCGGGCGATCAACACGCTCCTGGGAGACTTGTACGGCTTCGGCGGCGCCGCGCTTGGGTTCCTTGATATAGAACATGAACACCGCAAGGATCAGCCCCGGCACGGCGGCGATAAAGAACGGCGCGCGCCAGCTGTCGAACGCCTTGACCATCCAGCCGATGGTGAAGAACGCCAGCAACAGGCCCAAGGGCAGGCCCAGCATGAAAATCCCCATTGCCCGGGCGCGACGGTGCGCCGGGAACAGGTCGCCAATCAGCGAGTTGGCAGCCGGCGCATAGCTGGCTTCACCGATACCGATGCCCATGCGCACCAGCAAAAACGTCCAGAAACTGCCAACCAGGCCGTTGACCGCTGTCAACCCGCTCCACGCGAACAGGCCCCAGCCCATCAGTTTGCTGCGCGAGCCGGTATCGGCCAGACGCCCCAGCGGCAGGCCGGCAATGGCATAAACGATGGTGAAGGCGGTACCGATGATGCCGAGCTGGAAGTCGCTCAGGTGCCATTCCATGCGGATCGGTTCGATGATGATCGCCGGAATGGTGCGGTCGAAGAAGTTGAACAGGTTGGCGAGGAACAGCAGGAACAGAATGCGCCAGGCATTCGCCGCTTGGGTCGAGTTCTGCATGGGTCCGTCTCTTTTATTGTTATGAGAGCTGCGATGCCCGATGCATCCCGCCCGGTACCTGCAACATAGTCAGGCGAGCCGTGGTTGTCTGTAATGATTCGTAAAGCTGATAGGGCATGATTTCACCCGACAACACGGGACTTTGCCGACAAAAATATAAGTGCCTGCCCCCCTTCCCAACGGCCATGACCCGATTAGAATGGCGAGCCTTCCAGTAGTACCCCACTCTACTTTTCTTATCGATGACGCCCATGTCCGAAGCCAGTCCGTGTCTGAGTTGCGGTGCCTGCTGTTCACACTTTCGTGTGTCTTTCTTCTGGGGTGAGTGCGCCTCCTCGGGGGGGACGGTGCCTGATGACCTGGTGGTGCAGATCAACCCGACCCGCGTGGCAATGATCGGCACCGACCAGAAGCCCGCGCGCTGCTGCAGCCTTGAAGGCGAAGTCGGCAAAGGTACGAGCTGCTCGATTTATGAGCAGCGCTCAAGCCCCTGCCGGGAATTCGAAGCTTCATGGAGCCAGGGCGAGCAGAATGTCGATTGCGACGCGGCCCGCGCTGCGTTCGGCCTGCCGCCGTTACAAGCACCGTTCGAGTTGGAGTTGCCCATCAGCGCTTAGCACTAATTGCTATGCACGGCATGCCAAAATCATTCAGAGCAAAGTGCCATTATCGCTGGAAAATCCCGCGAGGCTTCTATACTCGACCTCATAGGTCATCGCCGTAGGCTGTGACGTGACGCTATGACGGGACATGCTATGGAATGGCTAGGTCTGCACTTTTTTACCGACCTCCCAGCGAACGGGCACTTATTACTCAATTGCAGTCATAACCCTTTTCTGGTGCTGCTGGCCTATCTGGTCGCCTGTGCGGCGGGGTTCGGCACCCTGGACATGGCCGAACGGGTTGGCCATGTCGAAGACCCTACCGCTCGCCGCCATTGGCGTTGGCTGGGTGCCGGTTGCCTGGCAGGGGGTATCTGGTCCACTCATTTCATCAGCATGCTGGCCTTCCAGGCCCCCATCGCGATTCACTACGACCTGCTCATGACGTTCGCCTCGCTGGTCATCGCCCTGATCGCCTCGTTGTTCGCCATGCAAACCCTCGGTCACACCAGACTGCGGTTTAACCAATACCTGCTGGCATCGCTGTGGATGGGCATCGGCATCGCCCTGATGCATTACGTCGGCATGTCGGCCATGCGTTCCCAGGCCCAGGCGTATTTCGAGTCGGGCCTGCTGCTCGCCTCGGTCGGCATCGCCATTGGCGCCAGCCTGGCCGCTCTGTTGTTGTCGAGCTACCTGCGTACCGGCGCCGGCGTCTTCCATCAACTGCTCAAATACGCTGCCAGCCTGATGTTGGGCGCAGGCATTATCAGCATGCACTTTACCGGCATGGCCGCCATGCAACTGATCGTCCCCACCGGCGCCGATCTCTCGTTACCACTGAACAATAACCCTATCCAACTGGGCCTGTCGGTCGCCGTGATCACCCTGCTGGTGATCGGCAGCAGCATCAGCGCCGCGCTGGCGGATAAGAAGCTGCAGCACAAGGAGCGCGACCTGCGTCGGGTCAACGCGCTGCTCAGCGAACTGGACCAGGCCCGCGCCTCCCTGCAACAGGTGGCTCATTACGATGCGCTGACCGGCCTGCTTAATCGGCGCGGCTTCAATCAGATTTTCGCGGAAAAAATCGCCGAAAAAACGGCTTCAAACGGCATGATGGCGGTTATTTTCCTCGATATCGATCACTTCAAACGCATCAACGACAGCCTCGGCCATGACGCAGGGGATCAGTTGCTCAGTGTTCTCGCCAGCCATATCAAAGGCTCCGTGCGCAGCCATGCGGACGTGGTCGCACGGTTTGGCGGCGATGAGTTCTGCATCCTGATCAGCGTTCACCACCGCGACGAAGCGCGACACCTGGCCCAGCGCATCATGCAGAAGATGAAGGACCCGGTCGAACTCGCCGGCCGTCGTATGGTGATGACCACCAGCATCGGCATCAGCCTGTTTCCCGAGGATGGCCTGACCTGCGAAGAGCTGCTCAAAAACGCCGACCTGGCGCTGTACCAGTCCAAGGACATGGGACGCAATGGCCTGAACTTCTTCAGCTCCAACCTGAAGACCCGTGCCTTCCTCGAACTGCAATTGGAAGAAGAGCTACGCAGCGCCCTGCGCGCCCAGAACCAGTTGGTACTGTTCTACCAACCGATCTTTGACATGAAGCTGGGCAAAGTCACACGCCTGGAGGCCTTGGTGCGCTGGCAGCATCCGCAACACGGGCTGCTGACCCCAGACCGGTTTATCGGAATTGCCGAAAGCAACGGGCTGATCGCCGAACTCGACCACTGGGTCTTGCGCCAGGCCTGTCATGACTTGAGCCTGCTCTCCGACCGAGGCTATACCGAACTGACCATGACAGTGAATTGCTCGGCCCTGAACCTGGCCCGCGATGAGCTGGCGGATGAGATCGAAGATGCGCTGCGCTTCAGCGGGATCAGCGCCAACCGCCTGGAGCTGGAAGTGACCGAAAATGCCTTGATGGGCAATATCAGCAGCACCCTGGCCCTGCTGCGGCAAATCCGCGCGCTGGGCGTGTCGCTGGCCATCGACGACTTTGGCACCGGCTACTCCTCCCTCGCCTACCTCAAGCGCCTGCCGCTCAACACCCTGAAGATCGATCGCTCGTTTATCCAGGACATTCCCAAGTCGACCGCCGACATCGAGATCGTCCAAGCGATTATCGGCATGGCTCACACCCTGCACCTGCAGGTAGTGACCGAGGGAGTGGAAACCCAGGCTCAGTTCGAACTGCTGCTCAAACACGGCTGTGATTTCGTCCAGGGCTACCTGTTGAGCCCGGCGGTGGCCGCCAGTGAAATAATTGGCGCAATGCAAGATATCGACATACGCAATCCGCTCTACCCATTCAGCGTGGCGGGCACCAAGGACACTCGCCCGGCGAAAGAGTCCTCCCCAGGCCGCTCCGGATCGACCTCCATCGTCAGGCCAATTCGCTGACGTCGAATCTTTGGCATTTCGCCATCATTTACCTAAAGATCGCCGACAAACGGCCGATTCATCAGAGTCCGGCCAGGTTTTTCCTGAGCACACAGGGTCAGCCTGAGCGTTCCGGACAAGGACGCACTGTAAAGTCGCGAACTCCCATTCCGTGATGGCCATTTGATACTTTTCAGCCATCCTCCCAGGCACATGGCGCACAATGACTTCTAAAAATAACCCAGCCACCGTGGTATCCGATGTGTTGCTCCCAGCTCCTGCGGACAAGCCCTCAGGTTCAAAGTCATTGAGCACCGCCCGCCCGCTGGCTACCCAGCAATACCTGTACTTCACCGAAACCAATACCGACCGCATCCTCGATAACCTCGACGGCCTGCGCGACATGGTGTTCCCGCGCCCGCCTCACCTGGAAGGCGACAGCGAGCAGCACAACGAGCAGGAATTCCCCTCGGTGTGCCTGATCGGCCTGGGCCGCTGCGGTTCGAACATCGCGCTGGACGTGGCGGAGCTGGTGTACAACGCGCGCAAGTTCTACCTCAACGAATTCAGCACCGAAGACAAATCCTTGGATAAGGGTTACAGCCCGGCCCAGTGGATTCGCAACAACCTGCGCCTGGGCGGCGGCAAGGCCAGCAAGCCGGTGTTCCTGGTGGAACCGCTGGTGATGCTCGGCGACCTGGACAAGGACATCGCCGGGCGTATCCGTTTCTCGCGCAAGGGCGAAAAAAGCGGCTTCCTGCGCGACTACAGCAAGATGAAAATCATGGACCTTTCCGAAGTCCATGCCGGTGGCGCCGGTAACGCGCCGATCCTCGGCCAGTACCTGGCCAAGATCATCCTCAACAAAGACACCCAGCGCTTTTCCAGCCCCGACTGGAAGATGATCCACTCGTACCTGATCGACTCCTGCGGCATCAAGGCCAACCAGTCGCGCCTGTACTTCTCGATCTTCAGCGCCGGCGGCGGTACCGGTTCGGGCATGGCCTCGGAATTCGGCCTGGCGCAGCAGCATTCGTACATGAACAAGACGTTCGACACCAAGCCCGCCGACGAGCACGACAGCAAGAGCGGTCACGCCTTCGTGTTCGAGCCGATCTTCACCAGCGGTATTTGCGTGCTGCCGAACATCTCCGACCACCGCAGCGAAATGTCCGAGGCGCTGCACATCAACGCCGGACGCTTGCTGTGCAAGTACCTGTCGGAAGAATGGGACTTCTCATACAACTTCGACAATGAAGACAGCAGCGAAGCCAGCGTAAAGGGGCGTATCCGGCCGTGGAACGCGATGATGCTGATCTCCAACGACATCATGCGCTACGCCGAAGAGAGCGATGACGGCAATATCCAGAACATTGACGTCAATGCCATGGAAAAACACGCCAACCAGTACATCTCCCAGCAGATCTTCAACATCCTCACCGCCCAGGCCGTGACCACCGACTACGACCAGAACTACTTCCGTCGCGCCGGCATCGACATCGGCGAAACCATCCGCCTGGACGCCAATGACCTGTTCATGAGCCTGGCCGGGCCGGTGGCGATTGCCTACGCCGAATCCGTAGTACCGGAAACCCCGGCGCCGTCCAATGACAAGTTCAAAGTCTTCGAGAAAGAGCCCCAGCGCCTGAACATCGATGACCTGTTCTTCCGCTCCATCGACCTGCCGCATTTCAACAAGGTCACCCAGGCCATCGAAGGCATCAGCCTGTTGCCGATCGAGTCCAAGCGCTACAAGGCGTCCCTGGAGCAATACAAGAACTCCGGCTACGATGCGGCGGCGCTGCATGACCTGCACTTTTTCAAGAACTGCTCGTCGGTGGTGTCGATCGTCTCGCTGCCCAAGGACTATAAGCTGTCCTACATGGACCTGAACCGGCTCAAGACGCACCTCAACAGCCTGTTCCCCAACACCACCCTCAAGCGCTATGCCCTGGTAATCGGCGCGTCCGCCAACCTGTCGCTGACCACCCTGATCGCCAAGAGCCCGTGCCTGTCGGATGACTTCCTGACGCTGATCGTGGCCTTTATCAAGCGTTGCTTTGCACGCAACCCGTACCGCTTCGACGACACCCTGGACAACTCGATCCTGGATTTCATCATCCACGAGGACTTCGACGAAGACCGCATCGACGAGTTGCTCAACGAGTTTGAAAACCCGGCGAAGATCCTCGATACCAACTGGTACGCGATCAAGCCGATGTATGAGAAGAAGTACCGCGAGTTGATCAACGACAAAGAGAAGTTCGTGTCGATCAATGACATTCGCCTGTCACGGGATTGCGTGAAGAAGGCGATCAAGTACCTGCGCGAGATTTATCGTCACAGGATCGGCAAGACCAAGGTTATCTCGTTGAACAACCATACCGGCAAGACCGGCTGACTTGAGGGGATGCCATCGCGGGCAGGCCCGCGATGGCGCTTTCAGTAACGACCAGATTCCACCTCATTGGCACACCCGGAAACAATTCCCCAGGCTTTCGGCGCGGCCTGAAACTGTTCCCGTGACGTGCACGTCACCCTTGGCTGTGACCTTTCTCCACGGCAAGATGCCATCACGCCGACAGCGGTTACTCCACTACACACTTCTTCGCGCGAAAAACACGCACCTTTTTAGTGCGGGCTTTTCTTACCCTGCCCTTTCCTGGATCAGAATCCACGGGGAAACCACCACCGCCCATAAGCTCGGATCGCGCTCCACCAGGTCCAATGCCCGCGGTGCAGACACTTCGCCAAGGCTGCCCGCAGCCAGCCAGGCAGCGACTTTGTCGCGATTGTCCTCGGCCATTCCCTCGGCGGCTTCGATCAAATCCAGGCTTGGGTCGACCCACAATAGGGCACCTTTGGCAAAGAACGGTTCAAGCTCTTTCCAGGAGATTTCGGCGGTTTCACCGAGCAGCTTGGCATAGAGGGTGCTAGGTTCTTGCGTCATGGGAGTTCACCTGAAGAAAAAATCGGCGCAATCATAACGTCACGCTTCAGGCAGAAAAACCCAGTTGCAAATGCGTTATCGATTGAAAGGGTCAGGAAAGCCAAGGAATGCGCGAGAGTCAGGCATTACCCCCGCCGCAATTCTGTCTTTTTCTTTCATTTAAGCGACACCCCCGGGGTTTGCCCCCGGCAGCCAGCTTTTCAAGCGATCAACCGGCGCTCTACACTGTACCGGTACAGTTGCCAGGCGGTTGCCGGGGGGATATCCGAGATATCCGATCCGGTTCAGCAGCTCACAAGGCCGCCAGAACTATAAAAAATACAACAGTAAGAGTGGAGCACTATGAATAAGGCTACTAAGCAGATTTCCAAACTGTTTGCCGCTATGGTCCTGGCTGGGGTTGCCGGCCATTCGTTCGCAGCCGACACCATCAAGATCGGCATCGCCGGTCCAAAGACTGGTCCTGTAACGCAATACGGCGACATGCAATTCATGGGTGCCAAGCAGGCCATCGCCGACATCAACGCCAAGGGCGGCGTCGACGGCAAGATGCTCGAAGCCAAGGAATACGACGACGCCTGCGATCCTAAACAAGCCGTGGCCGTAGCCAACAAAGTGGTCAACGACGGCGTCAAGTTCGTGGTCGGTCACCTCTGCTCCAGCTCCACTCAGCCAGCGTCCGACATTTATGAAGACGAAGGCGTGATCATGATTACCCCGGCAGCCACCAGCCCGGAAATCACCGCCCGTGGCTACAAGCTGATCTTCCGCACCATCGGCCTGGACAGCGCCCAGGGCCCGGCAGCCGGCAACTACATCGCCGACCACGTGAAGCCGAAAATCGTTGCCGTCCTGCATGACAAGCAGCAATACGGCGAAGGCATCGCCACCGCCGTCAAACAGACCCTAGAGAAGAAAGGCACCAAGGTTGCCGTCTTCGAAGGCCTGAACGCCGGCGACAAAGACTTCTCCTCGATCATCCAGAAGCTCAAGCAAGCCAACGTCGACTTCGTCTACTACGGCGGCTACCACCCGGAGCTGGGCCTGATCCTGCGCCAAGCCAAGGAAAAAGGCCTGAACGCCAAGTTCATGGGTCCGGAAGGTGTCGGCAACGACTCCATTTCGCAAATCGCCCAGGGCGCTTCCGAAGGCCTGCTGGTGACCTTGCCTAAATCCTTCGATACCGACCCGGCCAACAAGGCCATCGTTGAAGAGTTCGCCAAGAACAAGCAGGACCCAACCGGTCCGTTCGTGTTCCCGGCCTACTCGGCCATTGAAGTCATCGCCGGCGGCATCAAGGCCGCCAAGAGCGAAGACACCGCAAAAGTGGCCGAAGCCATCCACGCGGGCACCTTCAAGACCCCTACCGGCGAGCTGAGCTTCGACGCCAAGGGCGACCTGAAGGACTTCAAGTTCGTGGTCTACGAATGGCACTTCGGCAAACCAAAAACCGAAGTTTCCCCTCAGTAAGCCAGGCGTTACTGGTCCAACAAGCCCACTGTGAGAGCAGTGGGCTTTGTTTTACGAGGTTTATGGGCCTGTCACCCGCGATCCGGGCGCTGGCTCACCTGAAAATCTTAAAACCGTCACCAGCGGTTCGCTGGCAAACGCTTTGTGCAAATGTGCTCACAGAACACAGCACGGGGCCGGAACATGACTCCACCAGTGAAATGCGTATCGGGTTTTTAGGAGCGCTGTAATGCCTGAGATCTATCATTTTTTCCAACAGCTGGTTAATGGGCTGACCATTGGCAGCACCTATGCCTTGATAGCCATTGGCTACACAATGGTTTACGGCATCATTGGAATGATCAACTTCGCCCATGGCGAGGTATACATGATTGGTTCCTACGTGGCTTTCATTGCCCTCGCCGGGCTGGCCATGATGGGTATCCACTCCCTGCCGCTGTTGATGACCGCCGCGTTCCTGGCGTCGATCGTCGTAACCAGTGCCTATGGCTACAGTATCGAGCGCGTTGCCTACCGTCCCTTGCGTGGCAGCAACCGTTTGATCCCGCTGATTTCCGCCATCGGCATGTCAATTTTCCTGCAGAACACCGTATTGCTGTCCCAGGATTCCAAGGATAAATCCATCCCCAACCTGATCCCGGGGAGCTTCTCCTTCGGTCCGGGCGGTGCGGAAGAAGTGCTGATTTCCTACATGCAGATCCTGGTCTTCGTCGTCACCCTGGTGGCCATGCTGGGCCTTACCCTGTTCATCTCCCGCTCCCGTCTGGGGCGCGCCTGCCGGGCCTGCGCCGAAGACATCAAGATGGCCAACCTGTTGGGCATCAATACCAACAACATCATCGCCCTGACCTTCGTGATCGGTGCCGCGCTGGCAGCCGTCGCGGCGGTACTGCTGAGCATGCAGTACGGCGTGATCAACCCCAACGCCGGTTTCCTGGTAGGCCTCAAGGCCTTTACCGCAGCGGTATTGGGCGGCATCGGCAGTATCCCGGGCGCGATGCTCGGCGGCCTGGTGCTGGGGGTGGCCGAAGCGTTTGGTGCCGATATTTTCGGCGACCAATACAAGGACGTCGTCGCGTTCGGCCTGTTGGTCCTGGTGCTGTTGTTCCGTCCGACCGGCATCCTGGGCCGTCCGGAGGTTGAGAAAGTATGAGCAGATATCTTAAATCGGCGTTTTTCAGCGCCTTGCTGGTGTGGGCGGTGGCCTTCCCGGTACTCGGTCTCAAGCTGAGCATTGTCGGCATAAACCTGGAAGTGCATGGCACCGGCCCCGTGACGCTGACCATCATCGCCCTGTGTTCGGTGCTGATGTTCCTGCGCGTGCTGTTCACCCAGCAGGTCGGCGCCCTGTTCAAGCGCAACCGTGGCCCGCTGGTCTCGCCCAAGGTCAGCCAATTCCTGACCCTGCCACGCACTCAGCGCTACATCATCATCGGCCTGATCGTGGCCGCGTTGATCTGGCCATTCTTCGGCTCGCGCGGTGCGGTCGACATTGCCACCCTGATCCTGATCTACGTGTTGCTGGGCCTGGGCCTGAACATCGTGGTGGGCCTGGCCGGTCTGCTCGACCTGGGTTATGTGGGCTTCTACGCCGTGGGTGCCTACACCTACGCGCTGCTGTCGCACTACCTGGGCTGGAGCTTCTGGATCTGCCTGCCGCTGGCCGGCATGGCGGCGGCCACGTTCGGCTTCCTGCTGGGCTTCCCGGTATTGCGCCTGCGTGGTGACTACCTGGCCATCGTGACCCTGGGCTTCGGGGAAATCATCCGTCTGTTCCTGCGTAACCTGACCGACATCACCGGTGGCCCCAACGGCATCAGCAGCATCCCCAAGCCGACGTTCTTCGGGCTGTCGTTCGACCGCACCGCTGCCGAAGGCATGCAGACGTTCCACGAGTACTTCGGGATCGACTACAACCCGGTGAGCAAAGTGGTGTTCCTGTACCTGGTGGCGCTGTTGCTGGCGCTGGCGGCACTGTTCGTGATCAACCGCTTGCTGCGCATGCCGATCGGTCGTGCCTGGGAAGCGTTGCGCGAAGATGAAATCGCCTGCCGTGCCCTGGGCCTGAACCCGACCATCATCAAGCTCTCCGCCTTCACCCTGGGTGCCGCGTTCGCCGGTTTTGCCGGCAGCTTCTTCGCCGCTCGCCAAGGCCTGGTGACCCCGGAGTCGTTCACCTTCATCGAGTCGGCGATCATCCTCGCCATCGTGGTGTTGGGTGGCATGGGCTCGCAGCTGGGCGTGATCCTGGCGGCGATCGTGATGATCCTGCTGCCGGAAATGATGCGTGAGTTCAGCGAATACCGCATGTTGATGTTCGGCGCCATGATGGTGCTGATGATGATCTGGCGACCTCAAGGCCTGCTGCCCATGCAACGTCCACACATGGAGCTGCGCAAATGAGCCGCGAGATCCTGAAAGTCGAAAACTTGAGCATGCGCTTCGGCGGCTTGCTGGCGGTCAACGGCGTCGCCCTGACCGTGAAAGAGAAACAGGTGGTTGCGCTGATCGGCCCCAACGGCGCCGGCAAGACCACGGTGTTCAACTGCCTCACCGGTTTCTACAAGCCGAGTGGCGGCAGCATCCTGCTGGACGGCCAGCCGATCCAGGGCCTGGCCGGTCACGAGATCGCCCGCAAGGGCGTGGTGCGCACCTTCCAGAACGTACGGCTGTTCAAGGACATGACGGCGGTCGAGAACCTGCTGATCGCCCAGCATCGTCACCTGAACACCAACTTCTTTGCGGGCCTGTTCAAGACCCCGGCGTTCCGCAAGAGCGAGCGCGAGGCTATGGAGTACGCTGCGTACTGGCTGGACAAGGTCAACCTCACCGAGTTCGCCAACCGCCCCGCCGGCACCCTGGCCTATGGTCAGCAACGTCGCCTGGAAATCGCCCGCTGCATGATGACCCGCCCGCGGATCCTGATGCTCGACGAACCGGCCGCCGGCCTGAACCCCAAGGAAACCGAAGACCTCAAGGCGCTGATCGGCGTGTTGCGTGAGGAAAACAACGCCACGGTGCTGTTGATCGAACACGACATGAAACTGGTCATGAGCATTTCCGACCATATCGTGGTGATCAACCAGGGCACGCCGCTGGCGGACGGGACGCCGGAGCAGATCCGTGACAATCCTGAAGTGATCAAAGCCTATCTGGGGGAAGCGTAAAATGCTGCAATTCGAAAACGTTTCCACTTTCTACGGCAAGATCCAGGCCCTGCACAGCGTCAACGTCGAAGTGCGCCAGGGTGAGATCGTCACGCTGATCGGCGCCAACGGCGCCGGCAAGTCGACCTTGCTGATGACCTTGTGCGGCTCGCCGCAGGCCCACAGCGGCAGCATCCGCTACATGGGTGAAGAGCTGGTGGGCCAGCAGTCGTCGCACATCATGCGCAAGAGCATTGCCGTGGTGCCGGAAGGCCGGCGGGTATTCTCGCGCCTGACCGTGGAAGAAAACCTGGCCATGGGCGGGTTCTTCACCGACAAGGGCGACTACCAGGAGCAAATGGATAAGGTGCTGCACCTGTTCCCTCGCCTCAAGGAGCGCTTCAGCCAGCGCGGCGGCACCATGTCCGGCGGCGAGCAGCAAATGCTCGCCATCGGCCGGGCGCTGATGAGCAAGCCCAAGCTGTTGCTGTTGGACGAACCCTCCCTGGGCCTGGCACCGATCATCATCCAGCAGATCTTCGACATCATCGAACAGCTGCGCAAGGACGGTGTAACGGTGTTCCTCGTGGAGCAGAACGCCAACCAGGCGCTGAAGATCGCTGACCGTGCCTATGTGCTGGAAAACGGCCGGGTGGTGATGCAGGGCACTGGCGAGCAGCTGCTGACCGATCCGAAGGTACGTGAGGCGTACCTGGGCGGCTAAGAGACGGTTGCTGGATAAGCCGGATCTCATGTGGGAGGGAGCAAGTTCCCTCCCACATTTTTTTGCATTGTTTGAAATTATTTCGTCTGACCTTGTAACGAACATCCCCCTCCCGCCTCTAGTGGTGCAAGCAGGCATTCAAGCCTGCTCTTCAACCTACTGCTGGAGATCCACCATGACCACCAAACTGTCCGCCGCTAGCCTCGTCCTCGCCCTGAGTACGGCCTTGAGCCTGTCCGCCCTGACCACCACCGCCCACGCTGCCGACGACATGCAGAAATGCTTCGGCGTCGCTGAAGCCGGCAAGAACGATTGCGCCGCCGGTGCCGGCACGTCCTGCGCCGGCACCTCGAAGACCAAGGATCAGGCCAACGCCTGGAAACTGGTCCCGGCCGGCACCTGCACCCAAACCCCAAGTTCCACCTCGCCGACCGGCTTCGGCCAGGAAGCCGCCTTCACCGCCAAGTCCTGACCCCTGCCTGGCCTGAGTACGGATGATGACGCTTTCACTCCTACCCGCAGTCTCACCGATTCAGATGCCCGGGCTCCCCTATCGGACCGGGCTGGGGCTGAAGCACGAGCACTTCAATGAAGTGCTCGATACTTCGCCCGACATCGGTTTTTTTGAAGTGCACGCCGAAAACTACATGGTGGCCGGCGGCCCGTTTCATCACTACCTGGGGTTGATTCGCGAACGTTACCCCCTGTCGTTGCACGGCGTGGGCCTGTCCATCGGTGGCGAAGGCCCGCTCAACCGTGAGCACCTGGGACGCTTGGCCGCACTGATCGAACGCTACCAACCCCACTCATTTTCGGAACACCTGGCCTGGTCCAGCCACGGCCCGGTGTTCCTCAACGACCTGCTGCCCCTGGCTTATGACGCCACCACCTTGAGTCGAGTGTGCGAGCACGTCGACCAGGTACAGAGCACCCTCAAGCGGCCGATGCTGCTGGAGACCCCATCGACCTACCTGCAGTTCCAGCGCTCGACCCTGGACGAGACCGACTTCATCAGCGAGATCATCCGCCGCACCGGCTGCGGCCTGCTGCTGGACGTGAACAACGTCTACGTGTCGTGCATCAACCACCAGCGCGACCCTCTGGCCTACATCCACGCCCTACCATTGCGCGCCGTGGGTGAGATTCATCTGGCCGGCTTCGCCGAAGACACCGACAGCCTGGGCGATCGCCTGCTGATCGATGACCACGGCGCGCCCATCGATAACGCAGTGTGGCTGCTGTACGAACACTTACTCGCGCTGACGGGCCCGGTCGCAACCCTGATCGAGCGCGACAACCAAGTGCCGGCCTTCAGCGTGCTATGCGCAGAAGCCCAGCAGGCTGAACGGTACTTATCGCAGGTCCACCCATGAGCCTTCACGACGCCTTTTCCAGCGCCTTGCTGGCGCCCGGCCAACCTTGCCCCGACGGCCTGTTCAGCAGCAACGGGGCCGACCCGGCCAGTCGTTTTGCGGTGTATCGCAACAATGTTCACAACTCGTTGATCAATGCGCTGGCAACCGCATACCCCGTAACCGCGCAATTGGTCGGCGATGAATTTTTCCGCGCCATAGCCGGCATTTTCGTTCAGGCATCCCCGCCCGCCAGCCCGCTGATCAGCGAGTACGGCGGCACATTCGCCGACTTTATCCAAGGTTTTGAACCGGCCGCCAGCGTGCCCTACCTGGCCGATGTCGCCCGGTTGGAACGCTTGCGGGTTCGCGCTTATCACGCAGCTGATACAGCCGTGGTGGATCCGCAAGCCGTTCTGCAGCAACTGCAAGCCCACACGAAGCCGGGGGCGCTGCATCTGCAACTGCACCCGTGCGTTGGCACATTGAACTCCGCCTACGCAGTGGTTGCGGTATGGGCGGCCCACCAGACCGAGGGCGCCCTGGTCACTCTCGATCCCTGGCATGCCCAAGGCGCGCTGGTGTTGCGCCAAGGGTTGAGCGTCAAGGTCTTCGCCATCGACGGCGGCTCGGTCGCCTTTATCAATAGCCTGAAACAAGGCTCGGCACTGGAAATGGCCGTCGCCAATGCCCTCGAGGCCAGCGCCGAGTTCGACCTGCACCAATGCCTCACGCTGCTGATCAACCACGACGCACTCACTCATCTGCTCCCAGAACAACAGGTATCACCATGAACACTTACGCTTCGTGTCTGATCAAGCAGGCCATCGCGCTTTTCGAGAAAATCCCTTACAGCCTGATCGCGTTTATTGCGCGCTTCTCCATTGCGGCAGTGTTCTGGAAGTCCGGGCAAACCAAGGTCGAAGGCCTTGCCATTGACCTGATCAACGGCACGTTCGAATTCGGTACCCCCAAACTCGCCGCCTCGACATTGCCGCTGTTTCGCAGTGAATACCACGTGCCGTTGCTGTCGCCGGAAGTCGCCGCGCACATGGCGGCGTTTGCCGAGCACTTTTTCCCGGTGCTGATCCTGGCGGGCCTGGCCACGCGCTTCTCAGCCCTGGCCTTGATCGGCATGACCCTGGTCATTCAGTTGTTCGTGTACCCGGACGCCTACCCCACCCACGGCACCTGGATGGCGCTGCTGTTGCTGTTGGTCGCCAAAGGCCCGGGCAGCCTGTCCATCGACCACCTGATTGCGCGCCGCTACCGTTAAAGCCGATCCAGTGCCTCGCCGCTGCGCTTGAACCAGTCCACCAGGTAGTCGGCCAATACTTGGGTACGTCTCGGCAGGCCGCCTTGATAAGGATGGACCAGGTACATCGGCAGACTCCGCGTCTGGTAATCACGCAGTAGCCAACACAATCGGCCGTCAGCCAATTCCGTCGGCAGCACGTAGGACGGCAAGCGGGCGATACCGGCACCGACCAGGGCAGCCTTCTTCAGCAAGTTGTAATGGTTGGAGGCAAAGGTGCCACTCACCCTCACCCGCAACAACTCGTGCTGCTGGTGATACAGCCATTCCTCGCGACCGCTGTAGTGGCTGTTGAGTAAACAGGTGTGCGCCGCAAGATCCCCAGGGGTCAGTGGCTCGCCATGTTGCTCCAGGTAAGCGGGACTGGCACAGGTCATCTCGTGCCAGGCCAGCAGCGGCCTGGCCACCAGACGCTCGTTTTCAATCGCCCCCGAGCGCACCCCCAGGTCAAAGCCGTCTCGCGCCAGGTCTCGGTAGCTGTTGTTGAGCTCCAGCTCGATCTGCACCTGTGGATACTGCTTGGAAAACTCCAGCAACAAACCATCGAAGAAGGTTTCCCCTAATGAAACCGGAACCGTCATACGCACAGGCCCGGCCAAATCGTCCTTGAGACGCGCCAATGCCTGTCGGGCGCGATCCACCTGCACCACCAGCGCTTGCGCCTGGGGCAACAGCGCCGCACCGGCGGCGGTCAGGCTGAGCCTGCGTGTGGTGCGGTGCAGCAAGACCACGCTGAACTGTGCCTCCAAATGGCTGATGCGCTTGGACAGCTGGCCCTTGCTGCAACCCAGTTGCTCGGCCGCCACGGTAAAACTGCCGGCTTCAATCAGTACGGCAAAGGCCGCCAGGTCATCCATCTCGCTCATGGACTGTTTCCATTTGAAAACCAAAGGTTGCCTATTAGCACGTTTATCCGTCTGAAAAGCCACCCTAGACTTGATGCCTACCCCCCTACTGTAGGAGCGAGCTTGCTCGCGAAAATCGTCAACGATAACGCGCTCAGCCTGGTACACAGCGGCGCTTTTGCGTTTTTCGCGGGCAAGCCCGCTCCTACAGTTCCTGAGAAACCCAGAGGAACAGCACCATGAAAATCCTATTGATTGGCGCCAGTGGCACCGTCGGCTCGGCAGTCAAGGCCGAACTGGCCCAGCGTCACGAAGTGATCAGCATTGGCCGCAGCAGCGGCGACTTCCAGGTGGATATCAGCGACAGCACCTCGATCCGCAACCTGTTCGAGCAGACCGGCAAATTCGATGCACTTGTCTGCACTGCAGGCAACGTGAATTTCGTGGCGCTGGGGGATATGGGCGAAAGCGACTTTGAACTGGGCCTGCGTGACAAGCTGATGGGCCAGGTCAACCTACTGTTGATCGGCCGCGAGTATGCCAACGACGGCGCGTCGTTCACCTTCACCAGTGGCATTCTCAACCGTGACCCGATCCGTACTGGCGCTTCGGCTGCGCTGGTCAATGGCGCACTCGACGCGTTCATCAAAGCCGCGGCAATCGAATTGCCACGGGGGCTACGCATCAACTCCGTGAGCCCGACCGTGCTGGTGGAGGCCATGGGCAGCTACGCACCGTACTTCCGTGGCTATAAACCGGTTCCGGGGGCCGATGTGGGATTGGCCTATGCAAAAAGCGTGGAAGGCTTACAGACCGGCCAGACATTTATTGTTGGCTGAATGTAACCATTGTAAGAATTGCCTGAAGCAGGGCTGCGGGGTTGTGATGCAACGCCAGCCTGCGTAACGTGGCGGCACTTGTCTGGAGACCCGATCATGCGTGCCGCCCGTACCCTCGCCCTGTTTGCCTTGCTTCCTGTGTTCGCCGCTTGCCAGATGTTCGAAAACGAGCCGACCAAGCCGTCTACCGCCGGGTTGACCCGCATGCAGGGCGAACTCACGGCGGTAGGTAGCAAGCTGCTGTTCCAGCCGTGCGACGATAAACGAAACTATGTCGTCAACGACACCAGTGGCACCAGCATCCTGCAGGAAGCGGCGTCCCTGGCCGGCCAGCAAGGGGCATTGTTTGCCGATTTGCGTGGCAAGTTCTCGGGCGTCGCCAGCGGCACCCAGGGCAGCGTCGACCTGCAACAACTCTATCGCGTAGAGCGCTCGACCTCTGCCTGCACCGACCCGGACTTCAAGCGCATGACCCTGCGGGCCAACGGCCACAAGCCAGCCTGGGCCATGAACGTCACCGCCAAGGGCATGGTGCTCGAGCGTGAAGGCCAGCCGCCACTGGCGGTGCCTTATGTCGAAGAGCAGATCGGCGACGGCCGCTTCAACCTGATGACCGAAGCCAACAACCAGCACATCGAACTGTGGGTCGCGCCGCAACGCTGCATCGACAGCGTCAGCGGCAGCCTGCAACACATGACGGCGGAGTTGCGCGTCAACGGCCAGGTACAGCGCGGTTGCGCGGCGTTTGGTGGTTCCCGGGACGACTGATTCAGCGCTGCGCTGTTTTAACCTGACGGAAAACCGCCATTGAGGCTTATAATCGCCGGTTTGCAAAACAGCCGGCCTCTTTGTCCGCCGCCTACCGGATCCCGTCATGTTACGAATCACCGAACTCAAGCTGCCCATCGACCATCCCGAAGAAGACCTGCGGCCTGCCATTGTGCAGCGCCTGGGCATCGCCAGTGATGACCTGCTCGATTTCACCCTGTTCAAACGCAGCTACGACGCGCGCAAGAAGTCGTCGGAGCTGTGCTTCATCTACACCATCGACCTCAATGTGAAGGGTGAGGCCGCCCTGCTGCTCAAGTTCGCCGATGACCGCAACGTCAACCCCGCGCCGGACGTCAGCTACAAGGTCGTGGGCCAGGCCCCGGAAGGCTTGGTCGAACGGCCTGTGGTCGTCGGTTTTGGCCCGTGCGGTATCTTCGCCGGACTGTTGCTGGCGCAGATGGGCTTCAAGCCGATCATCCTCGAACGCGGCAAGGAAGTACGCCAGCGCACCAAGGACACCTGGGGCCTGTGGCGCAAAAGCGTGCTCAACCCCGAGTCCAACGTGCAGTTCGGTGAAGGCGGCGCCGGGACCTTCTCCGACGGCAAGCTCTACAGTCAGATCAAGGACCCGAACTTCCACGGCCGCAAAGTCCTGCACGAGTTCGTCAAGGCCGGCGCGCCGGAAGAAATCCTCTACGTCAGCAAACCCCACATCGGTACCTTCCGCCTGACCGGCGTGGTGGAAAACATGCGCGAGCAGATCATCGCCCTGGGCGGTGAAGTGCGTTTCGAGCAACGGGTGACCGACGTGCTGATCGAAGACGGCCAGTTGAATGGCGTGGTCATCGACGGTGGTGAGCAGATCCTCTCCAGGCATGTGATCCTGGCCCTCGGCCACAGCGCCCGCGACACCTTCCGCATGCTCCACGGCCGTGGCGTCTACATGGAAGCCAAACCGTTCTCGGTGGGGTTCCGGATCGAACACCCGCAATCGCTGATCGACGCCGCGCGCCTGGGCAAATATGCCGGGCACCCGAAGCTGGGCGCCGCCGACTACAAGCTGGTGCACCACGCCAAGAACGGCCGTTCGGTCTACAGCTTCTGCATGTGCCCGGGTGGCACCGTGGTGGCAGCGACCTCCGAGCCGAACCGTGTGGTGACCAACGGCATGAGCCAGTACTCGCGTAACGAGCGCAATGCCAACTCCGGCATCGTCGTCGGCATCACGCCGGAAGTGGATTACCCAGGCGGCCCGCTGGCGGGTATCGAGTTGCAGGAGCGCCTGGAGTCCCACGCCTACATCCTCGGCGGCAGCAACTACGAGGCTCCGGCACAGTTGGTCGGCGACTTTATCGCTGGCAAGCCGTCCACGGCGATCGGCAGTGTGGAACCGTCCTACAAGCCAGGGGTGGCCCTGGGTGACCTGGCCCTGGCCTTGCCGGACTTCGCCATCGAAGCGATCCGCGAAGCACTGCCGGCGTTCGAGAAGCAGATCAAGGGCTATTCGCTGCACGATGCCGTGTTGACCGGTATCGAGACGCGCACCTCGTCGCCGCTGCGGATTACCCGTGACGAATCGATGCAGAGCCTGAACGTGAAAGGCCTGTTCCCGGCCGGTGAAGGCGCTGGGTATGCGGGTGGGATTCTGTCGGCCGGTGTCGACGGGATTCGGATTGCCGAGGCGTTGGCGCGGGATATGCTCGGCATCGAGGCCTGAGAACAGCGCAAATTAAATGTGGGAGGCGGCTTGCCCCCTCCCACATTTGGTTTGCATCGGATCAGATATTTGCGCGCAGGATGCTGGCGGGTAATGGCTCGCCCTGCTCCACACTGGCCGCCACGGCCGCGATCAACCCCTCGAGCGCATAGCCCTGCCCCGCCAACCACGCCTGGTCGTAATAGGTCGTCGCATACCGCTCGCCCCCATCACACAAGATCGCCACGATCGAACCTGATTCCCCCATCGCTTTCATCTGCTGCGCCGCCATTAATGCGCCAATCAGGTTGGTCCCGCTGGAACCGCCGACTCGCCGCCCCAGGCGCTCAGCCAGGTAATGCATGGCCGCCAGCGACAGCGCATCCGGCACCTTGACCATCGCATCAATCACCTTGGGCAAAAACGACGCCTCGACCCGTGGCCGGCCAATGCCTTCGATCCGCGAACCACAGTCCAGGCGCAGGCTGGCGTCACCGCTCTGGTAGAAATCGAAAAACACCGAGCGCTCGGCATCGGCACACAACACGCGGGTACAGTGCTGGCGATAACGCACATAACGACCCAGGGTGGCGGTGGTGCCGCCGGTACCGGGGCTGGAAATCAACCAGCTCGGTTCCGGGTGCCGCTCAAAGCGCATCTGCTGGAAGATCGACTCGGCGATGTTGTTGTTCGCCCGCCAGTCGGTGGCACGCTCGGCATAAGTGAACTGATCCATGAAATGACCGCCGCTTTCCTGGGCCAGGCGTTCGGACTCGGCGTAGATCTGCGTGGGATCCTGTACCAGATGGCTTTTGCCGCCGTAGAAGGCAATCTGCGCGATCTTTTCCTGGGACGTCGTGGCGGGCATCACCGCAATGAACGGCAGCCCGAGCAGCCGGGCAAAGTACGCTTCGGAAATCGCCGTCGAGCCGCTGGATGCTTCAATCACCGGCGCGCCTGGCTTGAGCCAGCCATTGCACAGCGCGTACAGGAACAGCGAACGGGCCAGCCGATGTTTCAGGCTGCCGGTGGGGTGGCTGGATTCATCCTTGAAGTACAACTCGATGCCCGGCAGGCCCGGCAGCGGTAACGGAATCAGATGCGTGTCAGCACTGCGTTGGAAGTCCGCTTCGATGATGCGAATGGCTTCGCGGGCCCAGGGACGGTGGTCGCTCATAAGGAAGAACTCTAAGGATTTCAGCACCGATCTTAGGATGTTTCCTACACTGCACACAGATACAGTGACGACTCAATTGGACACACAATTGCTAGGCTTTGGCGCTACGCCACCCTACACCATCTCTTATAACAAATAAGAATATAACTTTTGTTTTAACAACTAACGGTACGGGTTAGGGTACCCACCTATTGAACCTGGATTGGAGAGCATCCCTTGCCTCTGCGTAGCACTTTTACCCGTTTCTTCCAGCTGGAAGCCGCCAGCGGCCTGTTGTTGATCGCCGCTGCCGCCTTGGCGCTGATCATCAACAACTCTCCGTTGTCGCACCTGTATGGCGCGTTTCTCGACGTGCCGGTGGTGGCCCAGATTGGCGCGCTGCAAATCGCCAAGCCCGCACTGCTGTGGATCAACGATGGCCTGATGGCCCTGTTCTTCCTGCTGATCGGCCTGGAGGTCAAGCGCGAGCTGCTTGACGGCCACCTGTCCAAGCCTTCGCAAGTGGTGCTGCCAGGCGCAGCCGCCATCGGCGGCATGGTCGTGCCGGCGCTGATCTACTGGGCAATCAACAAGGACTACCCCGCCGCCCTCTCCGGCTGGGCAATCCCGATGGCCACCGACATCGCCTTCGCGTTGGGCGTCCTGGCACTGCTGGGCAAGCGGGTGCCGGTGTCGTTGAAGCTGTTCCTGATGACCCTGGCCATCATCGACGACCTGGGCGCGATCATTGTTATTGCAGTGTTCTATTCCGCCGACCTGTCCGGTGCGGCCCTGGCCGGCGCGGGCGCCTGCCTGGTTGCCTTGATTGCAATGAACCGCCTGGGCGTGATCAAGCTCGGGCCCTACCTGATCATCGGCCTGATCCTGTGGGTGTGCGTACTCAAGAGCGGCGTGCACGCCACCCTGGCCGGCGTGACCCTGGCGTTCTGCATCCCGATGCGCACCAGGAATGCCGAGCCCTCGCCGCTGCTTACACTGGAACACGCCCTGCATCCATGGGTGGCCTACGGCATCCTGCCGCTGTTCGCCTTCGCCAACGCCGGGGTGTCACTCACCGGGGTCAGCCTGGAAAGCTTCACCCACCACGTGCCGATGGGCATTGCCGCCGGCCTGCTGATCGGCAAGACCGTCGGCGTGTTCGGCCTCACCTGGCTGGCCATCAAGACCGGCCTCGCAGCACTGCCCAGCGGCGCCAACTGGGGCCAGGTCTTCGGCGTGGCGATCCTGTGCGGCATCGGCTTCACCATGAGCCTGTTCGTAGGCTCCCTGGCGTTTGTGCCGGGTGCCAGCGAGTTTGCCGGGGAGGATCGAATGGGGATTCTGACCGGATCGATACTTGCGGCGTGTATCGGGTACGTGGTGACGGCGATGGCGAGTCGCAAAAAAGCCTGAGCCGACTGAAACGCAGCCCATAAAAAACCCCAACCGGTCACCCGGTTGGGGTTTTCTTTTGCCTGCTGCTTACCGGTCAGCGAGTAACGCGGCTGGTGCCATCAACGGTCATGATGCGGACGCGATCACCGATGCGGAAGATTTCATTTTCCTGCACGGCTTGCACGTAGGCACGCATGCTGCCGTCGTCTTCGCGAACGGTGATTTCCACGCCCTGGGTGCGGGTCAGGCCTTCTTCGGTGGCCGAGCCCAGCAGGCCGCCGGCAACGGCGCCGATCACGGCAGTCACGATACTGCCACGGCCACCGCCGATGGCGCTGCCGCCCACACCACCGATGACCGCGCCGGCAGCGCCGCCAATTGGGGTCTTGGTGCCTTCGATTTTTACCGGACGCAGGGATTCAATGGTGCCCATGCGAACGGTTTGTACACGACGCGCTTCGTCACGGGAGTACGAGTCGCCGGTCAGACTCGAGGCGCAGCCACCCAGCAGCAACGACAGCGTGGTAAAGCAGGCAACCAGTAAAACGGACTTACGCATAGCATCAACTCCAAAGGACAGGTATTCATTAGACGCTGCAGCTTGACGCCTGTCACGACAAGCCCGGCAGGAAATTGCTTTCATTCAGCCTCAGTACAGACTGCCCGTAGCCAAAATACCGACCAACGGTAGCACTCTCATCGTAACCAGGAACTTCATGGACTATTTCATCATTGTAGTCACTACCGTCGCCGGCCTGTACTTCCATGGTTGGTTGTACCTGCGTATCCGACGCTGGATAGACCGCGACCTGGCACTGTCCCTGGCGGGAGACGATCTGCACAAGCGTGCCTTTATGCTGCAACAACTGGAGCAGGCGCGGATCTCGAAGATCAAGCGAAGCGAGTTGCCGCAGTGGCTGACGAACGCCGCACAACAGTACACAGCCGAAACCTCTTCAACAGAGACTTCGGTGTGATCGACATCATTCCAGTGGGGTGACGAAAGGTGCCGCTCAGGGCGCCAGGCGCTCGCGGGTCCATTCGGTCCCTTGCAGGCGGTAGTTCAGGCGGTCATGCAGGCGGCTGGCGCGGCCTTGCCAGAACTCGATGCGCTCCGGCAGCAGGCGATAGCCACCCCAATGCTCGGGGCAGTCGGGCTGGGTATCGCTGAAACGCTGTTCGGTGGCCTTGAGCAGGTCCTGCAGTTCTTCACGGTCACGAATGACCTGGCTCTGCGGGGAAGCCCAGGCGCCTAAACGACTGCCCAGGGGGCGGACCTGATAATAAGCGTCGGACTCCTCAGGGGTGACCTTGACCACCCTTCCTTCAATACGCACCTGGCGCTCCAGGGTCGGCCAGAAGAACGTCATGGCCGCAAACGGCCGCGCCGCGAGCTGTTCGCCCTTGGCGCTCTGATAGTTGGTGAAGAAGGTAAAGCCCTGCGCATCCAGGCCCTTGAGCAGCAGGATGCGGCAGTGCGGGCGACCGTCCTGGTCGACCGTAGCCAGGGTCATGGCATTGGCTTCCACCGGTGGCTGCTCGGTTTTCACCGCATCGGCAAACCACTGGTGGAACAACGCAAACGGCTCGTTCGGGGCTTGGGCCTCGCTCAAACCGTCCCGTGTGTAGTCACGGCGCATATCGGCCAGTGCCTGGGTCATGCGGCTTTATCCTTGTGGTTCAGCGGATCAGTTTTTCGCCTGGTCATTCGCAGCCGGTGCAGCAGCCTTGGCTTTGGCCGGGGCCGGTTTCTTCGCAGCGGGCTTGGCCGGGGCTTTTTTAGCCGCTGGCTTGGCAGCAGCCTTTTTAGCTGCGGGTGCCTTTTTAGCCGGTGCCTTGGCGGCCGGGGCCGGGGCTGGAACGTTCTGCACCGCAACCATTTCGGCTACAGGCGGGGTCTTGCCCGATTGATACTTGCTCAACAGCGCCAGCATGGTCGTGCGCTGGGTGAACATGATTTCCATGCGGCGGTTCAGCGCGCGGCCCTGGGTGCTGTCGTTGGCGGCACGTGGCATCAGGTCACCCATGCCACGCAGCATCAGGCGGTCCTGTTTCAGGCCGCTGAGGCTGAAGATCGAGGCGATGGACTGCGCACGTTCCTTGGTCAACGCCTGGCTGGCAGGCGCGGTACCGGTGGCATCCACGTGACCCAGCACCAGCACGGCGGTTTTTGGATCGGCTTCCACCGCCTTGGCGACGCGAGTGAACGGCCCCAGGGTAACCGGCAGCAGCATCGCCGGGCGTTTCGGGTTGTAGGAGCCGTCTACCGGAGCAATCACCACGAGTACGTTATCGCGACGTTCCAGCTGCAGGTTGCTGTCCTTGATGGCGGCGCGCAGGCGCGGCTCATAGTCGTCCAACCAGGCCTGGGTGATTTTCGGGTCAGGCATCGGCACATTGGTCACGTCGACCTTGGCCAATGGCTTGGGTTTGCTTTCGAACGGCCACCACCAGTGAGTTTCGCTGTCGGTCTTGGCGACGGCAGGCGCGGCGTCTGGAGCCGGGGTCGCGGCCTTGAGGTCGGCTTTCAGGTCAGCCTTGGCATCAGCGGCCTTCTCGTCGGCGCTCTTGGAGGAGAACGGCCACCAGCTGGAACCGGTGTCAGCCTTGGCGGCCGGCGCTGGCGCGGAGGCGACAGGCGCAGCAGCAGCAGCAGCAGCAGCAGCAGCGGCTACAGGTGCGGCAGGCTTGCCGCCGGCAGCGGGCTTGGCGTCCGGCTTGGCGTCGGTTTGGGTCACTGCGTCCTTGGTCGTGGCCTTATCCGATCCAAATGACCACCAATGCCCACCCTCGGCATCATTTTGTGGAGTTTGTGCGCAACCGGTAATAGTGAGGCAAAGCGCCAGTGCCAAGGACTTGTTCGATAACATGAGATATCCACAAAATGAGAAAAGAAACGGGGGTCTCGATGACCCGTTAAACAGACGCTTACAGAACATTAAAGTTACATCATTTCGTTCAGCGCCTTCTTATAGTTGCCTTTGTAACAAAAAAATGTGAAACAGCAAGGGGTTTACAGACAACCGGCCAATATTCCGACCAACTTCTGTGCCCGTGGGTCCATAAGTACATAAGGCCCCAATGTATTAGTCACGAAACCAAACGCTACATCATGCTCAGGATCGGCAAAACCCACCGAGCCGCCGGCGCCTGGATGCCCGAACGCACGGGCGCCAAGGCCAAATGTAGCATTGGGCAACTGTGGTTGATCCAACATGCAGCCCAGCCCGAAGCGGGTTTGTGTCAATAATGTTTTATCCGGCCCGATACTGTGTTCACGGGTCAATTCTTCGAGCATGTCGGCTTCCAACAAACTACCGTCCAACAAACCACTATAAAAACCCGCCAGACTACGCGCATTACCGTGACCATTTGCCGCCGGCTGCTGCATGCGTCGCCATTCAGGTTTATTAGTACTGGTGAGAATAGACGGCGGGTTGGCAAATGCCCGCGTCGTCATGGCGGTGGGCTCGCGCATCATTACTTGCAGTAAACGCTGCGCGGCTTCATCGCCCATATTGCCTTTGCTGCGCGCTATATGTGCAACACGATAAAACTCTTCGTCGGCCAGGCCCACGTGGAAGTCCAGCCCCAGCGGCCGTGCCACCCGCGCCACAATGGACTCACCCGGCCCACGCCCATCGGCGCGGCGCAGCAATTCGCCGACCAGCCAGCCGTAGGTGATCGCCTCGTAGCCATGGCCCTGGCCCGGCGTCCACCACGGGGCTTCGGCTGCCAGGGTGTCGACCATCAATTGCCAGTCGTACAAGGCTTCGGTGGGCAGCATCTCGCGGATTGCCGGCAACCCGGCCTGATGGCAGAGCAATTGGCGCAGCGTAATGTTTTCCTTGCCGGCAGCAGCGAACTCAGGCCAGTACCTGGCCACTGGCGCGTCCAATTGCAACTTGCCCTCGGCCACCAGTTGCAGGGCCGTGACAGCGGTGAAGGTCTTGGTGCAGGAAAACAGGTTGACGAGGGTGTCGCTGTGCCAGGCCTCGGTACCGTCCTTGTCGGCGGTACCGGCCCACAGGTCAACGACGGTTTCGCCGCCGACCTGGATGCAGAGCCCGGCGCCACGCTCCTGCGGGTCATCGAACAACGCGGCGAACGCTTCACGCACCGCTTCGAACTGGAGCTCGTAATGACCCTGAACCTGCACCTAAGCCCCCTAGGAAAACACCGTAAAAAGTGGCCGACATTGTTCCAGCCATTGTGGGATTTGTGAACCCGTCAACAATGAATCAATGACCATTTCCCGAATGCCCACCGGCGTGTCCGGCGCCCTGTCCCGGGCCTTTGCCCTCACGTCCAGGTTTGCTGCCTTCGCTTTCATGAACCGTGCTGGCGGCCTTGGCCTTTTCCGCTTCCTTGCCCAGTTGATCCACCGCCGCCAGGTTGCTTCTACGCACACTGTCGACGAACCCCTGGAACGGTACGTCAGTGATGCCCACCAGGCCGAAGTGGCCGTTTTCACCGTCCAGCAAACGGCCGGTCACCGGCTGGTCCAGGTACTGGAACCAATGCACGCCGACAATGGACGGCTCGGCCATGGCTTGCTTGAGGAAGTTGGCATATGCCACGCCACGCTCTTCTTCCCTAGGCAACTGGGTCACGCCGCCCCAGAACGGGCCACGGTCCGCAGAGCCGAAGTTGAATTCAGTGATCAACACCGGTTTGTCCAGGGCGCGCAGCGCGGCAAAGTCATAGCCGTCCTGGGGTTTGAGCGTGTACATGTTGAAGCTCAGCACATCGCAATACTGCGCGCACGACGCCACGGCTTCAGGCGTACTCACCGCATAACGCCCGCCCAGCAGCAGTTGGTTGGGTGCGTGCCATTTCAGCGAGTCGGAGATGGTCTTGAAGTAGGCATCGGCGAAGGTCTTCTGGAAGTATTTGAAGTCAGCTTCGATTTCCGGGTGCTCAGGGTTGGGCATCGGCGGTTCGAAGCCCGGGTCTTCCATCAGCTCCCACCCCGCCAACTCGATGCCCCAGGCTTTCGACAGGCCTTGCTCGTTGCGATACTTGTCACGCAATTGCTTGAGGAACGCGCGCTTGGCCGGTACGTCGGTGGTCATGCGCAAGGTGCCGTAGGCCAGGGCGTAGCGGGATTTCGGATCATCGCCGGGGCCGGCCCAGGCCAGTTCGTTATCGGCAAAGAAGCCGATCAGCCAGGGGTCGTCGCGGTGGTCGCGGGCGGCAATGGCCACCGCGCGCTCGGTCGCCATGGCGAAACGCGGATCGAACGGATCGGGCATGCCGCCCCACCAGTCGGTGCCGGTGCTGATACTGGCGTAGTCGCCGACGATCGACAGCGGCAAGGTGTACGGCACACGATCGGCAGTGGCCAACGCGCCGTCGCTCCAGTTGCCGACGGTATTGAAACCCCAGGCTTGCAGGCGATCAAGGGTATGGGTCACCCAGCGTTTCTGGTCAAATCCTTCGCCGCCATAAGTACGCTGCAGGTTGGCGCCGTAGAAATCGTACCAACGCCCGGCAGCAAAGCCACGACCTTCACCCGCACCATTGCCGGTGCGGTTATCGCCGCTGCCGTAGTACTTGTCGAAGGGTTCACCGGCCTTTGGCAGCGCCGCGAACATCCACTCACGACCGGCCACGTAGGTCTGGCTGTTGTCCGGGGCCACGGTATTGACACCCAGGGAATAGAACGGATGGCCTTCCGGAGTCACCAGGTACCAGCGACCGTCACGCTTTTCGGTGCGGAAAAAGCCACTGGCCTTGAACGCCGGCCCTTTGTTCCAGCCGCCGAACGTGTCCAATGCGGATTTATCACGCGCGGCCAGCCAGCCCTGCAGTTGGGTTTGCTCCTTTGCCGCGGCCGCCTTGAGCTGTTCGTCGCTGCTGATCTTTTCCGGCCAGCGCGCGCGGGTGGACTGGCCATAGGTATCCACCAGTTCGCTGTAGGCCGCCTTCAGCACCGGCTCGCTGTCCTGCACACCAAAGCGTTCCAGCAGGATGCTTTGCGCGGCGTTGGGCTTGATCATCGACAGGGTCACCGAGACCACCTGGCTACGGTCGATCTCGCCGGCGCTGCTGGCCAGCAACACACGCTGGCCATCCACGGTGATCGGCATCGGCGGGCCGGCCTTCATGCCCTGGCTCAACGGCGAGTTGGCTTGCAGCGGGACCAGCAAGGTCTGGGCGGGGCCGGCCGGCAGGTCGATGCGGCTGACCAGGGTCTTGCCATCGCTGCTCTGCACCTTGACGTAGAGGGTCAGCGCCCAGTCCATGGCACTCTGGATACGCAGGCTCATGGCGCCGGACTGCGACCAATCCCAGGCACCGGCCTGTGGGCTGAGCACCAGGCTCGGCTCGGCGGCCGGGTTGAAGGTGATGCGACGCAACACCTCGCCTTCGGGGGTTTGTTCGGCGTTGTATTGCGGCAGGCTGGCGTCCTGGGTCGCCACCTTGACCACATCGGCAGGCCGGACGAAGTTGAACAATGTCTGTTGCCCCGCGGGCGCGGCCATCAACGGCGCAGTGAACAGCAGGGCAAAAAGGGCGGGCAGCGTGCGAATCATACGAACAAGGTTCTCCCAAACGGCCGGTAAATAGCCTGATGACATAAATCGATAGCAGTGAGATAGACCACGAAGTGGGCGAATTCGCCCACGATGGCTTAAGAAATTTCGCGCCGGAAGGGCGGCAACGCATTCAGGATCGCCTTGCCGTAGCGCTGGGTCACCAGGCGGCGGTCGAGCAAGGTGATGGTGCCCCGGTCTTCCTCGGTACGCAGCAAGCGACCGCAGGCCTGCACCAGCTTCAAGGAAGCATCCGGCACCGAGATCTCCATGAACGGGTTACCGCCCCGCGCTTCGATCCATTCGGCCAATGCGGCCTCGACCGGATCATCCGGCACCGAGAACGGGATCTTGGCGATCACCACGTGTTCGCAGTAGGCGCCGGGCAAGTCCACGCCTTCGGCGAAACTCGCCAGGCCGAACAGCACGCTGGAATCCCCGCCATCGACCCGCGCCTTGTGCTTGTTCAGGGTTTCCTGCTTGGACAGGTTGCCCTGGATAAACACCTGCTTGCGCCAGTCGCGGTCGAGGCCGTCGAACACGTCCTGCATCTGTTTGCGCGACGAGAACAACACCAGGGTGCCGCGCGAACCTTCCACCAGGGAGGGCAGGTCGCGGATGATCGCAGCGGTGTGCGCCGGCGCATCCCGTGGATCGGCCTTGAGATCGGGCACCCGCAGCACACCGGCGTCGGCATGATGGAACGGGCTTGGCACCACCGCCGTGACGGCCTTTTTCGGCAAGCCCGCGCGCATGCGGAAGCGGTCGAAGGTGCCCAGGGCGGTCAGCGTGGCGGAGGTCACCAGGCAGCCGTACGCCACGTTCCACAGGTTGCGCCGTAGCATCTCGGCGGCAAGGATCGGGCTGGCGTTGACCTCGATATCAAACAACGCACCGCTTTCCGACAGGGTCAGCCAGCGGGCCATGGGCGGGTTGTCTTCGGGGTCTTCGACGGTAAAGGCCGTCCACAGCTCCCAGTTGCCCTGGGAACGGGACAACAGGCTGCCGAACAGCGGATACCATTCCTCGGCCTGGTTGCTGGCGATGCCGATGTTGACCTCACCGTCCATGCCTTCCTTGAGCAAGTCAGTCAGGCGGGTGAACAGGTCGGTAAGACGGGAAAAGCCTTTCTTCAGCTCGATGCCCATTTCGCGCATATGCTCGGGGATCATCCCACCGACAAAACGGTGGCGCGGGCGCTCACGGCCTTCCACATCTTCGCCGGGCTTGAAGTCGGCCACCTGTTCGCAGGCGCTGAACATGAACTGTTGCTGGGTCTTGATCTCCCGCGCCAGCTCCGGCACCTGTTCGATCAGCTTGCCCAAATCGCCGGGCAGCGGGTGCTGGGCGAGCAATTTGGTGAGATTCTTCGCGGTGGTTTCCAGCCAATCGGCGGTGGAGCGCAGGCGCGTGTAGTGGGCGAAGTGGCCGATAGCCTTGTCGGGCAGGTGATGGCCTTCGTCGAACACGTAAAGGGTGTCACGCGGGTCCGGCAACACGGCACCGCCGCCCAGGGCCAGGTCGGCCAGGACCATATCGTGGTTGGTAACGATCACGTCGACCTTGCCCATGCCTTCGCGGGCCTTGTAGAAGGCGCACTGGCCAAAGTTGGGGCAATGGCGGTTGGTGCACTGGCTGTGGTCGGTGGTCAGGCGTGCCCAGTCGGCATCTTCGAGGGCGGTGGGCCAGCTGTCGCGGTCGCCGTCCCATTTATTGCCGGCCAGTTTCTCGATCATGCTGGTAAACAGCTTCTGGCTGACCTCATCCACTTCGATCTTGAAGCCTTCTTCCTCGAACAGCGACGCCGTGGCGGTTTGCGCGTGGCCTTCCTGCAGCAGCACGTCGAGCTTGGACAGGCACATGTAGCGGCCACGGCCCTTGGCCAGGGCGAAGGTGAAGTTCAGGCCGCTGTTGCGCATCAGGTCGGGCAGGTCTTTGTAGACGATCTGCTCCTGCAGGGCGACAGTGGCAGTGGCGATCACCAGGCGCTTGCCGGCGGCCTTCGCGGTCGGGATCGCAGCCAGGCTATAGGCCACGGTCTTGCCGGTACCGGTGCCGGCTTCGACGGCCACGACGGCGGGCTCACCTTCGCGGCGGCCTTCGTCATCGGTGTCGATATCCCCGAGGACCTTGGCCACTTCGGCGATCATCAGGCGTTGGCCGTAGCGCGGTTTCAAGCTCTTGGCTTCGAGAAAACGCGTGTAGGCGCCCTGGATCGTGGTTTTGAGTTCAGTGCTGATCATGGATAGTCGGGCGCAAAAAACGCTGGATAAATTTTCAGTGGTTCGGATCGGCAGCTATCATACCCCGCTAATTAATCCCGCGCAGAACGGAGTACCACAATGACCGCGTTTAGCCTCGTTTACACCCTGCATGTATTGGCCGCCCTGATCTGGGTCGGCGGCATGTTTTTCGCCTGGATGATCCTGCGCCCCGCCGCTATGGCGGCCCTTGAGGGCCCTGCCCGACTCAAGCTGTGGGCCAATGTGTTTCAACGTTTTTTCGTGTGGGTATGGGTGGCAGTGCTGGTTTTGCCGATCAGCGGCGTCGGCCTGCTGCACCTACGGTTCAGCGGGTTTGAAAGCGCACCGCGCTATGTGCAGGTGATGATGGGTTTGTATCTGGTGATGACGGCGTTGTTTATCCGCATCCAGGCGCTGAAGTTTCCGCAGCTGAAGGCGGCGGTGACGGCTGAGGATTGGCCGGCGGGTGCGGCTGCACTGGGGCAGATTCGCAAGCTGGTGGGGATCAACCTGATCGTGGGGTTGGTGGTGGTGGCGATTGCATCGGCTCGGCCGATATTTTGAGTACAGCCACAAGCTGCAAGCTTGAAGCTTGCAGCTCTTTAGAACTTAGAGCCGCTGAATAGTCACGGTACCCGCAGGCCCAGCTGGCCCTGGCTGCCCTTCCAACCCTGGGCGGCCCTTCTCGCCACCATCGGCGCGGTACACCAGGCAGCCTTTGGACTCCCCGCCTTTGCCCGGCTTGCCGGCCGTACCGGCCAAACCGCCAGCACCGCCATCCACCCAGACCTTGATGTGTTCCGCCGGGAAGTCCTTCGGCAATTCCACGCGAACCTGTGCACCCGCCCCACCCGGCAGGCCATCGCCGCCGTTATCGCCATTGAAACCGCGCCCCGCCGAGCCCCAGGTACACCCAGGATCCACGCCATTGGCGCCATCCAGCCCGGCATACCCTTGGGCACCGGCGCCGCCACGGGCATCCACCGAGAGTTCTTCAGCCGTCAGCGAGTTGATGCGCAAGGTCAGGTCACGCCCGGCCTTGGCCGGTTTTTCATGGGTACCGGGGGCACCGCGCGAGGTGATCTGGCTGCCATGCTCAAGGTGCGCATGCCGCACCTGCAATTGCAGCGCGGTATTGCCAGGAACAATCGCGATGCGTGCGTCGCGGCCCAGGTGCAGTTCATCCACCGTGACCTGGCTGATGGTGGCCGGAATCAGCAACGTGCCGTAGTCCGCCACGTCCAGGCGCTCCAGTTGCAACACACTGGTGCTGGAGGGAAGGCGCATCAATGAGTTCGTTTCGACACTGACGCTCTGGGCCAGGGCAACGGGGCTGACCAACAGGGCCAACAGAAAAACCTTACGCATCATGGGGCTCCTGAGTGTTTTCAAATTTTTCTTTGGACGCACAGTAACGACTTCTACAGGCGATTTGCCAGTGAAGGTTCAAAAAACTTGAGAGGGAGCGGTTCAAGCGAGGGTGGCCGGCAATGCCCCTGTGGATCCCACAGGGGCAAGGGCTGTCAGCGGTTGATCTGGATTTCCGTACGGCGGTTCAGGGCGCGGCCTTCAGCGGTCTTGTTGTCGGCGACCGGATGGCTTTCGCCCGCCCCGGTGACAGACACAAAGGCACTGCGGGGCACCCCGGCGCCGATCAGGTAATCGGTGACCGAATGGGCACGTTTTTCCGAGAGTTTCTGGTTGTAGGCGTCTTTACCGACGCTGTCGGTGTGACCACTGACCCGTAGCTGGGCGCTCGGGGCCTCCTGTTTCAGGCGCGTGGCAATGGTGTCGAGTTTGGTTTTATCCGCTGCCGTCAACTTGGCCGAGTCGAACTGGAAGTGCACATCGCGGATCACGATGGTTTCTTCCTTGACCACGACCACCTCCTCGACCACCGCCGCTGGCGGCGCCGGAGGGCAACCATTGGCGTCGACCTGCACACCTTTCGGGGTGCCCGGGCACTTGTCGCGGCTGTCCGGCACGCCATCGCCATCTTCGTCGCCATCGCCGTGCACCCAGCAATAGGCGCCGGCCATACCGCCGACCAGCAACGCGCCATAGCCTGCGTAGGCCGAGCTTTCAGTCGCACCGATCGCCGCACCGGTCACACCGCCAACAGCGGCACAGGTAGGCCAATCGGTTTTTTGCAAGCCTGCGCAACCTGTCAATACTCCGGTTAGCAGAACCAAGGGTAGAGCTGTCCGCATGATGCTCATCTGACTTTCTCCTGAGGGGATCGGCGGGGGCCGATGGGTGGAGTAAAGACCGCTCTTTTCAACTGCGCCACTACGCCAAGCCCCCGTATTCATTGGGGATCGCCGCCCACGTAGGACTTTTCGCAGCCACCCGCTCTAGGCCCGCACGCTCAGCCGCGCTAGTCTCTATGGTCCTGATGTGAGGATCTCTGATGACCGCTGGTATTTCTGCCCGTACTCCCCAGCAAGCGCTGGCCGCCTTGCTCGATCTGCACCAGCCCAAACGCCTGTTGCTGTTGGGTGCCAGCCAGTTCCCGGCGCTGGACGCCTTTAAGGACGCGCACCCTGACACCCAGGTGTTCTGCGCCGCGCCAGGGCCATTGCCGCAAGCGCTGGCGGCCCAGCGTTTTGACCTGGCGCTGGTGGTCGATTGCCTCGAGTACCTGCCAAAACCCCAAGGCCTGACCTTGCTCGGCGGCATCCGCAACCTCAACGCCAGCCGCATTGCGGTGCTGGTGGACCTGGGCGCCTGCGGCTGGAAGGAAACCGACTTTTTCTCCCTGGCCCTCCAGGCCGGCGAGCGTTTCCAGCGCGACGAGCAGGTGCTGACGCTGTTTACCTACGATCTGCTTGACTATAAACAGGTGCCGGACTGGCTCAACGCCCGTTTCTGGGCCAACCCGGAAAACTTCGGAAAGTATTGGTGGTAACCCGATGAGTACATCCATTTGCCCCTGCGGCAGTGGCAACCTGCTGGATGCCTGCTGCGGTCATTATCACGCCGGGCACCCGGCCCCCTGCGCCAGCGCCCTGATGCGTTCACGCTACAGCGCCTATGTGCTGGGCCTGGTGGATTATCTGGTCGCAACCACGTTGCCCGCGCAACAGGCCGGCCTGGACCGTGAGGCCATCGCCGCCTGGAGCGCCCAGAGCACCTGGCTCGGCCTGGAAGTTGAAAGTTCCGAGGTGTTCGGCGGCCAGCCGGAACACGCCTTCGTGACCTTCACCGCACGCTGGCATGACAGCACTGGCGAACATAGCCACCGCGAGCAGTCTTCTTTCGTACAGAATGAAGGGCGCTGGTACTTCATCGACCCCACGGTGGAAGTGAAAACCGGACGCAACGATGCGTGCCTTTGCGGCAGTGGGCAAAAATTCAAGAAGTGTTGTTCCAGCTATCTCTAACCACCACAGGACTCACGCCATGCTTCGGATCTGCAGCTTGATGCTGGCGTTAACCTTCGGCATGACCGGTTGCGCCTCCTGGTTCGAAGACGATTCGCCCCCGCCGCACGTTTCCCTGGTGAAAGTCGAAGTGGTGCGGGCCAAGCTGCTGGAGCAGAAATTCAAGCTGTACTTTCGCGTGGATAACCGCGACGACTCGGACCTGACCGTGCGTGGGCTGATCTACAAGGTCACCCTGGATGATTTTGTGCTCACCGAAGGCGAGTCCAATGAATGGCTGACGGTACCGCCCAAGGGCCATGCATTTTTCAAGGTGTCGGTGCGCACCAACCTCTGGCCGCAGATCCGCGATGTGGTGCAGATGCTGAAAAAACCCGACCAGCCTGTGCCGTATCGTCTGGAGGGTGAACTGAAAACCGGATTACTCATCGGTTATGACGTGCAGGTGAACCACAATGGCGAGATAATCCCCGGCGATTTTATTCCGGAGCGACATCGATGACTCAGCAACCCCATGTCCATGGTCCTGACTGCAACCACGATCACGATCACCATGATCACGACCACGGCCATGTCCACGGCCCGAACTGCGGCCACGCTCACCAGGAGCCGGTGCGCAATGCATTGAAGGACGTTGGTCGCAACGATCCTTGCCCGTGCGGCAGTGAGAAAAAATTCAAGAAGTGCCACGGGGCGTAAATCGCTCTGAAGGCCCCTGTGTGAGGGAGTTCGCTCCCTTCCACAGCTGCATCGCATTCCAAATCGAAAGCGTCTAAGGGTAGGCGCAAATGTTTGATTGAATTTTCCCCCTCCCACCTTTACCTATACCTACAGGCATTCGCTCAAGCATCACCACTTTTGGAGAGCTTCATGATCGACCTGTATTACTGGACCACCCCCAACGGCCACAAAGTATCGCTGTTCCTGGAAGAAGCCGGCCTGCCCTACAAAGTGCACCCGATCAACATTGGCCAGGGCGACCAGTTCAAGCCAGACTTCCTGAAGATTGCCCCCAACAACCGCATCCCGGCCATCGTCGATCAGAACCCGAGCGACGGCGGCGCGCCGATTTCGCTGTTTGAATCCGGCGCGATCCTACTGTACCTCGCGGAAAAAACCGGCCAGTTCATTCCAAAAAACCTGCGCAGTCGCCAGGAAGCGCTGCAATGGTTGTTCTGGCAAATGGGCGGTCTCGGGCCGATGGCGGGCCAGAACCATCATTTCAGCCAGTTTGCCCCGGAGAAAATCCCCTACGCGATCAAGCGCTACGTAGATGAAACCGCACGCCTATACAGTGTGCTGGACCGCCGTTTGGCGGACCGTGCGTTCGTGGCGGGTGAGGACTACAGCATTGCCGATATGGCGATCTATCCGTGGATCGTTTCCCACAAGTGGCAGAGCCAGAGCCTGGAGGATTTCCCACACGTTCAGCGCTGGTTCAATAGCATCAAGGAACGGCCAGCGACGGTTCGGGCGTATGAATTAGTCCAAAAGGTCAATCCGCCTAAATCCTGACCTGAAGTCGTACGCGGTCAACAGGTGAGAGGGGCGATGCGACTCAAGATCTAACGGTTTACCCAAACTCCTGCTTGCGTCGTTTCACCGCGCTCACTAACGTAGCGCCTTTACTGACGCTACCCCCCGCAGGAGCTTTGCCATGGCCTCGCCAGCCCTCTCACATTTTCTTCCCCGGTTCGGCGTTGCCGCGGCAGTGGCCAGTGCATTAAGCCTGGCCGGTTGCCAGCTCCAGAGCACCCAGGACACCCTGCCGCCAGTGGCCGGCGTGCAGCCGATCAAGGGCCTCGCACAGAATGTTTCGATACGCCGCAACGCCCAAGGCATGCCGCTGATCGAAAGCAATACCTTCCACGACGCACTGTTCAGCCTGGGTTATGTGCACGCCAGTGACCGCATCACCCAGATGGTCACCCTGCGCCTGTTGGCCCAGGGCCGCCTGGCTGAAATGTCCGGCCCTGAGGTGCTGGATGTGGACCGCTTCATGCGCGCGGTCAACCTGAAGAAAAGCGCCGGCGAGCTGTATAACGCCTCGTCGCCGCGCCTCAAGCGCTTCTTCGAAGTGTATGCCCGTGGCGTCAACGCCTACCTGTTCCGCTACCGCGACAAGCTGCCGCCGGACCTGGCCCAGACCGGCTACAAGCCTGAGTACTGGAAGCCGGAGGATTCGGCGCTGCTGTTCTGCCTGCTGAATTTCAGCGAGTCGGCCAACCTGCAGGAAGAGCTGGCGTCGTTGCTGCTGGCGCAAAAGGTCGGCGTGGACAAACTCGCCTGGCTGACACCGAGTGCGCCGGATGAGCCGATCCCCCTGGCCGAAGCCGAGAAACTCAAGGGCGTGAACCTCAGCCAGATCACCGGCCTGGCCGGGCTGGACACGGTCAGCCAGCAATTGAGCAGCCTCAACTCGCTGGCGGTTACCACGTCGAGCAACTGGGCCATCGGCCCGCAACGCAGTCGCAGCGGCAAGAGCCTGCTGGCAGGCGACCTCGCCGCCCAGCCGCAAGCACCGTCGCCGTGGAACTACGTGCAGATTCGCGCACCGAAATACCAGGCCGTCGGCGCCTCGATTGCCGGCCTGCCGACCCTGTTGTCCGGTTTCAACGGCAACGTGGCGTGGAGCATGAGCACGGTCAAGGGCGATACCCAGGACCTGTTCCTGGAGAAGGTCAAACGCCAGGGCAGCGCGCTGTACTACGAGAACAACGGAAAATGGCTGCCGGCAGCGGTGCGTAATGAAACCTTCTTCGTCAAGGGTCAACGCTCGATTCGCGAAGTGGTGTACGAAACCCGCCACGGCGCCCTGCTCAACAGCAGCCAGGCCCTGACCAGCGGTTTTGGCCTGGCCCTGCAAACCGCCGACTTCAAGGATGACAAGAGCCTCGACGCGTTCTTCGACCTGTCCCGCGCGCAAAACGCCGGCAAGGCCTCGGACGCAACCCGGAACATTCGCGCCATTGCCTTGAACATGGTCTTCGCCGACGCCGGCAGCATTGGCTGGCAGGTCACCGGCCGCTTCCCCAACCGCCGCGAAGGCGAAGGCCTGCTGCCCTCGCCCGGCTGGGATACGCGCTTTGACTGGGACGGTTACGCCGACGCGATGCTGCACCCCTATGACCAGGACCCGGCCCAAGGCTGGATCGGCACCGCCAACCAACGCACCGCGCCGCGCGGCTACGGCATGCAGTTGTCCAATTCCTGGGATGCGCCGGAGCGCAGCGAGCGCCTGGCGCAACTGGCCAATGCGGGCAAGCACGACAGCCGCAGCATGATCGCCATGCAATACGACCAGACCACCACCTTTGCCGCCAAGCTCAAGACCATGTTCCAGGCGCCGGGTATGGCCCAGCCATTGAAGCAGGCGATTGATGCGTTGCCGGCGGCCGACCAGGCCAAGGCACGGGAAGCACTGACGCGCCTGATGGCCTTCGACGGCCGCCTGGTGTCGACGTCCGCCGACGCGGCGCTCTACGAACTGTTTCTGCAGGAAAGCACCCGGCAGATATTCCTCGACGAACTGGGGCCGGAAAACAGCGCCAGTTGGAAAGCCTTTGTCAGCAACGCCAACCTGTCCTATGCCGCCCAGGCCGACCACCTGCTGGGCCGCGAAGACAGCCCGTTCTGGGACGACGTGCGCACCGCGCAGAAAGAAGACAAACCCGCCATCCTCGCCCGCAGCCTGGCCGCCGCGATCAGCGCTGGCGAGAGCCAACTGGGTGCTGACCACAAGACCTGGCAGTGGGGCAAGCTGCACAGCACCACCTGGAAAAACACCAGTGGCCAAGTGATTCGCGGCCCACTGGCGTCCGGTGGCGACCACAACACCTTGAACCCGGCACCGTACAGCTGGGGCCAGGACTTCAACACCACCCAGGTGCCGGCGCTGCGCATGATCGTCGACTTCGGCCAGGTGGAGCCGATGATGGGCCAGGGTGGCATCGGCCAGTCCGGCAACCCGGCAAGCCCGAACTACGCCAACGGCATCGACCCGTCGCTCAAGGCGCAATACCTGAGCTTCCCGATGCAGCCGCAGAACTTCGAGAAGGTATATGGGAAGGCCAGGTTGACCCTGACCCCAGGCAAGTGACCTGACTTCAACCTGGTGAAACCTGATCCAAATGTGGGAGGAGCGGTGCGACGATTCGACTTGCCCCCTCCCACATTTGGCCCACATGCATTCAGATAGAACTTCTGCGCTCGCCCCCGCCTCATACCTGATAAGCCCATCGCCCCGGTCAGCCCATGGACCTTGTCATCGCCCGGCCCGAAGGCCTCTACTGCCCCGCCGGAGATTTCTACATCGATCCTTGGCGCCCGGTGGAACGCTCCGTCATCACCCACGCCCACGGCGACCACGCCCGCACGGGCAATCAACACTACCTGGCTGCCGCCCCTGGCGAAGGCATCCTGCGCTTGCGCCTGGGCCAGGACATCAACCTGCAAACCCTGGCCTATGGCGAAAAACTCGTCCACCACGGCGTGACCCTGAGCTTCCACCCAGCCGGGCATGTACTCGGCTCGGCCCAGGTGCGCCTGGAGTACCAGGGCGAAGTCTGGGTGGCGTCCGGCGACTACAAAGTGGAACCGGACGGCACCTGCGCGCCCTTCGAACCGGTGCGTTGCCATACCTTTATCACCGAATCCACCTTTGGCCTGCCGATCTACCGTTGGCAGCCCCAGGCGCAGATCTTCGCCGGGATCAACGACTGGTGGAGGGGCAATATTGCCGCCGGCAAAGCCAGCGTGTTGTTCTGTTATTCCTTCGGCAAAGCCCAGCGCATCCTGCATGGCATCGACGCCAGCATCGGGCCGATCCTCAGCCATGGCGCGGTCGAGCCGCTGAACCGGGTTTATCGCGAGGCCGGCATTTATATCCCCGAAACCCTCTACGCCGGCGATTTCAAAAAGACCGACCCATTGCTGCGCCAGGCCCTGATCATCGCGCCGCCTTCCGCAGGTGGCAGCAGTTGGATCAAGCGCTTCGGCGACTACAGCGATGCCTTCGCCAGCGGCTGGATGCGCCTGCGCGGTACGCGGCGGCGACGCGGAGTGGACCGGGGCTTTGTGCTGTCGGATCATGCGGACTGGCCCGGGCTGCTGTGGGCGATCGAACAAACCAGCGCCGAACGGGTGATGGTCACCCACGGCTCCGTCGGCGTATTGGTACGCCACCTGCGGGAAAAAGGCCTGGATGCCCAGGGCTTCACCACCGAATACGGTGATGACGAAGAGGAGGCCACGGCATGAAAGCCTTCGCCGAGCTGTACGCCAACCTCGACGCCACCACCTCCAGCAATGCCAAGCTCGCGGCCCTGCAAGCCTACTTCCTGCAAGCGCCGCCTGAAGACGCTGCGTGGGCGGTGTATTTCCTGTCCGGCGGACGACCGCGGCAATTGGTACCGACGCGTCTGCTGCGGGACATGGCCACCGAAGCATCCGGCATCGAGCCGTGGCTGTTCGAAGAGAGCTACCAATCAGTAGGCGACCTGGCCGAGACGATTTCCCTGCTCCTGCCGGAATCCACCTACACCTCCGAGGACGGTCTCGCCGTATGGCTGGAAGAAAAACTCCTGCCGCTGCGTGGCCTGTCGCCCCTGGACCTGGCCGAACGGTTACCGGCGTTATGGGCGCAACTGGACCAGCCGAGTCTGATGGTGTGCGTCAAGTTGATCACCGGCAGCTTTCGCGTCGGCGTATCCAAACTGCTGGTCACCCGCGCCCTCGCCGCCATGGCCGACCTCGACAGCAAGCGCGTTGCACAGCGGCTGGTGGGCTACACCGATCTGTCCAACCGTCCGACAGCCGAGGGATACCTCAAGCTGATCGCTGCCGAATCATCCGACGAGCATGCACAACGGGGCGGACAGCCCTATCCGTTTTTTCTCGCCCACGGGTTGTCGCAGCCGGTGGAGCAGTTCGACACGTTGCTCGGCTCTCCCGCCGACTGGCAGGTGGAATGGAAGTGGGACGGCATTCGCGCGCAACTGGTTAAGCGTGAAGGCCGCCTGTGGATCTGGTCGCGGGGCGAAGAGCTGGTGACCGAGCGTTTCCCCGAACTGCACAGCCTGGTCAGTGGCCTGCCCGATGGCACGGTGATCGATGGCGAGATCGTCGTCTGGAAAGACGCGGTGCAACCCTTTGCCCTGCTGCAGCAGCGGATCGGCCGCAAGACCCTGAGCAAAAAAGTGCTCGACGATGCACCGGTCGCCGTCCTCGCCTATGACCTGCTGGAACACCAGGGCGACGACTGGCGCAACCACACCCAGGCCGAACGCCGCGCCCAGCTCGAACAGTTGATCACCCAGTGCAACCAACCGGTGCTGCTGCCCTCGCCACTGCTGACGGCCGCGACCTGGCAGGCCTTGGCCGAGCAACGTGAAGCGTCTCGCAGCCTCGGCGTGGAAGGCATGATGCTCAAGGATCGCCAGGGCCTCTACGGCGTGGGCCGCACCAAGGACATGGGCCTGTGGTGGAAGTGGAAAGTCGACCCCTTCAGTGTCGATGCGGTGTTGATCTACGCCCAACGCGGCCATGGCCGGCGCGCCAGCCTCTACAGCGACTACACCTTTGCCGTATGGGATGGCCCGCCCGGCAGTGAACGCACGCTGGTGCCCTTCGCCAAGGCCTATTCAGGGCTGACCGACGAAGAAATGCGCAAGGTCGACGCCATCGTGCGCAAGACCACCGTGGAGAAGTTCGGCCCGGTCAGCAGCGTGACGCCCAGCATGGTGTTCGAGCTGGGGTTTGAAGGCATTGCCCTGTCCAAGCGGCACAAGAGCGGGATTGCGGTGCGCTTTCCGCGGATGTTGCGTTGGCGCCAGGACAAGGCGGTGGATGAGGCGGATAACCTTGCCACCCTGCAGGACTTACTGGCCTGACCCAGAACACCGCCCCTCCACAATGGACCTCCAAATGTTCCGAAATAGTGCGTTCGATTTTCAATGCCCATTTTCGGGCATCTTCTACACTCATGACTCCCTTGTCCCACCTTTTAAAACGCTCATTCGGAACTATGGTGCAGAAATTGCTACTCGTGATCCGTCTGACACCGTTCAGTAACAGTCCTAAAACGCGCCACAAGCGCTTATCTTGGTTTCCAGGGATTAAATAATGAAAAAAGCATTGCTGACCCTTTCTGCACTGGCTCTGTGCATGGCCGCCGGTACCGCGTTGGCCAAGGAATACAAGGAACTGCGTTTTGGTGTCGATCCGTCCTACGCGCCGTTCGAATCCAAGGCGGCCGATGGCAGCCTGGTAGGCTTCGATATCGACCTGGGCAATGCGATCTGCGCCGAACTGAAAGTGAAGTGCAAGTGGGTCGAGAGTGACTTTGACGGCATGATTCCAGGCCTCAAAGCCAACAAGTTCGACGGAGTGATTTCGTCCATGACCGTGACCCCGGTGCGCGAGAAAGCCATCGACTTCTCCAGCGAACTGTTCTCCGGCCCGACCTCGCTGGTGTTCAAGAAAGGCGCGGGGTACTCGACGCCAGAGTCCCTCAAGGGCAAATCCGTGGGCTACGAGCAAGGCACCATCCAGGAAGCCTACGCCAAGGCCGTATTGGATAAAGCCGGTGTAACCACCAAGGCCTACGCCAACCAGGACCAGGTTTATGCCGACCTGACTTCCGGTCGTCTCGACGCTTCGGTGCAGGACATGCTGCAAGCCGAACTGGGCTTCTTGAAGTCCCCGGCCGGTGCCGGCTATGAAGTCAGCGCCGCCATCGATGACCCATTGCTGCCATCGAAAACCGCCGTCGGTATCAAAAAAGGTAACACTGAACTGAAGGCCCTTTTGGATAAAGGTATCAAAGCGTTACACGATGATGGCACCTACGCCACCATCCAGAAGAAACACTTTGGCGATCTGAACCTGTACAGCGGCAAATAATGCCTGGGGCGCCCCTCCTATGGAGGGGCGCTTTTTTATCGCCATAGGTCCTGATTTATGTTCGAAGAACTGTTGCAAACCCTCGAGCTGAGCGCACTCAGCTTGAAGGGTTTCGGCCCGTTGTTGCTGCAAGGCACCTGGATGACCATCAAGTTGTCGGTGCTGTCCCTGGCTGTCAGCGTATTGCTGGGCCTGCTTGGCGCCAGCGCCAAGCTTTCCAGCCTGCCCTTCCTGCGCATCCCCGCCCAGCTCTACACCACCCTGATTCGCGGTGTACCCGACCTGGTGCTGATGCTGCTGATTTTCTACAGCCTGCAAACCTGGCTCACCGGCCTGACCGACTTCATGGAATGGGAATACATCGAGATCGACCCATTCAGCGCCGGGGTGATCACCCTGGGCTTTATCTACGGTGCTTATTTCACCGAGACGTTTCGCGGCGCGATCCTCGCCGTCCCCCGTGGCCAGCTGGAAGCCGCCACGGCCTATGGCCTCAAGCGCGGGCAACGCTTTCGCTACGTGACCTTCCCGCAGATGATGCGCTTTGCCCTGCCGGGTATCGGCAACAACTGGATGGTGATGCTCAAGGCCACGGCCCTGGTGTCGATCATCGGCCTGGCGGACCTGGTCAAGGCCGCCCAGGATGCCGGCAAAAGCACCTACCAACTGTTCTACTTCCTGGTACTCGCCGCGCTGATCTACCTGTTGATCACCAGCGCGTCCAACTTCGTCCTGCGTCGTCTTGAACGTCGCTACTCCGCAGGCTCACGGGAGGCGGTGCGATGATCGAACTCTTGCAGGAATACTGGCGCCCCTTCCTCTATAGCGACGGCCAGCACATCACCGGCCTGGCCATGACCCTGTGGTTGCTCAGCGCCGCCCTGGTCATCGGCTTTGTGGTGTCGATCCCGCTGTCCATCGCCCGTGTATCGCGCAACCCGCTGGTACGCTGGCCGGTGCAGTTCTACACCTACCTGTTTCGTGGCACGCCGCTCTATATCCAGTTGCTGATCTGCTATACCGGCATCTACAGCATCGCCGCCGTACGCGAACAACCGCTGCTGGATGCGTTCTTTCGCGATGCCATGAACTGCACGATCCTGGCATTCGCCCTCAACACCTGCGCCTACACCACGGAGATTTTCGCCGGGGCCATCCGCAGCATGGCCCACGGCGAAGTCGAGGCGGCCAAGGCCTACGGTTTAAGCGGCTGGAAGCTGTACGCCTACGTGATCATGCCCTCGGCGTTACGCCGCTCGTTGCCCTACTACAGCAACGAAGTGATCTTGATGCTGCACTCGACCACGGTAGCGTTTACCGCGACGATCCCGGACATCCTCAAGGTGGCGCGGGACGCCAACTCGGCCACGTTCATGACGTTCCAATCATTCGGTATCGCCGCGCTGATCTACCTGACCGTGACCTTCGCCCTGGTCGGTCTGTTTCGTCTGGCGGAGCGCCGCTGGCTGGCGTTTCTCGGACCAAGCCATTAAGGAGCCTTCATGCGTCATCAGGTACACGATCTGATCGCACCGGTGCCAGGCACGGCGCGGCAGATTCACAGTTTCCACTTCGGCCCCGAACATGCCGAAGGCAAGGTCTATATCCAGTCATCGCTGCATGCCGATGAACTGCCGGGCATGCTGGTGGCCTGGCACCTGAAAGTGCGCCTGGCCGAGCTGGCGGCAGCCGGGCGGTTACTGAGCGAGATCGTGCTGGTGCCCATCGCCAATCCGGCAGGCCTGGAACAGGTGTTAATGGACACCCCGCTGGGCCGCTACGAGTTGGAAAGCGGGCAGAACTTCAATCGCCTGTTTGTCGACCTCAGCGATACCGTCGGCGATCAGGTCGAGGGCTCGCTCGGCGATAACCCGCAACAAAACGTCGAACTGATCCGCGCCGCCTTGAGCGCTGCCCTGGCCGTGCAAATCGCCGAGACCCAGTTGCACTCCCAACGCCTGGTGTTGCAACGCCTGGCCTGCGATGCCGACATGGTGCTGGACCTGCATTGCGACTTCGAAGCCGTGGCGCACCTGTACACCACGCCCGAAGCCTGGCCGCAGGTGGAGCCGCTGGCACGCTATATCGGCTCGGAGGCCAATCTGCTGGCTACCGACTCCGGCGGGCAGTCCTTCGATGAGTGTTTCACCCTGGTGTGGTGGCAGTTGCAGCAACGCTTTGGCGCGCGCTTCCCGATCCCCATGGGCAGTTTTTCGGTGACCGTCGAACTGCGTGGCCAGGGCGACGTCAACCATGGGTTGGCCGCCCTCGACTGCCAGGCAATCATCGACTACCTGATTCACTTCGGCGCGATTGCCGGCGACGCCGCACCGCTGCCCGAGCTGCCCTACCCCGCCACGCCGCTGGCGGGCGTCGAACCCGTAGCAACGCCGGTGGGCGGCCTGCTGGTGTTCAGCGCCCTGCCCGGTGAATACCTGGAAGCCGGGCAACTGATCGCCGAAATCATCGACCCCATTACCGACCGCGTAACGCCCGTGCACTGCCAGAAGGCCGGCCTGCTTTACGCCCGTTCGCTGCGCCGCATGGCCACTGCCGGGATGGTCGTCGGCCATGTCGCAGGCACCGAGGCCTACCGCAGCGGCTACCTACTTTCGCCTTGAGGATGCACGCCCCATGTACAAATTGACCGTTGAAGGCCTGCATAAAAGCTATGGCGACAATGAGGTGCTCAAAGGTGTCTCGCTCAAGGCCAGGACCGGTGATGTGATCAGCCTGATCGGCGCCAGCGGCTCGGGCAAAAGCACCTTTTTGCGTTGCATCAACTTCCTGGAAACCCCCAACGACGGCGCCATGACCCTCGACGGCCAGCCGATCCGCATGGTCAGCGACCGCCACGGCATGCGCGTGGCCGACGATGCCGAACTGCAACGCCTGCGCACACGACTGGCGATGGTGTTCCAGCATTTCAACCTGTGGAGCCATATGAGCGTGCTGGAAAACATTACCATGGCCCCGCGCCGGGTGCTGGGTTGCAGCAAGAAGGACGCCGAAGACCGTGCCCGTCGCTACCTGGACAAGGTAGGTTTACCGGCACGCGTGGCGGACCAATACCCGGCGTTCCTGTCCGGTGGCCAGCAGCAACGGGTGGCCATCGCCCGCGCCCTGGCCATGGAGCCGGAAGTGATGCTGTTCGACGAACCCACCTCGGCCCTCGACCCGGAGCTGGTGGGTGAAGTGTTGAAGGTGATCCAGGGCCTGGCCGAGGAAGGCCGCACCATGATCATGGTGACCCACGAAATGAGCTTTGCACGCAAGGTATCCAGCCAGGTGCTGTTCCTGCACAAGGGCCTGGTGGAAGAGCAAGGCGCGCCGGAGGATGTGCTGGGCAATCCGAAGAGCGAGCGCCTGCAACAGTTCCTGAGCGGCAATTTGAAGTAAACCTTTGCAACGCCTGGAGGGTCTGTGGAATAGACCCTCCAGAGCGTTCGCGGCCCCATGGCAAAACCCCTCGACTTCGCCAAAACGTGGTTTGCCGCCAAAGGCTGGAAGCCGTTCGCCTTCCAGAAAGACGTATGGACGGCGGTCAAGGACGGCCGCTCGGGCTTGCTGCACGCCAGCACCGGCGCCGGCAAAACCTACGCCCTGTGGTTTGCCGCCCTCAATCGTTTCGCGATCACCCGCCCGCCCGCCACCGGTAAACGCAAACCGCCGGCTGAGCCACTGACCGTGCTGTGGATCACGCCCATGCGCGCGTTGGCCGCCGACACCGCACGCGCCCTCGAAGCGCCGCTCGAGGCCTTGCAGATTCCCTGGAGCGTCGGCCTGCGCACCGGCGATACCAGCAGCAGCGAGCGTGCCCGGCAAACCCGACGCCAGCCCACCGCGCTGGTCACCACCCCGGAAAGCCTGACCCTGATGCTCGCCCGCGCCGACAGCGAAACGAGCCTGGCGCACCTGCGCATGGTGGTGGTGGATGAATGGCATGAGCTGATCGGCAACAAGCGCGGCGTGCAGTTGCAACTGGCGTTGGCGCGGCTGCGGCGCTGGCATCCTGAACTGATGGTCTGGGGCATTTCGGCCACCCTCGGTAACCAGTCCCACGCCTTGGAAGTGCTGATCCCACAAGGGGACGGGATTAATGTGCAGGGACAAACGGTCAAGCAGTTGCACGTCGACACCTTGCTGCCGCCCATCGCCGAGCGGTTTCCGTGGGCCGGGCATATCGGCTTGAAGATGCTGCCGCAGGTGGTCGCCGAGGTCGACGCCAGCAGCAGTTGCCTGGTCTTTACCAACACGCGGGCGCAGTCGGAAATCTGGTATCAGGCGCTGCTCGAGGCCCGACCGGATTGGGCCGGGGTGATTGCCCTGCACCATGGTTCTCTGTCCCGCGAGACCCGCGACTGGGTGGAGCGGGCGTTGAAAGACGGTCAGCTCAAGGCGGTGGTGTGCACCTCCAGCCTGGACCTGGGGGTGGATTTTTTGCCGGTGGAGCGCGTGCTGCAAATCGGCTCGGCCAAAGGCGTGGCGCGCCTGATGCAACGCGCCGGGCGCTCCGGCCATGCACCCGGACGGCCGTCGCGGGTGACCCTGGTGCCGACCCACAGCCTGGAACTGGTGGAAGCCGCTGCGGCCCAGGACGCCATTGCAGCGCGGCGTATCGAAGCCCGCGAATCGCCCCACAAGCCGTTGGATGTGCTCGTACAACATTTGGTGAGCATGGCCCTCGGCGGTGGCTTTACGCCGCAGGCGCTGCTGGCGGAGGTCCGTGGCGCCTGGGCCTATCGTGACCTCACCGAGGCCGATTGGGCCTGGGCCCTGGGCTTTGTACGGCATGGCGGCTTATCGCTGACCGCTTACCCGGATTACCGCCGCGTGGAGCCGGACGCGCACGGCATTTGGCGCGTCCCCGATGCCCGGCTTGCGCGCCGCCATCGCATGAGCGTGGGTACCATTGTCAGCGACGCCAGCATCCAGCTGAAATTCTGGAGCAAGGGCGGCGGTGGCAAGAACCTGGGCAGTGTTGAAGAAGGCTTTATTGCACGCCTCAAGCCGGGTGATGGCTTCTTGTTTGCCGGGCGCCTGCTGGAATTGGTGCGGGTGGAAAACATGACCGCCTATGTGCGCCGTAGCAGCGCCAAAAAAGCTGCAGTACCGCGCTGGAATGGCGGGCGCATGCCCCTTTCCAATGAGCTGGCCCAAGCCGTGGTGGAGCGCTTCGATGCGGCCGCGCACGGGGTCTACGAGGGGCCGGAAATGCGGGCTGTGCAACCGCTGCTGCACACGCAACTACGCTGGTCCGGCTTGCCCACGCGCACAAGTTTGCTGGCCGAAGCGCTGAAGTCACGGGAGGGTTGGCACCTCTTTCTTTACCCCTTCGCCGGGCGTCAGGTGCATTTGGGCTTGGCGAGTTTGCTCGCGTGGCGGGTCAGCCAACGCCAGCCTGTAACCTTCTCGATTGCCGTGAATGATTACGGGCTGGAACTGCTGAGTGCAACGCCGGTGGATTGGCCGTTTTTATTGAATGAGGCGCTGCTGAGTCCGACAAACTTGCTGCAAGACGTGGCGGCCAGCCTGAATGCCGGGGAACTCGCCCTGCGCCGCTTTCGCGAGATTGCGCGTATCGCCGGACTGGTGTTTGCCGGTTACCCCGGCGCGCCGAAAAGCACGCGCCAGGTGCAGGCATCCAGCGGGTTGTTCTTTGAAGTGTTCAAGCAATATGACCCGCAAAACCTGTTGCTGGCCCAGGCGGGGGAAGAAGTCCTGCGTGATGAATTAGATATTCGTCGGCTGGAAGAGACCTTGCTTCGCCTCTCGGCGCTGACACTGGACGTGCATATGATCGAACGTCCTACGCCCCTGGCCTTCCCACTGCTGGTGGAACGGATGCGCGAAAGCATGAGTTCGGAAAAACTCTCCGAGCGCATTGCGCGGATGGTCAAGGACTTGGAAAAAGTCGCCGATAACGGCAAACGCTGATGGTGTGCTCAGTGACGCTGGAGAGCGAAGAGCTGTGGCTGTTGGCGGATAAGGCGCTCTACTGGCCCGCGCGCCAGTGCCTGCTGATCGCCGATGCACACTTTGGCAAGGCATCGGCCTATCGCAGCCTGGGCCAGCCGGTACCGCAAGGCACCACCACCGAAAACCTGCAGCGCCTGGATCGGCTGTTGGCGGCCGTACCGTGCGCCCAGGTGATCTTTCTCGGCGACTTCCTCCACGGGCCCGGCTCCCACGCCAGCGGCACCCTCAGCGCCTTGAGGGCCTGGCGAGCACGTCATTGCGACCTGTCGATGACCTTGATTCGCGGTAATCACGATAAACGCGCGGGCGACCCACCGGCTGACTTGAGGATCGATGTGGTTCCGGAGCCACTGCTGATGGGCCCTTTCGCCCTGCAACACGAACCGCACGCCCATGCCAGCCACCATGTGCTGGCGGGGCATGTGCACCCGGTGTATCGCTTGCGCGGCAAGGGCCGGCAGAGCCTGCGCCTGCCGTGTTTCCAGTTCGGCACGCGCGTCAGCCTGCTGCCGGCGTTTGGGGCGTTTACCGGGGGGCATACGGTGGAGCAGGACAATGACCGCCGAATCTTTGTTATCGGCGATCACCAGGTGTGGCAGGTTCGCTGACCGGCCTTGCGGGTATCAGGCGACCGGTGCGGGAGGCGGCTCGTCCGGAAGGGTCGGCTCACCGGGTTCGGTGGGCTGCTGTGGCCAATCTTCATCGGGTTGGCCGGGGATGCCGCCTGCATAGGCGGGATCAGCCATCAGGGACCAGGCCAGAACGCCAATCTGGTTGGGTTCAAGCCGGGCAAGTTCTGCGCTGATTCGCGGGTCAATCTTCATAAGGCACTCCTCAAGCGTGGCTCGGTGCGTTTTGCACGCACCGAGGCAGTACACCCAATAGAGTCACTTTCTGCGGACTAATTCCCTTTACGCGTAGGACCTTTCGATCAAGCGCGTGGCAAGGTGACGCCGCGCTGGCCCTGGTACTTGCCGGCGCGGTCTTTGTAGGACACTTCACAGGCCTCGTCAGACTGCAAGAACAGCATCTGCGCCACGCCTTCGTTGGCGTAGATTTTCGCCGGCAGGGTGGTGGTGTTGGAGAATTCCAGGGTCACGTGGCCTTCCCACTCAGGCTCAAGTGGCGTCACGTTGACGATAATGCCGCAGCGCGCGTAGGTGCTTTTACCCAGGCAGATGGTCAGCACGTCGCGGGGAATACGGAAGAATTCCACGGTGCGTGCCAGGGCAAAGGAGTTCGGAGGGATAATGCACACGTCGCTTTTCACATCGACGAAGCTCTTTTCGTCGAAGTTCTTCGGATCCACGATCGCCGAGTTGATGTTGGTGAACACCTTGAACTCGTCGGCGCAGCGCACATCGTAGCCGTAGCTGGAAACGCCGTACGAGATCACGCGGTCATCGCCTTCACCACGAATCTGACGCTCGACGAACGGTTCGATCATGCCGTGCTCTTGCGCCATGCGGCGAATCCACTTGTCCGATTTGATGCTCATGGCGGGTGTCCTGAATAGCGAGGTGGAAAAATTCTGTGGGGCATCTTACCGGGGCCGGCGTTGGGGTTCAAAGGGCGTCGGGCTTTTCTTGATGAACGCACCGGCTGCCATAAGGCGCGGCCAGCGGGGCCGGGCCCCGTATTGCCGCAACCGGTGTGTGTAAATACCACCGCCAGTCACGAAAATAGAGAAACCTTCGGAAATACCATTGGCACGTTCCGGAAAAAGGGTTAAGGTGGCGCCACTGTGCTGCTTGTGTCACTGAGAATCTCTACACGATATGTTGAATTTCGATCCAACCATCTCCAAGAATTTTTCCTGCTCTTTGCACTCAGTCTCGGCCAGGGCTTTTCCTGAGTCGCAGTTAACTTTGTCCAAGGAGATACACCATGTCTAATCGCCAAACTGGTACCGTTAAGTGGTTCAACGATGAAAAAGGCTTCGGCTTCATCACTCCACAATCCGGTGACGACCTGTTCGTTCACTTCAAAGCTATCCAATCCGACGGCTTCAAAAGCCTGAAAGAAGGCCAACAGGTTTCTTTCATCGCTACCCGCGGTCAGAAAGGCATGCAAGCTGAAGAAGTTCAAGTTATCTAACTTGCACTGACTCAGTCGAAAAGACCCCGCCCTTAAAAGCGGGGTTTTTTTATGCCTGGGATTTGGGCATACATGAATAAAATGTCGTGCGCAAAAAATGTGGGAGGGGGCTTGCTCCCGATAGCGGCGTGTCAGTCGATACATCCAGTGACTGAACTACCGCTATCGGGAGCAAGCCCCCTCCCACATTCAAGCATTCAAGCGGCGTCGTTATTGAAACAACGACTCACTCGACAAGCCATTCTTCTCCAGGATCTCGCGCAAGCGCTTGAGCCCTTCCACCTGGATCTGCCGCACCCGCTCACGGGTCAGGCCAATCTCCAGGCCTACGTCCTCCAGCGTGCTGCTCTCATGGCCACGCAGGCCGAAGCGGCGAATCACCACCTCACGCTGCTTGTCCGTGAGCTCCGACAGCCACTGGTCAATGCTTTGGGAAAGATCATCGTCCTGCAGCAGCTCGCAGGGATCCGTAGGACGATCATCCGTCAGGGTGTCCAGCAGGGTTTTATCCGAGTCCGGACCCAGCGAGACGTCGACCGAAGACACACGCTCGTTAAGACCCAGCATGCGCTTGACCTCCCCTACCGGTTTTTCCAGCAGGTTGGCGATTTCTTCGGGCGAGGGTTCATGATCGAGTTTTTGAGTGAGCTCACGTGCCGCCCGGAGGTAGACGTTGAGTTCCTTGACCACATGGATCGGCAACCGGATCGTGCGGGTCTGATTCATGATCGCCCGTTCGATGGTCTGGCGAATCCACCAGGTGGCATAGGTCGAGAAGCGGAAGCCCCGCTCAGGATCGAACTTCTCCACCGCCCGGATCAAGCCCAGGTTGCCCTCCTCGATCAGGTCCAACAAGGACAGCCCACGATTGACGTAGCGTCGGGCGATTTTCACCACCAGGCGCAGGTTGCTTTCAATCATGCGCTTGCGCCCAGCCGGATCACCCTTTTGCGACAAGCGCGCAAAATGGACTTCTTCTTCGGGAGTCAGCAGAGGGGAAAAGCCGATTTCATTGAGGTACAGCTGGGTCGCATCGAGCGCCCGCGTGTAATCAATGTATTTGTGTTGCTTTAACGCGGTGGAGTTCTTGGATTTGGTGCGAACTGAAGGTACAGCAGGTCCCTCATTCGACATCGATTCCGTAGCGATGCCGGTCTCCATAAGGAGAACCTCATCGTCGATGTCAAACTCCGGCGCTTCTTTACTGAGAGCCATTGTTATAGTCCTTTGGTGAGTTCGACCTCAAGCTCAAGCGACGCCTTTATCCTTGGCAACGCTGGAGCCTGTTCCTTCTACGTGAGGAACAGGCTGTGCAACATATCAACGACGGGGTAGGAATTGCAGTGGATCTACAGGCTTCCCTTGACGGCGAATCTCAAAGTGCAGTTTCACCCGGTCCGTACCAGTTGACCCCATTTCGGCAATTGTCTGTCCGACTTTGACCTGCTGCCCCTCCCGAACCAACAGCCTACGGTTGTGGCCGTAAGCACTGACGTAGGTATCGCTGTGTTTGATGATGACCAGTTCGCCGTAGCCCCGCAAACCACTCCCGGCGTACACCACCGTCCCATCAGACGCAGCTAAAACAGGCTGTCCCAAATCCCCGGCAATATCAATGCCTTTATTCAAACTGCCGTTTGAAGAGAATTTTCCAATTAACACTCCATTTGAGGGCCATCCCCAACCGGTCGGCGCAGGCCCTGCCGGGGGCAACGGCGCGGGTGCCGGCTTGTTCGCAGCACTCGGCGCAGCGGTACCCGCAGGCCGGGTAATGATGGTGGTTTTGCTCGAAGACGACGGCGAAGATCCGGTGTTTGTCACAACTGCCGTAGGGGTAGAACCGGTGCGACCGTCAAAGCGAATCGTCTGACCCGGATGTATCGTGTAGGGCACAGGAATATTGTTACGGGCTGCGAGGGCCTTGTAGTCCCAGCCATAACGGAAGGCAATCGAGAACAAGGTGTCGCCCTTGCGCACGACATACTGCCCGGTGGTCACCGTCGGCTTTTGTGGTGCAGCGTTATTGCGGTCAACCACCCGTGCACCGCTGCTTGGCGAGCTGGAACACCCTACCAGAAGGGAACCAAAGACAAGGCCAAGCACCAGTCGCTGAAAACTTGTTTTACTCATACGCTGCGCAAGACCTGTGAGACTCACCCGCCGCTCCCTTTGTGGTGGCTGAACATGAATGCCTGTATCAGGCTTGAAATATGACGCAAGTATAACTGGGCATTGAAGTTTTACCGTCACGCGACTGAAACGAATCATTCAGCGCGTTGAATCGCTCTGTCCATCATGTTGACTTGATAGACCCCGCCGTAAGACACATCCTCACCAACAGAATTCACTGCCCGCGAAAAATGATCAGGCCAGCGGGCCATTGAGCAACGGCACAAAACGCACGGCGCCGAGTACATGCCGGGAAAAACCATCGTCTTCACGGACAATAAGCATCAATTGTTGCACTTCACCGGAACCCACCGGAATGACCAGCCGCCCTCCCGGGGCCAGTTGATCGAGCAGCGCCTGCGGCACATCGGTGGCCACGGCAGTGACGATAATCCCGTTGTAGGGCGCCAGCGCCGGCCAGCCTTCCCAACCATCGCCCCAGCGGAATACCACGTTGCGCAGGTTCAGCTCCACCAGGCGTTCCTTGGCGCGGTCCTGCAGCACCTTGATGCGCTCCACCGAGAACACCCGCTCCACCAGTTGCGACAGCACCGCCGTCTGGTAGCCGGAACCGGTGCCAATCTCCAGCACCTTGTCCAACGGCCCCGCCGCCAGCAGCAGCTCGCTCATGCGCGCAACCATATAAGGCTGGGAGATGGTCTGGTTATGGCCGATGGGCAATGCCGTGTCTTCGTAGGCACGATGGGCCAAGGCTTCATCGACAAAGAGGTGCCGAGGCGTACGCCGGATCACTTCCAACACCTGGGCGTTGGAAAGCCCCTCTTCGTACAGGCGCTGGATCAAACGCTCACGGGTGCGCTGGGAGGTCATCCCGATGCCCCGGCGCAGCAGGTCGTCTTGTTCACGAGCCATCAGCGCAGCCCCTCCAGCCAGCCATCGAGACCACTGAAGGCATCACTGAAGGTGCGATCAAGTTGCAACGGGGTAATCGACACATAGCCTTGCATCACCGCGTGAAAGTCCGTGCCTGGGCCACCGTCTTCGGCATCGCCCGCTGCCGCGATCCAGTAGCCTTCCTTGCCACGCGGGTCGACGACCTTCAACGGCGCTGCCGCGCGGGCGCGATGGCCCAGGCGTGTAAGCTGGATACCGCGAATGTGGTCGAGGGGCAAATTGGGAATGTTGACGTTGAGCACCGTGCGCGGCGGCAGGTCCAGGGCGCCATGGGCCTCCACCAGCTTGCGCGCGAAATAGGCCGCGGTGGGCAGGTTGTCCAGTTGACGCGATGCCAACGAAAACGCAAACGAGGTCCGGCCGAGGAAGCGTCCTTCAAGCGCCGCCGCCACCGTGCCGGAATACAGCACGTCGTCGCCAAGGTTGGCGCCGAGGTTGATGCCCGACACCACCAGGTCCGGCTCCTGGTCCAACAAACTGTTGATCGCCAGGTGCACGCAGTCGGTGGGGGTGCCGTTCACACTGATGAAGCCATTGGCCAGAACCTGCGGGTGCAGCGGACGGTCGAGCGTCAGCGAACTGCTGGCGCCGCTCTTGTCCTGGTCGGGGGCAACCACCACGCACTCGGCGTAATCCTGCAGCGCAGCATAGAGCGCGGCAAGACCGGGTGCGGTGGCACCGTCATCGTTTGATATCAGAATACGCATGGGCTGTCCGTCTGCCCCACCGGCACCAGATCAACAAGCTCGCGCACCAAGACAGTGGCGAAGCATCCGGCCGGCAGGACGAATTCCAATTGCAGAATGTCAGGCCCGGGATAATGCCACGTCAACCCGCCAATGGGCAGTCGCAGAATGCGACGTTCCTGGCTCATGCCGGCACTCACCAGCCAATCACGCAGGTCGGCTTCACCGGCGGCAACCGCCTGCTCCAACTCAAACGTGGCGCCTGTCGCCGGAGAATCGCCCTCGCCCCACTGCGGCCCGGTGGGGTGCAGGTCCAGGATCGCCAGGCGCGGGTCGCTGCACTCTGCCTCCCCCGCCGGAAAAAAGCTGCGGCTGTCGGTAAACGCCAGCAGATCACCCACTTGCGCGCGCTGCCAGGAACCGTCGGCAACGCGTGCCGCCAGTACTTTGTTGAAGAGAAAACTGCGCGCGGTGGATAACAACCGCGAACGCACATTGCGCTGCTCCGGCAGGGCCTTGCGCGCGGCCCATTCGCGGGCGTCGACGACATTGCCACCGTTGTGGCCAAAACGCTGGGTGCCGAAATAGTTGGGAATGCCGTACTGGGCAATCAATTGCAGCCGCGCGTCGATGGCGGCGGTATCACCGGCCAATTGGGTCAGACGCAAGGTAAAGCCGTTGGCCGAGTGCGCGCCACGCTGCAGCTTGCGCTTGTGGCGGGCGGTTTTCAGGATCTTGAGGGTGTCGTTTTCCGCACCGCTCATGTCCGGATCGGCCTTGCCCGGCAGTTGTACGCTGAACCACTGGCGGGTCAACGCCTGACGGTCCTTGAGCCCGGCATAGCTGACGGTGCGCAACGGCACGCCAGCCGCCTTGGCGATACGCCGCGCGGCTTCCTCAGTATTGAGCCCGCGCTTCTCAACCCACAACCACAGGTGCTCGCCTTCGCCGGTAAGCGGAATATCGAGCACTTCGTCGACCTGGAAATCTTCAGCCGTGGCCTTCAGGACCGCGCTGCCCAGGGCCTCGCCATAGGCACGCGGGCCCAGCAGTTGCAGGTCGTTCATGCGCGCAGCAACAAGGCGACGGAGTGCACCGCGATGCCCTCTTCACGACCGGTGAACCCGAGTTTTTCGGTGGTGGTGGCTTTCACGTTGACTTGATCCAATTCAATTTGCAGGTCTGCGGCAATCAGTGCGCGCATGGATTCGATATGCGGGGCCATTTTCGGCGCCTGGGCCACGATGGTGTTATCGACATTGCCGACCTTCCAGCCCTTGGCATGGATCAGGCCGACCACATGGCGCAGCAGGACACGGCTGTCCGCGCCCTTGAAGGTGGGATCGGTATCCGGAAAGTGCTTGCCGATATCGCCCAGTGCCGCCGCGCCGAGCAAGGCGTCGCTCAAGGCATGCAGGACAACGTCGCCGTCGGAATGGGCCAGCAACCCATGGTGGTGCGCAATGCGCACGCCGCCCAGGGTGATGAAATCGCCTTCAGCGAAACGGTGCACATCGTAGCCGTGGCCAATACGCATAAAAAAACGCCCCGATTTAATTCAGGGCGTGATTCTACCTACTTTTGCCTCACATTAACCGAGCAAAGCACGACCATGATGTCGCAAATGGTCCTCGATGAAGCTGGCGATAAAGAAGTAGCTGTGGTCGTAGCCAGGCTGCAGGCGCAGTTCCAGCGGATGGCTGGCCGCCTTGGCCGCTTGCTGCAAGGCTTCGGGCTTGAGCTGCACGGCAAGGAAATCGTCGCGGTCGCCCTGGTCCACCAGCAACGGCAGCTTTTCCGAGGCTTCGCCGATCAGCACACAGGCATCCCATTCACGCCATTTGGCGCGCTCTTCACCCAGATAACGGGAGAAAGCTTTCTGGCCCCACGGGCAATCCATCGGATTATTGATCGGCGAAAACGCCGACACCGACAGGTAACGCCCAGGGTTGCGCAGGGCACACACCAACGCACCGTGGCCGCCCATGGAGTGGCCGCTGATACCCCGTTTGTCCGAAGCCGGGAAATGCGCTTCAACCAATGCCGGCAATTCCTGCACCACGTAGTCATGCATCCTGTAGTGCTTGGCCCAAGGTTCCTGGGTGGCATTCAGGTAGAAGCCGGCACCCAGGCCAAAATCCCAGGCGTTGTCCGGGTCGCCCGGCACACCGGGGCCACGGGGGCTGGTGTCGGGCGCGACAATGATAAGCCCCAGTTCTGCGGCCATGCGCTGAGCACCGGCTTTCTGCATGAAGTTCTCATCGGTGCAGGTCAAGCCGGACAGCCAGTACAGCACCGGCAATTTGCTGCCCTGCTCCGCTTGCGGCGGCAGGTAGACGGCGAAAGTCATGTCGCAGCCGAGCACGTGGGAACTGTGTTTGTAGCGTTTGTGCCAGCCGCCAAAACTCTTCTGGCAGGAGATATTTTCCAGGGTCATGGGAGTGCTCCCAGCTGCAAGTTGCAAGCCTCAAGCGGCAAGTAAGGCGTACACCCACTTGCTGCTGATAGCTTGCCGCTTGCCGCTGCTTCAAAAGTGAATGACGGTACGAATGCTCTTGCCTTCATGCATCAGGTCAAACGCTTTGTTGATGTCTTCCAGGCCCATGGTGTGGGTGATGAAAGTGTCCAGCGGAATCTCGCCGGTCTGGGCCATTTCCACGTAGCTTGGCAATTCAGTACGGCCGCGTACGCCACCGAACGCCGAGCCACGCCAGACACGACCGGTCACCAGCTGGAATGGGCGGGTGGAGATTTCCTGGCCGGCACCGGCAACCCCGATGATCACCGATTCACCCCAACCCTTGTGGCAGCACTCGAGCGCGGCACGCATCAGTTGCACGTTGCCGATGCACTCGAAGGAAAAGTCCACGCCGCCGTCAGTCAAATCGACAATCACGTCTTGGATCGGACGGTCATAGTCTTTCGGGTTGATGCAGTCGGTGGCGCCCAGTTGCTTGGCGATCTCGAACTTGGCCGGGTTGATGTCAATCGCAATGATACGGCCGGCCTTAGCCTTGACCGCACCGATCACGGCCGACAGGCCAATACCGCCAAGACCGAAGATCGCCACGGTGTCGCCCGGCTTGACCTTGGCGGTGTTGAGCACCGCACCGATGCCGGTGGTGACGCCACAGCCGAGCAGGCAGACCTTCTCCAGCGGCGCTTCTTTAGGAATCTTGGCGACGGAAATTTCCGGCAGCACGGTGTACTCGGAGAACGTCGAAGTCCCCATGTAGTGGAAAATCGGCTGCCCCTTGTAGGAAAAGCGCGTGGTGCCATCCGGCATCAGGCCTTTGCCTTGGGTGGAACGAATGGCCTGGCACAGGTTGGTCTTACCCGACAGGCAGAACTTGCACTTGCCGCACTCCGGGGTGTACAGCGGGATCACATGGTCGCCCACCGCCACCGAAGTCACGCCCTCGCCGATGGCTTCGACCACCGCACCGCCTTCATGGCCAAGGATGGACGGGAAGATGCCTTCCGGGTCGGCGCCGGAGAGGGTGTAGGCGTCGGTATGGCAAACCCCGGAGGCGACCACACGCAACAGCACTTCGCCCGCCTTGGGCATGGCCACATCGACTTCCACGATCTCGAGGGGTTTCTTGGCTTCAAAGGCAACGGCAGCGCGGGACTTGATCATCCAGGTTTCTCCAGGGCGTTAAAAATGATGGAGAGAGTGTAAAACATGGCTCCATGATTAATAATCCAGGCAAAAGCAAAACTTTATTGCTGTACAGGGATAATCGCCATGCTGGAGAACCGCTGGGAAGGCATCGATGAATTCGTTGCCGTCGCCGAATGCAGCCAATTTACGGCGGCTGCCGAGCGGCTGGGTGTGTCTTCGTCCCACATCAGCCGCCAGGTGGCACGCCTGGAAGAGCGCCTGCAAACGCGGTTGCTGTATCGCAGTACCCGTAAGGTGACGCTGACTGAAGCGGGTCAGACCTTTCTGCAACATTGCCAGCGCCTACAGGACGGCCGCGAAGAAGCCCTGCGCGCCGTGGGTGACCTGACCAGCGAACCGAAAGGCATGTTGCGCATGACCTGCGCGGTGGCCTATGGCGAGCGGTTTATCGTGCCACTGGTGACGCGGTTCATGGGCCTGTACCCACAATTGCGGGTGGACATCGAACTGAGCAACCGTCAATTGGATCTGGTGCACGAAGGACTCGACCTGGCGATTCGCCTGGGGCGATTGCAGGATTCGCGCATGGTCGCCAGCCGCCTCGCGCCTCGGCGCATGTACCTGTGCGCGTCGCCGTCCTACCTGGCCCGGTATGGTCGGCCACATAGTTTGTCGGAATTGAGTCGGCATAATTGCCTGATCGGCAGCTCGGACATTTGGCAACTGGCCCAGGACGGGAGGGAATTTTCCCAGCGAGTGCAAGGCAACTGGCGCTGCAACAGTGGGCAAGCGGTGTTGGATGCGGCGTTGCAAGGGGTGGGATTGTGCCAACTGCCGGACTATTACGTACTGGAGCATCTGCACAGCGGCGCGCTGGTGTCGCTGCTGGAGGCACATCAGCCACCGAATACGGCGGTGTGGGGGCTGTATCCGCAACAACGGCACTTGTCGCCGAAGGTCAGGAAGTTGGTGGATTTCTTGAAAGAGGGCTTGGCCGAGCGGCCAGAGTACAGCGGTTGATTAACGACGATTCGCCCAACGCAACCGCAGCCACTCCAGGTCTTCCGGCCGGGTCACCTTGATATTGTCCGAGCGCCCTTCGACCAAGCGCGGCGCCTGCCCGGACCACTCCATGGCCGAGGCTTCATCGGTGATCACTGCATCGGCCACCAGGCTATCAGCCAATGCGCGGTGCAAGACCCCGAGGCGGAACATCTGCGGTGTATAGGCTTGCCAGATCAAGCTGCGGTCGACGGTTTCCACCACCCGCCCCTGCTTGTCGACGCGCTTGAGGGTATCGCGGGCCGGCACGGCCAGCAGACCGCCGACCGGGTCGTTCGCCAGTTCGGTGAGCAACTTATCCAGATCATCGCGACTCAGATTCGGCCGCGCCGCATCGTGGACCAGTACCCAATCGTCATCGCTGGCGCCCAGGGCATTGAGTTGCAGCAACGCATTGAGCACCGAGCCAGAACGCTCCGAACCACCGTCCGCACGCACGATACGCGGGTCAGCGGCACATGCCAGGCTTGGCCAATACGGGTCATCAGCAGCAAGACTGACCACCAACCCCTTGAGGTTGGGATGATCGAGAAAACAGCCAAGGCTGTGTTCGAGAATAGTGCGCCCGCCCAACTGCAAGTATTGCTTGGGACGGTCCGCGGCCATACGGGCACCGACGCCCGCGGCAGGTATCACGGCCCAGAAGGCCGGCAAACGGTAACTCATTGGGCCAACTGGTAGAGGGTTTCGCCCTCCTTGACCATGCCCAACTCATGACGGGCCCGTTCTTCAACGGTCTCGGTACCCTTTTTCAGCTCAAGCACTTCAGCATCGAGGACGCGGTTGCGCTCCAGCAGGCGTTCGTTCTCGGCGTGCTGGTCGGCAATTTGCTGGGTCAGGTCTTTTACCTGCGCAAAGCTGCCATTACCTACCCATAGGCGGTACTGCAGGCCAGCCAGCAACAAGAGCAAGACGAGGAACAACCAATTGGGACTGCGCATCGAATATCGGGTATCCAGTGGAAAAACACGCCATGCAAAACTTTTACAGCAACTGATAGCACGAAGCCTGGAAGAACCAGGCTTGTGCTTGATCGCCATCAGATTAGCGTCGAAACTCGCACCTTCGTGATCTTTCCGACGCAATCCACCGACTTTTTACCACTTACCGATCAGCCGCGAAACTCGCCGCGACCGTTGTACTTGGCTTTGCCGGCCAGTTGCTCTTCGATACGCAGCAATTGGTTGTACTTGGACACACGGTCAGAGCGGCACAGGGAGCCGGTCTTGATCTGGCCCGCCGAAGTGCCCACGGCCAGGTCGGCGATGGTCGAATCTTCGGTTTCGCCGGAGCGGTGCGAGATCACGGCAGTGTAGCCCGCAGCCTTGGCCATCTGGATAGCTTCCAGGGTTTCGGTCAGGGTGCCGATCTGGTTGAACTTGATCAGGATCGAGTTGGCGATCTTTTTGTCGATGCCTTCTTTCAGGATCTTGGTGTTGGTCACGAACAGGTCGTCACCCACCAGCTGGACTTTTTCGCCGATCTTGTCGGTGAGGATCTTCCAGCCATCCCAGTCGGACTCGTCCAGGCCGTCTTCGATCGAGATGATCGGGTAGCGCTGGGTCAGGCCCTTCAGGTAGTCGGCAAAGCCTTCGGAGTTGAACACCTGGCCTTCACCGGACAGGTTGTATTTGCCATCTTCGTAGAACTCGCTGGCAGCGCAGTCCAGGGCCAGGGTCACGTCGGTGCCCAGTGTGTAGCCGGCGTTGGCCACGGCTTCGGAGATCACTTTCAGTGCATCTTCGTTGGACGCCAGGTTCGGTGCGAAACCACCTTCGTCACCCACGGCAGTGCTCAGGCCACGAGCTTTCAGCACGGCTTTGAGGTGATGGAAAATCTCGGTGCCCATGCGCAGGCCTTCGGAGAAGGTCTTGGCGCCGACCGGCTGCACCATGAATTCCTGGATGTCGACGTTGTTATCGGCATGCTCGCCACCGTTGATGATGTTCATCATCGGAACCGGCATCGAGTAGACACCCGGCGTACCGTTCAGGTTGGCGATGTGGGCGTAAAGCGGCAGGTCCTGGTCCTGGGCGGCGGCCTTGGCAGCAGCCAGGGACACGGCGAGGATGGCGTTGGCGCCGAGGCTGCCTTTGTTTTCAGTGCCGTCGAGCTTGATCATCGCGTGGTCCAGGGCTTTCTGGTCCAGCGGGTCCTTGCCCAGCAGCAGGTCACGGATCGGGCCGTTGATGTTGGCTACAGCCTTGAGGACACCCTTGCCCAGGTAACGGCTCTTGTCGCCATCACGCAGTTCCAGCGCTTCGCGCGAACCTGTGGAAGCACCGGACGGCGCGCAGGCGCTGCCGATGATGCCGTTATCGAGAAGCACGTCGGCTTCGACGGTGGGGTTGCCACGGGAGTCGAGAACTTCACGACCTTTGATGTCGACGATTTTTGCCATTGTTGTAAACACTCCAAAGTTGACGAAAACGACGCAGCTGAAGGAAATCTTTTGACCGACCGCAAGGGTGGAACAACGGGGCAGGCTTGCAGGCGACAAGGCTCAGGCCCGTAGGCCTGAGCGTAAAGCGTGGGAAAGTCTACCGGAGAATCAACGCTTACGCGGTCTCTACCGTCGGAAAACTCTTGACCAGTTCGTCCAACTGCTTGAGCTGGGCCAGGAATGGCTCCAGCTTGTCCAGGCGCAGGGCGCATGGGCCGTCGCATTTGGCGTTGTCCGGGTCCGGGTGGGCTTCGAGGAACAGGCCCGCCAGGGACTGGCTGATGCCGGCCTTGGCCAGGTCCAGTACCTGGGCACGGCGCCCACCGGCGGAATCGGCACGACCACCGGGCATTTGCAGCGCGTGGGTCACGTCGAAGAACACCGGGTATTCGAACTGCTTCATGATGCCGAAACCGAGCATGTCCACCACGAGGTTGTTGTAGCCGAAGCTAGAACCACGCTCGCAGAGGATCAACTGGTCGTTACCCGCTTCCACGCACTTGTTCAGGATGTGTTTCATCTCCTGGGGCGCGAGGAACTGGGCTTTCTTGATATTGATCACCGCACCGGTCCTGGCCATCGCGACCACGAGGTCGGTCTGGCGCGACAGGAAGGCCGGCAGCTGGATGATGTCGCACACCTCGGCGACCACGGCAGCCTGTTCAGGCTCGTGGACGTCGGTGATGATCGGCACGCCGAAGGCTTGCTTGATGTCCTGGAAGATCCGCATGCCTTCTTCAAGGCCCGGGCCGCGATAGGAGGTCACGGACGAACGGTTGGCCTTGTCGAAGCTGGCCTTGAACACGTAGGGGATACCCAGTTTCTCGGTAACCTTGACGTACTCTTCACAGACCTGCATCGCCATGTCACGGCTTTCCAGCACGTTCATGCCGCCGAACAGCACCATGGGCTTGTCGTTGGCAATCTCGATGTCGCCTACGCGAATGATCTTCTGGGCCATCAGGTTTACGCCTTCTTCTGGTGTTGCGTCAGTGCAGCCTTGACGAAACCGCTGAACAACGGGTGACCGTCGCGCGGTGTCGAGGTGAACTCAGGGTGGAACTGGCAAGCGACGAACCATGGATGATCCGGGGCCTCGACCACTTCAACCAGCGCGCCATCACCGGAGCGACCGGAGATTTTCAGGCCAGCCTCTTTGATCTGCGGCAGCAGGTTGTTGTTCACTTCGTAGCGGTGACGGTGACGTTCGACGATCACGTCCTTGCCATAGCAGTCGTGAACCAGGGAACCCGGCTCCAGCAGGCAGTCTTGCGCGCCAAGGCGCATGGTGCCGCCCAGGTCGGAGCTTTCGGTACGGGTTTCGACGGCGCCGGTGGCGTCTTCCCACTCGGTGATCAGGCCCACGACCGGGTGGCCGCTCTTGCTGTCGAACTCGGTGGAGTTGGCGTCTTTCCAGCCCATCACGTTACGGGCGAACTCGATAACGGCCACTTGCATGCCCAGGCAGATGCCCAGGTACGGCACCTTGTTCTCGCGAGCGTACTGCACGGCAGTGATCTTGCCTTCCACGCCACGCAGGCCGAAACCGCCTGGAACGAGGATCGCATCGACACCTTCGAGCAGCGCGGTGCCCTGGTTCTCGATGTCTTCTGAATCGATGTAGCGCAGGTTGACCTTGGTACGGTTGCTGATACCCGCGTGGCTCATCGCTTCGATCAGCGACTTGTACGCGTCCAGCAGTTCCATGTACTTGCCGACCATGGCGATGGTGACTTCGTGCTCAGGGTTGAGCTTGGCGTCAACCACAGCTTCCCACTCGGACAGATCCGCGCCGTTGCACTGCAGGCCGAAACGCTCGACCACAAAATCATCCAGGCCTTGCGAATGCAGGATGCCCGGGATCTTGTAGATGGTGTCGGCGTCTTCGAGGGCGATCACTGCACGTTCTTCAACGTTGGTGAACTGCGCGATCTTGCGACGCGAGGAAATATCGATCGGGTGGTCGGAGCGGCACACCAGCACGTCCGGCTGCAGGCCGATGGAACGCAGTTCCTTGACCGAGTGCTGGGTAGGCTTGGTTTTGGTTTCGCCGGCGGTGGCGATGTAAGGCACCAACGTGAGGTGCATCAGCATCGCGCGCTTGGCGCCGACTTCGAAACGCAACTGGCGGATGGCTTCGAGGAACGGCTGGGATTCGATGTCACCCACGGTGCCACCGATCTCGACCATCGCCACGTCGGCATCGCCTGCACCCTTGATGATGCGGCGCTTGATTTCGTCGGTGATGTGCGGGATCACCTGGATGGTTGCACCCAGGTAGTCACCACGGCGCTCTTTGCGCAGCACGTGCTCGTAGACGCGGCCAGTGGTGAAGTTGTTGTTCTGGGTCATGGTCGTGCGGATGAACCGCTCGTAGTGGCCCAGGTCCAGGTCGGTCTCGGCGCCGTCGTGTGTGACGAACACTTCACCGTGCTGGAACGGGCTCATGGTGCCCGGGTCGACGTTGATGTACGGGTCCAGCTTGAGCATGGTGACTTTAAGCCCCCGCGCCTCCAGGATGGCCGCCAATGAAGCGGAGGCAATGCCTTTCCCCAATGAAGAAACAACACCGCCCGTGACGAATATGTAGCGCGTCATGAAAAACCCTAGAAGTCTGCGTTAAAGCGGTCCGAGCCGCCGGGGAAAGCGAAGAGAGGCCGAAGCCCCCGATCACCTGCATTAATCACAGTGCACCTTTCAAAAAAACCGCCGCGTTGTGACAGACCAGCAGTGAAACTGCCGGTACGTTGATCGCTACACATTTTTTGGAATCGCCCAGCAAAGACTGCTTGGTAATCGGCAACTGCTGCGATTCAGGCGAATCCACAGAAGTTGTATCAAGAAGGGAGCGTAGTCTACCGGAAAGGCGCTATCAGCTCAAACCTTGATCGCAGCTCCGTGGCATCCAATGTAATTGCCAAGCTTCACTCGGTGCGGCCCAGAGTCCAGCGAGGAGGGGCACACCGAGCAATTGCTCGCCCTGATACAGCAGCGGCAATCTGCCACGGATGAAGCCCGGCACCCCCTGTTCATTAAGCAGGCGCTTCAAGTCACGCCGGCCTCGGCCTGGTAGTTCAAGCATTTCGCCGCCCTGGCGATAACGGACCTCCAGCGGGCCTTCGGGCACCTCGCCGCTCATTTCCAGCAGGCCATTACCGGGTAACTCTAGTGGCTTTTGCGGATCAGGCCAGCTCACCGATGCGTGGGAAAACTCCGACCAGCCGCGAGGCAACCACCAGATGCGTGCGCCGCAACGTTGCAAATCTCCATCAGCCAGACGCCATAAGGGCTGTGCGTCGCCCTTGGCGTCGCGCAGGGAATACCAGCCGGCCCAATGGTCGCTGTCGGGTAACCGGGTCAACGGCGCCAGCCAATGGCGCAGGACATTGCGCTGACGAGCATCGGAAAGTTCGCGCAGTGGACCAAGGACCAATGATGGCACCGCCAGCCAAGGAAACCGCGAAGGCTGATCGGCGGCTTGCAGGTCCATGCAGGCCAATTCGCCCAGCAGCGCCTGGGCTTCACCGAGGTGGTCGGCAGTCCGGGCCAGACTGGAGATGGCTTGGGGCCAACGCGCCGTCAGCGTCGGGATCACGCGGTGGCGCAGGTAATTACGGGAGAAACGTGGATCGGTGTTGGAAGGATCTTCAATCCACTTGAGTTGATGCTCATCGCCGTAGGCTTCCAGCTCGGCGCGCGAGACCTCCAGCAACGGCCGCACCAGGAAACCACCTGCCAACGGGCGATGCGCAGGCATTGCGGCGAGCCCTCGCACCCCGGCACCGCGCAGCAGGCGGAATAGCAGGGTTTCGGCTTGATCATCGCGATGCTGGCCGGTGAGTAACACTTCCCCTGCCCCGATCACCTCGGTAAACGCCCGGTAACGCGCATCACGCGCTGCACGCTCAAGACTGGCGCCGGGCTGCACGTGCACGCGCATGACCCGCAAGGGGACGCCCAGGCTGTCGCACACCGACTGGCAATGACCTGGCCAGGCGTCGGCGACAGCCTGCAGGCCATGATGGACATGGACAGCGCTTAGAGGCGGAAGGGCTTCGGCGTTGGCCAGGAGATGCAGCAGGACAGTGGAATCAAGACCACCAGAGAAGGCGATATGCCAAGCCGGGGCGTTGCGCCAGGGGGCTAGGGCGTGCAGGAGCTTGGCGGATAAAGTCGGTTTCATCACAGGTTACCGCCGCAAATCTGGAATACCCAAGCCAAGCATACACAAAGCAAATGTGGGAGGGGGCTTGCCCCCCGATAGCGGTGCATCAGCCAGTGAATACAGTGACTGACACTCAGCAATCGGGGGCAAGCCCCCTCCCACATTAGTGCTGCTGCGACCTTAGAGACCGTAGCTCATCAGGCGCTCGTAGCGACGGGCCAGCAGCGCTTCGTTATCCAGCTTTTTGAGCATCGCCAGTTGCGAACCCAGTTCGGCACGGATAGTGGCAGCGGCGGCGGCCGGATCGCGGTGGGCGCCGCCCAATGGCTCGGCGATCACTTTGTCGACGATACCCAGGCCCTTGAGGCGATCGGCAGTGATGCCCATGGCTTCGGCAGCGTCCGGCGCCTTCTCTGCGGTTTTCCACAGGATCGAGGCGCAACCTTCCGGCGAGATCACCGCGTAGGTCGAATATTGCAGCATGTTCAACTGATCGCAGACGCCAATGGCCAGTGCACCGCCGGAACCACCTTCACCAATCACGGTAGCGATGATCGGGGTTTTCAGGCGGGCCATCACTCGCAGGTTCCAGGCAATCGCTTCGCTCTGGTTGCGCTCTTCGGCATCGATACCCGGGTAAGCACCCGGGGTGTCGATGAAAGTCAGGATCGGCATCTTGAAGCGCTCGGCCATTTCCATCAGGCGGCACGCCTTGCGGTAGCCTTCCGGACGCGGCATGCCGAAGTTGCGGCGTACTTTCTCGCGCACTTCACGGCCTTTCTGGTGACCGATGACCATGACCGGCTGGTCGTCCAGGCGAGCGATACCGCCCACGATGGCCGCGTCGTCGGAGAAATGGCGGTCGCCGTGAAGCTCGTCGAACTCGGTGAAGATGTGCTGAATGTAGTCCAGGGTATACGGACGGCGCGGGTGGCGAGCCAGGCGCGCGATCTGCCAGCTGGTCAGCTTGCCGAAGATGTCTTCGGTGAGCGTGCTGCTCTTGTCTTGCAGGCGAGCGATCTCATCGCCGATATTCAGCGAATTGTCATTGCCGACCAGGCGCAGCTCTTCGATCTTGGCTTGCAGGTCAGCGATCGGCTGTTCGAAATCAAGAAAATTCGGGTTCATAAGCGTCCGTCTTGGGTCGACGGCCAAGGGTTGCCTGGCCAGCCGGTTGTCTATTCGCGCCCTACCTTAAGGGAGAGGCGCGTTTAGGTCGAGATTAAATGTTCAGCCGAGGTCAGGCGTTCTGACCGTCAACGGTATTGGAGGAAGACGTTGTCACGGCCGAACTGGTCACGCAAAGCTTGAATCAAGCCGTCAGCGGGATCAATTCGCCACGTCTCGCCAAACTGCAACATGGCCTTGGCGTCGTTGCCGGTGTACTCCATGGTCACCGGGCAGGCGCCACGATGACGCTTGAGCAGGTCACCCAACCAGCGTAGCTGATCGCCCTTGAGGGCTTCGGTCTTCACCTTCAGGCGCAGGCTTTCGGCCAGGTTGGTGCGCGCATCTTCCATGCTCATCACCCGCTTGATCCGCAGGCGCAAGCCGCCGGAGAAGTCATCGTTGCTGACCTCCCCTTCCACCACCACCATGGCGTCGGTTTGCAGCAGCGATTGCGCAGAGTGAAAGGCGTCGGCAAACAGCGACGCCTCGATCCGGCCCGAGCGGTCGTCGAGGGTGATAAAGCCCATCTTGTCGCCCTTTTTGTTTTTCATCACCCGCAGGGCGATGATCATGCCGGCGACGGTCTGGGTATCCCGCGCCGGTTTCAGGTCGATGATGCGTTGACGAGCGAAACGACGGATCTCGCCTTCATATTCGTCAATCGGGTGACCGGTGAGGTACAGGCCCAAGGTGTCTTTCTCACCCTTGAGGCGTTCCTTGAGGGTCAGCTCCTTGGCCTTGCGGTGGTTGGCATACACGTCCGCATCTTCTTCGACGAACAACCCGCCAAACAGGTCGGCGTGGCCGCTGTCGTGGGTGCGGGCGGTCTGTTCGGCGGCCTTGATCGCTTCTTCCATGGCGGTGAGCAGCACCGCGCGATTGCGATCGATATTCGCCTGATACGCCTTCGGCTCATCGTGGAAATACGGCCCGAGACGGTCGAGCGCACCGCTGCGGATCAGGCCATCGAGGGTACGTTTGTTGATGCGCTTGAGGTCAACCCGTGCGCAGAAGTCGAACAGATCCTTGAACGGCCCGTCCTGGCGCGCTTCGGTGATGGCTTCCACCGGGCCTTCGCCCACGCCCTTGATCGCGCCCAGGCCATAGATGATGCGACCTTCGTCGTTCACCGTGAACTTGAACTCCGAGGCGTTCACGTCCGGTGCGTCGAGGCGCAGCTTCATGGTGCGCACTTCCTCGATCAAGGTCACGACCTTGTCGGTGTTGTGCATATCCGCCGAGAGTACCGCAGCCATGAACGGCGCCGGGTAGTGGGCTTTCAGCCAGGCCGTCTGGTACGACACCAGGCCGTAGGCGGCGGAGTGGGATTTGTTGAAGCCATAACCGGCGAATTTTTCCACCAGGTCGAAAATGTTACCGGCCAGGTCGGCGTCGATATTGTTGGTGGCGCACCCTTCAATGAAACCGCCGCGTTGCTTGGCCATTTCCTCGGGCTTTTTCTTACCCATGGCCCGCCGCAGCATGTCCGCGCCACCGAGGGTGTAGCCGGCCATCACCTGGGCGATCTGCATCACCTGTTCCTGGTACAGGATGATGCCGTAGGTCGGCGCCAATACAGGCTTGAGGCCTTCGTACTGGTAATCGGAGTGCGGGTACGCCAACTCGGCGCGGCCGTGCTTACGGTTGATGAAGTCATCCACCATGCCCGATTGCAGCGGGCCCGGACGGAACAGGGCCACCAGTGCGATCAAGTCTTCCAGGCAGTCGGGCTTGAGCTTTTTGATCAGCTCTTTCATGCCGCGGGATTCAAGCTGGAACACCGCCGTGGTTTCGGCTTTTTGCAGCAAGGTGTAGGTCGGCTTGTCGTCCAGCGGGATGAAGGCGATATCCAGCGGTTCTTCGTTGACCTTGGCGCGGTCGCGGTTGATGGTCTTGAGCGCCCAGTCGATGATCGTCAGGGTGCGCAGGCCGAGGAAGTCGAACTTCACCAGGCCGGCCGCCTCCACATCGTCCTTGTCGAACTGGGTGACCAGGCCGCCGCCCTCTTCATCGCAATAGATAGGCGAAAAATCAGTCAGCTTGGTCGGCGCGATCACCACGCCACCGGCGTGCTTACCGACGTTACGCACCACGCCCTCGAGCTTGCGCGCCATCTCCCAGATTTCGGCGGCCTCTTCATCGACCTTGATGAAGTCGCGCAGGATCTCTTCCTGCTCGTAGGCTTTTTCCAGGGTCATGCCGACTTCGAACGGGATCATCTTCGACAGGCGGTCCGCCAGGCCGTAGGACTTTCCCTGCACCCGCGCTACGTCACGGATAACCGCCTTGGCCGCCATGGAACCGAAGGTGATGATCTGGCTCACGGCGTTGCGGCCGTATTTCTCGGCCACGTATTCGATCACACGGTCGCGGCCGTCCATGCAGAAGTCGACGTCGAAGTCGGGCATGGAGACCCGTTCCGGGTTCAGGAACCGTTCGAACAGCAGGTCATATTCCAGGGGGTCGAGGTCGGTGATCTTCTGTACATAGGCGACCAGCGAGCCGGCACCCGACCCCCGGCCCGGACCTACCGGCACGCCGTTGCTCTTGGCCCACTGGATAAAGTCCATCACGATCAGGAAGTAACCGGGGAACCCCATCTGGATGATGATATCCAGCTCGAAATTCAGCCGATCGACATAGACCTGACGCTTGGCCTCGTAATCTTCGGTGGTGTCCTTGGGCAGCAGGACGGAGAGACGCTCCTCCAGACCATCAAACGACACCTTGCGGAAATACTCGTCGATGGTCATGCCATCGGGAATCGGGAAGTTGGGCAAAAAGTGCTTGCCCAGCTTCACTTCGATATTGCAGCGCTTGGCAATCTCGACGGAGTTTTCCAGGGCCTCGGGCAGGTCGCTGAACAGCTCGGCCATTTCGTCCGCGCTCTTGAGGTACTGCTCTTCGCTGTAGTTCTTGGAACGACGCGGGTCATCCAGGGCCCGGCCTTCACCGATGCACACGCGGGTTTCGTGGGCCTCGAAATCTTCCTTCTTGATAAAGCGCACATCGTTGGTCGCCACCAAGGGCGCGCCCAGCTTGTCGGCCAGGGCTACGGCGGCGTGCAGATGCTCTTCATCGTTGGGGCGGTTGGTGCGCTGGACTTCCAGGTAGAAACGGTCGGGGAAGACCTGCATCCACTCCCTCGCCAGCACTTCGGCTTCATGGGGATTGCCACCCAGCAGTGCGATACCGATCTCGCCCTCCTTGGCGGCCGACAGCATGATCAGGCCTTCGCTGGCCTCGGCGACCCATTCGCGCTCGATGATGATCGAGCCGTTGCGCTGGCCGTCGATAAAGCCACGGGAAATCAATTCGGTGAGGTTGCGATAACCCACGCCATTCATCGCCAGCAGGCTGATGCGGCTCAGGGGGTTATCCGGGTCTTTGTTGGACAGCCACAGGTCGGCGCCGCAGATCGGCTTGATGCCGGCGCCCATGGCGTTCTTGTAGAACTTGACCAGGGAGCACATGTTGTTCTGATCGGTAACCGCGACCGCAGGCATGTTCATGCCCACCAGGGTCTTGACCAGCGGTTTGATCCGTACAAGGCCGTCGACCAGGGAGTATTCAGTGTGCAGGCGCAGGTGAACGAATGAAGCCGGCATAGTGATCCTGTCCAGAAACTTAGAAACAACAAGGCCCGGGATTGTACCGGGCCTTGGCAAAAACATCAGCCTTGCGACTAAACCTCGCTGAGGTTCTCGCGCAGCTCATAAGCCTGGCGCACCGGGGCAAACGAGCGCCGATGGATCGGCGTTGGGCCGAGACGGGCCAGGGCTTCCAGATGAACGGGCGTCGGATAGCCTTTATGGCCCCCGATGCCGTAGCCGGGGTAAATCAATTCGAAGGCAGCCATTTCACGGTCTCGGCTGACCTTGGCCAGGATCGACGCGGCGGCAATGGCTGGAACCTTGCTATCGCCCTTGACCACCGCCTCAGCCGGCATCGCCAGCTTCGGGCAACGGTTGCCGTCGATCATCGCCAGTTTTGGCGTGATATGCAGGCCTTCAACGGCACGCTGCATGGCCAGCATCGTGGCGTGCAGGATGTTCAATTCGTCGATTTCTTCGACTTCGGCCCGGGCGATATGCCAGCTCAAGGCCTTTTCACAGATTTCGTCGTAGAGTTTTTCACGACGCGCTTCGGTGAGTTTTTTCGAGTCGTTGAGGCCCAGGATCGGGCGGTTCGGATCCAGGATCACGGCCGCCGTCACCACCGCGCCACACAGCGGGCCGCGCCCCACTTCGTCAACGCCGGCCACCAGTTCGTGGGTTTGGGCAACCAGGCTGAAATCCAGGCCTATTTGCGTGCTCATAAAGCTTCCTGTTTTTGGCCGATCAAGGTCAATACGGCGTCGGCCGCCTGGTTCGATGCATCACGGCGCAGGGTGCGGTGAATGTCGTCAAAACCGCGGGTCTGTTCTTCGCCGCCGTCGATCAAGGGTAGTAGGGTTTGCGCGAGGGCTTCGGGCGTTGCATCGTCCTGCAACAACTCCGGCACCAACAAACGCTGGGCCAGCAAGTTGGGCAAGGAGATGTAGGGACTTTTGACCATGCGCTTGAGAATCCAGAAGGTCAGTGGCGCCAGGCGATAGGCCACGACCATCGGGCGCTTGTAGAGCAGGGCCTCCAAGGTCGCGGTACCTGAAGCGATCAGCACCGCATCACAGGCCGCCAGGGCCAGGTGCGACCGACCGTCGAGCAGGGTCAATGGCAGATTGCGACCGACCAGCAGTGTCTCGATTTGTGCACGCCGTTGCGGGCTGGCGCAGGGCAACACGAACCGTACCCCGGGCTTCAAGGCTTGAAGGCGCTCGGCAGCATCGAAAAACACGCTGGCAAGACGGCCCACTTCGCCGCCTCGACTGCCCGGCATCAGCGCAACGAGCGGGCCTTCGGGCAACCCCAGTTCGGCACGCGCGGCTGCGCGGTCAGCCTGCAAAGGAATGCTGTCGGCCAGGGTATGCCCGACAAACCTTACCGGCACGCCCTTCTCCTCGTAGAACCTGGCTTCGAACGGCAACAGGGTCAACATCAGGTCGCAGCCTTCGCGGATCTTCAACACACGCTTCTGCCGCCACGCCCACACAGAGGGGCTGACGTAGTGCACGGTCTTGATCCCGGCCTGACGCAACTTGAGTTCGATATTGAGGGTGAAGTCCGGCGCATCGATGCCGATAAAGACATCGGGCTTTTCTTCGATCAACGTCTGGATCAGCAGCTTGCGACGAGCCAGGAGCTCACGCAGGCGACCCAGCACCTCGACCAGGCCCATGACCGACAGACGCTCCATAGGGAAGTACGACGTCAGGCCTTCGGCCTGCATCAGCGGGCCGCCGACGCCGATAAACTCCACCGCAGGGTGCCGGGCCTTGAGTGCCCGCATCAGACCTGCGCCCAAAATGTCGCCGGAAGCTTCTCCGGCCACCAGCGCGATACGCAGAGTAGCCATGATCAGCGGGTGATGCCGCGGGTCGACGCCTGGATCGAGTCACGGAACACCGCGACTTCCGGAAACAACGCTGCCGGCTCGGCCAGTTGGATCAACGCCTGGTCCACCGTCAGCCCCTGACGGTAGACCACCTTGTAGGCGCGGCGCAGGGCGTGGATCGCCTCTTCGCTGAAGCCACGACGGCGCATGCCTTCGAAGTTCATGCTGCGGGCTTCGGCCGGGTTGCCGAACACCGTGACGAACGCCGGAACGTCCTTGCCGATGGCAGTGCCCATGCCGGAAAAGCTGTGGGCGCCAATATGGCAATACTGATGCACCAGGGTAAAACCGGACAGGATCGCCCAATCGTCAACGTGTACATGGCCAGCCAACGCGGTGTTGTTGACCAGGATGCAGTGGTTGCCGATCACGCTGTCATGACCGATATGGGCATAGGCCATGACCAGGTTGTGATCACCCAGCGTGGTCTCGGCACGATCCTGCACGGTGCCACGGTGAATGGTCACGCCTTCACGGATGATGTTGTGATCACCGATTACCAGGCGGGTTTCTTCACCCTTGTACTTCATGTCCGGGGTGTCTTCGCCTACCGAGGAAAACTGGTAGATGCGGTTATGTTTGCCAATGCGGGTCGGACCCTTGAGGATCACGTGCGGCCCGATGACAGTCCCCTCGCCGATTTCCACACCTGCGCCGATGATCGACCAGGGGCCGACCTCAACGTCGGCGGCCAGTACGGCCGACGGATCGATGATTGCGCGAGGGTCAATCAAACTCATAGTTTGCGTTCCGCACAGATGATCTCGGCAGAGCAAACCGGCTTGCCATCTACCGAGGCCTGGCATTCGAACTTCCAGATCTGGCGCTTGCAGCTGATGAACTTGGCTTCCAGGATCAACTGGTCACCCGGGGTAACCGGGTTGCGAAAGCGCAACTTGTCGGAGCCGACGAAATAGTAAAGCGTGCCGTCGGCAGGCTTGAGGTCGAGCATTTTGAAACCAAGGATACCGGCAGCCTGGGCCATTGCTTCGATGATCAATACGCCCGGCATGATGGGATGCGCGGGAAAGTGACCGTTGAAGAACGGTTCGTTGATGCTGACATTCTTGTAGGCACGAATGCGCTTTTCCTCAACATTGAGGTCCACTACACGGTCCACCAGCAGGAACGGGTAACGGTGAGGCAGGTATTCGCGAATCTCGTTGATGTCCATCATTTCGGGGGGAAGCCTGTAATAAAGATTGGGGGCGGGCGACTAAACGCACGCCCCGCTAGCAAATCAAGGAGGCAGTCTAGCGGCTGTGCACACTTGATATGGAAATGGTATCAGCCTTCTGATGAAGCATTACCGCCAGGGGTCACGTCCCCAACACGCTTTTCCAGCTGTTTGAGACGTCGAGCCATGTCGTCGAGCTGCCTCAAACGTGCTGCGCTCTTGCGCCATTCAGCTGCGGGCTGCATGGCGGTACCAGATGAGTAGGCCCCCGGTTCGGTAATCGAGTGGGTCACCATGGTCATACCGGTGATGAAAACGTTGTCGCAAATATCGATATGCCCCACCAGCCCTACGCCACCGGCGAGCATGCAATGCTTGCCGATCCGGGTGCTGCCGGAAATGCCTACACACGCGGCCATGGCGGTGTGATCGCCAATCTGCACGTTGTGGGCGATCTGGATCTGGTTGTCGAGCTTCACGCCGTTACCGATCACGGTATCGGCCAGGGCTCCGCGATCGACAGCCGTGTTGACACCGATTTCCACGTCGTCGCCGATCAATACACCGCCGACCTGGGCAATCTTGTGCCAGACGCCCTTGGCGTTGGCAAAACCGAAGCCTTCACCACCGATCACGGCACCCGACTGAATGACCACACGTTCACCGATGCGCACGTCGTGGTACAGGGTCACGCGAGGTGCCAGCCAACCGTCGGCGCCGATTACACAGCGAGCGCCGATAAAGCAATGCGCACCGACCGTTACACCGGCCGCGATGCGTGCACCGCTCTCGATCACCGCAAACGCACCGATGCTGGCCGCAGGGTCAACCTGGGCATCATCGGCGATAACCGCAGACGGATGAACACCACCTGCTGCCTTGGGCTTCGGGTCGAACAGATGCGACGCCTTTGCGTACGACAGGTAGGGGTCAGCCACTACCAGGGCATCCCCGGCATAACTCTCGGCGTCAGCGGCCTTCAGCAACACGGCTGCGGCCTGGCAGTCGACCAGGTATTTACGGTATTGGGGGTTTGCGAGGAAGCTCAACTGAGCTGGGCCAGCCTCCTGCAAGGTGGCTAGCCCAGTAATTTCCTTCTCCGGGGAACCACGCAAGGTGGCTCCCAGGAACTCGGCCAACTCGCCGAGCTTGATAGTCGCGGTCATGGCTTACTTCAGCTGGTTCATGCGCTCGATCACCTGACGGGTGATGTCGTATTGAGGCTTGACGTCAATCACTGCGCCACGCTCGAACACCAGGTCAAAGGCACCTTTCTTGATGACTTCTTCCACGGCGCTGTCGAGTTTAGGCTTCAGCTGTTTCAGCATTTCACGGTCGGCAACAGCCTTGGCTTCGTTCAGCTCCTTGGATTGGAACTGGTAGTCACGGGCCTTTTGCTTGAACTCAAGCTCCAGACGCTCGCGCTCGCCTTGCTGCATCTTGTCGCCACCCGCTACCAGACGGTCCTGGATACCCTTGGCGCTGCTTTCCAACGTCTTGAGCTTGGTCAGTTGCGGACCGAATTTTTTCTCGGCATCCACGGCGTATTTCTTGGCCGCATCGGATTCCAGCAGGGCCATCTGATAGTTCAGGACGGCGATTTTCATTTCGGCGAAGGCCGGGGTGGCTACCAGCACGGTGGCCAGCAGAACCAATTGAGTCAACTTACGCACGATGTACTCCTACAGAATCCGTTGTCGTTATCTTGGGTCAGACGCTTAGAACGTCTGGCCGAGGGAGAATTGGAAAATCTGGGTTTCAGCGTTATCCGGTTTCTTGATCGGCATGGCCAGAGCAAAGCTCAACGGGCCAAGCGCAGTCACCCAGGTCACACCGACACCCACCGAGCTCGCCAGGTTGCTGAGGCTCACGTCGTTGCACTCAGTCCGTGACTTCACGCCGCTTGGGTTGGTGATCTGTTCGCACTTGGAGTCGAAAACGTTACCCACATCCCAGAAGACCGAAGTACGCAGGGACCGCTGATCCTTGACGAACGGCAGCGGGAACAGGATTTCCGCACCACCCTGGATCAACACGTTACCACCGAATGGCAGCGGGTCGTTGTCGGAGTCAGCTACGGTGCCCTGGTTACCGGTCACACCAACGCCACGGCTCGGTGTACCACGTGGACCCAGGGTGCTGTCCTTGAAGCCCCGCACGGAGTTGAAGCCACCCGCGTAGTAGTTCTCGTAGAACGGCAGCCCATTGGTGGAACCATAACCGTCGCCATAACCCAGCTCGGTGTGCAGGCGCATGGTGTAGTTATCGCTCAGCGGCTGGAACAACTGGCCACGGTAGTCGAGCTTGAAGAACGACAGGTCGCTGCCCGGCGTCGTTGCTTCCAGCGTCAGGCTCTGGGAATGGCCACGGGTGGCAAGCACGCCTTTGTTCAGGGTCGACTCGGACCAGCCGGCGGACGCCTTGAAGTTCAGGAACTTGTCGCCTTCCTTGCGAGTGAAGTCGAAGATCTCGTCCACGGTGTACACACCGGTCTTGATCTCATCCTGTTGAGCAGTCAGGCCGAAGGTCAGGCGCGAGGTCTCGCTGATCGGGTAACCGATGTTGGCGCCTACGCCCAGGCTGTCGATTGCATAGCTGGCTACGTCGACGTCAAGGTCTTTGTAGTCGGTGGTGCGATAGAAGGCGTTGTAGCCCAGGCTGACACCGTCCGCGGTCCAGTAGGGGTCGACATAACCGAAGTTATAACGGCTCTGGTATTCGCTTCGGGTCAGGCCGATGGACACCTTGTTACCGGTACCCAGGAAGTTGTTCTGGGTGATGGAACCACCGAGGATCAGGCCGGCACTCTGTGCGAAACCGACACTGGCGGTGATCGAACCCGACGCTTGCTCTTCCACGGCGTAGTTCACGTCAACCTGGTCATCCACACCCGGTACGGCTGGCGTTTCGACGTTCACTTCCTTGAAGAAGCCCAGGCGCTCAAGACGGGTCTTGGACTGGTCGATCAGGTAAGTCGATGCCCAGCCACCTTCCATCTGGCGCATTTCGCGGCGCAGCACTTCGTCCGCGGACTTGGTGTTGCCACGGAAGTTGATGCGGTTCACGTAGGCACGCTTGCCTGGGTCGACGACAAAGGTGATGTCCACGGTGTGGTCTTCATCGTGGGGGGTAGGCACGCCGTTGACGTTGGCGAAGGTATAGCCTTCGTTACCCAGGCGACGGGTGATCAGTTCGGACGTGGTGGTCATCAGCTTGCGCGAGAACACCTGGTCTTTCTGCACCAGCAACAGGGCCTTGACCTGATCTTCAGGCACTTTCAAGTCGCCGCTGAGCTTCACGTCACGAACCTTGTACTTCTCGCCTTCGTTGACGTTGACAGTAATGTAGACGTGCTTCTTGTCCGGGGTGATGGACACCTGGGTCGAAGCGATATCCATGTTGATATAGCCACGGTCCAGGTAGTAGGAACGCAGGCGTTCCAGGTCACCGGAGAGTTTTTCGCGGGCGTACTTGTCATCGTTCTTGAAGAACGACAACCAGTTGGTGGTCTTGAGCTCGAACAGGTCGATCAGGTCTTCATCAGCGAACTTGGTGTTGCCCACCACGTTGATGTGCTGAATGGCCGCCACGGTACCTTCGTTGATGTTGACCTTGAGGCCGACACGGTTACGAGGCTGCGGCACGACTTCCGTTTCCACGGTCGCGGAGTAGCGACCCTGGGCAACGTACTGGCGCTGCAGTTCGTTACGCACACCTTCAAGGGTGGCGCGCTGGAAGATCTCGCCCTCGGCCAGGCCGGATTGCTTCAAGCCTTTCATCAGGTCTTCAGTGGAGATCGCCTTGTTGCCTTCGATCTCGATACTGGCGACGGAAGGTCGCTCGACGACGGTGATGACCAGGACGTTACCTTCGCGACCCAGTTGGATGTCTTGAAAGAACCCGGTTTTGAACAGCGCACGAGTGGATTCCACCAGGCGACGGTCATCAGCCTGTTCCCCGACGTTCAACGGCAAGGCACCAAAGACACTACCCGCGGAAACCCGCTGGAGGCCGTTGACGCGAATATCGGAGATGGTGAAGGACTCGGCGTGAACTTCGGCGATCATCAATACGGTGAGAACCGCAGTTAGCAGCAGACGTTTCATGAAGTCCTTTCTTATTCCAACTGGCAATAAACAAACTGCCGCAAAATGCGGCAGATTCGCAATTCAGCGAAGCGTTACAGTCGACCCAGATCGTTGACCAAGGCTAATAACATCACCCCGACCACCAAGCTGATACCGATCTGTATCCCCCAACCCTGCACCCGATCCGACAAGGGGCGACCACGCACCCACTCGACCAGATAAAACAACAGATGCCCCCCATCCAATACTGGAATGGGCAGCAAATTCAGAACACCCAGGCTGATACTCAGATAAGCCAGGAAATTCAGGAAATCCGCGACACCCGACTGGGCAGAAGCGCCCGCCACTTTAGCAATGGTTATCGGTCCACTCAAGTTTTTTACCGAGAGCTCGCCGAACAACATTTTCTTGAGGGATTCGAGGGTCAGCACACTCATGGTCCAAGTGCGTTTTGCACCCTCGCCAATGGCCGCCAGCGGCCCGAAACTGACCTCACGCACCATCGAGGGCGGCCACTCCGGACTCTTGACGCCTGCACCCAGGTAACCCCCGGCCGCCTTGGCTTCCCCACGTACCGCCAGGGTCACGGGGACGTCAATTTGAGCACCGTCACGCTCAATTTTCAGCACAATCCTTGTATCAGGGCGTACGCGCACCAGGTCGACTACCTGCTGCCACTCACCCAACGCCTGGCCATCGAGGGCCAGCAAGCGATCGCCGGTTTTCAGACCCGCGGCCTGGGCCGGACCCTTCGGATCCAGCTCGGCAAGCACTGGCGGCAGCGCAGGACGCCATGGACGGATGCCCAGGGACTTGATCGGATCAGGCTCGTCAGCGCCCTTGAGCCAATGGTCCAAGGCCAACGTGCGCGGGGTCTCGGCACTGGAATCCTGCTCACGCACCACGACGTTGACGGTGCCGCTTTCACCCAAACGACGTACCAGCTGCAAATTGACCGCGCCCCAACCCGTCGTCGGCTCACCATCAATGGAAACAATTTCCTGCCCTGCGACCAGACCTGCCTTGGCGGCGATACTGTCCGCCTCGACCGCGCCGATGACAGGACGCACCTGCTCGCTGCCGAGCATGGCCAGGACCCAGAAAAACAGCATCGCCAGGAGGAAGTTGGCGATCGGACCGGCCGCAACAATGGCGATACGCTGACGAACGGTCTTGCGATTGAAGGATTGGTCCACCTGATCGGCCGGCACTTCGCCTTCACGCTCATCGAGCATCTTGACATAGCCACCCAACGGGATGGCCGCGATCACGAACTCGGTGCCGTGCCGGTCGTGCCAGCGAACCAGCGGCATGCCGAAGCCGACGGAAAAGCGCAGTACCTTGACGCCGCAACGACGTGCCACCCAGAAGTGGCCGAATTCGTGGAAGGTAACCAGCACACCCAGAGCAACCAGGGTGCCGACAATCATGTAAAGCGCACTCATCTAATTTCTCCGCATTCCAATCCAGTGCCCCAAGGCTCAATCGCGCCCACAAGACTAACGCGCGTTGCGGTCCAACCATTGCTCGGCCAAGGCGCGCGCCTTGGTGTCCGCCTCGAATACCGCGCCGAGGTCGTTCACCGCGACCACGGGCTCAAGACTCAGGACGTCCTCGATGATACTCGCGATCTGCGGAAAGCGGATGCGCCGTTCGAGAAACGCCGCCACGGCCACTTCATTCGCCGCATTGAGCATCGCCGGCGCGCTGTTACCCGCCTCCGCGGCCTCACGTGCCAGACGCAGGCACGGAAAACGTTGCTCGTCCGGCGCCTCGAAGTCCAAGCGGGCAATGGCAAACAGATCCAGTGGCGCCACGCCGGAATCAATTCGCTCCGGCCAGGCCAGGGCATTGGCGATCGGGGTGCGCATATCCGGATTGCCCAATTGGGCCAATACCGAGCCATCCACGTAGTCGACCAGTGAATGAATCACACTTTGCGGGTGAATCACCACCTCGACCTGATCCGGTCGCGCATCGAACAACCAGCAGGCTTCGATCAACTCCAGGCCTTTATTCATCATGCTTGCCGAGTCCACGGAGATCTTGCGCCCCATCGACCAGTTAGGATGAGCGCACGCCTGGTCCGGAGACACGTGCTCCAACTCCCCCAAGGGAGTTTGCCGGAAAGGACCACCCGACGCGGTCAGCAGAATCCGACGCACACCCACCTGTCCCAGGCCGCGAGCAAAGTCGCCGGGCATGCATTGGAAGATCGCATTGTGTTCACTGTCGAGGGGCAGCAATACGGCGCCGCTCTTGCGCACCGCCTGCATGAAGAGCGCGCCGGACATCACCAGCGCTTCTTTGTTGGCCAGCAGGATCTTCTTGCCCGCATCCACGGCAGCCAAGGTCGGACGCAAGCCGGCGGCACCGACGATAGCGGCCACCACCGTATCCACCTCGGCATCGGCCGAGACCTGGCACAACCCCTCCTCCCCCACCAGCACCTGAGTGGCCAGCCCGGCAGCCCGCAGATCATCCTGCAGGCCCCGTGCAGCCGAACGCCCGGGCACGACTGCAAAGCGCGGCACGTGGCGCACGCACAGTGCCAGCAGTTCGCTGAGACGGGTGAACCCGGTCAGGGCAAACACTTGATAGCGGTCGGGATGACGAGCGATCACATCCAGGGCGCTCAACCCTACCGAGCCGGTTGCACCCAGCACGGTCACTTGTTGCAGGCGGCTCACGAAGCGGTCATCCACAACAGCACGGCAAAGATCGGGATGGCTGCGGTAAGGCTATCGATACGATCCAGCACCCCGCCATGACCCGGCAGCAGGTTGCTGCTGTCCTTGATCCCGGCCTGGCGCTTGAACATGCTTTCGGTGAGATCACCGACCACCGAGATAAATACGACGATGGCCGTGCCCAGCAGGGCCAGGAAGATTTCCTTCGCCGACCAGTCGCGCACCAGACCCACCACAAGCGTGATCACCAGCGTCAACGCCAGGCCGCCATACACGCCTTCCCAACTCTTGCCCGGACTGACTGACGGCGCCAGCTTGCGCTTGCCGAATGCCCGGCCAGAGAAGTAGGCGCCGATGTCTGCACCCCAGACCAGCACCATCACCGCCATGATCAGCCAGTTACCCATCGGCGAATTCTTGATCTCCACCAGCCCTTGCCAGGCAGGCAACAGAATCAACAAGCCAATCACCAGCTTGCTGGCGACACTGGACCACTGGCCACTACTGCGCGGAAAAGTCAGCACCAGGTAGGTCGCAAGCGCCCACCACAGCACCGCTGCCCCCAACACCCAGGGCACGATAATGCTCGACAGGGTATGCATCAGAAACAGCAGTACCGCCACCACAAGGGCATACGCCACACGCGGCAGCTGCGCATTGAAACCTGCCAATCGCGCCCATTCCCAGGCACCCAGGGTGACCACCAGGCCGATAAACAGCGCAAAGCCGGAGCCATCCAGCAGGAAAAACCCGCACAAGGCAATCGGCAACAGTATCAGTGCTGTGATGATTCGTTGTTTAAGCATTTAAACCCGGGCTCCAGCTTCGATCTGCTCACTCGTTTTACCGAAGCGACGCTGACGGGAAGCGAAATCGGCCAGCGCAGTGCGCATGGCATCGTGTTTGAAGTCCGGCCAGAACAGGTCGGAGAAGTACAGCTCGGTATAGGCCAATTGCCATAAGAGGAAATTGCTGATGCGATGCTCACCACCGGTACGGATACACAAGTCAGGCAACGGCAGGTCGCCGGTCACCAGGCAGGTCTGTAACAGTTCAGGCGTGATGTCGTCCGGCCGCAGATGACCGGCCTGCACTTCGCGGGCCAGTCGCTGCGCAGCCTGGGCAATGTCCCACTGGCCACCGTAATTGGCGGCGATTTGCAGCACAAAGCGGTCAGTGCCGGCAGTGATCGCCTCGGCTTCACGCATGGCCGCCTGCAGTTCCGGGTGAAAGCGCGAGCGGTCGCCGATGATGCGCAGGCTGATGTTGTTGTCATTCAGGCGCTTGGCCTCACGACGCAGGGCCTTGAAGAACAGATCCATCAAGGCACTGACTTCTTCGGCGGGCCGCTGCCAGTTTTCACTGGAGAACGCGAACAGGGTCAATACCTCGACCTTGGCCTCGGCACACACCTCGATCACGGCCCGTACCGCATCGACACCCGCCTTATGCCCGGCAACACCCGGCATAAAACGCTTCTTCGCCCAGCGATTATTCCCATCCATGATGATCGCGACATGGCGCGGCACCACGGAGGGCACAGTCTGCTTGGTCTTTTCCATGAAGGCGTCCTGACCCCTTATACGGCCATCAGGTCCTTTTCTTTTTCTTCGGTTGCCTGGGTGATCTTCGCCTCGGCTTCCTTGGTCAGCTTGTCGATATCGGCGACGGCACGACGCTCTTCGTCTTCGCTGATTTCCTTGTCCTTGACCAACTTCTTCAGCTCGCCCAAGGCATCACGACGAATGTTACGCACTGCAACACGCGCATCTTCAGCCGCGCTGCGGGCCTGCTTGGTGAAGCCCTTGCGGGTTTCTTCAGTCAGGGCCGGCATGGAGATCAACAGCAACTCACCCAGGTTGGTCGGGTTGAGGTTCAGGCCGGCGCTCTGGATGGCCTTGTCGACTGCAGCGAGCATGTTGCGCTCGAAAGCCACGACCTGCAGGGTGCGCGAATCCTTTACGGTAACGTTGGCCACGCCGCTCAGCGGGGTATCAGCGCCGTAATAAGGCACCATCACGCTACCCAGGATGCTCGGGTGCGCCTTGCCGGTACGAATCTGGCCAAATGCGTGGCTCAGAGACTCCAGGGATTTCTGCATACGCGCTTGGGCGTCTTTCTTGATTTCGTTGATCATTGTTGGCCTTCCTCGATCAGAGTCCCTTCCGCGCCGCCGTGTACGATATTCAGCAGGGCACCGGGCTTGTTCATGTTAAATACGCGCAGCGGCATCTTGTGGTCGCGGCACAGGCAAATAGCCGTCAGGTCCATCACGCCCAGCTTGCGATCCAGCACTTCATCGTAGGTCAGATGATCGAACTTCTCGGCATGCGGGTCTTTGAATGGGTCTGCGGTGTACACGCCATCTACCTTGGTCGCCTTGAGCACCACGTCGGCATCGATCTCGATGGCGCGCAGGCAAGCAGCCGAGTCCGTGGTGAAGAACGGGTTGCCGGTACCGGCAGCGAAGATCACCACCTCTTTGGCGTTCAGGTGGCGCATGGCTTTGCGACGATCATAGTGATCGGTCACACCCACCATGGAAATAGCCGACATCACGATAGCCGAGATATTGGCACGCTCCAGGGCGTCACGCATGGCCAGGGCGTTCATCACAGTGGCCAGCATGCCCATGTGGTCGCCGGTGACCCGATCCATGCCGGCCGCACTCAGTGCTGCGCCGCGGAACAGGTTACCGCCACCGATCACCAGGCCGACCTGTACGCCGATGCCGACCAACTGGCCGACTTCCAGCGCCATGCGGTCGAGTACCTTGGGGTCGATCCCGAACTCTTCCGAGCCCATCAGGGCCTCGCCGCTAAGCTTGAGTAGAATGCGTTTATAGCGAGCCTGATAACCACTGCCCTGCTGAGCCATTGCGAATCTCTCCTGCGGCGTATTTTTAAAAAATTCTTGGCGAGCCGTTTACGGCTTGCGTTCACTCTAGCTGGACGCTCTCACAGCGCCATCGGAACACGGCTTTGTAAGCCAGTTCCGAGGGTAAGCCAAATTAAATCGGCCTGCCCATTTGAAAAGAGGCTGCGCGCGTGAGCGGGCAGCCTCTTTCGGGCGACAGTTAAAAACTGTCTTATTGCTTGGCGGCAGCCAGCTGGGCAGCAACTTCTTCAGCGAAGTTGTCGACCGGCTTCTCGATGCCTTCGCCTACCTTGAAGTAAGTGAAGGAAACGATTTCAGCACCGGCTTTCTTGGCCAGTTCGCCAACCTTGACTTCAGGGTTCTTGACGAACGCCTGCTCAACCAGGCTTGCTTCGGCCAGGAACTTGCTGATACGGCCCTTGACCATGTTCTCAACAATGTTTTCTGGCTTGCCTTTGATTTTTTCTTCGTTCAGCTGCAGGAACACAGCTTTTTCACGCTCGATCGCTTCGGCAGAAACTTCCGAAGGCAGCAGGAACTCAGGGTTGCTGGCCGCTACGTGCATAGCGATGTCTTTAGCCAGCTCAACGTTGCCGCCCTTCAGGACCACTGCAACGCCGATCTTGTTGCCGTGCAGGTAACCACCGACAACATCACCTTCAACGCGTACCAGGCGACGGATGTTGACGTTTTCGCCAACCTTGCCGACCAGTACCAGGCGATCAGCTTCTTGAGCGGCGATCAGCGGAGCGACGTCAGTCAGCTTGTCGGCGAACGCTTTTTCAACGCTGGCAGCAACAAATGCCTTGAAGTCGTCCTGCAGGGCCAGGAAGTCGGTCTGGGAGTTCACTTCCAGCAGAACAGCAGATTTGCCGTCTTCTTTCAGAGCGATAGCGCCTTCAGCAGCCACGTTGCCTGCTTTCTTGGCAGCCTTGATGGCGCCGGAAGCACGCATGTCATCAATGGCTTTTTCGATGTCGCCGTCAGCCTTTTCCAGGGCTTTCTTGCAATCCATCATGCCTTCGCCGGTACGCTCACGCAGTTCTTTAACCAACGCTGCAGTAATTGCTGCCATTTTCAAATTCCTCTTGGATAGGTTTTCAACCATTCCACCCGATCGAACGGGGGATCAATTCTTCCCGAACCACCCTTGTTAGCCGCTGCACGTTACAGGTGATGTAGCTGCGCTGCTGACAAATGGTTTTCGAGGTGGCAAAAAGGGGGCCAAGCCCCCTTTTTGCTTACTGAGTCAACGCCAGGGCGTCAATTACTCAGCTGCGGCTACCGGAGCTTCTTCAACGAACTGCTCGGTGCCACCAGCAACGTGGTTGCGACCACGGATGACAGCGTCAGCCATCGAACCCATGTACAGCTGGATGGCGCGGATGGCGTCATCGTTGCCTGGGATGATGTAGTCAACGCCTTCCGGGCTGCTGTTGGTATCGACTACGCCGATAACAGGAATGCCCAGCTTGTTGGCTTCGGTGATCGCGATGCGCTCGTGATCAACGTCGATAACGAACAGTGCGTCAGGCAGACCGCCCATGTCCTTGATACCACCCAGGGAACGATCGAGCTTTTCCAGGTCACGAGTGCGCATCAGCGCTTCTTTCTTGGTCAGCTTGGCGAAAGTACCGTCTTCGGCCTGCACTTCAAGGTCACGCAGACGCTTGATGGAAGCACGGATGGTTTTGAAGTTGGTCAGCATGCCGCCCAACCAGCGGTGATCGACGTACGGCGAACCGCAACGTGCTGCTTCTTCAGCAACGATCTTGCCAGCGGAACGCTTGGTGCCGACGAACAGGATCTTGTTTTTGCCCTGGGCCAGGCGCTCTACGAAAGTCAGAGCTTCGTTGAACATTGGCAGGGTTTTTTCAAGGTTGATGATGTGGATCTTGTTACGCGCGCCGAAAATGTACTTACCCATTTTCGGGTTCCAGTAACGGGTCTGGTGACCGAAGTGCACACCGGCCTTCAGCATATCGCGCATGTTGACTTGGGACATGATAGTTCCTTAATAAGTCGGGTTTGGCCTCCACGTATCCCAATGACCAACCAGCGGCATCAAGGCCTCCGGCACCCAGGTCATCGTGTCGACACGTGTGTGGATTTAAGCTTTTCGGGGTATCCCCGGAAAGCGGCGCATTTTATACCACACGAAGGGCGAAAACGAAACACGCAATCACATTTGGCGTGGGCGACGTGTACGCAACCCTTTGAATAGAGCCGATATAACCCCATTTGATAGAGAGAAGCGATCGTCGGGGGCTCATGATTTGCCGCCCGCGTCTGTTAGAATCGCGTTTTTTGGCGCTTGTGCGAACTCTGCAACCTTTTGTCGCACGCCCGTAAACCGTATTGATTTCAGCGCATCGCGCTAGAGAGAGCCTGTATGACCGTTAGTTTGAAAACCGCCGAAGACATCGCCGGCATGCGCATTGCCGGCAAACTGGCTGCCGACGTGCTGGAAATGATCGCCGAGCACGTCAAGCCCGGCGTTACCACGGAAACCCTGAACCAGATCTGCCACGACTATATAGTCAATGTGCAGGGCGCCATTCCTGCGCCGCTGAACTACAAGGGCTTCCCCAAGTCGATCTGTACTTCGGTCAATCACGTGGTCTGCCACGGGATTCCGGGCGACAAGCCGTTGAAGGACGGCGACACCCTGAACATCGACGTCACCGTGATCAAGGACCGCTACTTCGGCGACACCAGCCGCATGTTCCACGTCGGCACCGTGCCGGTGTGGGCCGAGCGCCTGTCCCAGGTCACCCAGGAATGCATGTACAAGGCCATCGAGATCGTCAAGCCTGGCTGCCGCCTGGGCGACATCGGTGAAGTGATCCAGAAGCACGCCGAAAAGAACGGTTTCTCGGTGGTGCGCGAATTCTGCGGCCACGGTATCGGCACGGTCTTCCACGAAGAACCGCAGATCCTGCACTACGGCCGCGCCGGCACCGGCATGGAGCTCAAGGCAGGCATGACCTTTACCATCGAGCCGATGATCAACCAGGGCAAGGCCGACACCAAGGTGCTGGGCGACGGCTGGACCGCCATCACCAAGGACCGCAAGCTCTCGGCCCAGTGGGAACACACCCTGCTGGTCACCGAGACCGGCTACGAGATCTTCACCCTGCGCGCCGACGACACGATCCCACGCGTTTCGGCGTGAAGGGCTGCCAAGGTTTTCCCAAACTGTGTTGTGACTGACTGATAGATAGAAAGGAAAGCCGATCAATGCCCCAGGTGGATCCCGAACTCTTCGACCGTGGCCAGTTCCAGGCCGAGCTGGCACTGAAAGCGAGCCCCATCGCCGCATTCAAAAAGGCGATCCGCCAGGCCCGCGAGGTGCTCGACGAGCGCTTTCGCAGCGGCCGGGACATCCGCCGGCTGATCGAAGACCGCGCCTGGTTCGTCGATAACATCCTGCAAAAAGCCTGGGAACAGTTCAGTTGGAGCGAAGACGCCGATATTGCCCTGGTGGCGGTCGGCGGCTACGGTCGTGGCGAGCTGCACCCGTACTCCGACATCGACCTGCTGATCCTGCTGGACAGCGCCGACCATGAGATCTTTCGCGACTCCATCGAGCGCTTTCTGACACTGCTGTGGGACATCGGCCTGGAAGTCGGCCAGAGCGTGCGCTCGGTGGATGAGTGCGCCGAAGAGGCCCGCGCCGACCTGACCGTCATCACCAACCTGATGGAAAGCCGCACCATCGCCGGCCCCGAGCGCCTGCGCCAGCGCATGCTCGAAGTCACCAGCACCGCGCACATGTGGCCGAGCAAGGATTTCTTCCTGGCCAAGCGTGCCGAGCAGAAGGCCCGGCACCACAAGTACAACGACACCGAATACAACCTCGAACCCAACGTCAAAGGCTCGCCGGGCGGGTTGCGCGACATCCAGACGATTCTGTGGGTCGCACGTCGCCAATACGGCACCCTGAACCTGCGCGCCCTGGCCGGCGAAGGCTTCCTGGTAGAGAGCGAAAATGCCCTGCTGGCGTCGTCCCAGGAATTCCTGTGGAAAGTGCGCTACGCCCTGCACATGCTCGCCGGGCGCTCCGAAGATCGCCTGCTGTTCGACCACCAGCGCTCCATCGCCACCCTGCTGGGGTTTGAAGGCGAAGACGCGAAGACCAGCATCGAAAGCTTCATGCAGCAGTACTACCGGGTGGTCATGAGCATTGCCCAGCTCAGCGACCTGATCATCCAGCATTTCGAAGAAGTGATCCTCGCTCCGGAAGACGAAGCACCGCCGCAGCCGATCAATTCGCGCTTCCAACTGCACGACGGCTATATCGAGGCACGCAACGACAACGTGTTCCGCCGCACTCCGTTCGCCATGCTGGAAATCTTCGTGCTGATGGCCCAGCAGCCGGAAATCAAGGGCGTACGCGCCGACACCATCCGCCTGCTGCGGGAAAACCGTCACCTGATCGACGACGACTTTCGCAACGACATTCGCAACACCAGCCTGTTTATCGAGCTGTTCAAGTGCAAGATCGGCATCCACCGCAACCTGCGGCGCATGAACCGCTATGGCATCCTCGGGCGTTACCTGCCGGAGTTCGGGTTTATCGTCGGGCAGATGCAGCACGACCTGTTCCACATCTACACCGTGGACGCCCACACCCTCAACCTGATCAAGCACTTGCGCAAGTTGCAGTACACCCAGGTATCAGAGAAATTCCCGCTGGCCAGCAAGCTCATGGCCAAGCTGCCCAAGCCGGAGTTGATCTACCTCGCCGGCCTGTACCACGACATCGGCAAGGGCCGGCATGGCGACCACTCGGAAATCGGCGCGGTGGATGCCGAGGCGTTCTGCCAGCGCCACCAGTTGCCACTGTGGGACAGCCGCCTGATCGTGTGGCTGGTGCAGAACCACCTGGTGATGTCGACCACTGCCCAGCGCAAGGACTTGTCCGACCCGCAGGTGATCCACGACTTCGCCGGGATCGTCGGCGATGAAACCCGCCTCGACTACCTGTACGTGCTGACCGTCTCCGACATCAACGCCACCAACCCGACCCTGTGGAACTCCTGGCGCGCCAGCCTGTTGCGCCAGCTCTACACCGAGACCAAGCGCGCGCTGCGCCGTGGCCTGGAAAACCCGGTGGACCGCGAAGAGCAGATCCGCCGCACCCAAAGCGCCGCCCTGGACATCCTGGTGCGCGGCGGCAACGACCCGGACGACGTCGAGCAGTTGTGGTCGCAATTGGGGGACGATTACTTCCTGCGCCACACCGCCGGCGATGTCGCCTGGCACAGTGACGCGATCCTGCAGCAGCCGGCCGATGGCGGCCCGCTGGTGTTGATCAAGGAAACCACCCAGCGCGAATTCGAAGGCGGCACGCAGATCTTCATCTATGCACCCGACCAGCACGACTTCTTCGCCGTGACCGTGGCGGCCATGGACCAGCTCAACCTGAATATCCATGACGCCCGGGTCATCACCTCCAGCAGCCAGTTCACCCTCGACACCTATATCGTGCTCGACACCGAAGGCGAGTCCATCGGCGATAACCCGGCGCGGGTGAAAAAGATCCGCGAAGGCCTGACCGAAGCCCTGCGTAACCCCGACGACTACCCGACGATCATCCAGCGCCGGGTACCGCGTCAGCTCAAGCACTTTGCCTTTGCGCCCCAGGTGACCATTTCCAACGATGCACAGCGCCCGGTGACCGTACTGGAACTCAGCGCGCCGGACCGGCCAGGCCTACTGGCGCGGATCGGCGGCATTTTCCTGGAATTCGATTTGTCACTGCAGAACGCCAAGATTGCGACCCTCGGCGAGCGGGTGGAGGACGTGTTCTTTATTACCGATGCCGATAACCAGCCGCTGTCCGACCCGGAGCTGTGCCTGCGCTTGCAGGCGGCGATCGTGCAGCAGTTGAGCGTGCCCCAGGAACCCGGTGTCGAGCTGACGCGCCTGACGATTTGATACCAGGAGCGGCCCACCGCTCCCTCCCAGTTTTTAACGCCTTGCACGAGATCCACCGATGAACAACGCCCTGAACCAGCTCCAGCCCTACCCGTTCGAAAAGCTGCGCGCCCTGCTGGGCAGCGTCACGCCGAACCCGGACAAGCGCCCGATCGCGTTGTCCATCGGCGAACCCAAGCACAAATCGCCGCAGTTCGTTGCCGATGCCCTGGCTAACAACCTCGACCAGATGGCGGTCTACCCCACCACCCTGGGCATCCCGGCCTTGCGCGAGGCCATCGGTGGCTGGTGCGAACGCCGCTTCGACGTCCCCAAGGGCTGGCTGGATCCGGCGCGCACTATCCTGCCGGTCAACGGCACCCGTGAAGCGTTGTTCGCCTTCACCCAGACCGTGGTCAACCGGGGCGATGACGCGCTGGTGGTCAGCCCGAACCCCTTCTACCAGATCTACGAAGGCGCCGCGTTCCTGGCCGGGGCCAAGCCGCACTACCTGCCATGCCTGGATGAAAACGGCTTCAACCCGGATTTCGACGCGGTATCGCCAGACATCTGGAAACGCTGCCAGATCCTGTTCCTCTGCTCCCCCGGCAACCCGACCGGTGCACTGATCCCGGTCGACACCCTGAAAAAACTCATCGCCCTGGCCGACGAATATGACTTCGTTATCGCCGCCGACGAGTGCTACAGCGAACTGTACTTCGACGAACAAACCCCGCCACCGGGCCTGCTCAGCGCGTGCGTCGAGCTGGGCCGCCAGGACTTCAAGCGTTGCGTGGTGTTCCACAGCCTGTCCAAGCGCTCCAACCTGCCAGGCCTGCGCTCCGGTTTTGTTGCTGGCGACGCCGAGATCCTCAAGGGTTTCCTGCTGTACCGCACTTACCATGGCTGTGCGATGCCGGTGCAAACCCAGCTGGCAAGCATTGCGGCCTGGCAGGACGAGGCCCATGTGCAGGCCAACCGCGACCTGTACCGCGAGAAGTTTGATGCCGTGCTGGCGATCCTCAAGCCGGTGCTGGACGTACAGGCCCCGGACGGCGGCTTCTACCTGTGGCCGAATGTGCAAGGCGATGATGCCGCGTTCTGCCGCGATTTGTTCGTGGAGGAACACGTGACCGTGGTGCCGGGTTCGTACCTCTCCCGGGAAGTGGATGGCGTGAACCCCGGCGCCGGGCGCGTACGCCTGGCGTTGGTTGCGCCGCTGGCCGAATGTGTGGAAGCGGCTGAGCGTATTCGGGACTTCATTCAGCGTCGTCGATAGGCAACCGGGTCATTTCATCTGGCCCAGATTCGCCTCACTCATATCCAGCTCCGCCAACACTTCCCTCAAAACGTCATCACCAATTTGGTGATGACGGCTCAAGCTGTACAACTCCAAGCGTTGCGCACGCAGGGCCTTGAGCCGCAGTTTTCGCTCAAGCAGGTCCATCTGCATCGCGAGCGCCTGGGCTTCGGCCGAGTCGTTGAACACTTCCAACTGATGGCGGTATTCCGACATCAACCGTGCCTTTAGCTCCGTAGCCAGCGCCGCCTGGGCGGCGTCGGACGTTTCCGAGTCTAAGGGCTCTTCCGCCTCCAGTGCGTGAATCGCTGCCACGGCGGTTTTTTTCCAGGCCTCGCGCACTTCGTTATGGCGCTTTTCATCCGGACTCTTTTCAACGCCCCGCAAGAGCAGCGGCAGGGCGATGCAGGCAGCGATCAGTGACAGCAGGATCACACCGGCCGCGATAAAGATCAGCAGGTCGCGCTCGGGGAAATCCTGGCCTGGCACCAGCAGCAATGGCACCGACATTACACCGGCCAGGGTCACCGCACCGCGCACACCGCCCACGGTCAACAGCCAGCAGGAACGCGCAGTGGGCACCAGGGTCAACTCACTTTTCCCACGCAGTCGCCGGAGCAAACCCGATAGGCGCCAGATGCTCTGCACCCAGATAAAACGCAGCACCACCAACACCAGGAAAATAGCAATCACATCCAGGCAGCGATACAACAAGGTGGGCCACAGCGTCGGCTCATGACTGGCCACGGCCTTGATAATGTCCGGCAGTTGCAGGCCCAGCAGCAGGAAGATCAGGCCATTGAAGGCAAATTCCAGCAATGACCAGACACTGCGATTGAGCAGGCGCGTACTGGTCTGGCGAGGCAGCAGGTCGAGCCAGCTTTGCATCATGCCCGCCGCGACCGCCGACAAGATGCCCGAGGCGCCGAGCCGTTCGGCCAACACGTAGGCCGCAAACGGCAACAGCAACATGAACACCACATGCGTTGCCGGGTCGTCCCAGCCCCGGGCAATCATCCAGGCACGCAGGCGGCCGACCAGCCAACTCAGCGCCACCCCCACCGCCAGGCCGCCCAAGGCCACCAAGACAAAGGTCAGGCTGGCATCGGCCAACGAGAACACACCGGTCAACGCGGCCGCCAAGGCGAACTTGAAGGTCACCAGGCCCGAGGCGTCATTCATCAACGCTTCGCCCTGAAGCATATGCATCAGCGGCGTCGGCAAGCGGTTCTGGGCAATTGCCGACACGGCCACGGCATCTGTCGGCGACAACACGGCCGCGAGGGCGAAGGCCACCGGCAGCGGGATCGTCGGCAATAGCCAATGAATGAAGTAGCCAGCACCGACCACGGTGAACAGCACCAACCCGACGGCCAGCGTCAGGATCGGCCCACGCAGGCGCCACAATTCGCGCTTGGGCATGCGCCAGCCATCGGAGAACAGCAGCGGGGGCAGGAACAGAAACAGGAACAACTCCGGGTCCAGCGCCACGTGCAGCCCCAGCGTGGGCCAGGCCAGCAAGGCGCCGGCGGCAATCTGCACCAGGGGTAACGGCAGAGGGATGACACGCCCGACCAGACGCGAAACGCTGACCAGCATCAGCAGGATAAGAACGGTGTAGGCGGTTTGCATAACGCGGGTTTCCCGGACGATCGGCTTGCAACGACACACATCAGGCAACAACTGGCCGTTGAAGTGCCATATTACCCGGCTATCTTACCGGCCTATGCTGCGCGCTGGCTTTTGCACAAAAGTCGCACGCTGCTGACGAGCGGCACCCAAAATCTCTGGGCGTGGCATAATCCGTGACCTTTCATTTTCATTGGCACTTGCATCAGTAAAGCAGGGGGGGCAATTCCTTGACCGCTTCAAGCAAAACGTTGCACCTTTTCGGCATCAAAGCCTGCGACACCATGAAAAAGGCGCGCACCTGGCTCGATGAGCACGCGGTGAGCTATGCGTTCCACGACTACAAAACGGCCGGTATCGACCGCGAACACTTGACCCAATGGTGCAACGAGCACGGTTGGCAGGTGGTTTTGAACCGTGCGGGCACCACCTTTCGCAAACTCGAAGACGAACGCAAAGCCGATCTCGATCAGTCGAAAGCCATTGAATTGATGCTCGCGCAACCTTCGATGATCAAGCGCCCGGTGCTTGATCTCGGTGACAGAACCCTGATTGGCTTCAAGCCAGATAGTTATTCGGCGGCCCTCAAGTAGGCCAGCCCTTCCATTTTTGTAGAGGTAACAGCATGTCCAATTCCCTGTTCAGCCTGGGCTTCGGCGTCGGCACTCAGAACCGCCAAGGTGCTTGGCTGGAAGTGTTTTACGCACAACCCTTGCTCAATCCATCGGCTGAAATCGTTGCCGCCATCGCGCCGATCCTCGGCTACAGCGAAGGCAACCAGGCGATCACCTTCACCGTCGCCCAGGCCCTGCAACTGGCCGACGCGCTCAAAGGCGTCGACGCCACCCAAGCCGCCCTGCTGAGCCGCCTGGCTGAAAGCCACACACCGCTGGTCGCCACCTTGCTGGCCGAAGACGCCGCACTGACGTCCACCCCAGAGGCCTACCTCAAGCTGCACCTGCTGTCCCATCGCCTGGTCAAGCCACACGGCCTGAGCCTCGCCGGTGTGTTCCCGCAACTGCCGAACGTGGCCTGGACCAGCCAGGGCGCAATCGACATCAATGAGCTGGCCGAACGCCAACTGGAAGCCCGCCTGCGTGGCGAGTTGCTGGAAGTGTTCTCGGTGGACAAGTTCCCGAAAATGACCGACTACGTGGTACCGAGCGGCGTGCGTATCGCTGATGCCGCGCGTATCCGCCTCGGCGCCTATGTGGGCGAAGGCACCACCGTGATGCACGAAGGTTTCGTCAACTTCAACGCCGGCACCGAAGGTCCGGGCATGATCGAAGGCCGTGTATCGGCTGGCGTGTTCGTCGGCAAGGGTTCGGACTTGGGCGGCGGTTGCTCGACCATGGGCACCCTGTCGGGCGGCGGCAACATCGTGATCAAGGTCGGCGAAGGCTGCCTGATCGGCGCCAACGCCGGTATCGGTATCCCATTGGGCGACCGCAACACCGTGGAATCGGGCCTGTACGTCACCGCCGGCACCAAGGTTGCGCTGCTGGACGAGTCGAACCAACTGGTCAAGGTGGTCAAGGCGCGTGAGCTGGCCGGCCAACCGGACCTGCTGTTCCGCCGTAACTCCGAGACCGGTGCCGTGGAGTGCAAAACCCACAAATCGGCCATCGAACTGAACGAAGCGCTGCACGCTCACAACTAAGCAGCCACTCGATGCCACTAGCGGGCCCCGACCCTGGGGCTCGCTTATACGAGTCTTGAACACCATGCTTGTGCCCTCCCCCTGGCGCGCCGACTTTCCGGCCATCGCCACCCTGCAACGGCAAGACCAGACCTACCTGGACAACGCCGCGACGACGCAAAAACCCCAGGCCCTGCTGGATGCCATCAGCCATTACTACGCCAATGGCGCCGCCAATGTGCACCGTGCCCAGCATTTGCCGGGCGCCCATGCGACCCAGGCCTTCGAGGACAGTCGCAGCAAGGTTGCGCAGTGGTTGAATGCAGGTGACAGCGGGCAAATCGTGTTCACCCACGGCGCGACGTCAGCGCTGAACCTCCTGGCTTATGGCCTTGAGCACTTATTCAATGCGGGCGATGAGATTGTCATCAGCGCCCTGGAACACCACGCCAACCTGTTGCCGTGGCAGCAACTGGCCAAGCGTCGCGCGCTCACCCTGGTGGTATTGCCTCTCGACGATGACGGCGTGACCGACCTGCAAGCCGCCGCCGAGTTGATCGGCCCGCGTACGCGCCTGCTGGCGGTGAGCCAACTGTCCAACGTGCTTGGCACCTGGCAGCCGCTGCCGGCCTTGCTGGCGCTGGCCCAGGCCCACGGCGCCCTGACCGTGGTCGATGGCGCCCAAGGCATCGTCCACGGCCGCCACGACGTGCAGGCCCTGGGCTGCGATTTCTATGTATTTTCCAGCCATAAGCTGTACGGCCCGGACGGCGTCGGCGTGCTGTACGGCAGCCACGCAGCCCTGCATCACCTGCGCCATTGGCAATTCGGTGGCGAGATGGTGCAACAGGCCGACTACCACAGCGCCAGCTTCCGCCCGGCACCGCTGGGGTTCGAAGCCGGCACCCCGCCGATTGCCGGCGTGATCGGCCTGGGCGCGACCCTGGACTATCTGAGTTCGCTGGACCCACAGGCGATTCTCACCCATGAAGCGGCCCTGCATGACTACCTGTTGCGCGGGCTGAACGCGCGCAATGGCGTCCGTGTGTTGGGGTCGCCGCAGGCGGCGCTGGTCAGTTTTGTGGTCGAAGGCGTGCACAACGCCGACCTCGCGCACCTGCTGACCGAACAAGGCATTGCCGTACGTGCCGGCCATCATTGCGCGATGCCGCTGCTCAAGGCGATGCACTTGTCGGGGGCGATCCGCGTCTCCCTGGCGCTGTATAACGATTCCGATGACCTGGAACGCTTCTTTGAAGCGCTGGACCGGGCGCTGGATATGCTGCGATGAGCCTGCCGGTGGTTGCAATTGCTGCGCTAGAAGCCTTCCAGTCAGTAGGCAGCTGGGAGCAACGCGCTCGAATGCTGATGCAGTGGGGTGAACGCCTGCCCGTATTGGCGGATGAGGAGAAGGTCGATGCCAACCTGGTGCAGGGCTGTGAGAGCCTGGTGTGGTTGGTGGGGCGCTTGCACGATGGCCACTGGCAGTTCGCCGCGAGCAGCGATGCGCGGATGATTCGTGGCTTGGTGGCATTGCTGCTGGCACGGGTCAATGGGCTGTCGGCGGACGAGTTGCAGGCGGTCGACTTGCCTGACTGGTTCAATCAGCTAGGGCTTTCCCGTCAACTGTCGCCGTCGCGCAGCAATGGGCTGAATGCAGTCCTGCAGCGCATGCGAACGCTAAGCCATACACAGGACTAAATGTGGGAGGGAGCAAGTCGAATCGTCGCACCGCCCCTCCCACATTTGAACCGTCTAAAGTTCTGAGACTCAGGTCGGTTTGACCCGTTCCGAGGGCCTGCGCACCCCGGCCACAATCTTGTCCACCGCCTTGGTCGCCGCGACCATGCCGAAGGTCGCCGTCACCATCATCACCGCGCCAAACCCGCCGGCGCAGTCCAGCTTCACCCCATCACCGACAAAACTCTTCTGCAAACAGATGCTGCCATCCGGCTTGGGGTAGCGCAGTTGCTCGGTGGAAAACACGCACGGCACGCTGTAGTGGCGGGTCACGGTGCGGGAAAAGCCGTAGTCACGGCGCAAGGTGGAACGCACTTTCGACGCCAAGGGATCATTAAAGGTGCGGTTCAGGTCGCAGACCTGGATCAGCGTCGGGTCGATCTGCCCACCGGCGCCACCGGTGGTGATGATCTGGATCTTGCGGCGCTTGCACCAGGCAATCAGTGCGGCCTTGGCGTTAACCGCGTCGATGCAGTCGATCACGCAATCGATGTTGGGCGTGATGTACTCGGCCATGGTGTCGCGGGTGACGAAATCCGCTACCGCATGCACCGTGCAATCCGGGTTGATCGCGCGCAGGCGCTCGGCCATCACCTCGACCTTGGGCTTGCCCACGGTACTGTCCAAGGCGTGCAGCTGGCGGTTGCTGTTGCTGACGCAGACGTCGTCCAGGTCGAACAGCGAAATCTCGCCCACCCCGCAACGGGCCATGGCTTCCGCCGCCCACGAGCCGACGCCACCGACGCCGACGATCGCCACATGGGCCGCTTTCAAGCGCTCCAGGCCTTCAATGCCATACAAGCGGGCGACGCCTGCAAACCGCGGATCTTCTGTACTCATGACCATTACCCCAAAAACCGGCGCGCATTATAGGGCTACGCAGCGACAAGTTTTAAGCTACAAGCTACAAGTTAAGAACTTAGATGTACTTTCGCTGCCCAATGTCCGGTTTTTCTCGGCTTGCTGTACGGTCAGGGAAAGGCCGGTGTAGGATGCGCGCCGTTCGGTGCAGGCCGACACCTCTTTTCGTTCCACACCCTTTGGAACCCGACATAACCATGGCATCGCGTAAATTTGGACTCAACCTGGTGATAGTGCTGGCAATTGCCGCGCTGTTCACCGGCTTCTGGGCGCTGATCAACCGCCCGGTCACTGCTCCCAACTGGCCCGAGCAGATCTCCGGTTTTTCCTACTCGCCGTTCCAGCAAGGCCAGTACCCGCAGAAAGACCAGTACCCCACCGACGAGCAGATGCGTCGCGATCTGGAGATCATGAGCAAGCTGACGGATAACATCCGCACCTACTCGGTCGACGGCACGCTGGGGGACATTCCCAAGCTCGCCGAAGAGTTCGGCCTGCGCGTAACCCTGGGGATCTGGATCAGCCCGGACCTGGAGCGTAACGAGCGCGAAGTCCAGCGCGCCATCGAGATCGCCAACAGCTCGCGCAGTGTCGTGCGGGTTGTCGTCGGTAACGAGGCGCTGTTCCGTGAAGAGATCACCCCTGAAGCACTGATCGTGCTGCTGGACCGGGTGCGCGGCGCCGTGAAAGTACCGGTGACGACCTCCGAGCAATGGCATATCTGGGAAAAGAACCCGCAACTGGCCAAGCACGTCGACCTGATCGCCGCGCACATCCTGCCGTTCTGGGAGTACATCCCGATGGACAAGGCCGGCCAGTACGTACTCGACCGCGCCAAGGACCTGAAGAAACTGTTCCCGAAAAAGCCGCTGCTGCTGTCGGAAGTGGGCTGGCCAAGTAACGGCCGGATGCGCGGCGGGAATGAAACGTCCCCCGCAGACCAGGCCATTTACCTGCGTACGCTGGTGAACAAGCTGAACCGCCAGGGCTACAACTACTTCGTGATCGAGGCCTTCGACCAGCCGTGGAAGGTCAGCGACGAAGGCTCGGCCGGCGCGTATTGGGGCGTCTACAACGCCGCGCGCCAGCAGAAATTCAACTTCGAAGGGCCGGTGGTGGCAATCCCGCAGTGGCGCGTCCTGGCGATCGGCTCGGTGGTGCTCGCCTTGCTGTCCCTGACCCTGCTGATGATCGACGGCTCATCCCTGCGCCAGCGTGGCCGCACCTTCCTGACCTTTATCGCGTTCCTCTGCGGTTCCGTACTGGTGTGGATCGGCTACGACTACAGCCAGCAATACAGCACCTGGTTCAGCGTGACCGTCGGCATCTTGTTGGCCCTGGGCGCCCTGGGCGTGTTCATTGTGTTGCTGACCGAAGCCCACGAACTGGCGGAAGCGGTATGGACCCACAAGCGCCGGCGTGAATTCCTGCCGGTGGAAGGGGAATCGGACTACCGCCCGAAAGTGTCGATCCATGTGCCGTGCTACAACGAGCCGCCAGAGATGGTCAAACAGACCCTCGACGCCCTGGCGGCCCTCGATTACCCGGACTATGAAGTCCTGATCATCGACAACAACACCAAGGACCCGGCGGTATGGGAACCGGTGCGCGACTACTGCGAAACCCTGGGCCCGCGCTTCAAGTTCTTCCACGTCGCACCCCTGGCCGGTTTCAAGGGCGGTGCACTGAACTACCTGATCCCGCACACCGCCAAGGATGCCGAAGTGATCGCGGTGATCGACTCGGACTACTGCGTGTCGCCGAACTGGCTCAAGCACATGGTGCCGCACTTCGCCGACCCGAAAATCGCCGTGGTGCAGTCGCCGCAGGACTACCGCGATCAGAACGAAAGCACCTTCAAGAAGCTCTGCTACGCCGAATACAAAGGCTTCTTCCATATCGGTATGGTCACCCGTAACGACCGCGACGCGATCATCCAGCACGGCACCATGACCATGACCCGTCGCTCGGTGCTCGAGGAACTGGGCTGGGCCGACTGGTGCATCTGCGAAGACGCCGAACTCGGCCTGCGGGTATTCGAGAAAGGCCTGTCGGCGGCGTACTACCACGACAGCTACGGCAAGGGCCTGATGCCGGATACCTTTATCGACTTCAAGAAACAGCGTTTCCGCTGGGCCTATGGCGCGATCCAGATCATCAAGCGTCACACCGCCAGCCTGCTGCGCGGCAAAGACACCGAGCTGACCCGTGGCCAGCGCTACCACTTCCTCGCGGGCTGGTTGCCGTGGGTGGCGGACGGTATGAACATCTTCTTCACCGTCGGCGCGCTGTTGTGGTCGGCGGCGATGATCATCGTGCCGACGCGGGTCGACCCGCCGCTGCTGATTTTCGCGATCCCGCCGTTGGCGTTGTTCGTGTTCAAGGTGGGCAAGATCATCTTCCTCTACCGCCGCGCGGTAGGTGTGAACCTCAAGGATGCGTTCTGCGCCGCCCTGGCTGGCCTGGCGTTGTCCCACACCATCGCCAAGGCGGTGCTGTATGGCTTCTTCACCACCAGCATTCCGTTCTTTCGTACCCCGAAAAACGCGGATAACCACGGCTTCTGGGTAGCGATTTCCGAAGCCCGCGAAGAAATGTTCATCATGCTGCTGTTGTGGGGCGCGGCGCTGGGGATCTACCTGGTGCAAGGCCTGCCGAGCAATGACATACGTTTCTGGGTGGTGATGCTGCTGGTGCAATCGCTGCCGTATGTGGCGGCGTTGATCATGGCGTTCCTGTCGTCGCTGCCGAAACCAGCCGTGGCACCTGAGCCTGCACCTGTGGCTTAAAAACTTGCGCAATGCACTAAACGGCGGCCTCTGGCCGCCGTTTTGCTATAAGATAACGGCCGTTTTGTCCGCCCGCCCCGCTCTTCCAGACATGCTTCCCGGAGTTTTCCCATGACGGCCCATGCCGACCTTTCGCCGACCCTTCAACTTGCCATCGACCTGATCCGTCGCCCCTCGGTCACGCCGATCGACGCCGATTGCCAGAAGCTGATGATGCAGCGCCTGGGCGACGCCGGTTTTGCGCTGGAGCCGATGCGCATCGAGGACGTGGACAACTTCTGGGCCACCCATGGCAAGCACGACGGCCCGGTGCTGTGCTTCGCCGGCCACACCGACGTGGTTCCCACCGGTCCGGTGCAAGCCTGGCAGAACGACCCGTTCGACGCATTGATCGACGAAAACGGCATGCTCTGCGGGCGTGGCGCGGCCGACATGAAGGGCAGCCTGGCCGCCATGCTGGTGGCGGCCGAGCGCTTCGTCAGCGACTACCCGGACCACAAGGGCTCGGTCGCGTTCCTGATCACCAGCGATGAGGAAGGCCCGGCGCACCATGGCACCAAGGCCGTGATCGAACGCCTGGCCGCGCGCAAGGAGCGCCTGGACTGGTGCATCGTCGGCGAACCGTCGAGCACCACCCTGGTGGGTGACGTGGTCAAGAACGGCCGTCGCGGCTCCCTCGGCGCCACCCTGACCGTGCGCGGCGTACAGGGCCATGTGGCCTACCCGCACCTGGCGAAGAACCCGATCCACCTGGCCGCGCCGGCCCTGGCCGAACTGGCCGCCGAGCACTGGGACAACGGCAACGCCTTCTTCCCGCCGACCAGCTTCCAGATTTCCAACCTCAACTCTGGCACCGGCGCCACCAACGTGATTCCGGGTGACCTGACGGCGGTGTTCAACTTCCGTTTTTCCACCGAATCCACTGTCGAAGGCCTGCAACAGCGCGTTGCGGCGATTCTCGACAAGCATGGCCTGGACTGGCATGTGGAGTGGGCGCTGTCGGGCCTGCCGTTCCTCACCGAGCCGGGCGCATTGCTCGATGCGGTGTCGGCCAGCATCAAGGCGATCACCGGGCGTGAGACCCAGGCCTCCACCAGTGGCGGTACCTCCGATGGGCGCTTCATCGCGACCCTTGGCACCCAGGTGGTCGAGTTGGGCCCGGTGAACGCGACGATCCACCAGGTCAACGAGCGGATCCTGGCCAGCGACCTCGACGTGCTGACCGAAATCTATTACCAGACCCTGATCAAGTTGCTCGCCTGATGCTGGCCTGCCCGATTTGCAGCGCCCCGCTCAACGCGGTGGACAATGGCGTGGCGTGCCCGGCCGGGCACCGTTTCGACCGCGCGCGCCAGGGTTACCTGAACCTGCTGCCGGTGCAGCACAAGAACAGCCGCGACCCGGGCGACAACCTGGCCATGGTCGAGGCGCGCCGTGACTTTCTCAACGCAGGGCACTACGCCCCGGTGGCCAAGCGCCTGGCCGAGCTGGCCGCCGAACGCGCACCGCAGCGCTGGGTGGACATCGGTTGCGGCGAGGGTTACTACACCGCGCAAATCGCCGCGGCCCTGCCCCATGCCGATGGCTACGCGCTGGACATTTCCAAGGAAGCGGTCAAGCGCGCGTGCAAACGCGACCCGGCGCTGACCTGGTTGATCGCCAGCATGGCCCGCGTGCCGTTGGCCGACGCCAGCTGCCAGTTCCTCGCCAGTGTGTTCAGCCCGTTGGATTGGCAAGAGGCCAGGCGCCTGCTCAGTCCCGGCGGCGGCCTGATGAAGGTCGGCCCGACCAGCGGCCACCTGATGGAACTGCGCGAGCGCCTGTACGACGAAGTGCGCGAGTACACCGACGACAAGCACCTGGCCCTGGTGCCGGACGGCATGAGCCTGGCCCACAGCGAAACCCTGGAATTCACCTTGAGCCTGGCCGAGCCCCGGGACCGCGCCAACCTGCTGGCCATGACCCCTCACGGCTGGCGCGCCAGTGCCGAGCGCCGTGCCGAGGTGATCGAGGCGGCCGAGCCGCTGCTGGTCACGGTGTCGATGCGCTACGATTATTTCGTTCTTCAATAACCGACTTTTAACCATCCGCGAATGGATTTTCGAATCCCGCAACGAGGAATATCCATGCGCCAACCCGATATCGAGATTTACCTGAAGGACGCCGACGTCGACTACAAGGCCATCGCCGCCTGGCTGGGCGCTGCCCTGGGCCCTTGCAGCGACTGGGTCCAACGTGGCCAGACCTACAAGTGCAAGGCCGGCAATGTGCCCGTCACCTGGCTGCCGAAAGCCGTAGGCAAGTGGAACAGCCTGTACCTGGAAAGTGACCAGACACCGTGGGAAGACGACATTGCCTGTGCCCGCGCTGCGTTTGCTGCGCTGAATGTTGAAGTACGTTGCGCACCGGGTAGCTGGGTCGAGGAAGAAGGTGAGGAAAGCGCCGACACCTGGATCCGCATCAGCGCGGACGGTGAAGAGCAGATCACCTGGAAAACAGCTTAAAAAGCAGCTTCAAGCTGCAAGCTGCAAGTCATAGCGCTTGCAGCTTGTAGCTTGCCGCTCGGCCTACAGGCCGACCACATCCTCCGCCTGCAACCCCTTCTCGCCGCTTACCACGGCGTATTCCACTTGCTGGCCCTCGGCCAACGAACGGTGGCCGTCGCCGCGAATGGCGCGGTAGTGCACAAACACATCCTTGCCATCTTCACGCTGGATAAAGCCATAGCCCTTGGCGTCGTTGAACCACTTCACATTGCCTGTCTCGCGCGTTGCCATCTGTTCACTCCCACTTGATTGTTATTGTTGAGCCGATCGCGTTGAACTGCCGAGTATAAGACAGGCTCAAAAACGATCAACTCAAGTTTACATCGCTGCTTTTTTGCCGATTTTCGGCGAATACGGCACACTACCCGCCCGAGCGCCTGCTCGGTTTTTCCCACTTGAAGCAGCTCGCCTATGACCCGCTCCCCGTTCCGCCGTCTGGTGTTTGGCACCTTGCGCCGACTGTTGTACCTCTGGGTTCGCTCGGAGACGATCAACCAGTCGTCCCTTACCCTCAACCTGGACCGCAGCCGGCCGGTGTTTTACGTCCTGCAATCGCCCTCCCTCACCGAATTGGCCGTGGTCGATGCCGAGTGCACCAAGGCCGGCCTGCCGCGCCCGGTACTGCCGGTATCGGTAGGCCCGCTGATGGAACCCGCGGCGTTCTTCTACCTCACACCCGAGCCGGACTGGCTGGGGCGCCAGGACAAGCGCGGCGCGCCGCCGACCCTGACCCGCCTGGTCAACACCCTCAGCGAACACGCCGAAGAGAATGCACAAATCATTCCGGTCAGCGTGTTCTGGGGACAAACCCCTGCGAGCGAGTCCAGCCCGTGGAAACTGCTGTTTGCCGACAGCTGGGCGGTCACTGGGCGTCTACGCCGGTTGTTGAGCATCCTGATCCTGGGGCGCAAGACCCGCGTGCAATTCTCCGCGCCCATCAACCTGCGTGAATTGATCGAGCACAATAAAGGCCACGAACGCACCGTGCGCATGGCCCAACGTATCCTGCGCGTGCACTTTCGTAACCTGAAGACGGCGGTGATCGGCCCCGATTTGTCCCACCGGCGCAATCTGGTGAAAGGCCTGGTCAACATGCCATTGGTGCGCCAGGCCATCCTTGACGAAGCCGAACGGGAAAAAATCAGCCCGGAAAAAGCCAAGGCCCTGGCCCTGCGCTACGGCAACGAGATCGCCTCGGACTACACCTACACCGCGATCCGCTTCCTGGAAGTGGTGTTGAGCTGGTTCTGGAACAAGATCTACGACGGCATCAAGGTCAATAACATCGAGGGCGTGCAACAGGTTGCCCAGGGCTACGAGGTAATTTATGTGCCTTGCCACCGCAGCCATATCGACTACCTGCTGCTGTCCTACCTGCTGTTCAAGAACGGCCTGACCCCGCCGCATATCGCCGCCGGCATCAACCTGAACATGCCGGTAATCGGCAGCCTGTTGCGCCGTGGCGGTGCGTTTTTCATGCGCCGCACCTTCAAGGGCAACCCGCTGTACACCTCGGTGTTCAACGAATACCTGCACACCTTGTTCACCAAGGGCTTCCCGGTGGAGTACTTCGTCGAAGGCGGGCGCTCGCGCACCGGGCGCATGCTGCAGCCGAAGACCGGGATGCTGGCGATTACGCTGCGCAGTTTCCTGCGCTCCTCGCGCATGCCGATCGTGTTCGTGCCGGTGTATATCGGCTATGAGCGCGTGCTCGAAGGCCGCACCTACCTCGGCGAGCTGCGGGGTGCGAGTAAGAAGAAAGAGTCGATCTTCGATATTTTCAAAGTGGTCGGCGCGCTCAAGCAGCGCTTTGGCCAGGTCGCGGTCAACTTCGGCGAGCCGATCAAGCTGGCCGAGTTCCTCGACGCCGAGCAACCGGACTGGCGCAGCCAGGAACTGGGCCCGAACTACAAACCGGCCTGGCTCAACGAAACCACCAATCGCCTCGGCGAACAGGTGGCCCGCCACTTGAACGAAGCGGCCGCCGTGAACCCGGTGAACCTGGTGGCCCTGGCGCTGCTGTCGACCACGCGCCTGGCCCTGGATGAACAGGCCATGGCCCGCCAGTTGGACCTGTACCTGGCGCTGCTGCGCCGCGTGCCTTATTCGCCCCACACCACTTTGCCCGAAGGCGACGGCCTGGCGCTGATCAAGCACGTCAAGGACATGGACCTGCTGTCGGAACAGAGCGATGCCTTGGGCAAGATTCTGTACCTGGACGAGCAGAACGCCGTCCTGATGACCTACTACCGCAACAACGTACTGCACATCTTCGCCCTGCCGGCGCTGCTGGCCAGCTTCTTCCAGAGCAGCTCGCGGATGAGCCGCGAGCAGATCCTGCGCTATACCCACGCGCTGTACCCGTACCTGCAATCGGAGCTGTTTATCCGCTGGTCGCTGGAAGAGTTGGATACGGTGGTCGATCAATGGCTGGACGCGTTCGTCGAACAAGGCCTGCTGCGCTTCGAAAACAATGTGTTCCTGCGCCCTGCGCCAAGCTCGCGACACTTCGTGCTGCTGACCCTGCTGTCCAAGACCATCGCCCAGACCCTGCAACGCTTCTACATGGCGATCTCGCTGCTGCTCAACAGCGGCCAGAACAGCATCAGCGCCGAAGAACTGGAAGACCTGTGCACGATCATGGCCCAACGCCTGTCGATCCTGCATGGCCTCAACGCCCCGGAGTTCTTCGACAAGAGCCTTTTCCGACATTTCATCCAGACCTTGCTGGAACAAGATGTGCTGCGTCGCGACGAGGCCGGCAAGTTGAGCTACCACGACCTGCTCGGCGAACTGGCCGAAGGCGCGGCCAAGCGCGTGTTGCCCGCGGAGATTCGCCTGTCGATCCGCCAGGTGGCCCTGCACCGTGTGGATGGCGCAGCCGAAGCGCCGGTGGAAGCGGAAGAAACACGCTAGATTGAACAAGGCGCCAGTTGGATGCTGGCGCCGTTGAAAAGGAGCTGCACCATGAAAAAGATCATTCTCCTGGGCCTCACCGCCCTGCTCGGAGCCTGCCAATCCATGCATCCAGCGCCCAAGGCCAGCCTCGACGGCGAGGTGTTCTACCTGCAACGCATTGCCCTGCCGCCCGCCGCCACCTTGAGCGTGAGCCTCCAGGACGTGTCCCTGGCGGATGCGCCTGCGGTGACGTTGGCCGAGCAGAAAGGCCCGGTCAAAGGCCAGGTGCCGCTGCCGTTTCACCTGACCTACGACCCCGCACAGGTCAAGCCAGGCCACAGTTATTCGGTGAGCGCTCGCATCGAGCTGGATGGCAAGCTACTGTTTATCACCACCGAACGGCACACGGTGCAGCTCAACGGCCAGGATCCACAGCCGCTGCGCGTGCGCGTGAACGCCGTAGCACCCTAAACTCGAACATAAGGACGCTCCCATGCTCCGCAACTCCCTTCGCCTCACTGCCCTGTGTGCCGGCCTGCTGTTCGGCGCCAATGCCATGGCCCTGGACCTCAGTAGCCTGTCCCAGGGCGACGCCAGCGGCGGCCTCAAGGACGCCCTGACCCAAGGCGCACAGATCGCCGTGAAACAACTGGGTGTACCCGGCGGTTTCAGCAACAACCCTGAAGTGAAGATCGGCCTGCCGGGCAAGCTGGGCAAAGTCGCCGACAAGCTGAAAATGTTCGGCATGGGTGACCAGGTCACGCAGTTGGAAGACAGCATGAACAAAGCCGCTGAAACCGCCGTGACCCAGGCCCAGCCGATCCTGGTCAACGCGGTGAAGAACATGAGCGTGACCGACGCCAAGGGCATCCTCAGCGGCGGCCAGGACTCCGCCACCCAGTACCTGAACAAAAGCAGCCGCGAAGCCATCCGCGCCAAGTTCCTGCCGATCGTCAAGGCCGCTACCGACAAGGTGGGCGTGGCCCAGCAGTACAACGCCCTGGCAGGCAAGGCCGCCGCATTTGGCGCCGTGGATGCCAAGAGCGCCAACGTCGAAAGCTACGTGACCGAACAGGCGCTGGATGGTTTGTTCAAGATGATTGCGCAGCAGGAAGAGACGATTCGCAAGAACCCGGCGGCTGCGGCCACCAGCCTGGCGAAGAAGGTGTTTGGCGCCTTGTAATAGCTGTGATGCCCACGTTTCAGCGAGACGTGGGCATTGGGAAGCCGCTCAATGAGAAGCCTTTAACCAGTTCTTTTGTATTTCTGCTTGATCTCGCATTGAAAAGAACCATTCGCGGCCAACCTTCTTTTTGACAAATATATTCAAGTCGACTAGACCGTTCAGCACGGCCGATGCCGTATTGTAAGAACAGCCTAGATTTTCCTTCACATTGACGGCTGTGAACTGTTTGGCGGTACCGCTCTTGGCGACCTGAAATACCGTCTTTTGTTTCTCATTCAGTTCCTTATAAAGTCCTGACTCCCATAACCAACGCTCAAACGCCTCGGCCTCTCGGACACTTATCTCGTAAGACTGCTTAAATCCATCAACTGCGCGTTGCACGATGGAGCACTGATAGTCGATGAAGTAAGTCAGATCGAGTTCATCCGTCTCCGTATACAGATAAGACATACCGTATTGAACAGCCGCATTCTTCAGCAAGACACTGATGGAGATATACCTGAATGCCGCGTAATCGCTTTTAAACATGAACCAATAAAACAACGCACGCGCAACACGACCATTGCCATCCCGAAAGGGATGCTCGTAACCCAAGGCAAAGTGCAGAGAAATGCCTTTGATCAGTGGATGCAGGTAGCGGGTGGCCGTAGCATCGTCGTGACAAGTATTGATCCAATCAGCCAACCGCTCCAGCCGAGTGATGATCCCTTCTGCGGGAGGTGGCGAATGCACAACATTGCCATCACCATCCTGGACAACCACCTCATCGTTTAAACGAAAGCTGCCAGGAGAATATTTATCATCGTCAATGCCCTGAACACCTACTTCGTGCATGTCCGCGATCAACTCCACACTTAGCGGCTCGTTTCTCTTATCCCAAGCGAAACGCATCATTCGGTAATTGCCGATGATCATTTTTTCATCTGGCGTTCTGGGCAGTCGCTCTCGCTTCAACATATCTTTTGCAACGAGCGTCGTGGTTGCCGCGCCCTCCAACTGGCTGCTACTGATGGCCTCATCTTCAATCAGGTCGTTGAGCAAATACTTTATATGAGCAGCCTTCCCGACCTTGCTGCTCATGTACTCAAGTGCGGCAGTCGAGGCATATCTGTCGACCGTGGAGACCACGCGTTGTGCGGTTGGCGTTAATACAAAGTTGCACCAGACCTCAGGCGTACCTACGGGCACTATTTTCTGATACAGACGGGAGCGCTCGTACTTTACGATCCCCCAGCATATCGCTTGATCCAAGTGCTGAGGAAAACGGTGGCGTAGCTGATCAAAGTGCAAATAGCGGCCCCGACTGTCTGTTGGCTGAGACAGCTTCATATAGTCAGATAGATGCTGAAGATGGGGCTCCTGGCCAATGAGAACAAAAACCCGTTCCGGCACCTTGGGTGGCAGTTTAATCATCAAAATCTCAATTTTTGATTTCTGAGACTTGAGTACAGCAGAAAACCCCACCTATCTCAATAACCACGAAAATTGAGACATGCCTTTCTTCAATGCAATACCGACTCAGCCAATCGCCCCACCGTCAACGTTGCAAAGCCCCCCAAGGCCAGCGCCGTCGCACGGTTGATCTTCAAGGGTGTCAGCCAGGCTTTTTGCAGCCCTTCGAAGCGACTGCCGAATACGATCCACGCAGACCCTACCGGTATCACCACCAATGCCAGTGTGGCCATGAACCCGGCATAGCCTTGCCATGCGGCAAAGGTGCCGGCCGGCGCAATAAACGACACGATCAACAGCCCCTTGGGGTTCATCAGTGTCAACCAGAAAAAACTCCACCCACTGAGGCGGTCACGGCCAGGGTCGACGGTGCTGTTTTTGCGTTGCCAGAGCTTGTACGAGACATACAGCAGGTATCCGGCCGCCGCCAATTGCGTGAACTTCGACGCCCAAGGCGAATAGGCCGCCAGGTAGAGCAGTGCAACACCCCATATCGAAACCTGAAGCACGTAAGCCAGGCACTCGACAAATGCCAACCACCAGGACGCACGATAGCCAAACAATACGCCGGCACGAAACAGCAAGGTATTGGTGGGACCGGGGGCAAGCAGTAGCAACATCAGGGCTGGAATGCAGGCGAACATGCAGGTTTTCCTCAAGAGTGACGACCCAAAGTCGTTCCCCCCATCGAAACTGACGCGTCAACATGGATGGCCCGGCGACAGTGGCCATCATCAAACTCGCGAAGTCTACTGCAAGTACCCGCAAGATGCCCTCACCGGGAGGGCATGCAGATTCGTTCCAGCGGTTAAACCAGACAACTACAGGAAAGCGCCCACGACAAAAGTCGTCGTTGTTGCCACGCCATAACCAATACTCATGGGCGGCTCGGCCGAACGCATTGAACAAGGGAGTGGCCTCGCGGGACTGGGCTCAGGCCAGCAAGGGCTAGGCGGTTTTGCGTAGCAAGGCCGGGGCGGCGGCGGGCAAGGTCGGGGGGGCGGCTCTTGCGGGCAAGGACCGCTTACCGGGGGTCTTTGAGGCATCGACAGCGCAGAAAAAAAGCACTTGAAGGGGCAAAAAAACATAAAGTATTCCTTAAGTCCAAAGAGATGAGTCCATTTACCGTTGTCGTCAACAACTGACATCGACAAATCCATACCTGTGATCAGGTAGTCTCTAAGTGGCAGGAATGCAGGAAGCGTTCCTGGCTCCTGCCACCCGTTTCGACACTCAAATATTGGCCCTTACCCCTCTATGCCGCCTTCCGAACCTTGAACCACGCCGCGTAGAGCGCCGGCAAGAACAACAGGGTCAACGCCGTCGCCACGATCAAGCCACCCATGATCGCCACTGCCATCGGCCCGAAGAACACGCTGCGTGACAGCGGGATCATCGCCAGCACCGCCGCCAGGGCGGTCAGCACAATCGGGCGGAAACGCCGTACGGTGGCTTCGATAATTGCCTGCCACGGCGCCAGCCCGGCCTTGATGTCCTGTTCGATCTGGTCCACCAGGATCACCGAGTTGCGCATGATCATCCCAGACAACGCGATGGTCCCGAGCATGGCCACGAAGCCGAAGGGCTGGCGGAACACCAGCAGGAACAGCGTCACGCCAATCAGGCCCAACGGCGCGGTCAGAAACACCATCGCCGTGCGTGAGAAGCTGCGCAATTGCAGCATCAGCAAGGTCAGCACCACCACGATAAACAGCGGCACGCCGGCCTTCACCGAGTTCTGCCCGCGGGCGGAGTCTTCGACGGTGCCACCGACCTCCAACAGGTAGCCATCCGGCAATTCGGCGCGCACCCCCTCAAGGGTTGGCAGGATTTGCTGGACCAACGTTGCCGGTTGTTCCTTGCCGTAGATATCGGCGCGCACGGTCACCGTCGGCAAGCGGTTGCGGTGCCAGATAATACCCTCTTCAAAGCCGTATTCGAGGGTGGCGATCTGCGACAGGGCCACGCTTTTACCGTTGTCGGTCGGTACCGCCAGGCTGGGCAGCAGCGACAACTCGGTGCGCTCGTGGACGGTGCCGCGCAGGAGAATTTCGATCAACTCGTTGTCCTCCCGGTATTGACTGACGCTGGAACCGGTCAGTGAGCTTTGCAGGAATTTCGACAGGTTGGCGGTACTGACACCGAGGGCGCGGGCGCGGTCCTGGTCGATATTGAGGTAGACGATCTTGCTCGGCTCTTCCCAGTCCAGGTGCACATTGACCACATGGGTATTTTCGCGAACCTTGGCCGCGACTTTCCGCGCAAGGGCGCGGACTTCCTCGATGTGTTCGCCGGTTACGCGAAACTGCACCGGATAGCCCACGGGAGGGCCATTTTCCAGGCGGGTAACGCGTGAGCGCAGGTCGGGGAATTGTTCGTTGAGGGTTTCGATCAGCCAGGTGCGCAGGCTTTCGCGGCCCTCGATGGTCTTAGCCAACACCACGAACTGCGCAAAACTGGCCGCTGGCAGTTGCTGGTCCAGTGGCAGGTAGAAACGCGGCGAACCGGTGCCGACGTAGGCCACATAGTTATCAATGCCGGCGTGTTCCTTGAGCAAGGCTTCCAGGCGCTTGACCTGGTCGGCGGTGTTGCTCAGGGAAGCGCCTTCGGCCAGTTTCAGGTCGACCATCAATTCCAGGCGGCCTGAGGCCGGGAAGAACTGTTGCGGCACAAAGCGAAACAACCCCACCGAGCCGATAAACAGCAGCAACGTCAGGACAATCACGGTTTTGCGCCGACGCACGCACCACTCCACCAAACGTCTTACACGTTGGTAGAACGGCGTACCGTAGGGATCCGGGCCATCGATGCCATGTTTGGCCGCGTGAATCTTCGCCAGGTCCGGCAGGAGTTTCTCCCCCAGGTACGGCACAAACACCACGGCGGCGATCCATGAGGCGAGCAACGCGATCGTCACCACCTGGAAGATCGAGCGTGTGTATTCACCTGTGCTCGACTGCGCGGTGGCAATCGGCAGGAAGCCGGCCGCCGTGATCAGCGTGCCGGTGAGCATCGGAAAGGCGGTGCTGGTCCAGGCAAAACTGGCCGCCTTGAGCCGGTCGTAGCCCTGCTCCATTTTGATTGCCATCATTTCCACGGCAATGATCGCATCATCCACCAGCAAGCCAAGGGCCAGCACCAACGCACCGAGGGAAATCTTGTGCAGGCCGATGCCGAGGTAATACATGGTGGCAAAGGTCATCGCCAGCACCAGCGGAATCGCCAGTGCTACGACCATGCCAGTGCGTATGCCGAGGGAGAAGAAACTCACCAGCAAGACAATCGCCAATGCCTCGGCCAACACCTGCACGAATTCGCCGACACCGGTTTTCACCGCTGCCGGTTGGTCTGACACCTTGCGCAGCTCCATGCCCGCCGGAAGGTTCTTTTGCAAGCGTGCGAATTCGCCTTCGAGAGCCTTGCCCAGCACCAGGATGTCGCCACCGTCGCGCATGGCCACGGCCAGTCCGATAGCATCCGCCCCCATGTAACGCATGCGCGGCGCCGGTGGATCGTTGAAGCCGCGGTGAATATCGGCAACATCACCGATGCGGAAGGTTCGATCAGCGACACGAATAGGAAAGTCGCGGATTTCTTCCACCGTCTTGAAATTACCCGACACGCGCAGTTGCACGCGCTCGCTCGGGGTTTCAAAGAAGCCGGCAGTGGAGACCGCGTTCTGCTCCTGCAACGCCTGCTGCACAGCGGCCAACGGCAGGCCAAGGGTGGCGAGCTTGAGGTTGGACAGCTCGATCCAGATCTTCTCATCCTGTAGGCCAAGTAACTCGACCTTGCCCACATCCGCCACTCGTTGCAGCTGAATCTGGATGCGGTCGGCGTAGTCCTTGAGTACGGCATAGTCGAAGCCGTCGCCGGTCAGGGCGTAGATATTGCCGAAGGTGGTACCGAACTCGTCGTTGAAAAACGGCCCCTGGATATCCGGCGGCAAGGTCTGCCGGATGTCGCTGATCTTCTTGCGCACCTGGTACCACAACTCAGGAATCTGCACAGAGTGCATGGAGTCGCGCGCAATGAAGGTGACGGTGGACTCGCCCGGGCGAGAGAAAGAGACAATGCGCTCGTATTCGCCGGTCTCCATCAGTTTTTTCTCGATACGCTCGGTGACCTGGCGCGAGACTTCCTGGGCCGTAGCGCCGGGCCAGTTGGTCTTGATCACCATGGCCTTGAAGGTAAACGGTGGATCTTCGCTTTGCCCCAGTTTGGTATAGGACAAAGTACCGACCACAGCCAGCAGGATCATCAGGAACAGTACAATCTGGCGGTTACGCAACGCCCATTCGGAAAGATTGAAAGCCATCGGGGACTACTCCTTGGCCGCCAGGTTCACTATACGGTTGGAGCCATCCACCGCGCGCACTTGCTGGCCCTCGTGGAGCACATGCACGCCTGCTGCGACCACCCAGTCGTTGGGGGTCAAGCCTTCCAGCACCGGCACGGTTTTTTCGCCAAAGGCGCCGATGCGTACCGGCGTGCGCTTGAGGGTGTTGTCCTGCTCTACACGCCAGACGTAGGACGCACCGTTCTCCGCACTCAGGGCAGACAGCGGTACCGACAGCGGAATAACGCCGTCGGCCTGTATGAATACGCGAGCGCTTTGCCCCAGTTCCGCCGGGACTTTGCCGCCGGTGAAGGCAACGCGAGCGGCGAAGGTGCGCGATTTTGGATCAGCCGCAGGCGACAGTTCACGAATGCGCCCGGTGAAACGCTGGCCCGGCTGGCTCCACAACTCCACCGCGACCGGCTGACCGATCTTGAAGCGACCAAACCCTTGTTCGGGCAGGCTGATAAGCACTTCGCTCTCGCCATCGGTGGCCAGGGTGAACACGGTCTGGCCAGCGGATACCACTTGGCCGACTTCCACCGCGCGCTTGGCGACGACGCCATCCTGAGGGGCGCGCAATACGGCGTAACCGGCCTGGTTACTGGCCACGTCGAACTCGGCCTTGATCTGCTTGAGGCGCGCTTCACCGGAACGGTAAAGGTTTTCGGAATTGTCGTACTGGGAACGGCTGACCATCTGACGGTCCATCAGGGTCTTGTAGCGATCACGCTCAGCGCGTACCAGGCGCAGGTTGGCCTCGGCAGCGGCGACCTGGGCACGGGCGGCCTCCAGTTGCAGGCGCACATCCTGAGGGTCAAGTTCCGCCAGTGCCTGGTTGGTCTTGACCCGCTCGCCCTCCTCCACCAGACGCTTGCTGACTTTGCCACCGATGCGAAAGGCCAGGTCCGGCTCATAGCGCGCGCGTACTTCACCGGGGTAGCTGTCCGTCGACTGCGCCGAGGGTTGCGGCTGCACCACCATGGCCGGGCGGACGGTGGTCTGGACCGCTTCTTCCTGGCCGCAGGCGGCCAACAGGAAGACCAGGCAGACAGGCAACGCAAAGGGCAGGAAAGTGCTGCGCATGCTGAAGGACCTTTCGCAAATGGAGCTAGGAATAATTATACTGGCCGGTATGTTATTAATACCAAACTCGCCAGTCCAGTATTAAAGGTAGAAATGTCCGACAATCGTGTAAGCACCAATAGCCCCGGGCGTCCCAAGGACATGGCAAAACGCCAGGCTATCCTCTCGGCAGCGAAAATCCTGTTCTTGAGCAACGGCTACGCCAACACCAGCATGGATGCCGTGGCCCTTGAGGCCGGCGTATCGAAACTGACCGTCTACAGCCACTTCACCGACAAAGAAACCTTGTTCACCGCCGCCGTGGTGGCCAAGTGCGAGGAACAGTTGCCGGTGATGTACTTCGAACTGCCCGAAGGCATGCCGGTGGAAACGGTATTGTTGAATATCGCCCGGGGGTTCCATCGACTGATCAACAGTGAAGAGTCGGTTAACCTGCATCGCCTGATGATGACCACCGGCAATCAGGACGTGAAACTCTCACAGATCTTCTTCGAAGCCGGGCCCATGCGGATGCTCCAGGGCATGGAGCGCCTGCTCGGCAAGATCGACCAGAGCGGCGCGCTGAGCATCGACAGACCGCTTACGGCAGCCGAGCACTTCTTCTGCCTGCTCAAGGGCACCGCGAACTTCTGCCTGCTGTATGGCTGCGGCGGGCAACTGAGTGAGGAAGCCGCCGAAGCCCATGTGCAGGAGGTGGTGGGGTTGTTTATGCGGGCCTATAGGAGAGATGCGGCTGCAAGTGGTTAGCTGCAAGCAGCAAGTGAAAAGCGCTTTTGCTTGCAGCTTGTGGCTTGTGGCTTGTGGCTTAAGACTTGAGCGCTTTCTTGGGATAAATGTCATACCGGCTGGACTTGCCATCCAGCGCATGGCTCGGCTTGGGCCCTTCGATGCAGGGCGCCTTGCGCGGGCGCTTGACCACCACGCGGTGGCTGGCCAGGGCCAGGGCGGCGGCCAGCAGGGCCGGTGCATCCGGATCATCGCCCACCAGTGGCCGGAACAAGCGCATTTCTTTCTTCACCAGGGCGGTTTTCTCACGGTGGGGGAACATCGGGTCGAGGTAGATCACCTGGGGTGGCTCCCCTTGCCAATTGAGCATCACGTCAATGGAGTTGCCCTTGAGCAGCTTCATGCGCGCCACGATGGGCGCTACGTCAAAATCCTGCGTAGCGCGCGCCAGGCCATCCTCGAGCAAGGCACCGATCAGCGGTTGGCGCTCGATCAGGCTCATCTCGCAGCCCAGGCTGGCCAGCACGAACGCGTCCTTGCCCAGACCGGCCGTGGCGTCCAGCACACGGGGACGCACGCCTTGGGCAATGCCCACGGCCTTGGCGATCATCTGTCCGCTGCCGCCGCCATACAGCCGACGGTGAGCCGCGCCGCCTTCGACGAAGTCCACCCGCACCGGTCCCGGCGCGTCAGGTCCAAGCTGCTGCAGTTGCAGGCCGTGTTCCCCCACTTGCAGGGAAAAATCCGCATCCGCGAGCTGTAAAGGCAAGCCGAGCTGTGCAGCCCACTGCTCGGCCCGGGCCTGGAAACCTTCGCCCAAGGCCTCGACCTGGATGCGGCTGGCCGCTGGTTGTTCGCTCATCAATCGCTACGCTCAAAAATATTAAGGATCGGCAAACAACGGCCGATAAAAACAACAGTCAGGTATTTTGCCAGAGCTGAGCGTCGACCGAGAAAAATGTCAGACATTCTCCCCCTAACCATCGGTGTACTGCCGACCCATAACCACTACGGCCTGCGCAATACTCAAGCGCTGGCCGGGGTGAGCCATGTGTGGCAGGACTTCTTCGCCCGGGCGCTGGCCGAGCAGCTCGGTGAAACGCCGGACGCGCTCGCCGCCAAGGCGTCGGCACCGGCGGACCCGGCGGTAGAGCCCAGCGCCGGTGCCGACCTGTTGTCGCAGATCCTCACGCAGCGTGAGTGCGACGTCAAAGACACCGAGATTGCGCCACCTGAGCCACTGTTCCTGCCTATCGCCGAATTCGAAACCGAGTTGCTGCCACCGGCCGCCACGCCATTCCCACAGGAAGAAATCGTCGCGCAGCAGCGCCAGCAGAATTTCGAAAGCGCTTGGGTTCGCCCGATCGTCCTCACGGCCGGCCAGCCATTGCCTGAGCCCGGCCCGGCGCCGGAACCACGCCCTCTGCACTTGCCGATTGCCGAGTTCGAACTGGACCTGTTGCCACCACCCGCCACGCCTTACCCAACCGAAGAACTGCTGGCGCAACAGAAGGCGCTGGACTTCGACTACCACTGGGCACGCCCACTGATCACCCACAACCTGCGCCTGGCGGCCTAGCGACACACCCACCAACGCCCCATGTCCAGATGGAAATGGTTGCGGTGCGCGGCGTTGTAGTCCGGGCTCAACACCACATTGAAATCATCACAGGCGCCATCGCGCACCTGGCGCAGGAACCGCGCGCTGTCGCCCTCCCCGGACCAATCCTTGAGCACGCTGATACTGCGCCCATCCGCCAGGCGAAACCCGGCGATATCCAAGGCATTGGCCGACGCATGCTGGCTGAGCCGCCCTTCGGCACGGTTATACATGTTGCGACAGGCAAAGCTGCCCAGGTGATCGACCCGTGTCACCGCCTGGCCGAACACCGCCTGGGCTGCCGGTTGCAGGCTGTGACGCTCGAACAGCGCGAATGCCACGGCCAACGGGCAACTGGCGAGAAAGCTGCTGCTTAATGCCACGTCTGCACCCTGCACGCGCAAGGTATTGCGCAGAGGACAGGCAGCGTCAGCGGGCGTGTCAGCCTGATGGCTGACACGCAAACCAGAGGTTTTCAGCACTTGGTCGCAGAGCTCGGGGTCATCCTGCAGGCGTCCCAGCTTGTAGCGGGTCAACAGGTTCGGGCTGGACCGTACGTCCAGCGGCGACCAGGGGTTCCATTCGGCCGGCAACGGCAGCCAGCCACGCCATACACCCACGGCAAATGCACCACTGAGCACCAGCAGAGCACCCAGCAGTTTGAAAAAACGCACGGCTCAGTCCTTGAAGAACTGATTGGCCTGGCTGAAGGGCATCGAGCGCTCGGTAAAGCTGAAGGTGCCCAGCTCATAGACTTCCTGGGCCGCTCGGTAGAATTCACCATAGGCCGCCAGTGCCATGGCCGAGCCCACGCTGATGCGCTTTACCCCCATCGCGCTCAATTGCGCCACGCTGAGTTTCAGGCCGCCGGACATCAACACGTTCACCGGCTTTGGCGCCACGGCCTTGACCACCGCCAGCACGTCCTCAGCACTGCGCAGGCCCGGCGCATAGAGCACGTCGGCGCCGGCTTCGGCGTAGGCCTGCAGGCGACGAATAGTGTCGGGCAGATCCAGGCGACCATGCAGGAGGTTTTCCGCGCGGGCCGTCAGTGTGAAGGGGAATGGCAAGCTGCGGGCAGCGGCGACGGCGGCTTCCACGCGCTCTACGGAAAGGTCGAAGGGATAGATCGGGTCGACGGCAACGCCGGTGGCATCTTCGATAGAGCCCCCCACGATACCGCTGGCCGCCGCCCGCAAGATGGTTTCGGCACAGCCTTCAGGGGTATCGCTGAAGCCGTTTTCCAGGTCGGCCGCCACCGGCAGCGCGGTGGCCTTGGCGATCATGGCGGCATTGAGCAACGTGTCTTCAAGGGACAACGCGCCTTCCGCGTCCGGGCGCCCCAGGCTGAACGCATAACCCGCACTGGTCGTGGCAAGGGCTTCAAAGCCAAGGCTGGTGAGCATCACCGCGGAGCCGGCATCCCAAGGGTTAGGCATCACGAAGGCGCGGTCGCGCTCATGCAGGGACTTGAAGGTTTCGGCGCGAAGGGCTTGGGCATCCATGACTGACTCCTGGCGGGAAAAGGAGCCCTAGAGTAACCCCAGTTGTTCCGCTTCGGGTTGCCGATCCAACGTCGGCAGCGCCGGAAGGCCGGGCAGGCGCACCATCAACTTGGCGTGGAAACGCAGGGCCAGTTGTGCGGCCAGGCGGTTGTCCGAGGTGTGCAGGAACACGTAGGGTGTGCGGCCTTCTTCGATCCAACCCGCGATTTTTTCCACCCACGGCACCAGGAACGGGTCATTGGCCTCAAGCTCCGGATGGCCGATAAAACGCACTTGGGGAAACCGGGTCAGCGCGGCCGGACGGGGCGGCACCTTGGGCTTTTTCGATTGTGCGTGCAGTACCGCCGCCGAAGTCGACGTGCAACTGAACAACGCACGCGGGTCGAGGCAGATGCGCTCGACACCGCGATCACGCAACAAACGGTTGAGCATGCGCTCGGCATCGCCCTTGGCGAAGAACTCAGGGTGGCGTACTTCCACCGCCATCGGGCGTTCCAGGCCATCGATAAAACCGGCCAGTTCAGCCAGGCGTTGCGGCGAAAAACTCGCCGACAGTTGCAGCCACAGCGGCGAAACACGTTCACCGAGCGGGCTCATCAAACCGACAAAACTTTCCGCCGCCGGCAATTGCTCGCGCAAGTCGCCACCGTGACTGATGTCACCGGGGAATTTTGCAGTGAAGCGAAAATCGTCGGGCATGATGTCGACCCAGCGCTGCACGGTAGCGGCCGAGGGGCGAGCGTAGAACGTGGTATTGCCCTCAACGGCGTTGAAGACCTGGGAATAAAGTGCAAGGTAATCGCTGGAGCGGGCGTCGACTGGGTACAGGTACTCGCGCCAGGCGTTTTCACTCCAGGACGGGCAGCCGAGGTAGTAAGGCAGGCGCATCAGATGTGGATGTCGAGACCCAGCACTTCCATATCCCATTCGACAAATCCGGCGGTGGTCAGGTAGCTGGCCAGGGCGGTGGCAACGCTTTTGCTCATGGAGCGCGGGAAGACCATGTCTTGCTGACGGGCGGGAACGCCGCTGATGCGGGCTTGTGAACTGGCCTGCGCATCGGATTGGACCTCAATGAAGTCCGGCGAATCCTCGACGGAGTCGTCCACCGTGGCGTTTGCCTTACGCGGCTTGCGCTTGATCGGGTACGACTGTGAGGAAAATCCATCTATACGCATAGGCGCGAACTCGCTATCAGTAATGGCATTTTGGCAGCACTGTCCGTCGCGCGCAAATGCTCTGGTGATAACTAGAACACATAATTTGAAAAAGGTTTAAAAACCCGGGCAAATTCTGACGATTGGCGACTTTTGCCTCAAATTGCCATCATTTTTGGCGTCAAATAATCCCTCTTTCCGCCTTGGTCTGCGCGACTTTATCGCGCAGGTAAACCGGTGCGGCCTGATCCGCAGGAATAGCCTCGCCACGTTCGAACGCAAAGCGCGCCAGGGTCAGCAGGTCTTCGGCGTGAGGCAACAGGGTGGCGTCCTGGCCAGCGGGTTGAACGCCGATACGCTCGCCATAACCCCAACCGGTGCCAGCGCCGAACCAGTCACCGCTGGCATCGCCCGGCAATACCGCCGATTCCGGTGGCTGCACCGCTTCCACGCCGACAAGGCGCATTTCGCCAGCCGTTTCGCGGTAGCAACCCCAATACACTTCGTCCATACGCGCATCGATCGCCGCCGCCACCTGCTGGGCGCCGTGTTCGCGCAAGGCACGTTGGGCCAGTACGGCAAGGTTGGAAACCGGCAGCACCGGGCGCTCCAACGCAAAGGCCAGGCCCTGGACCACCCCAATGGCGATGCGCACCCCGGTGAACGCTCCCGGGCCACGGCCGAAGGCGATGGCATCCACGGCCGACAGGGTGGTGCCCGCGTCTTCAAGCAGCTGCTTGATCATCGGCAACAGCTTCTGCGCGTGCAGGCGCGGGATCACCTCGTAGTGGCTTGTGACCTTGCCATCGTGCAGCAAGGCAACGGAGCAAGCTTCAGTCGCGGTGTCCAGGGCCAGCAGGGTGCTCATCGGTATGGGTGTCCAAGTCGAAAAAAAGTGCGCCAGTATAAACAACAACGGCCCGCAAGCGGGCCGTTGTCTATCAAGCCGATAAAGGATCAGCTCAGTGCTTGCAGGACCTTGGCGGTGATCGCTTCCACCGAGCCGACGCCAGGGATATGGCTGTACTTCGGCTTGCCCTGGGCTGCGGACAGCTTCTGGTAGAAATCCACCAGCGGCTTGGTCTGGGAATGGTAGACAGACAGGCGATGACGCACGGTTTCTTCGGTGTCGTCCTTGCGCTGCACCAGGTCTTCACCGGTGACATCGTCCTTGCCTTCAACTTTAGGCGGGTTGTAGACGGTGTGGTACACGCGGCCGGAGGCTTCGTGGACGCGACGACCGGCAATACGCTGGACGATCTCTTCATCTTCAACCGCGATTTCCACCACCGCGTCCAGCTCGACGCCGGCTTTCACCAGGGCTTCGGCCTGGGGAATGGTGCGTGGGAAACCGTCGAACAGGAAGCCGTTCTTGCAGTCTTCCTGGCTGATGCGTTCCTTGACCAGGTTGATGATCAGGTCATCGGAGACCAGGCCGCCGCTGTCCATCACGCTCTTGGCGATCAGGCCCAGCTCGGTGCCGGCCTTGACGGCAGCACGCAGCATGTCGCCGGTGGAGATTTGTGGAATGCCGAATTTTTCAGTGATGAACTTTGCCTGAGTACCTTTACCGGCCCCGGGAGCTCCCAGCAGAATGACGCGCATCGATGTGCTCCTCAATTTTTTATAGAGATGACGCTCGGATTCGCCGCGTGGGGCCAATCTCGTAAAAATAATATAGGGCTCATGAAACTATGGGCCCAGGCCGCCCAAACGGCCAAAGGCTGATCAAGATACACAGCGGGCCCTAACCACACAAGCCGCCAAAAGTCGCAGGAACCCGCGCCACGCGTACGTCATAGGTAGGGTGTGCCTGAGTGCAACCAGCGCTGTAAACGCCGACCACCCCTTTCAGGGCGGCCGTCGTGGTTTATCCGCAAGCTTTTGAGAACACGCAAAAAACCTCAGCCGGTGTTGCGCAGGCCGGCGGCAATACCCGCCACGGACACCAGCAACGCCTGTTCCAGAGGGCTGTCCTGCGCGGCTTCCTGGCGACGCGAGCGCGCGAGCAACTCGGCCTGCAACAGGTGCAAGGGGTCGAGGTAGGTGTTGCGCAGGCGGATGAACTCCAGGGTGTCAGGGCTATGGGCCAGCAGTTGCGACTGGCCGGTCAGGCCAAGCACCACGTCGCATGCCTGCGACAATAGGTCGCGTAAGTGCGCCCCCAATGGCAACAGGTCCGGCTGCACCAAGCGCTCGTCATACAGGCGCGCAATATCGGCATCGGCCTTGGCCAGGACCATTTCCAGCATATCGATGCGGGTGCGGAAGAACGGCCACTGTTCGCGCATCTGCCCCAGCAGTTCCCCTTCGCCGCGCTCCAGGGCCTTGCTCAATGCGGCTTCCCAACCCAGCCAGGCCGGCAGCATCAGGCGAGTCTGGGTCCAGCCGAAGATCCACGGAATGGCGCGCAGGCTTTCTATACCACCGGCGCGACGCTTGGCCGGGCGACTGCCCAGAGGTAGCCGGCCCAGCTCCTGCTCCGGGGTGGATTGGCGAAAATACTCGACGAATTGCGGATTTTCCCGCACCACCGCACGGTAAGCGCTGACGCCGTCGGCCGCCAATTCATCCATCAAATGGCGCCACGCCGGCTCCGGTGGCGGCGGTGGCAGCAATGTCGCTTCCAACACGGCGGCCAGGTAGAGATTGAGGTTCTGTTCAGCAATGTCCGGCAAGCCGAACTTGAAGCGAATCATCTCGCCTTGCTCGGTGGTACGGAAACGCCCCGCCACCGAACCCGGCGGTTGCGACAGGATCGCCGCGTGGGCCGGGCCGCCGCCACGCCCGACGGTGCCGCCGCGACCGTGGAACAGCAGCAATTCCACCTGTTGCTCACGGCAGATATCCACCAGCCGCTCCTGGGCCCGGTACTGCGCCCAGGCGGCGGCGGTGGTGCCGGCGTCCTTGGCCGAGTCGGAGTAGCCGATCATCACTTCCTGCGGGCCCTGCAAGCGCGCCCGGTAGCCTGGCAGCAGCAACAGTTGTTCGATCACGGGACCGGCGTTATCCAGGTCGGCCAGGGTTTCGAACAGCGGCACCACGCGCATCGGCCGTTGAACGCCCGACTCTTTAAGCAGCAGCTGCACCGCCAATACGTCCGACGCGGCACCGGCCATGGAAATGACATACGAGCCTAACGATGCGGCAGGCGCGGCGGCCACTTCCTTGCAGGTATTGAGCACTTCGGCCGTATCGGCCGATGGCTTGAAATAGCCCGGCAACAGCGGTCGACGGTTGGCCAGCTCCTTCATCAGGAAGCTGATGCGCATGTCTTCGTTCCAGTCCTCGTAACGGCCCAGGCCCAGGTAATCGGTGATTTCAGTCATCGCCGCCGAATGACGACTGGAATCCTGGCGCACATCCAGGCGCACCAGAAATAGACCAAAGGTTACGGCCCGGCGCAGGCAATCGAGCAGCGGGCCGTCGGCGATCACGCCCATGCCGCACGCGTGCAACGACTGGTAGCACAACTCCAGTGGCTCGAGCAGATCGCGGTTGTTCTGCAACACCTCGGCAGGCGCCGGCGTGCTGCTGCTCAACGCGGTATGGGCCCATTGGCGCGTGGCGCGCAGGCGTTCGCGCAGTTGCTTGAGCAGGGCACGATAAGGTTCGACGCTGTCGCCGACCTTGGCCTGCAACGCCGGGCTGGCCTGTTGCATCGACAGTTCGGAGGCCAGGTGGTCGATATCGCGCAGGTACAGGTCGGCCGCCATCCAGCGCGCCAGCAGCAACACCTCGCGGGTGACCGGCGCGGTGACATTCGGGTTGCCGTCACGGTCGCCGCCCATCCACGACGCAAAGCGGATCGGCGCGGCTTCCAGCGGCAAACGCAGGCCCGTCGCCGCGTGTAACGCCTGGTCGGCCTTGCGCAAGTAATTGGGGATGGCGTGCCACAACGAATGCTCGATCACCGCGAAGCCCCACTTGGCTTCATCCACCGGGGTGGGCCGAGTGCGGCGGATTTCTTCGGTGTGCCAGGCTTCGGCGATCAAGCGCTGCAGGCGCTGGCGGATCTGCTCGCGCTCAGCGCTGGTGAGGTCGCGATGATCCTGCAGCGCCAGTTGCGCGGCGATGGCGTCGTATTTCTGGATCAGGGTGCGGCGTGCCACTTCGGTGGGGTGGGCGGTGAGGACCAGTTCGATGTCCAGGCGCCCCAACTGGCGGGCGAGGGACTCATTGCTGTGGCCCTCGCCCTGCAGGCGAGCCAGTAACTCCGGCAATACGCGGGACTCGAACGGCGCCGGTTGCGACTCGTCGCGCCGGTGAATCAACTGATACTGCTCGGCGATATTGGCCAGGTTGAGGAACTGGTTGAAGGCCCGCGCCACCGGCAGCAGTTCGTTTTCCTGCAACTGATTGAGGCTGGCGCTCAGTTCATCACCCGCGGCTTTGTCCGGGGCGGCTCCGCGGCGGTCGGCCTTGGCGCCTTTGCGGATCTGTTCGATCTTGGCGAGAAAATCATCGCCGTACTGCTCTCGAATGGTGTTGCCCAACAGTTCACCGAGCAGGTGAACATCCTCACGCAAGCGTGCATCGATATCACTCATCAGCCAATCTCCAGCCAGAAATCCGGGACGCGCAGGTGTGTCAGAGTGCCGCCGGCATCGTTTTATGACAAGACTTTAAACCTTGTGACTTGCAGCTAGTCTCAAGTGTGAGCCGCCGCGTTTATCCACGCGCACGGCTGGTCACTCATCACCGCCTGCCACCGCAGGCTTTATTGAGGTTGCCATGAAAATTCGAGAACTGGCCCAGCATTGGGAAGAGAACGCCAAGGGTCGCCTGACCAAGACCGAGTACGCCATCCATCTGGATGTGGAGGCTGCTGCACGGCTGGCAGCCATCGCCGAGATGTACCCCAAGCGCCACACCGAAGAACTGCTCGGCGAGCTGATCGGTGCCGCCCTTGAGGAGCTGGAAGCCAGCTTTCCCTACATCAAGGGACAACAGGTCATCGCCACCGATGAAGAGGGCGACCCGCTCTATGAGGACGTCGGGCCAACGCCGCGGTTCCTGACCTTGTCCCGTCGCTATCTGCATGATTTGTCTGCCAGTGCCGACGACCAAAAGCACTGACGGACTCGATTGACACCCATCTGAACCCCGTATTCCGGGCCTCTGCCGAGGCTCGGAGTACCCCTGCACGTGGCAAAAGTTCCAACTTTTTACCCTGACCAATCAGTCAGATATTTTTTTAGGCAAATCGCCATCTCTTCTGAACTTTTGAAAAAAGCCTCCGGTCACAGCCAGTAAGCCATCACTTGGAACGGCCGTTTGAAAGGGCCTGTCGCGCTTTACCGCCGCGCCCAAAGCCGTTCACCGACTGCGATGGATTTTGATGTTTTTAGGAGCTATCCAATGGAGTTGAAGACGATGAAGACCAGCACTGCCAAATCCACGTTTAACCACCTGCGCGGGCTTAAATTGGCCGCGCTGGCAATCGGCACCAGCTTCGTTTTGGCTGGCTGCGCCGGCAACCCGCCAACCGAGCAGTACGCGGTGACTCAGTCCGCGGTCAACAGCGCAGTGAGCGCCGGCGGTACCGAGTACGCAGCAGTTGAAATGAAATCGGCCCAGGACAAGCTCAAGCAAGCCGAAATCGCCATGCACGACAAGAATTATGACGAGGCGCGTCGCCTGGCCGAACAGGCTGAATGGGATGCTCGCGTTGCAGAGCGCAAGTCCCAGGCGGCCAAGGCCGAACAGGCTGTGAAGGATTCCCAGAAAGCTGTTCAGGAGCTGCGTCAGGAAGGTATGCGCCCGGCTGCTATCCAGCAGAAATAAAGCGCCGCGCCTGATTGCACTGCACCCGATATCGAATTGAAAGGACGACACGACTATGCGTAAACAATTGATGATCCCTGCCCTGCTGGCGATGAGCGTTGCCCTGGCGGCCTGCTCTACCCCGCCCAACGCGAACCTGGAAAACGCACGGACCAACTTCTCGTCCCTGCAAACCAACCCGCAAGCCACCAAGCTTGCCGCGCTGGAAACCAAGGATGCCAGCGATTGGCTGGACAAGGCTGACAAGGCCTACCGCGACAAGGAAGACCAGAAGAAGGTCGATCAACTGGCCTACCTGACCAACCAGCGCGTTGAAGTGGCCAAAGACACCATCGTGCTGCGCGAATCCGAAGCCAAGCTGAAAAACGCCGGCGACGAACGCGCCCGTGCCCTGCTCGAGGCCCGTGATGCGCAGATCAAGCAGCTGCAGGACAGCTTGAACGCCAAGCAAACCGAGCGCGGTACTCTGGTGACCTTTGGCGACGTGCTGTTTGCCACCAACAAGGCCGACCTGAAGTCCAGCGGCCTGGTCAACATCAATAAGCTGGCGCAGTTCCTTCAGGAAAACCCGGATCGCCAGGTGATCGTTGAAGGTTACACGGACAGCACAGGCAGCGATGCCTACAACCAGAGCCTGTCGGAGCGACGTGCCGCTTCTGTGCAGGTTGCGCTGATCAAGATGGGCGTTGACCCACGCCGCATCGTGACCACCGGCTATGGCAAGGAATACCCGGTTGCCGACAACGGCAGCGTCTCGGGCCGTGCCATGAACCGCCGCGTTGAAGTGACCATCTCCAACGATAACCAGCCGGTCAAGCCACGCTCGTCCGTCGCCAACTGATTGATTGATGCTGGATAAGAAAACCCACCTTATGGTGGGTTTTTTTTGGGCTCGCCGAATTGGACAGGACGGTTTGTGTCCTCCGCTGGCAGCTCAATCTTCGGGGCATGGGCCTGTTTCGGCAAATGCTCCATCAGTTGCTTTTTCTGCTCCCGAGCTTGCTGCCGTTCCAGATCCTCATGGCACCTGACCATATCCCGCATGTTGCGTAATGCCGGACTTTCAGGAGCTGCAGGATTTGCAGGATTTGAAAAAATAGATATCGCCACTTTCTCGGCCCTGAACTGTGTAAGTTACACCGCTTTATGTGGCGTCTTGCGCGATATGGTTCCAAATAAATCCCGCCCCCCTGTGGACATTGAGCGGGCCGTGGCTAACCTGACCCCGGATACACAAAAACCCGCCTATGGCAGGCGGGTTTTTCCACGGGTGGGCAATCAGGTGTTGATCGAGCCCCCCCCCTGATAGTCGGGTTGCGGAATCTGGCCATTGCCCTGGCCGCCTTCGCCGCCTTGGCCGCCCTGTGCACCTTGTTGCTGCAGTTGTGCAAGCAGCTTCTTCAGTAGCTCCTTCAGGTCCTCGAGACTCTCTCCGCCGCCGGCCCCACCGCTTCCCTGCCCACCCTGGGAGCCTTGTGACTCCATTTGGTTAATTTTGCTTTTTACGTCATCAATCTGTTGGTTGAGGTCTCCCTGGGAGCTCCCGCCGGCGCCATAGCTGCCCGTATTCACTGGAGACTGTGTTCCGCTGATGCTTGTCATAAATGTCGACTCCACAATAACTAACGAAAAGGACCGATCAGTCACACCGATCAGTCCATAGTCTGTGGCGGGCAAATAGAGATGGTTCCGGCCTGGGAAGACTCGGACCTGCACCAAGGGACGAATCCCCAGGCTGAGTGGCGTTTTCCCACGGACTCGACGCGCTGGCTTACTGCTGCAGTTGCGGGGTTTCCTGGCCCATGCAACGCACCGCCTGCTTCTTATTATTGACCAACACACCACTCAAGCCTTTTTGTTCGGTATCGAACATGACCAGCACGCCATCGACGCACTGCGCCACTTGAGCGGCCGGGGTCAGGGAGATCTTGTAGTCCTCGCCCGGCACGGTCTTGAGCATGGTGAAGTCGCTGAGCAGCAACGCATCCTCAGGCTTGGCGAAGTGCAAATAGCCGTAGTACCACAGGCAGCCGACGGTGCCGATGATGGTGCCGATACCGGTGAGGATCAGCGGGATCATGTTGCGTTCTTCACTCATTGCGGGCTCTCTGATGGATCAACTTTAGGAATGGGGTAATTCGGAATCTCGCCCAGGCGGCGCAGGCCGTTGAAGTGCTGCGGGTCGTCCAGATAGCGCAGCATCACGGTTTGCCAAGTCTTGTCGGCAAAGGTCTGCACATGGCCGCCGCGGGTCAACTGCAATACCCGTGGCGGTGGCGCGGCCTGATACAGGCGGATACCGTTGGCCACGGGCACGATCGGGTCATCCAGGCTGTGGAACAGCAATTTCGGCACGCCGGTCAGTTGCGGCATGGCGTTGATCGCGCTGTCGGCGTCGGGCACCAGCCAAGACAAGGGCACCTGGAAGGGCCATGTTAACCAGGAGGTGCTCAGGGCGAATTGTCCTACGTCACGATAACTGGCCGGCACGCCGTCCAGTACCAGGGCCTTGAGTTGGACTTGACGCTGCGGGTGTTCCGCCAGGTAATGCACCGCCAGCGCACCACCGAGGCTTTGACCGAGGACGATCAACGGCTGGCCCTGGGTTTCGGGCGCCTGGTCGAGCCAGTTGAACGCCGCGTCCACGTCCTGATAGATCGCTGGCAGCGAGGGCTTGCCTGCCGACAGCCCGTAACCGCGATAGTCCAGCAGCAGTACCTGGTAGCCCTGCTCCGGCAACCACCAGCTGCCGCCCAGGTGCCAGGCCAGGTTACCGCCGTTGCCGTGCAGGTGCAGCACCGTCCCTTTGACGGGTACTCCGGCCTTGGCCGGCAGCCACCACGCGTGCAGCTTCACACCGTCGGCGGTGGTGAGGGTGACATCGCGGTATTGCAAGTGCGCTTTTTCGGGCGTGAACGGCAGGCCGGGTTCGGGGTAGAACAGCAGCGAGCTGCAACCGTTCAATGTGAGTAGCAGGCACAGAATGCCGAGGATTCTCATCCGTTGAAGCCTCGTGAATAACAACGTTTAAAGGATATTGGAGTAATCCGCCTCGATCCGGTCCAGGCTCAAGTGGTTGAGGAAGTTGGAGAAACACATCCACGCCGCCAGTGCATTCATGTCGCGGAACTGCTCCGGCAGGTACTTGGGCGGCACCACCAGGCCTTCGTCCACCAGTTGGCGCAAGGTGCGCATGTCTTCCAGGGTGGTCTTGCCGCAGAACAGCAGCGGCACTTGCTCCAGCTTGCCTTTGCGCACGGCCAGCTGGATGTAGTTGTAGACCATGATAAAGCCCTTGAGGTAGGACAGATCCTTGGTAAACGGCAGGCCGTTCGGCACCGAGCCACGGAATACCCGGCTGGCGTTGCCATAGCTTTCGGCCATTTCAAAGCCTTGCTCGCGGAAGAACTCGAACACCTGCAGGAAGTCGGCACCCTCTTCCACCATGTGGATCGCACGGGTGCGGTTGGTCAGCTTGCGCAAGCGGCTCGGGTAGGAGGCGAACGTAATGATCTCCATGAGGATCGCCAGGCCTTCCTGGGTCACGGTGGACGACGGCGGGCCCTTGGACAGGAACGTGCAGATCGGCTGGTTCTGGCCGTTGAGCGTGGTACCGACATGCACCAGGCCTTCGTGGACTTCCAGCGCACGCACGTCGCGGTCGTTGAACATCGCGTCGGCGCGGATCTTGATGTAGTCGGCGCCCGCTGCGGCATCGGCAACGATGCCGTCGGACTCAAACACCCGGATGGTCTCTTCGGCTTCGCCAAATACCTTGTTCAGGCGGGTTTGCAGCAGGGCCACGGCGTCCTTGGCGGTCAGGGTCTTGGCTTCGTCCTTGAGGTCACCACGGCCGTCGATATTGTTCAGGTAGTCGGAGAGCATCAGGCCCAGGTCAGCCAGGGTCGGGTCGCCGGCGTGGAAGGCGTCGGAGGCGGCGCCGTACAGCTCCTGGGAAATCAGGCCGAAGTCCTCGGTGCCGCGGGCTTCGAGCATGCGCACCACCATGCGGTATTCGCGGCACATGCGGCGCATGATCTGCCCCACCGGGCTGAACTGGCCGAGGCGGCGAGTGATGTCGCGTTCGATGTTCTGGAATTCCAGCTTTACCGCACTAGAGTCGAACGACAGCGGCCGGTTCAGGTAATAGTCGCGATCCACGGCGGGCATGGCCTTGCCCTTGGCCTTGAGGAATCCCTGGCGAATGTTGTCGTCCCACTTCACGGCGTCGAGGACGCGAATCGGTGTTTGCGCCAGCACAATGCGATCGGACAAGCTGCGTATCGTCTGCTGGTAATCGTCCACCCGGTGCTTCCTCTTTAAACGTTATTTGCCCGCACGCTGGTAGCGCACGGCTTCAACGAACACATCGGCATTGGCCGGATCATCCAGGTAGGCAAACACCTGGCTCATGGAACTGTCGACCCGTACGCCGGCGCCTTCGACGGTATCCACGCTGCTGCCCTGCAGCACCTGTTGCCCGATGGCCTGGTGAATCTGTTCGAGGTCGAGGTTATAGACCACCAATTCGTGCTTATCGTCGAACTCGAACCCCGCCAGGAAGTAATGCCCTCCGAACCGGGCCGGCAACGGTGCCGACAGGTACCAGCGGTTGCCATGACGCGAAACGGTAAACAGGTACTCATCGCGCTGGGCCGGCGTGGCTTTAGGGTAGCTCACCGCCTTGTAGCGGTGCTCACCGGCACGGCTGATGCGCAGATTGAGCGGTTCGCCCCAGGCATTCCTGCTGGTCCAATGGCCCAGCAACTCATCCGGTGCCGCCTCATGGGCGGGCAACGGGTCCTTGAACGTGACCAGGCAACCGCTGAGCAACAGGAACGACAAGGCGATTACCGCCACACGCCAGGTTTTCATTGGACTCCCCCGGTGTCAGACCGAGGCCAACACCAAATGCATGTAACGCTTGAGGATCTCAAGCATCTCTTCACCGGTCAGAGGCTCTGCGCCGCCCAGCAGGCCCTGATATTCCATCCGACTGATAATCGCCGTCAACACCTTGGCGTCCTGTTGCGGCTCGCGGGAGCCCAATACCTGGAAAAACTGCCCCGTGCCCTGCAACAGGATCTGCTGGTGGGAACGCACCAGCTCAGCCAGGCGCGGGTTGAGCAAGGCTTCCTGGCGAAAGGCCTGTTCGGCCATCAAATGCTCGCGGCGGTTGGTCAACTGGCGCAGCACATAGTCGGCGGTCAGCCGCGCGATGTCATCGGCCAGTTGCGAGCGCGATTCCGGGCTGCCATCGCCATAGGCGACCATCTCACGCAGCAGGCCTTCGTTACGCACCCATAGCTTGCCCATGAAGGCGGCGCTGCGTTCAACGTACTGGGCGAAGGTATCGGTGAGCAGGTCATCGATGTCCTTGAAGTAATAGGTAGTGGCTGACAACGGCACACCGGCCTCGGCCGCCACGGCCCGATGGCGCACGGCCCGCACGCCATCGCGCACCACGATGCGCATGGCTGCATCGAGAATGTCTTGCCTGCGTTGCTCGCTGCCCCGACGGCTGGCCTTACGGCCCTGGTACTGGACGCTTTCAGCCACGGCAGCGGCAATGCCGGCGGCACCTTCTTGAGCGGTTACGCGGTTCACGACACACATCCTTGAATAGATCAAAACCTGGCGCTGTTTGCTTGACGCTTAAAAACGCCACATAAAAAAGCCGCCTTATAAAAGGCGGCTTCGGATTTCGCTACATTTACGCTTGTGGCCGCATGTGCGGGAACAAGATCACATCGCGGATCGACGGCGAGTTGGTCAACAACATCACCAGGCGGTCGATGCCGATACCTTCACCGGCCGTTGGCGGCATGCCGTATTCCAGGGCACGTACGAAGTCGGCGTCGTAGTGCATGGCTTCGTCGTCGCCAGCGTCCTTGTCGGCCACCTGGGCCATGAAGCGCTCGGCCTGGTCTTCGGCATCGTTAAGCTCGGAGTAGGCGTTGGCGATTTCGCGGCCGCCGATGAACAGCTCGAAACGGTCGGTGACGTTCGGGTTGTCGTCGTTGCGACGGGCCAGCGGCGACACTTCGAACGGGTACTGGGTAATGAAGTGCGGCTGTTCCAGCTTGTGCTCCACCAGCTCTTCGAAAATCATCACCTGCAGTTTGCCCAGGCCTTCGAAACCGAGCACCTTGGCACCGGCTTTCTTGGCGATGGCGCGGGCCTTGTCGATGTCGTTGAGGTCGTCTGCGGTCAACTCAGGGTTGTACTTGAGGATCGAGTCGAACACCGACAGGCGTACGAACGGCTCGCCGAAGTGGAACACCTTGTCGCCGTACGGCACGTCGGTAGTCCCGAGGACAAGCTGCGCCAGCTCGCGGAACAGTTCCTCGGTGAGGTCCATGTTGTCTTCGTAGTCGGCGTAGGCCTGGTAGAACTCCAACATGGTGAATTCCGGGTTGTGCCGGGTCGAGACGCCTTCGTTACGGAAGTTGCGGTTGATCTCGAACACCTTCTCGAAGCCACCGACCACAAGACGCTTGAGGTACAACTCAGGCGCGATACGCAGGAACATTTCCAGGTCCAGTGCGTTGTGGTGGGTTTCGAACGGCTTGGCTGCGGCACCACCCGGGATGGTCTGCAGCATCGGGGTTTCCACTTCCAGGAAGTCACGCTGCATCAGGAAGCTGCGGATGTGCGCGATGACCTGCGAACGCACGCGGAAGGTCTGGCGCACGTCTTCGTTGACGATCAGGTCAACGTAGCGCTGGCGGTAACGCTGCTCGGTGTCGGTCAGGCCGTGGTGCTTGTCCGGCAACGGGCGCAGGGACTTGGTCAGCAGGCGCACGCTGGTCATTTCCACGTACAGGTCGCCCTTGCCGGAACGGGCCAGGGTGCCTTCGGCGGCGATGATGTCGCCCATATCCCAGGTTTTCACCGAGGCCAGGGTTTCTTCGGACAGGGTCTTGCGGTTGACGTAGACCTGGATACGCCCGGTCATGTCCTGGATCACCATGAACGAGCCACGGTTGAGCATGATGCGACCTGCCACCTTGACCGGGATCGCCGCTTCTGCCAGCTCTTCCTTGGTCTTGTCCGCGTACTGCTTCTGCAAGGCATCGCAGTAGTTGTCGCGACGGAAGTCGTTGGGGAAGGCATTGCCCTTGGCGCGCTCGGCAGCCAGCTTTTCCTTGCGCAGGGCGATCAGGGAGTTTTCTTCCTGTTGCAGGGCTTGCGGGTCGAGTTGTTGGTCGCTCATGTCTTTAAATTTTCCATCAGGTTCGTTGTCCCAGGCGTAGGCCGGGGATCGCCGGCAAGGACCAGGCGTCCCCCCGGTTCCTACAAGGGGTTACAGGCCAGATTTCAGGCTGGCTTCCAGGTATTCGTCAATGTCACCGTCGAGCACCTTGTCGCAGTCGCTGCGTTCGATGTTAGTGCGCAGATCCTTGATCCGCGACGCATCGAGCACATAAGAGCGGATCTGGTGACCCCAGCCGATATCCGACTTGGTGTCTTCCAGGGCCTGGGAAGCGGCGTTGCGCTTCTGCATTTCCTGCTCGTACAACTTGGCCCGCAGCATTTTCATGGCGGTGTCCTTGTTCGCGTGCTGGGAACGTTCGTTCTGGCAGCTCACCACGGTGTTGGTCGGTACGTGGGTAATACGTACGGCCGAGTCGGTGGTGTTTACGTGCTGGCCACCGGCACCGGAGGAGCGGTAGGTGTCGATACGCAGGTCGGCCGGGTTGATCTCGATTTCCACCTTGTCATCGATCTCGGGCGAGACGAACACCGCAGAGAACGAGGTGTGGCGACGGTTGCCGGAGTCGAACGGGCTCTTGCGCACCAGGCGGTGTACGCCGATCTCGGTACGCAGCCAGCCAAAGGCGTATTCACCCTTGATGTGCACGGTCGCGCCCTTGATGCCGGCGACTTCACCAGCCGACAGTTCCATGATGGTGGCGTCGAAACCGCGTTTGTCGGCCCAGCGCAGGTACATGCGCAGCAGGATGTTGGCCCAGTCCTGGGCTTCGGTGCCGCCGGAACCGGCCTGGATGTCCAGGTAGGCGTTGTTCGGGTCCATTTCGTGGCTGAACATGCGACGGAATTCAAGCTTGGCGAGGTTTTCCTCGAGACGGGCCAGCTCGGCGACGACATCGCCCACTGCGCCTTCGTCGTTTTCCTCGACGGCCATGTCCAGCAGGTCGCGGCAATCGGCCAGGCCGGTATTCAGTTCGTCGAGGGTGTCGACGATCTGCGCCAGCGCAGCGCGCTCGCGCCCCAGTTCCTGGGCGTATTCAGGTTTGTTCCAGACACTCGGATCTTCAAGCTCGCGATTGACTTCGGTCAGGCGCTCATGCTTTTGATCGTAGTCAAAGATACCCCCGAATAGTTTCGGAGCGCTCGGACAGGTCCTTGATGGTGTTAAGGATCGGGTTGATTTCCATGGCGGGCAGCACTCGTTGGCGAACTTTTGAAAGCCGGCGAGTATAACGGCAAACGGGGGGGAGCGGCAGCCCGCCTGGCGAAAAGGCAGACTACGCAGGGTTAAATGTGGGAGGGGGCAAGCCCCCTCCCACATTTTGATCTGTTGCGGCCTCGAGTCACTCAATGCCGACCAGGTTTCGCCCGTTGTGCTTGGCCGTATACAAGCCCTTGTCCGCCGCCATGATCAACTGGCGGCAATCGGTACCCTGCACCGGCGTCATGGTCGACAGCCCGATGCTGATGGTCAGGCTCGAGCCTTCCGCCGGGGCGATATGCGGGATTTTCAGTGCGGCGACGGCCATGCGCAGCTTTTCCGCCACCAGGCGTGCCCCACCCGGCGAGGTGTTCGGCAACACCAGGGCAAACTCTTCGCCGCCGTAGCGCGCCGGCAGGTCCGAGGGGCGGCTGCTGGCTTCGCGGATAGTGTTGGCGACCTTGCGCAAGGCTTCATCCCCCTCGACGTGGCCAAAGCTGTCGTTGTAGGTCTTGAAGAAATCCACGTCGATCATCAGCAATGACAGCTGGGTCTGGTCACGCATGGCGCGGCGCCATTCCAGCTCCAGGTATTCGTCGAAGTGGCGGCGGTTGGACAGCCCGGTCAGGCCATCGGAGTTCATCAGCCGTTGCAGCACCAGGTTGGTGTCCAGCAGCTGTTGCTGGCTGACCCGCAGCGCACGGTAGGCGGCATCGCGCTGCAACAGGGTCATGTAAGAACGCGAGTGATAGCGGATGCGCGCCACCAGTTCGATGTTGTCCGGCAGCTTGACCAGGTAATCGTTGGCCCCCGCCGAGAACGCCGCGCTCTTGATCAGTGGGTCTTCCTTGGTGGAAAGCACGATGATCGGGATGTTCTGCGTGGCCGGGTGGTTGCGGTATTCGCGCACCAGGGTCAAGCCGTCGAGGCCCGGCATCACCAGGTCCTGCAGGATCACCGTGGGCTTGATGCGGATGGCCTGGGCAATCGCCTGGTGCGGGTCGGCACAGAAGTGGAAGTCGATGTTTTCTTCGTGGGCCAGGCCGCGCCGGACGGCTTCGCCGATCATGGCCTGGTCGTCGACCAGCAACACCATGGCGGCGTTTTCGTCGGTCTTGATGTCGTCGATCTGTAAATCATTCATGTGCAGTCACCTGAATTACTGCCTGCAAGCCAACACCGCGGAAGGTCATGATCATTTTGCAAAGACCTCCAGCAATCGGGGCGCAATTCTATCCAGTGGGCGAATTTCAACAGCAGCATCAATCGCCGCCGCCGCTTTGGGCATGCCATACACCGCCGAGCTTTGCTGATCCTGGGCGATGGTCAAATAACCTTGTTCACGCATTAGCTTGAGCCCCTGGGCCCCGTCACGCCCCATACCCGTCAGCAGTACGCCGACGGCATCGCCATTCCAGTGGCTGGCCACGCTTTCGAAAAACACGTCGATCGAAGGCCGGTAAATCTCGTTCACCGGCTCTGCGGTATAGGCTAGCGTGCCATTCTTCAATAAACGAATGTGGTGATTGGTACCGGCCAGCAGCACCACCCCGCTTTGCGGCGGTTCGCCTTCGCGGGCCAGGCGTACCGGCAGGCCGGAGGCGCTGCTCAGCCACTCGGCCATGCCGGCGGCGAAGACCTGATCCACATGCTGCACCAGCACAATGGCGGCGGCAAAGTCCCGGGGCAATCCCTTGAGCAGGGTTTCCAGGGCAGCCGGGCCACCCGCCGAAGAACCGATCGCCACCAGGCTCTGGCGTTCGCCGGTGCTGCGCTCCGGGGTGGTTTCGGCGCGCACACGGCTGCCGCGCTGGCCGATCAGCCAGCCGATGTTGAGGATCTTGCGCAGCAACGGCGCCGCCGCATCCTTGGGGTTGCCCACACCGAGCGCCGGCGTGTCCACCACATCCAGGGCGCCGTGGCCCATGGCTTCGAACACCCGGCTCACATTGGCCTGGCGGTCGACGGTCACCAGCAGGATCGCGCACGGGGTCTCGGCCATGATCTGCCGCGTGGCCTCCACGCCGTCCATCACCGGCATGATCAGGTCCATCAGAATCAGGTCCGGGGTCAATTCGGCGCAGCGCTGCACCGCCTCCAGGCCATTGCTGGCCACCCACACAACCTGGTGCGCGGGCTCGAAGCTCAAGGCACGGCGCAGGGCCTCCACGGCCAGGGGCATGTCATTGACGATCGCAATCCTCATGACCGCGCGCCTCCGATCAGCTCCACCACGGCATCCAGCAGCGCGTCATCGTGGAAACTGGCCTTGGCCAGATAATAATCGGCCCCAGCATCCAGCCCGCGACGGCGGTCTTCTTCACGGTCTTTGTACGACACCACCATCACCGGCAACGATTGCAGGCGACTGTCACGGCGCAGGAGTGTGACCAATTCAATACCGTCCATACGAGGCATATCGATATCAGTGATAAGCAGGTCGAAGTCTTCGGAGCGCAAGGCGTTCCAGCCGTCCATGCCGTCAACCGCGACGGCCACTTCGTACCCGCGATTGAGCAGCAGTTTGCGTTGCAACTCCCGCACAGTGAGCGAGTCGTCCACCACCAGTACCCGCTTGCGCGGTGCCTCGGTGGCCTGCTGGCTGCGCCGGGCGATGCGTTCCAGGCGCCCGGTGTTGAGCAGCTTGTCCACCGAGCGCAGCATATCTTCCACATCGACGATCAATACCACCGAGCCGTCGTCCAGCAAGGCACCGGCGGAAATATCCTGGACCTTGCCCAGGCGATCATCCAGCGGTAACACCACCAGGGTGCGTTCGCCGATAAAGCGTTCCACGGCGATCCCGTAAACCGCATCGCGCTCGCGGATCACCACCACCTTCAAGGTTTCGTCATTGCTCTGCCCCAATGGGCGCTGCAACAGCTGGCTGGCGGCGACCAGGCCCACATGCCGACCTTCATGCCAGAAATGCTGGCGGCCTTCCAACTGCACAATGTCGTCGGGTGCCAGGTCGCACATGCGCTCGATATGCGCCAGCGGGAACGCATAGGCTTCCTCGCCGACTTCCACCACCAGGCTGCGCACCACCGACAGGGTCAGCGGCACCTCCAGGTGGAAGCGACTGCCCTGCCCTGCCGCCTGCTCCAGCACCACCGCGCCGCGCAGTTGGCGAACCATATGCTGCACCGCATCCAGCCCGACACCGCGCCCGGACACTTCGGTGACCTTGTCGCGCAGGCTGAACCCCGGCAGGAACAGGAACGTCAGCAGCTCCTCTTCACTCAGGTTCAGGGCCGTCTCCCAGGTTGAAAGATGCCGATCGACGATGGTGCCGCGCAGGCGCTCCAGGTCGACGCCATTGCCGTCGTCACTCAGCTCCAGCACCAGCAGGCCGGCCTGATGGGACGCGCGCAGGCGGATCAGGCCTTCGGCAGGTTTGCCTGCCAGCAGGCGTTGCTCGGGCATTTCGATGCCGTGGTCGACGGCATTGCGCAATAGATGGGTGAGTGGCGCTTCGAGCTTTTCCAGCACGTCGCGATCGACCTGGGTCTTTTCTCCCTCGATCTCCAGGCGCACTTGCTTGCCCAGGCTGCGGCCGAGGTCGCGCACCATGCGCACCTGCCCGGCCAGCACGTCGGCAAACGGGCGCATGCGACAGGCCAGCGCAGTGTCGTAGAGCACCTGGGCACGCTGGCCGGCCTGCCAGCCAAACTCATCCAGCTCGGCGGTCTTTTCCGCCAGCAGCGCCTGGGCTTCGCTCAGCAGGCGGCGGGTATCGGCCAGGGCTTCCTCGGCTTCGAGGCTCAAACCCAGGGTCTTGAGCTGGCCATCCAGGGTATCCAGGGCGCGTACGCTCTGGCTTTGAATCCGTTTGAGACGCTGCATGCTGGCCAGGTAGGGCTTGAGCCGCTGGGTTTCCACCAGAGACTTGCTCGAGAGGTCCAACAGGCTGTTCAAGCGCTCGGCGGTCACGCGCAATACGCGTTCGCCACCTTCAGTCATGCGCCGGCCCTGACGCGGCGGATCACTGGCGACGTGCGGTGCGGGCTCAGGCTCCGGCGGCAGCTCTTCGATGAGCGGCGCCGGGGCGGGCTCAGGCGCAGCGGGCAGCGGCGCGACGTAGGCACTGGGCTGGGATGGATCCAGCAGGCGCTCCATCAACGCCACATAGGCATCGATGTCCGCCGTGCCGACATCGTTGCCAGGGGTGGCGATACGCATCAGCAAGTCGGTGCCTTGCAGCAACGCGTCGATATGTTCGGGTTGCAGGTACAGGCGGCGTTCCTGGGCGCTGACCAGGCAATCCTCCATGACATGGGCCACGCTGACCCCGGCGTCCACCCCGACGATGCGCGCCGCGCCCTTGAGCGAATGCGCGGCACGCATGCAGGCTTCAAGCTGGTCGGCCTGGGTAGGGTTGCGCTCCAGGGCCAGCAGGCCCGCGCTCAGCACCTGGGTCTGGGCATCGGCTTCCAGGCTGAACAGCTCCAGCAGCGAGGCGTCGCGCATCTGGTCGGGGGTCATGTGAGGCTCCGGGTCACGGCGGACAACAATTGCGCCTCGTCCAGCCACCGCAGGCTACGGCCTTTCCACTGCAACACACCCTGGGTGTAGCGCGCGCTGGCCTGGGTACCCGAGGCCGACGCCGCCTTCAGGGTGCGCTCATCGATGGCATGGATGCCATCCACTTCGTCCACCGGCACCACCACCGGGCCATCCTGCGCGGCGATGATCAGCATGCGCGGCATGATCCGCCCACCGCTGGCGCCCTGATGGGTTGTTTCCAGGCCAAGCAACTCCACCAGCGACAGGCACGCCACCAGCGCGCCACGCACATTGGCCACACCGAGCAAGGCACGGGAGCGCTGGTGCGGCAGCGAGTGAATCGGTTGCAACGGCGCCACCTCCACCAGGCAGCGGGTGGCGATGCCCAGCCATTCCTCGCCGAGGCGGAACACCAACAGCGAGCGGGTGACGATCTTTTCGTCAACCTCGGCAGCCGCCACCGGACGACGGTCGTCCTGCTGCAAGGCATAGCGGTCCAGCAAGCGCGTGGCGGCAGCCGAGTACACCGAACAGTTACGGCAGTGGATATGTTCCACAAGCAACGGGCACGACTTGTCGCCATGGATACCGATACGGTTCCAGCAGTCGTCGATGGCTTGGGTGTCGGCCAGGGTCAGGTCCAGGCCTGCGGTGTTGAGCGCCTCGGTGCTACTCATCGTTTGGACTCACTGTCTGCTCGCTCGCTGCGGGCAGCCCGCGCCTGTAAACGGCGCGCCCCCGCACTGTCGCCCTGGGACTCGAGCAAGGCGGCCAGGTGCATCAAGGCCTGCGGGTGCTGGGGTTCCAGGTACAAGGCTTTACGATAAAACCCCTGGGCTTCCAGGGCGCTGCCGGCCACGTCGCTGAGCAACCCCAGCCAGTAGAACACCTGGGCGGCCGGCGGGTGACTGTTCAGATACTGCTCGCAGGCGGCGCGGGCCTCGGCACTTTTGCCTTCGTTGGCCAGGCTGGCGATGCGGCTGAGCAAGGTGCCCGCATCGGAGGGCGGCGCCTTGATCGGCCCCGCCTGGGTGCTGGCCGTGCTGAACGGTCGCGGCTTGACCGGGACCGGCGCGGCGCTGCGCGGTGGCGTCGGCATGGGCACGAATACCGGCTCAGGCTTCACCGGTTCGGCATGCCGGCTGAAGGCAAATGACTGCGGCACCCCAATCGAGCGCATGCCGTGGCGCCCCAGCAAGCTGCCCTCGGCGGGACCGATAAACAGCACGCCGTCCACATGGGTCAGGCCCTTGAGCACATCGAAGACTTGTTTCTGGGTCGGCTGGTCAAAGTAGATCAGCAGGTTGCGGCAAAACACGAAATCGTAGCTCGCCTCGTTCGCCAGCAGCGTCGGGTCGAGCAGGTTGCCGACTTGCAGGCGCACCTGTTCGCGCACGCGGTCGGCGATGTGGAACCCGTCGCCGTATTCCGTGAAGTGGCGGTCGCGAAAGGCAATATCGCCACCGCGAAACGAGTTCTTGCCATACACCCCACGCCGGGCGCGCTCCACCGACAGCGGGCTGACATCCAGGCCCAGGACCTTGAACTGGTGCGGCGCCAGCCCGGCATCCAGCAAGGCCATGGCAATGGAATAGGGTTCTTCGCCGGTGGAACACGGCAGGCTGAGAATGCGCAGGGCGCGCATCTGCTTGATCTCGGCCAGGCGTGCAAGCGCCAGTCGGGCCAGGGTCGCAAAGGATTCGGGGTAACGGAAAAACCAGGTCTCGGGGACGATCACGGCTTCGATCAGCGCGTGTTGCTCGTCCTCGGAGCTTTGCAGGTGCTGCCAGTACTGCCCTGGCGTTTGCGCCTGCACGGCCTGGCTGCGCTGGCGTACGGCGCGCTCGATGATGGCCTCGCCGACCGACGCGACGTCCAGGCCGATACGTTCTTTCAAGAAGGCAAAGAAACGCGGGTCGTTGCTCATAGGCTCAGCTCGGCAGAAAACAACAGGGCGCGCACATCATCGGTGAGCACGTCATTCACGCCAATCCACTGCATCAGGCCCAGGGCATCCTCACGCACCGGCCCCAGGTACCGCGCCTGGCGGTTATCCAGGCCGTAAGGCTGGAATTCGGCCGGGTCGCACCGCAGGGTGTCCGTGGCCTGCTCGAGGATCAGCCCGAGCCAGCGCGATTCGACCCAGGTGTGCGGCTGGTAATTGACCAGCACCAGGCGCGTACTCGTACGCGCCTGGGCCGCTGTGCCGAAGGTCAGCGCACTCAGGTCGATGACCGGCACCAACACCCCGCGATGGGCAAAGATGCCCGCCACCCACAGTGGCGCGTGGGCGATAGGCTTGAGCGGCAGGCGTGGCAACACCTCGGCCACCTCCGTGGCCTTGAGCGCAAAGCGTTCGCTGCCGATGTGAAACACCAGGAACAAGGCTTTTTTCGCTGCCGGAACGGCGCCGCGTTTAGCCGCAAGGTCGCTCATCAGACTTTGAAACGCGACACGCCGCTGCGCAGACCCACCGCAACCTGGCTCAGTTCATCGATGGCAAAGCTGGCCTGGCGCAGGGACTCCACCGTCTGGCTGCTGGCATCGCCCAGTTGCACCAGGGCATGGTTGATCTGCTCGGCGCCGGTGGCCTGGGCCTGCATGCCTTCGTTGACCATCAACACCCGCGGCGCCAGGGCCTGTACCTGATGGATGATCTGCGACAGCTGCTCGCCTACTTGCTGCACTTCGAACATGCCTCGACGGACTTCTTCGGAGAACTTGTCCATGCCCATCACGCCCGCCGAAACCGCTGACTGGATTTCACGCACCATCTGCTCGATGTCGTAGGTGGCCACGGCGGTCTGGTCGGCCAGGCGCCGCACTTCGGTGGCCACCACGGCAAAACCGCGCCCATATTCACCGGCCTTTTCGGCTTCGATGGCGGCATTCAGGGACAGCAGGTTGGTCTGGTCGGCGACCTTGACGATGGTCACCACCACTTGGTTGATATTGCCGGCCTTCTCATTGAGGATCGCCAGCTTGGCGTTCACCAGGTCGGCGGCGCCCATCACCGAGTGCATGGTTTCTTCCATGCGCGCCAGGCCTTGCTGGCCGGAACCGGCGGCCACCGAGGCCTGGTCGGCGGCGGTGGACACTTCGGTCATGGTGCGAACCAGGTCCTTGGAAGTGGCAGCGATCTCCCGTGAAGTGGCACCGATCTCAGTGGTGGTGGCCGCGGTTTCAGTGGCAGTGGCCTGTTGCTGCTTGGAGGTGGCCGCAATCTCGGTGACCGAGGTGGTGACCTGCACCGAAGAGCGCTGGGCCTGGGACACCAGGGCCGTGAGCTCGGTCATCATGTCGTTGAAGCCGGTTTCCACCGCACCGAACTCGTCCTTGCGCTCCAGGTTCAAGCGTTTGCTCAGGTCACCGGTGCGCATGGTCTGGAGGATCTCGACGATGCGTTGCATCGGCGCCATGATCGCGCGCATCAGCAGCAGGCCACACAGGCCGGCGGCGAGAATGGCCACGGCCAGCGACAGGAACATGCTGACCTTGGCCGAGGCAACGGCGTCGTCAATGGCGGCCGTTGCCCTGTCGGACACGGCCTTGTTTTCCGTGATGATGTCATTGAGCTTCATGCGCCCTTCGGTCCAGATCGGCGTCAATTGCTCTTCCAGCAGCTCGCGGGCGGCCGGCAGGTCATTGGCTTCGACGCGCTCAAGCACCTCGGCCAGGACCTTGTTGTAATTGATGTGGGCGGCCTTGAAGTTATCGAACTCCATGCGATCGGCCTGGCTATGCACGGTTTTTTCGTAATTGGCCATCTGCTGTTCGATACGCGCCTCGAAGGCCTTGTAATCCGACTTATCGCTATTGGTGAAGGTTTTATCCTCGCGCAGACCAATGATATCGATGGTCTGCAAATAGCTGTCGACCCACGCGCTGCGGATCATCGAACTGAGGTAAACCCCCGGCACCGCGTCGTCACGCACCGATTCCTGGCTGGCTTCGATCTTCAGCAACCGTGAGTAGGACACCACAACCATCAGCAGCATGATCGCGATAATGACCGCAAAGCTCGCCAAAATCCGCTGGCGCAAGGTCCAATTCTTCACAGTGTTTCCTCGAAGGGCCATTCAAATGGAGGGGAGTATAGCTGAGCAGAAGCCCTCATTTATCAATGGGTTTTGGTGTTGTGCCGACATATATGCAAAAACACCTGTGGGAGGGGGCTTGCCCCCGATTGCGGTGGAACAGCTGCAAATACTCCAACTGGTCTACCGCTATCGGGGCAAGCCCCCTCCCACATTGCGTACACTCGTCGGTTATTGGTTAAGCCGTACCTGCTTTTCCAGTTCCAGCTTCAAGCCCGGCTCGAGCTTGAGTTGGCGGGCCAATTCGTCCAGATACGCCTTTTCCATAAAGTTCTCCTCGTCCACCAGCATCACGCTGGCGATGTACATCTCGGCAGCCATTTCCGGGGTGCCGGCGGCGCGGGCGACGTCGGCCGGGTCCAGCGGCTTGTTCAATTCGGCGTGCAGCCAGCTTTGCAGTTCGCGGTCGTTGTCCAGCTTGGTGAATTCACCTTCGATCAGTGCGCGTTCACGCTCATCCACATGGCCGTCGGCCTTGGCGGCGGCGACCAATGCCTTGAGGATCCCCTGGCTGTGCTGCTCGACCTGGGCCGGTGGCAGGCGGTCGATGGTTTGCGGTTCGCCCTGAGGCGCGTTGGCCTGCTTGGCCTGCCAGTTGCCGTAGGCTTTGTAGGCAATCACGCCCAACGCGGCCAGCCCGCCATAGGTCAGGGCCTTGCCGCCAAACTTGCGCGCCTTCTTGTTGCCCAGCAACAGGCCCATGGCACCCGCCGCCAGGGCGCCACCGCCCGCACCGCCGAGCAGGCTGCCCAGACCGCCGCCGAGCAGCCCGCCGAGGGCGCCTTTATCGTCCTGCTTGCGCTGGCCGCCGGTTTTGTTCTGCAACATGTCCTGGCCGGACTTGAGCAACTGATCGAGCAATCCACGGGTATTCATTCGTAGCCTCCAGACACTAGTGTTCATAGGACCAATAGGCCCTCAGCGTAAAACTAAGTGCCAAAAAGCCGCGATCTAGAGTGCTTCCAGATGTAACGCCGCTGCCCTTCGCTTAAATCGATATACACTCGGATAAATCTATAAAAACACCCCACTGGTAATTCCAGCATGATGACCTTGCGTCAAATCCGGCATTTTATCGCCGTGGCCGAGACCGGTTCGATCTCCGCCGCCGCGCAGACCGCGTTCATTTCCCAGTCCACCCTGACCCTGGCGATCCAGCAACTGGAGCAGGAAATCGGCGTCACCCTGTTCAACCGCCACGCCAAGGGCATGACCCTCACGCACCAAGGCCATCAGTTCCTGCGCCAGGCGCACTTGATCCTCGCCACCGTCGACAATGCCAAGCGCAGCCTGCAACAGAGCACCGACCAGGTCGCCGGGCAGTTGATCATCGGCGTGACCAGCCTGGTCGCCGGCTACTACCTGGCGGATTTGCTCACCCGCTTCCAGCGCGCCTACCCCAACGTGGAGATCCGCGTGATGGAAGACGAACGCCCGTATATCGAGCATTTGCTGGTCAGCGGCGAGATCGATGTGGGCGTGCTGATCCTCTCCAACCTGGAAGACCGCCACGCCCTGCAGACCGAAGTCCTCACCCACTCGCCCCACCGCCTGTGGCTACCGGCGCAACATCCGCTGCTGGAGCACGACAGCATCAACCTCGCCGACGTGGCAAGCGAGCCGTTGATTCAGCTGAACGTCGACGAAATGGGGCATAACGCCCAGCGCCTGTGGGCAGCAGCCGGCCTGCAACCGCGCGTGACCCTGCGCACCGCCTCCACCGAGGCCGTGCGCAGCCTGGTGGCCGCAGGCCTGGGCGTATCGATCCAACCGGACATGACCTACCGCCCCTGGTCCCTGGAGGGCGACATTATTGAAGCGCGGCCGATTGCCGACCTCAGCCAGACCCTGGACGTCGGCCTGGCCTGGCGTCGAGGCACCGCGCGACCAGCCTTGGTGGATCCGTTCCTCACCGTTGCGCGGGAACAACCACACCCGCGCAAGCCATCTATTTAATCGAATGCTGCATTCAGTATTTAGTATTTGTTGACCTCACGCCTGGCCTCTAGTCTCTGTTTATTCATAGGAGAAGGTCATGCGCCTTGTAAGAGAACGCCCATGACCACACAAGAAAAGAGATCACGAAAAATGTCCGGCGCGCCAACCCCGCTGCTCACTGCGTTGCTGATCGACGGCGAACTGGTCCAGGGCCAGGGCGTTGCCGAGCCGATCCTCAACCCGGCCACCAGCGAAGTGCTCACCCAGATCGCCGAAGCCAGCACCGAGCAGGTCGAAAGTGCGATCCTCGCCGCACACCGCGCTTTTGCCGGCTGGTCGCGGACCACGCCGCAACAACGCTCCAACATCCTGCTGGGCATCGCGGACGCCATCGAGAAACACGCCGACTATCTGGCCCGCCTGGAATCGCTTAACTGCGGCAAGCCGTTGCACCTGGCGCGCCAGGACGACTTGAGCGCCACCATCGATGTGTTCCGCTTCTTCGCCGGCGCCGTGCGCTGCCAGACCGGCCAGCTCAGCGGCGAATACCTGCCGGGCTACACCAGCATGGTGCGCCGCGATCCGATTGGCGTGGTGGCCTCGATTGCGCCGTGGAACTACCCGCTGATGATGGCCGCGTGGAAGATCGCCCCGGCGCTGGCGGCCGGTAATACCTTGGTGTTCAAGCCGTCGGAACACACGCCGCTGTCGATCCTCGCATTGGCTCCGGTCCTGAAGGACGTGTTACCACGCGGGGTCATCAACATTCTGTGCGGTGGCGGTGAAGGCGTCGGCAGCCATTTGGTCAGCCACCCCAAGGTGCGCATGGTCTCGCTGACCGGCGACATCGTCACCGGCCAGAAAATCCTGCAGGCCGCCTCCAAGACCCTCAAACGCACACACCTGGAATTGGGCGGCAAGGCGCCGGTGATCGTGTGCAACGACGCCGATCTGCAAGCCGTGGTCGAAGGCGTACGTGCCTACGGTTACTACAACGCCGGCCAGGACTGCACCGCGGCGTGCCGCATCTATGCTCAGGCGGGCATCCACGACAAATTGGTCGCCGAGCTGGGCGCAGCCGTCAGCAGCCTGCGCTTCGCCGGCAAGCGCGATGCCGATAATGAACTCGGCCCGCTGATCAGCACACGCCAGCGCGACCGCGTGGCCAGCTTTGTCGAGCGCGCCCTGGGCCAGCCGCATATCGAGCGGGTCACCGGCGCGGCCGTGCATTCCGGGGCCGGCTTCTATTACCAGCCGACGCTGCTCGCCGGTTGCAAGCAGAACGATGAAATCGTCCAGCGCGAAGTGTTCGGCCCGGTGGTCACCGTGACCCGCTTCGACGAACTGGAACAGGCGGTGGACTGGGCCAACGATTCCGAATACGGCCTGGCCTCCTCCGTCTGGACCCAGAACCTGGACAAGGCCATGCAGGTCGCCGCGCGCCTGCAATACGGCTGCACCTGGATCAACAGCCATTTCATGCTGGTCAGCGAAATGCCCCACGGCGGCTTGAAGCGCTCGGGGTATGGGAAAGATCTGTCCAGCGATTCGCTACAGGACTACAGCGTGGTGCGCCACATCATGGCCCGCCACGGCCAGCATCTTTAAAACAACAACTAAGCTCATGCGTCACGGCTTCACACACTGCCCCGACCATAATTAAAGAAGAGGGAATCCCCATGTCTGCGCATAAGACCGCACTGCTCAGTGCCTTGACCACCGCGCTGCTGGCCAGCGTCAGTATCCAGGCCGCCGAACCGCTCAAGGCGGTGGGCGCTGGTGAAGGCCAGCTGGATATCGTCGCCTGGCCCGGCTATATCGAACGTGGCGAAAGCGACAAGGCCTACGACTGGGTCACAGGTTTCGAGAAGGAAACCGGCTGCAAGGTCAACGTGAAAACCGCCGCCACCTCTGACGAAATGGTTAGTTTGATGGCCAAGGGCGGTTATGACCTGGTCACCGCGTCCGGGGATGCGTCGCTGCGGTTGATCGTTGGCAAGCGTGTGCAACCAATCAACACGGCGTTGATCCCCAACTGGAAGAACATCGACCCGCGCCTCAAGGATGCGCCGTGGTACGTGGTGGGCCAGCAGACCTACGGCACCCCGTACCAGTGGGGGCCGAACGTGCTGATGTACAACACCACCGTGTTCAAGACCGCGCCCACCAGCTGGAATGTGCTGTTCGATGCGCAGAACCTGCCGGACGGCAAGCCGAACAAAGGTCGCGTGCAGGCCTATGACGGTCCGATCTACATCGCCGATGCGGCGCTGTACCTCAAGAGCACCCAGCCGGAACTGGGGATCCAGAGCCCCTATGAACTGACCGAAACCCAGTACAAGGCCGTGCTCGACCTGTTGCGCGCGCAGCAGCCGTTGATCCACCGCTACTGGCATGACACCACCGTGCAAATGAGCGACTTCAAGAACGAAGGCGTGGTGGCCTCCAGCGCCTGGCCGTATCAGGTCAACGGCCTGCAGAACGAGAAGCAGCCGATTGCTTCGACCATTCCCAAGGAAGGCGCCACCGGCTGGGCCGACACCACCATGTTGCACAGCGAGGCCAAGCACCCGAATTGCGCCTACAAGTGGATGGACTGGTCGCTGCAGCCGAAAGTCCAGGGCGATGTCGCCGCCTGGTTCGGCTCGCTGCCGGCGGTGCCCGCAGCCTGCAAGGAAAGCGAACTGCTCGGCGCCGAGGGTTGCAAGACCAACGGCTTCGACCAGTTCGACAAGATCGCCTTCTGGAAAACCCCGCAGGCCGAGGGCGGCAAGTTCGTGCCGTACAGCCGCTGGACCCAGGACTACATCGCGATCATGGGCGGGCGCTAAGCCATCTGACCCTCAGGGGCCGCTTCGCGGCCCAACGCAGCCTCGTGCCTCGGCAGCTGCTACGGATCTTTACTGCTCCTACACCGTTGGTAGGAGGTGTCGAGTGAAACGAGGCTGCGATTTCTGAGCACCTCCTACGATTTTATTTTTATCCAAAACGCGCCTTTTTGGAGCACCGCACCATGACGCTTGCAGTCCAATTCACCCACGTTTCCCGTCAGTTCGGCGAAGTGAAGGCCGTTGACCGGGTTTCCATCGATATCCAGGACGGCGAGTTCTTTTCCATGCTCGGCCCATCCGGCTCGGGCAAGACCACCTGCCTGCGCCTGATCGCCGGTTTCGAGCAACCGAGCGCAGGCTCGATCCGCATTCATGGCGAGGAAGCCGCTGGCTTGCCGCCGTATCAGCGTGACGTAAACACGGTATTCCAGGATTACGCACTGTTCCCCCATATGAACGTGCGCGACAACGTCGCCTATGGCCTCAAGGTCAAAGGCGTGGGCAAGACCGAACGCCTCAACCGCGCCGAAGAAGCCTTGGGGATGGTCGCCCTCGGTGGCTACGGCGAGCGCAAGCCGGTACAGCTCTCCGGCGGCCAACGCCAACGAGTGGCCTTGGCCCGTGCCCTGGTCAATCGCCCCCGCGTGTTGCTGCTCGATGAACCCTTGGGCGCCCTCGACCTCAAGCTGCGCGAACAGATGCAAAGCGAGCTGAAGAAGCTGCAACGCCAGCTCGGCATCACCTTTATCTTCGTCACCCACGACCAGACCGAAGCGCTGTCGATGTCCGACCGTGTGGCGGTGTTCAACAAGGGCCGTATCGAACAGGTCGACACCCCGCGCAACCTGTATATGAAACCGACCACCGCGTTCGTCGCCGAGTTCGTCGGCACCTCCAACGTGATTCGCGGCGAGTTGGCCCAGCGCCTCAGCGGCAGTGCGCAGCCGTTTTCGATTCGCCCGGAACACGTACGGTTTGCCGAGGGCCCGCTGGGCGCCGGCGAAGTGGAAATCAGCGGCCTGCTGCACGACATCCAGTACCAGGGCAGCGCCACCCGCTATGAACTGAAACTGGAAAACGGCCAGGCGCTGAACATCAGCCAGGCCAACAACCAGTGGCTGGACATCAGCAGCGGCCATCAGGTCGGCCAGTCCATCACCGCCCGCTGGGCGCGAGAAGCCATGACGCCGCTGACTGACCGCGCAGGCGAGGTGTGACATGAGCCTGGCCCTTTCCCAACCGCCGATGCGCAGGTTTTCCAACCTGCTGTACCGCAAGCCCAACCTGTACCTGGCGATGCTGCTGGTTCCGCCGCTGATCTGGTTCGGCGCGATCTACCTGGGTTCGTTGCTGACCCTGCTATGGCAAGGCTTCTATACCTTTGACGACTTCACCATGGCGGTCACCCCGGACCTGACCCTGGCCAACTTCGCCGCGCTGTTCCAGCCTTCGAACTTCGACATCATCCTGCGCACCCTGGGCATGGCGATCGTGGTGTCGATCGCCAGCGCCATCGTCGCCTTCCCGATCGCCTACTACATGGCGCGCTACACCACGGGCAAGACCAAGGCGTTCTTCTATATCGCGGTGATGATGCCGATGTGGGCCAGCTACATCGTCAAGGCGTATGCCTGGACGTTGCTGCTGGCCAAAGGTGGAGTGGCGCAGTGGTTCGTGCAGCACCTGGGCCTGGAACCGGTATTGCAGTTCGTGCTGGGCATTCCCGGCGTGGGCGGCAGCACCTTGAGCACCTCGCACCTGGGGCGTTTCATGGTGTTCGTCTATATCTGGCTGCCCTTTATGATCCTGCCGATCCAGGCGTCCCTGGAGCGCTTGCCGCCGTCGCTGCTGCAAGCCTCCGCCGACCTCGGCGCCAAGCCGCGCCAGACCTTCATGCAGGTGATCCTGCCACTGTCGGTGCCGGGGATTGCCGCCGGTTCGATCTTCACGTTTTCGCTGACCCTGGGCGATTTCATCGTGCCGCAACTGGTGGGTCCGCCGGGTTACTTCGTCGGCGGAATGGTCTACGCCCAGCAAGGCGCCATCGGCAATATGCCCATGGCGGCGGCGTTCACCCTGGTACCGATCGTGCTGATCGCGGTTTACCTGTCCATCGTCAAACGCCTGGGGGCCTTCGATGCACTCTGAGAAATCATCATTAGGCTTGAAGATCGCAGCCTGGGGCGGGTTGGTATTCCTGCACTTCCCGATCCTGATCATCTTCCTCTACGCCTTCAACACCGAGGAAGCCGCGTTCAGCTTTCCGCCCCAGGGCTTTACCCTGAAGTGGTTCAGCGTGGCCTTCGCCCGGCCGGATGTGCTGGAAGCGATCAAGCTGTCGTTGCAGATCGCCGCCATCGCCACCCTGATTGCCATGGTGCTGGGCACCCTGGCCTCGGCGGCGCTGTATCGCCGCGAGTTCTTTGGCAAGCAAGGTGTGTCGCTGATGTTGATCCTGCCGATTGCGCTGCCGGGGATCATCACCGGTATTGCACTGCTGGCGACGTTCAAGACATTAGGCATCGAGCCGGGGATGTTCACCATCATCGTCGGCCACGCGACGTTCTGCGTGGTGATCGTCTACAACAACGTCATTGCCCGCCTGCGCCGTACGTCCCACAGCCTGATCGAAGCCTCGATGGACCTGGGCGCCGACGGCTGGCAGACCTTCCGCTACATCATCATGCCCAACCTCGGCTCGGCGCTGCTGGCCGGCGGCATGCTGGCGTTTGCGCTGTCGTTCGACGAAATCATCGTCACCACTTTCACCGCCGGCCACGAGCGTACGTTGCCGCTGTGGTTGCTCAACCAATTGAGCCGGCCACGGGATGTGCCGGTGACCAATGTGGTCGCGATGCTGGTGATGCTGGTGACGATGTTCCCGATCCTGGGCGCCTATTACCTGACCCGCGGCGGTGAAAGCGTGGCCGGGAGTGGTGGTAAATAATTTTTTATTGAAGACACCGAGCCCTCTCCCACATTCAGAGCCGGTTTATTCAGTGACATAACGATCGCTTTTTGGAGGACTGAACCATGCAAACCAAACTCTTGATCAACGGCCACCTCGTCGAAGGCGAAGGCCCGGCGCAAGCGGTGTTCAACCCGGCATTGGGCCGCGTGCTGGTGGAAATCAAAGAAGCCAGCGAAGCCCAGGTCGACGCCGCCGTGCGCGCCGCCGATGCGGCCTTCGAAGGCTGGTCGCAAACCGCGCCCAAGGATCGCTCGCTGTTGCTGCTGAAACTGGCCGACGTGATCGAAGCCCACGGCGAAGAACTGGCCAAGCTGGAATCGGACAACTGCGGCAAGCCCTACAGCGCCGCGCTGAACGACGAGATCCCGGCGATTGCCGACGTGTTCCGCTTCTTCGCTGGCGCCAGCCGTTGCATGAGCGGTTCGGCCGGCGGTGAATACTTGCCCGGCCACACCTCGATGATCCGTCGCGACCCGGTGGGCGTGATCGCGTCCATCGCGCCGTGGAACTACCCACTGATGATGGTCGCCTGGAAAATCGCACCGGCCCTGGCCGCGGGCAATACCGTGGTGCTCAAGCCGTCGGAGCAAACCCCGCTGACCGCGTTGCGGATGGTCGAGTTGGCGTCGGAGATTTTCCCGGCCGGAGTACTCAACCTGGTGTTCGGCCGTGGGCCTACCGTGGGCAGTCCGCTGGTGAACCACCCGAAAGTGCGCATGGTGTCGCTGACCGGTTCCATCGCCACCGGTGCGAATATCATCTCCAGCACCGCCGACAGCGTGAAGCGCATGCATATGGAGCTGGGCGGCAAGGCGCCTGTGATCATCTTCAACGATGCGGATATCGATGCAGCGGTGGAAGGCATTCGTACCTTTGGCTTCTACAATGCCGGCCAGGACTGCACCGCAGCGTGCCGGATTTATGCGCAGGCGGACATCTACGACGCCTTTGTGGAGAAGCTCGGCGCGGCGGTCGCCAGCATCAAATACGGCTTGCAGGATAACCCGGCCACTGAGCTGGGCCCGTTGATCACCGCGCAACACCGCGACCGGGTTGCCGGGTTTGTCGAACGCGCCGTGGCGCAGCCGCATATCCGCCTGGTCACCGGTGGCAAGGCGGTGGAAGGCAATGGTTTCTTCTTTGAGCCGACCGTGCTCGCCGATGCGCAACAGGACGATGAAATCGTGCGCCGCGAGGTGTTCGGGCCGGTGGTGTCGGTAACCAAATTCACCGATGAGGCGCAGGTACTGGGCTGGGCCAATGATTCGGACTACGGGTTGGCGTCATCGGTATGGACCGCCGACGTAGGACGCGCCCACCGCCTGGCCGCGCGTTTGCAGTACGGCTGCACCTGGGTAAACACCCATTTCATGCTCGTCAGCGAAATGCCTCACGGTGGTCAGAAACTGTCGGGGTATGGCAAGGATATGTCCATGTATGGCTTGGAGGACTACACCACGGTTCGGCATGTGATGTTCAAGCACTGATCGCCCAAGTGCCGTAACGCTTTATTGTAGGAGCGAGCTTGCTCGCGAAGAACGCAAGCGCACCGCGGTTAGTCAGAATGTCCGCGTTATCGTTGACGTTCTTCGCGAGCAAGCTCGCTCCTACATTTGGATCTTCATAATTCGTGGGTAATGTGTTCGCTCACAGCGTCGGAAATGTCTTGTCGCATTTGCAATGCAATCACCCCGCCATCAATCAATTTTCCTACGTCATCGAACCGCTTAAGCTATCCGGCGTCTGTTTAATGTCCGTTGTGTTTGGCCGAAGGCATGTCCGAACCGTAATTTCTGATCCAGCACGTGCCAGGAACGGCGCGGGATTTGCTCACGACAGGTTGTCTCTATGCACCGCAGGAATTTGCTCAAAGCCTCCATGGCCATTGCGGCCTACACCGGTTTATCGGCCAGCGGCCTGCTTGCCGCGCAGGCCTGGGCCGGGAACCGTGCCGCCGATGGCAAGGCCGTGGCGTTCGATTTTGAAACGCTCAAGGCCCAAGCCAAACAACTCGCCGGAACCGCGTATAAAGACACCAAACAGGTGCTGCCGCCCACCCTGGCGACCATGACCCCGCAGAATTTCAACGCCATCGGCTACGACGGCAACCATTCGCTGTGGAAGGAATTGAACGGCCAACTCGACGTGCAGTTCTTCCACGTCGGCATGGGCTTCAAGACGCCGGTGCGCATGCACAGCGTCGACCCCAAGACCCGTGAAGCCCGGGAAGTGCATTTCCGCCCCTCACTGTTCAATTATGAAAAAACCACCGTCGACACTAAACAGCTGACCGGCGACCTGGGTTTCTCCGGCTTCAAGTTGTTCAAGGCGCCGGAACTGGATCGCCATGACGTGCTGTCGTTTCTCGGCGCCAGCTACTTCCGCGCGGTGGATTCCACCGGCCAGTACGGCCTTTCCGCACGCGGACTGGCGATTGATACCTACGCGAAGAAACGCGAGGAGTTCCCCGACTTCACGCAGTTCTGGTTCGAGACCCCGGACAAGAACGCGACCCGCTTTGTGGTCTACGCCCTGCTCGACTCGCCGAGCGCCACCGGCGCCTATCGCTTCGATATCGACTGCCAGGCCAACCAAGTGGTGATGGCCATCGACGCCAACATCAATGCCCGCACTGCCATCGAACAGTTGGGCATCGCCGCCATGACCAGCATGTTCAGTTGCGGCACCCACGAACGCCGCATGTGCGACACCATCCACCCACAGATCCACGATTCGGACCGCCTGGCGATGTGGCGGGGTAATGGCGAGTGGATTTGCCGCCCGTTGAATAACCCGGCCAAGCTGCAGTTCAATGCGTTCGCCGACACCGACCCGAAAGGTTTCGGCCTGGTGCAGACCGACCATGAGTTCGCCAGCTACCAGGACACCGTCGACTGGTACAGCAAGCGTCCAAGCCTGTGGGTCGAACCGACCACCGCCTGGGGCGAAGGCTCGATCGACCTGTTGGAAATCCCCACCACCGGTGAGACCCTGGACAACATCGTGGCCTTCTGGACCCCGAAAAAGCCGGTGGCGGCCGGCGACTCACTCAACTATGGCTACAAGCTGTACTGGAGCGCCCTGCCCCCGGTCAGCACGCCGCTGGCGCAAGTCGACGCGACCCGTTCCGGCATGGGCGGTTTTATCGAAGGTTGGGCACCGGGCGAGCACTACCCGCCAGTGTGGGCGCGCCGGTTCGCCGTGGACTTCAAGGGCGGCGGCCTGGACCGTTTGCCGGCCGGCACCGGGATCGAGCCGGTGGTGACCTGCTCCCACGGCGAAGTGAAAGACTTCAGCGTGCTGGTGCTCGACAACATCAAGGGCTACCGCATCCTGTTCGACTGGTACCCGACCAGCGACAGCGTGGAGCCGGTGGAACTGCGGCTGTTTATTCGCACCCAGGACCGCACCCTGAGTGAAACCTGGTTGTATCAGTACTTCCCGCCGGCACCGGAGCAGCGCAAGTACACCTGATCCAGATCGTTCCCACGCTCGCGTGGGAACGATCCTCGCGCACAGCATCAGAACCGCGACACACTCTTCATCGCTCCAATCAGATACCGCATCGCTACCTGATCGCTTTCGGTCAGCGCGCGATACTGCGCCAGTAATTCGGCTTCGTCCGAACTCAACCTGCGGCCACGCAAGGACACCCTGCGGGTAAAAAAAGACACCACCGCACCCGCTACACCATAGGACTTGGCCATGGACTGTTTCTCCTGATATCGATCAAAAACTCCTGTGCCCACAAACCGTTTCCCGGGGAGCGCAATGCCTCGCTGTACAAACAGACTGACTCCCTGGGCCAGAAATCAGTCGTACCCTAAGCGTAGAAACAATCTCGTTACGTGTGGGATTTTTTTAGAGCATTCACTTAAAAAATCACTTCGGTAACAAATACCTACAACCCCATCCCACAGCAGCAGGCAAAAAAAACCCACCGGTTCAAGGTGGGTTTCGAGGGCGCCGACGCAGGATCAATCCCTCAAGTCAGACTCATGAATCGGTTGGTCCCGATGGGTCGCTCGTTGGTACTGAGCCGGCCAAATGGCCTTGCGCCCACCCAGATCATCATCGGCATGCAACGGCCAGTAAGGGTCACGCAGCAGTTCACGCGCCAGGAAGATGATGTCGGCCTGGCAGGTACGCAGGATGTGTTCGGCCTGGGCCGGCTCGGTGATCATGCCGACGGTGCCGGTGGCGATGCCCGATTCCTTGCGTACACGCTCGGCAAAGCGCGTCTGGTAACCGGGGCCGGTGGGGATTTCGGCGTTGGCGGCAGTGCCACCGGAAGACACGTCGATCAGGTCCACGCCCAGGTCTTTGAGACGGCGCGCGAGCTCCACGGTTTCATCAGGGTTCCAGCCGTCTTCCACCCAGTCGGTGGCCGACACCCGCACGAACAGCGGCAGCTCCTGGGGCCAGGCTTCGCGCACCGCCTGGGTCACTTGCAGCACCAGGCGGATACGGTTCTCGAAGGAGCCGCCGTACTGGTCCTGACGCTGGTTGCTGATGGGCGAGAGGAATTGATGCAGCAGGTAACCATGGGCGGCATGGATTTCCACCACTTCAAAACCGGCGGTCAGGGCGCGCCTGGCGGCGGCGACAAAGTCGGCGATCACTTGCTGGATCTGCGCCTCATCCAAAGGCTTGGGTTGGGTGTGCTGCGGGTCAAAGGCAATCGGCGACGGTCCCACCGGCACCCAGCCACCGTCTTGCGGCTTGACGCTGCCGTGCTTGCCGATCCATGGGCGGTGGGTGCTGGCCTTGCGCCCGGCATGGGCCAGCTGGATGCCCGCCACCGCGCCCTGGGCGGCGATAAACCGTGTGATGCGCCGCAGGGGTTCGATCTGTTCGTCGTTCCACAGGCCCAGGTCTTCGGCCGTGATGCGACCATCGGCGGTTACGGCGGTAGCTTCGGTGAATATCAGCCCGGCGCCACCGACCGCGCGGCTGCCGAGGTGGACGAGGTGCCAGTCGTTGGCCAGGCCATCGACACTTGAGTACTGACACATCGGCGACACGGCGATGCGGTTGAGCAGGGTCAATTGACGCAGGGTATAGGGTTCGAGCAGCTGACTCATGGCGCACCTCTTCTTGGCTTTTGGGCACTTTTGTAGGAACGAGCTAGCTCGCGAAGGCCTCATAGGCGCCGCGTTTATCCAGGATTAACGCGTTACCGTGACGTTTTTCGCGGGCAAGGACTAGGCGTCCCCCCCGCTCCTACACAACAGTGCTTAGAGCCTAGTCGACAACCGTGGATTGCACAGGGTTCAGACGTAAAGCGGGAGCCGATTGCCGGCTCCCGTACCGCGCAGGCTTACATTTCGACCTGGGTGCCCAATTCGATCACTCGGTTGACCGGGAGCTTGAAGAACCGCAGGTTGCCGTTGGCGTTCTTGAGCATGAATGCAAACAACGCTTCGCGCCAACGGGCCATGCCCTTGATGCGGGAGGCGATGACGGTTTCACGGCTGAGGAAGTACGTGGTGCGCATCGGACTGAAATCCAGGCCGTCCAAATGGCACAGCTTCAAGGCTTCGGGGACATCCGGCTCATCGGTAAAGCCGAAGTGCAGGATCACGCGAAAGAACCCCTCGCCGTAGGAATCCACCTCGAAGCGCCGTGAGGCCGGGACACGCGGGATGTCTTCGTAGACCACCGTCAGCAACACCACCTGTTCATGCAGCACCTGGTTATGCAACAGGTTGTGCAACAGCGCATGGGGCACGGCGTCCGGGCGCGCGGTAAGGAACACGGCGGTACCCTGCACGCGATGCGGCGGCTGCACGCGGATGCTGCTGATGAAGATCGGCAACGGCAGGCCACCTTCGTCGAGGCGGTCCACCAGCAATTGCTTGCCGCGCTTCCAGGTGGTCATCAGCACGAACAGCACAATCCCCGCCAATACCGGGAAGGCGCCACCCTGGATGATCTTCGGCACGTTGGCCGCGAAGTACAGCCCGTCCACCAACAGGCAGCAGACCAGGACCGGTACGGCCAGAATCGGTGGCCATTTCCACAGCAACAGCATGACTGCCGACACCAGGATGGTGGTCATCAGCATGGTCCCCGTCACCGCCACGCCGTAGGCCGACGCCAGTGCGTTGGAGGACTCGAAACCCAGCACCAGCAGGATCACGCCGACCATCAGCGACCAGTTCACCGCACCGATATAGATCTGGCCCTGTTCGGCGCTTGAGGTGTGCTGGATATGCATACGCGGGATATAACCCAACTGGATCGCCTGGCGCGTCAACGAAAACGCACCGGAAATCACCGCCTGGGACGCAATCACCGTGGCCAGGGTGGACAACACCACCAGCGGGATCAGCGCCCAACTTGGCGCCAGCAGGTAGAACGGGTTGCGTGCGGCTTCCGGGTCGCCCAGCAGCATGGCGCCCTGGCCGAAATAATTGAGCACCAACGCCGGCAACACCAGGATGAACCAGGCGCGGGCGATGGGTTTGCGGCCGAAGTGGCCCATGTCGGCATACAGCGCCTCGGCACCGGTCAACGCCAGCACTACCGCACCGAGGATCGCCACGCCAATGCCAGGGTGGGCCTCGAAGAAACGCACGCCCCACATCGGGTTCAGGGCATTGAGCACTTCAGGGTGCAGGGTAATGCCATACACACCGAGGCCACCCAGCACCAGGAACCAGGTCACCATCACCGGCCCGAACAGCTTGCCGATGCGGTCGGTACCGTGCTTCTGGATCAGGAACAGCGCCACCAGCACCACCAGGGCGATCGGCACCACCCATTTTTCCAGGCCGTCGAACGCCAGCTCCAGGCCTTCAATGGCCGACAGCACCGAAATCGCCGGGGTGATCATGCTGTCGCCATAGAACAACGCCGCACCGCACAGGCCGCACACCACGAGGAAACTGCGTAACTTCTTGCGCTCCCCCGCCGCCCTTCGCGCCAACGCGGTCAGGGCCATGATGCCGCCTTCGCCCTGGTTATCGGCGCGCAGCACGAACAGCATGTACTTGATCGACACCACCCAGATCAACGACCAGAAGATCAGCGCCAGGATCCCCAGCACACCGTCATGGTTGACCTGCACCCCATAACCGCCGTTGAACACCTCTTTGAGGGTATAGAGCGGGCTGGTACCGATATCGCCGTAAACCACCCCGACCGCTGCCACCAGCATGCCGATCGGCTTTGCGTTGGAATGCTCGGCACCTGCTGCCTGACTACTTGCCTGACCCATCAACCACTCCTGCCCTTTGACCTGAGGTCTCTTATAAACAGCGCGTCTAAGCTGACCCTAGCATGCGCTGTTTTACTTCTCGTAACAGACGTTTTATTGACCCAAGGGTTTTCCCCGTGCGCAACGGCGCGAAGCATAGCGCAGCAGTCGTCGTATTTCCCTGCATAAAGCTGGAGTCTTTTTGCCTGCATTGACGTCATTTAGTTCCAACGCTAGGTTTTTCGCTTTTTACGGACTTCGCGATTTCCGACGCATGGGTTGCATAGCGGCGTGCTGGGAACAAAAAGCGTTTGATCAAATTTTATGGGCTGTCTCATACTCTGGCTGTAGCCACAACGTAGCTACAACTTTGAGAGGGAGTCATGATATGCCTGCATTACTGAAGACTACTGACGTGCGATGCCGCATCGATGAGGATTTGAAGGAGCGTGCCACTGCTGTGCTCAATGCCTGTGGGCTTAGCCTCAGTGACGCCATGCGTCTTTTCCTCCGCCAGGTCGTGACAACACAGGGAATACCGTTTGAGGTGCGGGTTCCTTCGCAGAAGACCGCTCGTGCCATGGCACAAGCGCATGCGATACGTCGCCAGTTTGACTCGATCGACGACATGCTAAGGGACACTGATGGCGAAACAGGAGAAGAAACAAAAGCGCGCTGACCTGCCAAACCAATGCGCGCAGACGCCTGAGTTTAAAAAGTCTGGGAACGCTACAAACGTGCCGGGCGTCGGGATATGAATGAGGTCCGGGTGGTGATGGTGATGCTTTTTTTAGGCGAACAACTACCCGCCGAGTATCGAGACCATGCGCTTACCGGGAATTGGGACGGTTTCAGAGAGTGCCACATCGGCGGTGATTTTCTGATGATTTATGAACAATCGCGGGCTGACCTGACCACCTTTGTGGACTTGGGGAGTCACGCGGAATTGTTCGCGTAGTGATTGGCGAATCGAATGACGCAGCACTCGTCGCATTTCCCTGCATAAAGCTGGTCAAGTGCGTTGCCCGTCGCTAGAATTGCGCACTTTTTGATCAGAGGCGCGGCAAGCGCCCGTCCGCAGCCCTGTCGTGCCCGACTGGCGGCGTCATTCAATACCGAGGTTAGACATGTCCACCACCATCGCAAAAGCCAACCCCAAGGTTGGCTTTGTTTCCCTGGGTTGCCCGAAGGCTCTGGTCGATTCCGAACGCATCCTCACGCAACTGCGCATGGAAGGCTATGACGTGGTGTCCACTTACCAGGACGCCGATGTGGTGGTGGTCAACACCTGCGGCTTTATCGACTCGGCCAAGGCAGAGTCCCTGGAAGTGATCGGCGAAGCCATCAAGGAAAACGGCAAGGTCATCGTGACCGGCTGCATGGGTGTGGAAGAAGGCAATATCCGCAACGTGCACCCCAGCGTACTGGCCGTGACCGGCCCGCAGCAGTACGAGCAGGTGGTCAATGCCGTGCACGACGTGGTGCCGCCGCGCCAGGATCACAACCCGCTGATCGACCTGGTACCGCCTCAAGGCATCAAGCTGACCCCGCGTCACTATGCGTACCTGAAGATTTCCGAAGGCTGCAACCACAGCTGCAGCTTCTGCATCATCCCGTCGATGCGCGGCAAGCTGGTCAGCCGTCCGGTGGGTGACGTACTCGACGAGGCCCAGCGCCTGGTCAAGTCCGGCGTCAAGGAGCTGCTGGTGATCTCCCAGGACACCAGCGCCTACGGCGTCGACGTGAAATACCGCACCGGCTTCTGGAACGGCGCGCCGGTGAAAACCCGCATGACCGAGCTCTGCGAAGCCCTCAGCAGCCTGGGCGTGTGGGTGCGCCTGCACTACGTCTACCCGTACCCGCACGTGGACGAGCTGATCCCGTTGATGGCCGCCGGCAAGATCCTGCCGTACCTGGACATCCCGTTCCAGCACGCCAGCCCGAAAGTGCTCAAGGCCATGAAACGCCCGGCCTTCGAAGACAAGACCCTGGCGCGCATCAAGAACTGGCGCGAGATCTGCCCCGAGCTGATCATCCGTTCGACCTTCATCGTCGGCTTCCCCGGCGAAACCGAAGAAGACTTCCAGTACCTGCTGGACTGGCTGACCGACGCGCAACTGGACCGTGTGGGTTGCTTCCAGTACTCGCCCGTGGAAGGTGCCCCGGCCAACCTGCTGGACCTGGCCGTGGTCCCGGATGACGTCAAGCAGGACCGTTGGGAGCGCTTCATGGCGCACCAACAGGCAATCAGCTCGGCGCGCCTGCAACTGCGTATCGGCAAGGAAATCGAAGTGCTGATCGACGAAGTCGACGAGCAAGGCGCAGTCGGCCGTTGCTTCTTCGATGCACCGGAAATCGACGGTAACGTGTTTATCGACGATGCCAGCGGCTTGAAGCCGGGTGACAAGGTCTGGTGCACCGTGACCGACGCTGATGAGTACGATCTGTGGGCTGAAAAGCGCGACTGATCGAAAAAACTTGAAAAGCCCTGCTTCTGGACAAGATGCGGGGCTTTTTTAGGTCTATCTTTTGCCCATCAGCGCCAATCATCGCAAGGGGCAGCGGGCATGCGTCAGCATTCGGTTATCCACACACCTAAAGCCAGCGACTACGCGGAGTTGGCGCGCATCTGGGAGGCCTCGGTGCGGGCCACCCATGATTTTTTGCCGGACAGTTACATCATATTGCTGAAAAACCTGCTGCTGACCCGCTACCTGGATTCGGTGATGCTGATCTGCACCAAAGACGCACGCCAGCGTATTACCGGGTTTGCCGGGGTGGCGTGCGGTAAGGTGGAGATGCTGTTTATCGACCCGCAATACCGCGGGCAAGGCCTCGGCCGGCAGTTGCTGCGTTATGCAATCGAGCGCATGAACGCCGACGAACTCGACGTTAACGAGCAGAATCCCCAAGCCTTGGGGTTCTATTTCAAGCAGGGTTTCGAAGTGGTCGGACGCACCGAGCATGACGGCCTGGGCCAGCCCTATCCGTTGCTGCACCTGCGCCTGCGCCAGCAACAACAAAACGCCCGTCAGGGCTAAATGAAATGGGGCCGGGATTAACCGCGCCCACACAGGTACAATAGCCGCCCCCTTTTGTTACGGCCCTTGTCATGACTGACCCCATACGCCTCTCCAAACGCCTTATCGAACTGGTCGGTTGCTCCCGTCGGGAGGCTGAGCTGTTTATCGAAGGCGGCTGGGTCTCGGTGGACGGTGAAGTGATCGACGAGCCGCAATTCAAGATCACCACCCAGAAGGTCGAACTGGACCCGGAGGCCAAGGCCACTGCGCCAGAGCCGGTGACCATCCTGTTCCACGCCCCGGTTGGTGTCGATGCCGAGACGGCAATGGCCTCGATCAGCGCCGAAACCCTCTCGGAGGAACACCGCTTCAGCAAGCGTCCGCTCAAGGGCCACTTCCTGCGCCTGACCGCCAGCGCCGACCTGCAGGCCAAGGCCAGCGGCCTGCTGGTGTTTACCCAGGACTGGAAGATCCTGCGCAAGTTGACCGCCGATGCAGCCAAGATCGAGCAGGAATACGTGGTGGAGGTTGAAGGCGACATGGTTGCCCACGGCCTCAACCGCCTGAACCACGGCCTGACCTACAAAGGCAAAGAGCTGCCAGCCGTAAAAGCCAGCTGGCAGAACGAAAATCGCCTGCGCTTTGCGATGAAAAACCCGCAACCAGGCGTGATCGCCCTGTTCTGCGAAGCCGTTGGCCTGAAAGTCGTCGCTATCCGCCGCATTCGCATCGGCGGCGTGTCCATCGGCAAAGTGCCGGTTGGCCAATGGCGTTATCTGTCCGGCAAAGAAAAGTTCTAAACAGCCTCCCCCTTTCCAGGCACCGCCCCACCCGGCGGCGCCCACCGTTGAAAACCAGGATTGCCCACCATGATTCACAACGACGTACTGCGCAGCGTGCGCTACATGCTCGACATCAGCGACAACAAGATGGTCGAGCTTATCAAGCTCGGCGGCATGGACGTGACCAAGGAAGACCTGCTGACCTACCTCAAGAAAGACGAAGAAGAAGGCTTTGTGTTCTGTCCGGATGAGGTCATGGCCCACTTCCTCGATGGCCTGGTGATCTTCAAGCGCGGCAAGGACGAAAGCCGTCCGCCGCAGCCGATCGAAACCCCGGTGACCAACAACATCATCCTCAAGAAACTGCGTGTGGCCTTCGAACTGAAGGAGGACGACATGCACGCCATCCTCAAGGCTGCCGAATTCCCGGTGTCCAAGCCTGAGCTGAGCGCGCTGTTCCGCAAGTTCGGCCACACCAACTACCGCACCTGTGGCGACCAGTTGCTGCGTAACTTCCTCAAGGGCCTGACGCTGCGCGTCAGAGCATAAGAACAGCCATAAGCTTCAAGCTGCAAGTTAAAAGCTTGTGGCTTGCGGCTTGCAACTTGAGGCTCCAGTAATGGCCTACCAGGTCTCGCCCGTCGGTTTCGTACGCTCCTGCTTCAAGGAGAAGTTCGCCATTCCGCGCCAACCGCAACTGGCGCCTGCCGCGCGGGGCGTGCTGGAGTTGGTGGCGCCGTTCGACCAGGGCGAGGCGGTACAGGGCCTGGAGCAGGTCAGCCATGTGTGGCTGTTGTTTCTGTTCCACCAGGCCCTGGAGGACAAGCCCCGCCTGAAAGTGCGCCCGCCCCGCCTGGGCGGCAACACGTCCATGGGCGTGTTTGCGACCCGCGCGACTCATCGGCCCAACGGGATTGGCCAGTCAGTGGTCAAGCTGGACAAGGTGGAGCCGGGCCGGCTGTGGATCTCCGGGATCGATTTGCTCGATGGCACCCCGGTATTGGATATCAAGCCGTATGTGCCCTACGCCGACATCATCGACACAGCCACCAACAGCATCGCCAGTGGTGCGCCGCAGCTGATTCCCGTGCAGTGGCTGAAGAGCGCACTGCAGCAGGCACAAGGCCATGCCCAGCGCCTTGGGGAGCCGTTGGTGGAGTTGATCGATCAGTGTCTGGCACAGGATCCACGGCCGGCGTACCAGACGCCAGGGCCTGAACGCGAATACGGGGCGCAGTTCTGGGATGTGGATGTGCGCTGGCACTATCCAGAGGCCGGGATGATTTGTGTGTTGGAAGTGGTGCCAGCGGGATAAACCGGAACCCAATGTGGGAGGGGGCTTGCTCCCGATGGCGGTGGATCAGTCAACGTGTATATCGACTGACCCATCGCCATCGGGAGCAAGCCCCCTCCCACATTTTTTACCGCAGTTATTTCTCGACGAACGCGCGCTCGATCAAGTAATCACCCGGCTCACGCATGCGTGGCGAAACTTTCAGGCCGAAGCTGTTCAGCACTTCGCTGGTCTCGTCCAACATGCTTGGGCTGCCGCACAACATGGCGCGGTCGTCCTCGGGGTTGATCGGTGGCAGGCCGATGTCGCTGAACAGCTTGCCGCTGCGCATCAGGTCGGTCAGGCGGCCTTCGTTTTCGAACGGCTCGCGGGTCACGGTCGGGTAGTAGATCAGCTTCTCACGCAGGGCCTCGCCGAAGAACTCGTTCTGCGGCAGGTGCTCGGTGATGAATTCGCGGTAAGCGACTTCGTTGACGTAGCGCACGCCGTGGCACAGGATCACTTTTTCAAAGCGCTCGTAGGTTTCCGGGTCCTGGATCACGCTCATGAACGGAGCAAGGCCAGTACCGGTGCTGAGCAGGTAGAGGTGTTTGCCCGGCTTCAAATCGTCAAGCACCAGGGTGCCTGTCGGTTTTTTGCTGATGATGATCTCGTCGCCTTCCTTCAAGTGCTGCAATTGGGAAGTCAGCGGGCCATCCGGCACCTTGATGCTGAAGAACTCCAGATGCTCTTCCCAGTTCGGGCTGGCAATGGAGTAAGCGCGCATGAGCGGGCGGCCGTTGGGCTGTTGCAGGCCGATCATCACGAACTGACCGTTCTCGAAGCGCAGGCCCGGATCGCGGGTGCACTTGAAGCTGAACAGAGTGTCGTTCCAGTGATGAACACTGAGGACACGCTCGTGGTTCATGTTGCTCATGTACGGGGGACTCCTGGAAATGGGTCTGCGCCAAAGATGAAGTGCGCAATTGCACAGCATTCTAATGGCGGCGACAATATCTGTTAACTGGATTATTAAGATAAGGGTTATCGGTTATATCGATATGCGATTTACTCTCCGTCAACTGCAAGTCTTCGTCGCCGTCGCCCAGCAGGAAAGCGTCTCCCGCGCTGCTGGCCTTCTGGCCTTATCTCAATCCGCCGCCAGCACCTCGATTACGGAGCTGGAGCGTCAATCCAGCTGCCAATTATTCGACCGTGCCGGTAAACGCCTGAGTCTCAACGCCTTGGGCCATCAGCTGTTGCCCCAAGCGGTGGCGCTGTTGGACCAGGCCAAGGAGATCGAAGACCTGCTCAACGGTAAGTCCGGCTTCGGCTCCCTGGCGGTCGGCGCTACCCTGACCATTGGCAATTACCTGGCCACCCTGCTGATCGGCAGCTTCATGCAGCAGCACCCCGAAAGCCAGGTGAAGCTGCATGTGCAGAACACTGCCAATATCGTGCACCAAGTTGCGCACTACGAAATTGACCTGGGTCTAATCGAAGGCGACTGCAGCCACCCGGATATCGAGGTGCAAACCTGGGTGGAAGATGAGCTGGTGGTGTTTTGTGCACCTCAGCACCCCCTGGCCAAGCGCGGCGTGGCCACCCTGGAAGAATTGACCCATGAGGCCTGGATCCTGCGGGAACAAGGCTCCGGCACCCGCCTGACCTTTGACCAGGCCATGCGCCATCACCGCAGCGCGCTGAATATCCGCCTGGAGCTGGAGCACACCGAGGCGATCAAACGGGCGGTGGAATCGGGTTTGGGCATTGGGTGTATTTCTCGGCTGGCGCTGCGCGATGCATTTCGCCGTGGCAGCCTGGTGCCGGTAGAAACCCCGGACCTGGACCTGGCCCGACAGTTCTACTTCATTTGGCATAAACAGAAATACCAGACCTCCGCCATGCGGGAGTTCCTGGAGCTGTGCCGCGCCTTCACTGCCGGGGTTCAGCGCAGCGACGAGATCGTGCTGCCGAGCATTGCCTGATCGTCAGATCAGGATCACGGCCCACACCAGGGTGATCATGGTCAACGCCACGAATTGCGCGGCGCTGCCCATGTCCTTGGCGTTTTTCGACAAGGGGTGGCGATCGAGGGAAATACGGTCGATCGCCGCTTCTACCGCCGAATTGAGCAATTCAACGATCAAGGCCAACAGGCACACCGCAATCAGCAGCGCGCGCTCAACACGGCTGACATGCAGGAAAAAACTCAGCGGGATCAGGATGACGTTCAACAAGACCAGTTGACGGAACGCCGCCTCACCGGTGAAAGCCGCGCGCAGGCCATCCAGGGAATAGCCCCCTGCATTGAAGATACGTTTGAGACCGGTTTGACCCTTGAAAGGCGACATAGACGTAGGCAACTGAACCAAAGGAGTGGGGAAACTAGATCACGCAAAGTCAAAAAAGCGTGAATCGGTAACAACTTAATGCTGAGCAATTGACTCAAGTTGTTGCAAGAGCAGCGCCGCCTGGGTCCGCGTACGCACCCCCAATTTGCGAAAGATTGCCGTGACATGAGCCTTGATGGTCGCTTCCGACACACTCAGCTCATAGGCGATCTGCTTGTTCAGCAAACCTTCGCAGACCATGGTCAGCACTCGAAACTGCTGGGGTGTCAGGCTGGCCAAGCCATCACGGGCGGCCTTGGCTTCGTCGGACACGTTGATGTGTTCAAACGCTTGCGGCGGCCAGGACACATCACCGTCCAACACTGCGCGCACGGCCTTCTGAATATCTTCCATCGCGCTGGACTTTGGAATGAAGCCGCTGGCGCCAAACTCCTTGGAACGCACCACCACGTCGGCATCTTCCTGGGCAGAGACCATCACCACGGGGATCTGCGGGTATTGCCCACGCAGGAGCACCAGCCCCGAAAAACCGTAGGCGCCGGGCATGTTCAGGTCGAGCAGCACCAGGTCCCAATCGGATTTTTCGGTAAGGCGGGCTTCCAGCTCGGCAATGCTGGCCACTTCAACCAGGCGCACGTCCGGGCCAAGGCCCAGGGTCACGGCCTGATGGAGCGCACTGCGAAACAGCGGGTGGTCATCGGCTATCAGGATTTCGTATGTGGCCATTGATTAAATGATCCTGTTTTTTATGGCAGCCCCGATGGGTTCGGGGTTCACCAATACACAAGGCGACGGCCAGGCAGCCATCGCCACAGGGTACGTTCAACGTCAAAAGCACTTGGAACGACGTCGAAAACTCACGGTTGCACCCCAATCGGCGCTCAGCATGCCCAGCGCAGCCTGGGGGGTCAAGCACTACGCCCATGGGCATTTTAGCGGCATGCAGGTTTACGGTGCCATCATGCAAACGTCGTCTGGCTATAGCGTGGCTATATAGGGTGCAAGACGAGTATGGACGCTGTCGGTCGGGTCCAATGGCAGCTGGAACTTGGCAGCCAGGTAATGGGTGCTGAATACGTCGAGGTAGGCGTCCAGCACTTCGCTGGCAGCGGTGTCATCGGCCAGTTCCAGGCACAGGGCGGCGACTTCGGCGGTGCAGAAATGGTCATCACGCTTGGAGCGGCGCAGTTTGTAGCGCGAAAGCTGCTCAGGCGCCAGGCTCAATACCGGCAGATACTCCAGATAGGGACTCTTGCGGAACATCTTGCGCGCTTCGCTCCAGGTGCCATCCAGCAGGATGAACAGCGGGCGCCTGCCTTCTGCCACCGTCACGGTACTGACGACACGCTCGGGCGCCACGAATTCGCCGGGGAACACGATGTAGGGCTGCCACTGCGGGTCAGCTAGCAGGGTGAGCAAATCCGGGTCGACTTCGGTGCGCGACCAGGCGAATGCCGTGGTGTCCTCGACCACGTCGGCGATCAGCCAGCCGGTGTTGCTGGGTTTCATCGGTTCGACATCGTGCATCAGCAGGCACATGGCGGACCTGGCCGCGACCTGGGGGCGCCAGGCGCACAGGCAATACTCGGGGATGACCCGGCAGCCGGGGCAGCGTTCGGCACGTGAGCCTCGATTGACGAAGGGCTTGATCGCGCGTGCCAGGCGCTGTGTGCGCAGGCGGGAGACGGCATGGCTCATCGGATGCGCCGTACAGAGGGGTAGATCGACACGGAGAAAACTCGTGGAAGGCTGAAGTGACCGCAGTTTACCAGCGATACGCCTGGCTGTAGTGGCAAGGGGTCACCTATAATTGCGCGCCACTGAACGCACAGCGCAGTGGCTGGTCTATGCACCAGTAACCGAATCAGGAGAGTTTCATGCTGCGTTCCATGCTGCGTCTTGCCGCCCCATCCATCGCACTTGCGCTGGTACTGCCCGTGGGCGCCCAGGCGGCCTCGCTGCTGGAGGCCCAAATGAACCGGAAGCTGCAAAGCGTCGCGACTGAAAGCAACAAGGACCTGCCGCGGGAAATCGACGAAAAAACCCTGGAAGTGGCCTACACCGTTGAGGGCATGCAACTGATTGATCACCTCAGCGTATTGCCTGATCGCGCCGAACAGATGCGCGCCAACCCCAAGGCGGTGTACTTCCAGCTGGGGCAAAGCGTGTGCCTGAACAAAGGTTATCGCGAGCTGATGGCCAAGGGCGCAGTGATGCGCTATGAAATCACCGAGAACAAGACCAATCGTCCTGTGGCATCGGTGAAATTCGTGGAAGCGGATTGCCCGGCACCGGCTGCCGCCAAGAAGAAAAAGTAATCTTCGCTTGCCCTTCGCGCGCTGCTGTCCAGTAGCGCGCACTCCCCTGCTTCATTTCCCTGCAGGCGGCTAAACTCCCTGCTGAGTGACCAATAAGCGGTTGCCAGCCAAGGGTTTTTCGGCCCATGATCAAGTCATCCCGACCGCCCGTTCATCACGGCTTCCACGCCGTTCTGTAACATTTCCAGGGCAAAAGAGGGTTGCCCTCCTGCGACGTGCAGTGCAAAGGTTTTTTAAATCACAAGGAATATACAGAGCCCGTTTGCTGCCTGGCGAACACGTGCAATGCCTTGGTATGCAGCGACACATGCAGTGTCGTGGCCCCCGGACGAATCTCTCGCCGTTGGCCCAGCCTCTGTGAAGAAGGAGAAGTTGAATGCCTTACGAACCGAATGACCGCCTGCTCCGGCATTTTGAAGAAAACGGGGCCGACCTTACGCAACAGGTTGAAGCTCAGCTCAAGCAGATCGCCCCCAACAGCCCGAATATCCCCCTGTATCGCGACATGATCCTGACCGTGCTGCGCATGGCCCAGGACGACCGCAACCGCTGGAACGCCAAGATCACCTTGCAAGCCATTCGCGAACTGGACCACGCCTTCCGCGTACTCGAACAGTTCAAGGGGCGCCGCAAGGTCACGGTGTTCGGCTCGGCACGCACCCCGGTGGAAAGCCCACTGTACGCCTTGGCCCGCGAGGTGGGTGCCGCACTGGCCCGTTCGGACCTGATGGTAATCACCGGTGGTGGCGGCGGCATCATGGCGGCGGCCCACGAAGGGGCAGGCCTGGAGCACAGCCTGGGGTTCAATATCACCCTGCCGTTTGAACAGCATGCCAACCCGACCATCGATGGCACCGAGAACCTGCTGTCCTTCCACTTCTTCTTTACCCGCAAGCTGTTCTTCGTCAAGGAAGCCGATGCGCTGGTGTTGTGCCCGGGTGGTTTCGGCACCCTGGATGAAGCCCTGGAAGTATTGACCCTGATCCAGACCGGCAAAAGCCCGCTGGTGCCGGTAGTGTTGCTGGATGCGCCCGGTGGCGGTTTCTGGCAAGGCGCCCTGGACTTTATCCGTAGCCAGCTGGAAGCCAATCGCTACATCCTGCCCACCGACCTCAAGCTGGTACGCCTGGTGTACAGCGCTGAAGAGGCAGTGGAAGAGATCAATCAGTTCTATGCCAACTTCCATTCCACGCGCTGGTTGAAACGTGAGTTTGTGGTGCGCATGAATCACCCGCTCAGCGATCGAGCGCTGGCTCATTTGCAGAGTGAATTTGCCAGCCTGCGGTTGAGCGGAGAATTCCAGCAGCTTGCCTATACCGGTGAGGAGCATGATGAGCCGAAGTTCAGCCATTTGACGCGGTTGGTGTTCAACTTCAATGGCCGCGACCAGGGCCGGTTACGGGAGCTGGTGGATTACATCAACTTGCCGGAGAACTGGGCGCAGGCTCAGGGGAAGACGCAACAGCGGGTAGCGCCGCAGCCGGCGTGAAATCCAGAAACGCAGGATCCAGAAACGCAAAAAGGCCCGCTATTTTCATAGCGGGCCTTTTTTGGGGACTTCAGGTTTGGTGTTTCAGGTTTAGATCGAAGGTGAGGCTATTGGGGCTGCTTCGCAGCCCAGCGCGGGGCAAGCCCGCTCACCACAAGCAAGCCCGCTCGCCATAACAAGCCCATTCACCACACAACAAGGCCGTTCACCGCACAACAAGGTGTTCAGTCATCCATGTCTCGGCCACTTAATAAGCGGCTGATCATTTCCATCGAAAAACCGCGATAACTCAAGAAGCGTCCCTGCTTGGCGCGTTCCCTGGCATCAATGGGGAGATGACCCGAGAATTTGCGGCGCCAGGTGTCCTCCAACTGCGCCTGCCAACTGATACCGCACTCACGCAAGGCAAGGTCGATATCGGCGCGCTGTAAACCACGCTGGCTCAGCTCTTCGCGAATACGCGCCGGGCCATAGCCGGACCGGGCTCGGTAGGAGACAAAACTTTCGAGATAACGGGATTCCGAAAGCAGCCCCTCTTCCGTCAACCGGTCAAGGGCGGTTTCGATCATCTCAGGTTCCGCACCGCGCTGACGCAGTTTACGCGTCAGCTCGACTCGACCATGCTCGCGGCGAGCGAGCAGGTCCATTGCGGTGCGCCGAACAGCGACAAGTGTATCCAGTACAACGGTCATCGTTTATTTCAGATGTCAGTGTCGGCTTCTTCTACTTCTTCAACCGGCTCGCGGTTGGCGGCAGCTTTCACGTCTGGTGTTGGGGTCAGCAGTTTGTCGCGGATCTGCTTCTCAAGCGTGGCAGCGATGTCCGGGTTGTCCGCCAGGAACTTGGCCGAGTTGGCCTTGCCCTGACCGATCTTGCTGCCATTGTAGGCATACCAGGCACCGGACTTTTCGACGAAGCCGTGCAGCACGCCCAGGTCGATCATCTCGCCGTTCAGGTAGATACCCTTGCCGTAGAGAATCTGGAACTCAGCCTGGCGGAAAGGCGGAGCCACTTTGTTTTTCACGACCTTGACGCGGGTTTCGCTACCCACAACCTCGTCACCCTCTTTCACCGCGCCGGTACGGCGGATGTCCAGGCGGACCGACGCGTAGAACTTCAGCGCGTTACCACCGGTGGTGGTTTCCGGGCTGCCAAACATCACGCCGATCTTCATGCGGATCTGGTTGATGAAGATCACCAGGCAGTTGGCGTTCTTGATGTTACCGGTGATTTTACGCAGCGCCTGGGACATCAGGCGGGCTTGCAGGCCCACATGCATGTCGCCCATTTCGCCTTCGATTTCAGCCTTGGGTACCAGGGCTGCCACGGAGTCGACCACGATCACGTCGATGGCGTTGGAGCGCACCAGCATGTCGGTGATTTCCAGGGCTTGCTCACCGGTGTCCGGCTGGGACACCAGCAGGTCATCAACGTTGACGCCCAGCTTGCCGGCGTATTCAGGATCCAGGGCGTGCTCGGCGTCGACGAACGCGCAGGTGGCGCCCATTTTTTGCGCCTGGGCAATCACCGACAGGGTCAGGGTGGTTTTACCGGAAGATTCAGGACCGTAGATTTCAACGATACGACCTTTTGGCAGGCCGCCAATGCCGAGCGCGATGTCCAGACCCAGAGAGCCAGTGGAAATAGCCGGGATCGCCTGACGGTCGTGATCGCCCATACGCATTACGGCACCCTTGCCGAATTGACGTTCGATCTGACCCAGGGCCGCAGCCAAGGCTTTCTTCTTGTTGTCGTCCATTAAAGTCCTCACGTAATCAATAAGGCCTGACGGCCAACACCTGTATAAGTAGACAGTATTGTTCCACAAAGATCGGAGATCGCCTACCCCTGATTTTCTATTTCTGCTGCAGCTCGTCGCAACAAGCCCTCCAGCGCGGCCTTCACCGTTTGTCGGCGGACCTCATCTCGGTTGCCGGAGAAGTGCGCAAGCTCGGCCGTGACCTCCTCGCCAACGCCAAAGGCCAGCCAGACGGTGCCCACCGGCTTGTCCACCGAACCACCATCGGGCCCCGCCACACCGCTGACCGCCACGGCAAAGCGCGCCAGGCTTTTCTCCTGGGCGCCGCGCACCATGGCCTCCACCACTTCCTGGCTGACCGCCCCAACCTTTGGAAACAAGGTTTCCGGCACATTCAACTGCCGGGTCTTCTGCCGATTGGAATAGGTGACATACCCCGCCTCGAACCAGGCCGAACTCCCCGGGATCCGCGTAATGGCCTCGGCGATACCGCCACCGGTACAGGATTCGGCCGTGGTGACGTGGGCATTGAGCATCTGCAGGCGGCGGCCCAGGTCAGCGGCAAGTTGAGTGATTTCCTTCACGACGGTCTCCAGAAGTGGGCGGGGGTTTGCCTACCCTACAGGAGCAAATCGCTCATGCAAGCGACAGACTGGAACAAGAGATTAGCGGGCGACAGCGTGCACATACGCCTGGCAAGCGCGCAAGGCGATCAGTCCTTGGTCGCCGGCATCGGTGATGCCGATAATTCGCTGAGCATGCGCCGGGTCAAGTCGGGCTCGTGCGGCTGCATGAACCAGGCCGCCGGTGGTGGTGGTACTTGGCACTGCGCAGCCATCGGCGGCTTTGGTGGCGTCGAGAAGGACTGACAACCGCACATCAGCAGTGGCCAGACGGTCGCGCAGAGCAGCCTGGTTACGTTGGGCATCGCTCAACTCCCGAGCATGGTGTTGGTCGCTGGCACTGAGCTGTTGCTCCAGGGCCAGCCGTTTGTCCTGTTCAGCCTGTTGTTGATGCAAGACCGCCTGGCTTTGCTGGCTGAGCGCCTGTGCATGGACAGAAGCCTGGCGCTCAAGCTGTACCCCCAAGCGCCAGGCCTGGACCTGCCAGGTCACCGCCACCAACAGGCAAGCACCGATCAGTTGGTAGGCCCCTAGGAAACGCATAACACCGCCTTCGCCCGCGCCCACAGCCGCAAGCGATCCTCCAGCCCATTCAGCCCGCCATTGATACGCCGTGTAATGGTGGTGAACTGGTCCTTGTCGGCCAGCTCATTCAGGCCATTGACCTGCCAGAACCAGGCGGCCGACTCAGCCGCCCATTGGGGTTGCTCGAGCAACATCGGCTCACGCAACAGACGATCGTCACCAAACAACGCCTGACTGCAGGCCAGGTAATTGCGCCGACCGGTGATCTGGATCAGCCCCCGCCCCCGGTACAAAGGACCATCGCCATCCGCTTCGGGGCTATTGCCCAGGCGCGCGGCCAGGCTGCCGGTGTCGTATTTGCTCAGGTAGTAATCGCTGCCCAGTTCACGGACGTAACGCAGTTCGGCGGATTCGTGGCCAATCTGGGCGAGGAAGGCGGCGATGCGCTTCGCACAGTTGATCTCGAAACGAACGAAAGCCGCATTCAAGGGCATTAAAAAAACGCCCGCTCTAAGGCGGGCATCCGGCATAACGTCAAGCAGCTGGGGGAGTGTTATCACCATTGGTTTTACTCTCGAAAAGTAGCTATATCGACAACCCACCGGCCGTGATCGAACTGCGGTATCCCGTCGCCGGATCGCCGACATGAACCACCTGCTTTATCGACCAGCGCCCCTGCATATAGGACGGCCAGCTCTCATCCAGCACTAACAGGCCTTCCGCGGCCAACAATGGATTGCCCGGGCAATCGATCAGCAACTTCAAATTTTCACGCCCCACACGACGCAGTTCACCTTCGGCAACGGCGCGGGCTTCGGCTTCGTTCTGGTAGCGTTGGCGCAAGGTTTTGAACGGTGCATTCCCCACCTGGACGACGCGCTGCTTGCCGGCGGAGACATCCCACCAACTGGCACGGCAGCCTTGGTATTTCGAGCGGGATTTTTCGTCGAGCTTGGCGGTGATAAAGCCTTGTTCACCGGGGCGGGGTTTACACCGGTGATCTGGATACTCGGGGCGAGGGTGACTTGCACGTTATCCGTGCGCGCCGCATTGAGTTCCTTGCTCACCGCATTGGGTGCAGGCAGGCGATCCGTTGAGCCGAACAGTTTGTCACCGAGCCAACTGCCTGCCTCGCTGCCGAGCAAACCACCGATTGCGCCACCGACAGCGGTGCTGAGGCCTGAGCCGACGGCGTTTACGCCACCGCTGCGTACGCCTTGAACCACATTGACTTGAAGAGAAATTTCTCAGCCATAACAGACCACCGAGCAGAACAGTGCCGGTACCGCCAAGCCACGCGAACGTGTGCCTGGCCCCAGGTCGTTAGGATCCATCGCCACTCCATAGAGAAAGGTGGCCGAAGTACGACCTGTACAAATGAGTTAGCCCCAGCAGCACTCCCAGCTTGGAGCAATGGGTGTGGTGGAGCCGAAAACGAAAAGGCCCCCCACGATGGCGGGGGTATTGGAAAGATTCACGTGGCTTACGTAACAAACAAGATGGCCGACTCTAGAGTCGGCCAGGTCTCGCTTATGGCAGCAGATCGTAGGTCAGGAACAGCGAGGATGAGCCCGAGTTAGTGGCGATCCAAAGCCCATACCCCGCCGGTAAAGTGACGGGGAACTGCAAGGCATTGTAGGTCGCCGCTACCGAAGCCAAAACAACAGGCTTCGTCTTGTCGGTGGCCCCGGTGACGGGGGTTGTGCCAGTTGCGAGGATCGAATACTGCGTACCGAGGAAAGAAGCCGTTCGAAGCACTGCTCCATTGGTGTTCATCGCAGGATTGATGACTTGAACTACGCTGGCACTGTATTCGCCAGAAAACAATTTAGAGCCGATTGGTTGTGCGTCCATGTTTTCACCTGTTGAGTCGAATGATTTGTCGCGGAGGATTCCGCTTTCATGTCGCTCAAAGGCGATTGCTCGAGGCTCGTGGCCTTCCCATGATTCAACGTCCCGCATCGGGAACATTTGATCTGGAGCTCTGTAAACCCACCCGTACGGGCGAGAAGTCTTTTGCAGTTACCGCATCTGAATTCTTTCAACATCTGCAAGTCCGTTTATTTATCTGCTAGGCTCCGTCCCGCTCGCGCGAGCAGTGAGGGGCTGGCTTGCAGGCTAGATCTGCGATCTGGCGTCTCCTTAGGGTGTTAGTGCACCCTCTGGAGTCGCCCTCTCTTTTTTCGATCTCAACAAAAAGCCCTGAACTTGTCGGGGCTTTTTGCTTTCTTCCGGGCACAAAAAATCCGACACAATGGCCGTTTTTTGTGAATCATCATGATCGGCCTCAAGGGCTCGAGTATCTGCAGTTGCGCGCACCGGCGCTGTGGAACGCATAGTCGATCCAACTTGGGTTCACGCGGCCGTCCAAGCAAGGGCAGGAGTCGGCGTAGGTTTGCAGCAGTTGCTGCGCGGCCGCTTGGGTCAGCAGTCCGCTTTCGTTGTCGAGGCTGACCTTGAGTCTGGCCGCGCTGTGCGGCGCGCGGGTGGCGACGTAGTCGACGACAAACGCCTTGAACTCCGCCAGCAGTGGTTCGAATTCATCGACCGCGATAATCGCCGGCTCCGCCAGTTGGTTCTGGCCTGGGATCAGCATGCTCATGTCACAACCTCGAAGGATTGTTGGCGGTTTTTCCAGGTGCCGGCAAAACGCAGCAATAACCCGGCGCCCTGGCGGGTGGCGACGATGACCTGGGGCTGGAAGTCGACAATGCCGTTCTGGCTGTTGTAGAACGCTTGCGCGGCATGGCTTTTGGCGAGGATCAATAGGTCATCGCCAAGGTTCTGGCCGAGCAGTTGCGGGATCATCGAGCCGTTAATCCAGTTGAAGGTGTGGCTGGCATCGTCGTAGTCGCTTTGGGTGCCATCCTGATGGCGCCGCCGGGTCAGCGAGGCCACGCTGGACACCGGTGGAAACAGACTACTGTTCAGCCCGAACAGCGCCACAGACTGCATGCCCCCTTCCCCACCGCCGTAGTTGAGCAACAGGCATTGCTCGCCCACCGACGGAATACGGGTTTCGGTCTGCGCACCCGCGCTGGGGTTGAAGAACCGAATCGCCGGGGTAAGCAACTCACCATGGCTGACCTTGCAGGTATTGCTGGCAGCGTCGACCTCCTGGCACACGCCAATGCGGCAGAAACTGTCCGCGCGTCGATACAGGTCTTCGAGCTGGGCTTCCATTTCCGCCAGGCGCTCGACAATCGGCCCCAGTTGCATGCGTAACAACGCGTCGAACATGGACTACTCCTGCAGGGGCCGATATTGATCCGGATCGTCGATGTCCGAGACTTCCCAGGTGCGGGCAAACAGCGGTGTGCCGGTGGGGTCTTCGAGCAACGACGGGCCGAGATAGAGGGTTTGGGTGAAGGACACGGTCCAGGTGTCGTAGTCCGTTTCGGCGCTGGCGAGCCCAGAGGGCGCCGCGACGACGGCCGTGGGTAAATCGCACTGGTCCGACGGCAGGCCCCAGCGGTTATCCAGGGCCAGGTCCATCAATTGGCTGGCCAGGTCGCACGCGTCAAAAGGCGCCGCCGCACTGGCGACCGTAACCCTGAGTGATACCGACAAGGCATGCGCCTTGCGCCCTTCACGGGAACGCACACCGGGGCCGTTGCGTTCCACGCTGATCAGCACGCCAGTGTGATCCCCGGCGCCGCCAACGTCCTGGTGGTTGCCTACCTGTAATTGTGGGAAGGCACGCTTCAGCGCCCCCTCAATGGCTACAGGCAGTTGGGAGGGTTTTTCGATAAGTGTCATCAGTTGCGTCCTTGCAGCAGTTACTGCTGATCCGAGCGGGATGTCGGCGCTTCGTTGACCCCGATGCGCTTGGCCGCCCAGCGTTCATAAAGGCCGATGGCGACGTCTGCGCCGGCCATGGCCGTCAGGCAACCAATGGCGCCGGCGGTCCAGATCGACATGCCGGCGGCGTAGCACAGCATCAATGCCGAAACCCCGCAGACCATGCACGCCCCGGACCGCAGGGCCAGACGCCGGACCAGCGACCAACCGCGGGCGCCCTCCTTGTCGGCACGCCACATTTCGCCGGATACGCCGCCAATCAGCGCCAGTGCGATCACCAGCCAGATAGGCATTTCCGCTAACGCTTGCTGCTCGTTTGTCATGTCACGCCTCCTGGCTGAGCAATGCCGGCAACGCACCGGCTTTTGGGTAAATCCATGTATAGGTAGGCATTCCAAAAAGCCCGGTTGCCCAGGCTTTTCAGTAATGCGGTCCAGCGTCGATCTTTCGGCGCTACTGGCGCGGTACGGATCTTTCCTCGATGTTTTTCCGACCACGATCCCTGTCTGCCGGATAACTGCTTCTGGTGCTTTACGCTGCACACCCGGGTCAGTTGCCAACCCTCTGAACCGTTAAGGCCGGTTCATCGCTGCCTGTCGCTGAAGCGGTGTCACTAAAGAGCGTCGGCATCCTTGCCGGTGTTGCCTGGCATCCCTGCCATCGCTCTGATGGCGTCCTTGCCGATGTTGCGTGCCTTCCTTGTCTTCCTTGTCTTCCTTGGCAGCATCCTTGCCGCCTCCACCAGGCCTTGTTGGCTGGCTTGAGATGAAGGATATGCATGTATGCATATACAGTCAATGCACAAATGCATTTATTTCACCAAGCTAATGCACTGGTGCACTTCATGCCTTGCGGGCAAAGGGTTTGGCGATTTTCCACGGGCGAAAAAAAGCCCGCTCGATGGCGGGCTCTCTCTTACGCAAGGAGGTTAACGGGCGTACATCCCCCACCAGAACACATGACCGAGGATGCTGATCTGCTCATCCTGGATATCCTGGAAGCTGTAGTCCTCATCCGGGTGTTCATCGCGATTGAAACTGCGCAGGCGAATCCCGGAAGGCAGGCGATAGAGCTGTTTAACCCGCAGCTGGCCATTGTGATTGATGGCATACAAGTCGCCATCGACGATGTCGCCGATGCCACTTTTGCCAGCATTCACGCCGACCGTCGCGCCGTCGCGCAGTACCGGCAACATACTGTTGCCGCGCACCGTCACACACTTGGCCTGGTCGAACTGCACACCGTTATGTCGCAGGCTGCGCTTTCCAAAACGCAGGCTGGCCTTCTCGCTTTCCTCGATGACGAATCTTCCTGATCCAGCAGCCAATTCAACCTCGCGCAGAAAGGGGATCGACACCTCGTCATCATTAACGGGGGTGTCATCGTCCCACAGGCTTATATCCTTGAGTTCCGAATGCGTCGGGTCGCGCCCGTCATCGCGCAACGCCCCCACCGCCGCACGCCCGCGCAGTTGATCGGTGCTGACGCGGAAGTACTCGGCGATACGCGAGATGTGTTTATCCGACGGATCAACGATCTTGCCGCTGAGAATCCGGGACAACGTGGATTGAGGCACGCCAGTACGCCGGTGAAGCTCCGTGGGGGAGATCCGGTCGCGGTCCAGCAGTTCTCTTAAGACGATAGAAACGTTGCGTTTTTGCATAGCGGCGATAGTGACGGGAGTTTTTGGGGTTGGCAAATGCTAATTTGCATCATTCATGCATTAATTATGCACTCGCAATACCTTTCAGTGGACCTGCTTCAATCGAAAGCGCATCTTCAGCGCGGGATTCATTGTGCTCGGCAGCGCCTTATATCTGCAAAGGGACCGCCTCTGCTATCGTGCGGCCTCTCACAGAAATGGAAGCATCGAAGAATGGGCTCATGGAAGACGCTGGCGATCGCTGCCGTGGCAGTGATCGGCAACCCGGTAGCGGCGGCTGAAAACGCCAACCCTTTCGATAAAGTGCTGATGTACACGACGTTCGTGCCCACCATCCTGATTGGGGGAGCCAGCGTTCTCACGACCGATGCGCCAAAGCTTTTCACATCCTCCAAAACCGATGCCCTCGCCTTTATCGGTTCGGACGGCGAGATCCGCGGTGCTGAGTTCGAACAGGCATCTCGGTACTATCGCGCGACCTACGCCTCGCCTCTTATGTCCGACATGCAACTGGCCAAGGCGATCGCCTCATCGTACTGAGGGAGGCATTTTCGGCTGCGCGCCAATAGCGACACGTCCCTGCGCATTTAAACAAATGCGCCATCCCACTTTGCGTTTTACCTATCCGTTTGCGACCTGCGAAGGGCCGACCTCGCGTGTTAACCTTGCGGCCATTGCAAAATCAGCAGGGCCGAGTGCCCCACCTTTGCCCCACTCCTTTCAACGAATTTGCCTATTATCCAATGAGTAAAAACACGTCCGATCTGTCCTCTCACACCCCGATGATGCAGCAGTACTGGCGCCTGAAAAACCAGCACCCTGATCAGTTGATGTTCTATCGCATGGGCGACTTCTACGAGATCTTCTATGAAGACGCGAAGAAGGCCGCCAAGTTGCTGGACATCACCTTGACCGCGCGCGGGCAGTCGGCGGGGCAGTCGATTCCGATGTGCGGGATCCCTTATCACTCGCTGGAGGGTTACCTGGTCAAGCTGGTGAAGCTGGGCGAATCGGTGGTGATCTGCGAGCAGATCGGCGATCCGGCCACCAGCAAGGGCCCGGTGGAACGCCAGGTGGTGCGCATTATTACGCCGGGGACGGTGAGTGATGAGGCGCTGCTGGATGAGCGTCGCGATAACCTGATCGCTGCGGTGCTGGGCGATGAGCGCTTGTTCGGGCTTTCGGTACTGGACATCACCAGCGGCAATTTCAGCGTGCTGGAGATCAAGGGCTGGGAAAACCTGCTGGCGGAGCTGGAGCGCATCAATCCGGTGGAGTTGTTGATCCCGGATGATTGGCCGAAGGATCTGCCTGCGGAAAAACGCCGTGGGACCAAGCGTCGCGCGCCGTGGGATTTCGAGCGTGACTCGGCACTGAAAAGTCTATGCCAGCAGTTCTCGGTGCAGGACCTTAAAGGCTTCGGTTGCGAAACCCTGACCCTGGCCATCGGCGCTGCGGGTTGCCTGCTCAGCTATGCCAAGGAAACCCAACGCACCGCCCTGCCGCATTTGCGCAGCCTGCGCCATGAGCGCCTGGACGACACCGTGGTGCTCGATGGCGCGAGCCGTCGCAACCTGGAACTGGACACCAACCTGTCCGGCGGGCGTGACAACACCCTGCAATCGGTGGTCGATCGCTGCCAAACTGCCATGGGCAGCCGTCTGCTGACCCGCTGGTTGAACCGTCCGTTGCGGGATTTGACGGTGCTGCAGGCGCGCCAGACGTCGATTACCTGCCTGCTGGACGGCTATCGCTTTGAAAAGCTGCAGCCGCAGCTGAAGGAAATCGGCGACATCGAGCGCATCCTGGCGCGGATCGGCCTGCGCAATGCGCGACCCCGTGACCTGGCGCGTCTGCGCGATGCCCTCAGCGCCCTGCCGCAACTGCAAGTGGCAATGACCGAACTGGATACGCCGCACCTGCAACAGCTCGCCGTAACGGCCGGTACCTACCCGGAACTGGCAGCGCTGTTGGAAAAGGCCATTATCGACAACCCGCCGGCGATCATCCGTGACGGCGGCGTGCTCAAGACCGGCTACGACAGCGAACTGGACGAACTGCAGTCCCTGAGCGAAAACGCCGGGCAGTTCCTGATCGACCTGGAAGCCCGCGAAAAAGCTCGCACCGGCCTGGCCAACCTGAAGGTGGGCTACAACCGCGTGCATGGCTACTTTATCGAGTTGCCGAGTAAGCAGGCCGAGTCGGCGCCCATCGACTATCAACGCCGCCAGACACTCAAAGGTGCCGAGCGTTTTATCACCCCGGAGCTGAAGGAGTTTGAAGACAAGGCGCTGTCGGCCAAGAGCCGTGCCCTGGCCCGGGAAAAGATGCTCTACGAGGCGTTGCTGGAAGACTTGATCAGCCAGTTGGCGCCGCTGCAGGACACCGCCGCCGCCCTGGCGGAGCTGGATGTGCTGAGCAACCTCGCCGAACGGGCGCTGAATCTCGACCTGAACTGCCCACGGTTTGTCAGCGAGCCGTGCATGCGCATCGTGCAGGGGCGCCACCCGGTGGTGGAGCAGGTGCTGACCACGCCGTTCGTCGCCAACGACCTGTCGCTGGACGACGATACCCGCATGTTGGTGATCACCGGTCCGAACATGGGTGGTAAATCCACCTACATGCGTCAAACCGCCTTGATCGTACTGCTGGCGCATATCGGCAGCTTTGTGCCAGCGGCCAGTTGTGAATTGTCCCTGGTAGACCGCATCTTCACCCGGATCGGCTCCAGCGATGACCTGGCCGGTGGCCGTTCGACCTTTATGGTGGAAATGAGCGAGACCGCGAATATCCTGCACAACGCCACCGAGCGCAGCCTGGTGCTGATGGACGAAGTGGGTCGCGGCACCAGTACGTTTGACGGCCTGTCCCTGGCATGGGCGGCGGCCGAACGGTTGGCGCATCTGCGTGCCTATACGCTATTTGCCACCCACTACTTCGAACTGACGGTGCTGCCGGAAAGCGAGCCGCTGGTGGCCAACGTGCATCTGAATGCCACCGAGCACAACGAGCGCATCGTATTCCTGCACCACGTGCTGCCAGGGCCGGCCAGCCAGAGTTACGGGCTGGCCGTGGCGCAATTGGCCGGCGTGCCGAACGACGTGATCACCCGTGCCCGCGAGCACCTCAGCCGCCTGGAAACCACGGCCCTGCCCCATGAAACCGTGGTGGCCAGCCCTGCCAAGGCCAGCCGCAAACCTGCTGCGCCGCACCAGAGCGATATGTTCGCCAGCCTGCCCCATCCGGTGCTGGATGAATTGGCAAAGCTTGACCTGGACGACTTGACGCCGCGAAAAGCGCTGGAAATGTTATATGCACTGAAGACTCGGATATAACGCTCACGCTTGCAAGCTGATAGACTCTCGCGCGGTTTGGGATGCTGCTGGCTCTTAGCCTGGCCTGCAGACTATCGCTCCCGAACCTCGCGAGCCCTACCACAAAGGGTTTCGCTGCCGCCGCCTGAGGAGAGAATTAGAAATGACCTTCGTCGTCACCGACAACTGCATCAAGTGCAAGTACACCGACTGCGTAGAAGTGTGTCCGGTGGACTGCTTCTACGAAGGCCCGAACTTCCTGGTCATCCACCCGGACGAGTGCATTGACTGCGCCCTGTGTGAACCTGAATGCCCGGCCGTCGCCATTTTCTCCGAGGACGAAGTCCCGGCGGGCATGGAACAGTTCATTCAGTTGAACGTTGAATTGGCTGAAATCTGGCCAAACATCACCGAGAAGAAAGACTCGTTGCCGGATGCCGCCGAATGGGATGGCAAACCCAACAAGATTGAGCAACTAGAGCGCTAAAAGCGCCGCTGCCCAACAAAAAAAGGCCCTTCAAGGGCCTTTTTTGCGTTCCGGGGAACGCATTCACTTTTCTATAGACGAAAAAAGGGGCGGTATGACCCGCCCACATTTTTTCCCTAGTCCCTGTGTTCCTTTTCATCATCCTGATGAATCGCATCCTGCGACGTTCCTTCAACCATCGTTCCTTGATGGCTGTGTCAATCCGTGGACACAGGGCTGATGTTAGAGAGTTCCGAGGGAAGTTCAACGGGATCCAAACTTGGCACTGACAGTTTCCAGCGCCCAGACAAAGATAAATAATTGTTATATTTCAATTAGATAGAAAACTCCCTCAAGGATTAGAGACGCACCCCCCCGGCAAAAAAACCAAACACTTACGAGAAAGTAAGCGAATGCTTACGCGCGCCATTGCGTAAAAGCGTAAAAGAAACCCATTGACCGATCTCCAGACAAGAAAAAGCCCCGACAAGTCGAGGCTTCTTGTCCTTCAGCGAGTTCAGTCGTCGCTGACCGTAATGGTCGGCATTGCCGGGGCCGCCGCTTCCTGCAGGACGATCCGGGCGCCCACATGGCGAGCCAATTCCTGGTAGATCATGGCGATCTGGCCATCGGGCTCTGCCGCTACGGTGGGCTTGCCGCCGTCGGCCTGTTCACGAATGCCCATCGACAATGGCAACGAGGCCAGTAGTTCAACGCCGTACTGGGTCGCCAGCTTCTCGCCACCGCCTTCACCAAACAGATGCTCTGCGTGGCCGCAGTTGGAGCAGATGTGCACCGCCATGTTCTCCACCACACCCAGCACCGGAATGTTGACCTTGCGGAACATCTCCACGCCCTTCCTGGCGTCCAGCAACGCCAGGTCCTGGGGCGTGGTCACGATCACCGAGCCGGCCACCGGGACTTTCTGTGCCAGGGTCAGTTGGATATCGCCGGTGCCTGGCGGCATGTCGATCACCAGGTAATCCAGGTCGCCCCAGGCGGTCTGGGTGACCAACTGCAGCAACGCGCCGGAGACCATCGGCCCGCGCCACACCATCGGCGTGTTGTCATCGGTCAGGAACGCCATGGACATGACCTCCACGCCCATGGACTCGATCGGCACGAACCACTTCTGGTCCTTGACCTTCGGCCGCGTGCCTTCGGCGATGCCGAACATCACGCCCTGGCTCGGGCCGTAGATATCGGCGTCGAGAATACCCACGCGCGCGCCTTCACGGGCCAGGGCCAGGGCCAGGTTGGCTGCGGTGGTGGATTTGCCCACGCCGCCCTTGCCGGAAGCGACTGCCACCACGTTCTTGACGTTGGCCAGGCCCGGGATCTGCGCCTGGGCCTTGTGCGGGGCGATCACGCACTGGATGTCGACCTTGGCGGCACGCACACCATCAAGGCCTTCGATGGCCATTTGCAGCATCTGCGCCCAACCGCTCTTGAACAGGCCGGCGGCATAACCCAGCTCCAGTTGGACCGAAACCTGGTCACCCTGGACCTCGATGGCGCGTACACAGCCGGCGCTGACCGGATCCTGGTTCAAATAGGGGTCGGTGTACTGGCGAAGAACGGCTTCCACCGCTGCGCGATTGACGGCGCTCATGGGCAACTCCCGAAAAAAGACTGACTGAAACAGGCGGCTATCCTAACCGTTCCAGCAGCGTTACGGCATGCTTTCGCAGGTGCGGAAGATTCTGAAACAGCACCACGGGGTGAAATAAATTTCCCGGCGCTTTATAGTGGCCGACCTCCGTTTCATCAAGTAGCCGAGCCCCATGTCCGAGCCACGCAAGATCCTCGTCACCAGCGCCCTGCCCTATGCCAATGGTTCCATCCATCTTGGCCATATGCTTGAGTACATCCAGACCGATATGTGGGTGCGCTTCCAGAAGCATCGCGGCAATCAATGCATCTATGTCTGCGCGGACGACGCCCACGGTTCGGCCATCATGCTGCGCGCCGAAAAGGAAGGCATCACCCCGGAACAGCTGATCGCCAATGTGCAGGCTGAACACAGCGCCGACTTTGCCGAGTTCCTGGTGGATTTCGACAACTTCCACTCGACCCACTCCGCCGAAAACCGTGAGCTGTCGAGCCAGATCTACCTGCGTTTGAAGGACGCCGGGCACATTGCCACGCGCTCGATCACGCAGTATTTCGACCCGGAAAAGAAAATGTTCCTGGCCGACCGCTTCATCAAGGGCACCTGCCCGAAATGCGGCACTGAAGACCAGTACGGCGACAACTGCGAAAAATGCGGTGCCACCTACGCACCGACTGACCTTAAGAACCCGCGCTCGGCTATCTCCGGCGCCATCCCGGTACTCAAGGATTCCCAGCACTTCTTCTTCAAGCTCCCGGATTTCCAGCAGATGCTGCAAACCTGGACCCGCAGCGGCACCCTGCAGGACGCCGTGGCCAACAAGATCGCCGAATGGCTGGATGCAGGCCTGCAACAGTGGGACATCTCCCGCGATGCGCCGTACTTCGGCTTCGAGATCCCAGGCGAGCCCGGCAAATACTTCTATGTATGGCTGGACGCGCCGATCGGCTACATGGCCAGCTTCAAGAACCTCTGCGACCGTACGCCGGAGCTGGACTTCGATGCGTTCTGGGGCAAGGACTCCACCGCCGAGCTGTACCACTTCATCGGCAAGGACATCGTCAACTTCCACGCCCTGTTCTGGCCAGCCATGCTCGAAGGTTCGGGCTACCGCAAGCCAACCGGCATCGCGGTACACGGCTACCTGACGGTCAATGGCCAGAAGATGTCCAAGTCCCGTGGCACCTTTATCAAGGCACGCACCTACCTGGACCACCTGTCGCCGGAATACCTGCGCTACTACTACGCCTCCAAGCTGGGCCGTGGCGTCGACGACCTGGACCTGAACCTGGAAGACTTCGTCCAGAAGGTCAACTCGGACCTGGTTGGCAAGGTGGTCAACATCGCCAGCCGCTGCGCCGGTTTTATCCACAAAGGCAACGCCGGCCTGCTGGTGGCCGAGAACGCCGCGCCGGAACTGACCGACGCGTTCCTGGCTGCCGCCCCAAGCATCGCCGACGCCTATGAAGCCCGCGACTTTGCCCGCGCCATGCGCGAGATCATGGGCCTGGCCGACCGCGCCAACGCCTGGATTGCCGACAAGGCGCCCTGGTCGCTGAACAAGCAGGAAGGCAAGCAGGACGAGGTCCAGGCGATCTGCGCCACCGGCGTCAACCTGTTCCGCCAGCTGGTGATCTTCCTCAAGCCCGTGCTGCCATTGCTGGCCGCCGACGCCGAGGCGTTCCTCAATGTCGCGCCGCTGACCTGGAACGACCACGCCACGTTGCTCAGCAACCATCAGTTGAATGAATTCAAGCCTCTGATGACCCGCATCGACCCGGTCAAGGTCCAGGCCATGACCGACGCATCTAAAGAAGACCTGGCTGCCAGCCAGACCGATACCGGCGAATCGAAACCGGCCGGTAACGGCGAGTTGGCCAAGGACCCGCTTTCCCCGGAAATCGACTTTGACGCCTTTGCTGCCGTGGACCTGCGCGTGGCGCTGATCATCAAGGCCGAAGCCGTGGAAGGGGCCGACAAACTGCTGCGCCTGACCCTGGATATTGGTGACGAACAACGCAACGTGTTCTCCGGAATCAAGAGCGCCTATCCGGACCCATCCAAGCTCAATGGTCGCCTGACCATGATGATTGCCAACCTCAAGCCGCGGAAAATGAAGTTCGGTATCTCCGAAGGCATGGTGATGGCGGCTGGCCCTGGCGGCGAAGAGATCTACCTGCTGAGCCCGGACAGCGGCGCCAAGCCGGGTCAACGTATCAAGTAAGCGCTGCAAAACAGCCCTGTCGTTTCGGCGACGGGGCTTTTCAACTAGTCCCCCCTTCTCGCTTGCCGGATAATCAAACCCTGTTTGTTCAACCGGCACGCCAATGATCACTCCATGAATCTGATTCAACGTATCGACGCGCTGCTGCCGCAGACACAATGCGGCAAGTGTGGGCACCCGGGCTGCAAGCCTTACGCCGAGGGTATCGCGCGGGGCGAGGCAATCAACAAATGCCCACCCGGAGGACAGGAGACGATCACCGGCCTTGCGCTATTACTGCGTGTACCCATTCTGGAGCTGGATACCAGCCGTGGGGACGCCCCGGCCCAGGTCGCCTACATCCGCGAGGCCGAGTGCATCGGCTGCACCAAATGCATCCAGGCCTGCCCGGTGGACGCGATTGTCGGCGCCGCCAAGTTGATGCACACCGTTATCATCGATGAGTGCACCGGTTGCGACCTGTGCGTCGCGCCCTGCCCCGTCGACTGCATTGAGTTACGCCCACTGGTCACAGGGCTGCCGATCGTCGGCGGCCTGGCAGCGAACGAAAACGAACGCCGTGAACGAGATTTCAAGCGCGACCGTGCCCGGCAACGCTTTGAACAACGCAATGCGCGCCTGCAACGGGAAGAAGAGCACAGGATTGCCCAACGTGTGGCGCGGCCTCAGCGTTCAGCACCAACTCCCCCTTTGCCACTTGACGCAGCGCGAGCCGCCCAGGATGCGGAGGTGAAAAAAGCCAAGATCAATGTGGCCATGAGCCGCGCCCAATTGCACAAATCCTTGCAGGCTTTTGGGCACCCGCCGACCTTTGAACAACAATCCCAACTGATCGCCCTGCAACAGCAGTTCGAGGCAGCGGAGCAGGCGTTGGCAGCCCTGGGCCAGCATCACACACCCGCGACACCGCTGCCTGCCGTCAACAACGCCGACCTCAAGCGCGCCAAAATCCAATTGGCGATGCGCCGGGCCGAGTTGAAGAAAGCCCTCGACCAACAGGCGGATCCGCAACAATTAGCCGACGCGCAACACAAGCTCGATGATGCGCAGCGCCAAGTAGACGCCCATGGCACATGACTGATAATACTGGGGGTTGTTACAGTCCATCGCCGACACCACATTGATATCGTCGGCTTGTCCTGCTCGCAGGACTCCAGGCCTGGACCCACTATTCGAAACTACGCTGACTGCCCGAAAGGAACCTTCCGCCCCATGAACGCCGCAAAACGCCTGGAAATTTTTCGCAGGCTTCACGAAGACAATCCGGAACCCAAGACCGAACTGGCCTACTCCTCGCCGTTCGAGTTACTGATTGCAGTGATCCTGTCGGCCCAATCCACGGACGTCGGCGTCAACAAGGCCACGGCCAGGCTGTATCCCGTGGCAAACACGCCAGAGGCGATTTACGCCCTGGGCGTGGACGGGTTATCGGAGTACATCAAGACCATCGGCCTCTACAACAGCAAGGCCAAGAATGTCATCGAGACCTGCCGCTTGCTGATAGAACGGCACAATAGCGAAGTGCCAGAAACCCGCGAAGCACTGGAAGCCCTGCCGGGGGTGGGCCGTAAAACCGCTAACGTGGTGCTCAACACCGCATTCAGGCAACTCACCATGGCCGTGGATACCCATATTTTTCGGGTCAGTAATCGAACCGGAATAGCCCGCGGCAAGAACGTGGTCGAAGTGGAAAAGCAGCTCATGAAGTTCGTGCCCAAACCGTACCTGCTTGACTCCCACCATTGGCTGATCCTGCACGGACGCTATGTTTGCCAGGCCCGCAAGCCGCGCTGCGGCAGCTGCCGCATTGAAGACCTGTGCGAATACAAGGGCAAGACGTCGGACGATTGAGGGCTCATTGGTTTTCTCGATCAGTCGATTGAAAAAATCTTTTTTACCCATTCATGGATTATCGTTATAAGGAGCGCCAACGGCAGTCTTACTCCGGAGTTAACGTTATGAGCACTGACAAAGAACAGTTGGATGTGGAAGACGACCTCGTTGAATCGGAGGACGATGGCGTGGAAGCACCTGTGGCGGAGGTCGCCAAGACCAATCTGAGCAAACGCCGTACTATCGACAACCTTCTGGAAGAACGACGCTTGCAAAAACAACTGGCCGACTACGACTTCGACCTCTGATCAAGCGGTCGACGGCCGGAAGCCTCCCTGTCGGAGGCTTTTTTCTGCCGGTTGTGCGGCCTATGCGCAGTGCTGTGCCCTCACCTATACCAAGCCGTTACGCTGGGCCAGCTCGATCAAGTCCACGAGAGAGCGGGCATTGAGCTTGAGCAGCAGACGAGTCTTGTAGGTGCTGACGGTCTTGTTGCTGAGAAACATACCGTCGGCAATCTCCTTGTTGGTCCTGCCCCGGGCCAACTGCTGCAACACCATCATCTCCCGGCCGGACAGACGCTCGACCATATCGGCCTCACTGGCATTGCCCATGGTGGAGCGTACCGAGTTGAGTGCCTGGTTTGGGAAATAGCTGTAGCCCGACAACACCGCCTTGATCGCGCTGAGCAATTCAGTCAGGTCCTGTTGCTTGCACACATAGCCAGCAGCACCCGCCTGCATGCAACGCATCGAAAAGTGACCTGGAGCCTGGGAGGTGAGCACCAGGACCTTGAACGGGACAGCCTGCTTGGTAGACGAAAGTCGGCAAATAACTTCCAGGCCATCGAGCTTGGGAATCCCAATATCCAGTATGACAATGTCCGGCATATGCTCCCGCGCAAGTTGCAACGCATCGACACCGTTATTGGTCTCTGCAACGACCTCATAACCATGACGCTCCATTAGCATACGCACAGCAAGACGAATGACGGGATGATCATCTACGATCAGCACTTTATTCATGAGAAAGTCCAATTTCGCTGTTCGAATTATTTAGAGCAAACACAATAGCCTAGTCGTTTCCTAGTTGGCATAGCGTTCCCCCCCGAGCAACAGCAAGCAGAGACCCAACCCACAGAGATAAAGGAAACGCCCTACAAAAAAACACCGATACAGATGTTTCCAGTTTTATGAGGCCCTTCAGAACTTTCCGGGACCTCACATATTTTGAGTGAAATTTCCAGCCCCCCCAGGGGATAAGGTAAACGTGCCGCACGCAACTATCAGGAAATGCCCCTTGCCTGTCGACTGCAGGTAGCGGAGCTGGCAGAGAAAAATCGGTAGTTTCAGTTCCATTTAACATATTTACTTACATCCTTATTTCCTACAGAATTTTTGGCTTCTTACATATTCCTCGCACCTACATGAGTGAATTCTCTGTAAGACTGGTTCCTACACAAATGATAAAAAACATTCCCCCGACAAAAAACCAGCGTCCCCATCATCAAAAACACTGATTAAACAAGTTTAAAGAAAGTGGACTTAATCAAGAATTCAAGACAAAAAAATGGCCCCTTGAACAAGGGGCCATTTTTACAACCGGCTTGACACTCAGAACAACGAACGACCTTTGTTGGCAGCAATGCGCATGCGCAATGCATTCAACTTGATAAAGCCCGCTGCGTCGGCCTGGTTGTAGGCGCCGCCATCTTCTTCGAAAGTGGCGATGTTGGCGTCGAACAGCGAGTCATCCGACTTACGGCCGGTAACGATCACATTGCCCTTGTACAACTTCAGACGCACAACGCCATTCACGTGGGCCTGGGAAGCATCGATCATCTGTTGCAGCATCAGACGCTCAGGGCTCCACCAGTAGCCGGTATAGATCAGGCTGGCGTACTTGGGCATCAGCTCGTCTTTGAGGTGAGCCACTTCACGGTCCAGGGTGATGGACTCGATGGCGCGGTGGGCACGCAGCATGATGGTGCCGCCCGGGGTTTCGTAGCAGCCACGGGACTTCATGCCCACATAGCGGTTCTCGACGATGTCGAGGCGACCGATGCCGTGTTCGCCACCGATACGGTTCAGCGTCGCCAATACGGTGGCCGGGGTCATTTCGACGCCGTCCAGCGCGACGATGTCGCCATTACGGTAGGTCAGTTCCAGGTATTGCGGCTTGTCTGGAGCGTTCTCCGGGGAGACGGTCCATTTCCACATGTCTTCTTCGTGCTCGGTCCAGGTGTCTTCCAGCACGCCGCCTTCATAGGAGATGTGCAGCAGGTTGGCGTCCATCGAGTACGGGGACTTTTTCTTGCCATGACGCTCGATCGGGATCGCGTGCTTTTCAGCGTAATCCATCAGCTTTTCACGGGACAGCAGGTCCCATTCACGCCAGGGGGCAATCACTTTCACGCCGGGCTTGAGCGCGTAGGCACCCAGTTCGAAACGCACCTGGTCGTTGCCCTTGCCGGTGGCGCCATGGGAAATGGCATCAGCGCCGGTTTCGTTGGCGATTTCGATCAGGCGCTTGGCGATCAGCGGACGTGCGATGGAAGTACCCAGCAGGTACTCGCCTTCGTAGACAGTGTTGGCGCGAAACATCGGGAAGACGAAATCGCGGACGAATTCTTCGCGCAGGTCGTCAATGTAGATCTCTTTCACGCCCATGGCTTGCGCCTTGGCACGTGCAGGTTCGACCTCTTCGCCCTGACCCAGGTCAGCGGTGAAGGTCACCACTTCACAGTTATAAGTATCCTGCAGCCACTTGAGGATCACCGAAGTGTCCAGGCCGCCGGAATACGCGAGAACGACCTTGTTTACGTCGGCCATGCCATCACTCCACGGGGTTGTACGGAAAGGCGTCGATTCTACCGATCAAAACCGTGGATTTACAGGGGCGCGACAGCAAATGAAGATAAAGCGACAGATTATGTCGAGCGAGCGACCGATGGTCGCACGTCAGGAGGTGTGTGCCGGGTTGCTCGGCCCCGTGGCCTGGGGGGCCGGTTTCTCAGGGGCAGCCACGCGTTCGAGCTGAATATTCACACGGCGGTTACGGGCCCGGTTGGCGGCAGTGGTGTTGGGCGCCAAGGGGTAGCTTTCACCATGGAACCGCAGGGTGATCTGAGACTCAGGAATACCGTTGGCCTTGAAGTAGTCCATCACCGTCAGCGCACGACGGCGTGAAACATCACGGTTGCTCAGACGATTGCCGCTGTTGTCCGAGTGGCCGTTCAATTCGATATGGTTGACGGTAGGGTCCGCCTTCATGAATTCGAGAATCACCGCCAGCTTCTGCTTTGCCGCAGCGTCCAGCTCGATGCCGCCACCGGGGAAGCCCACTTCGGTCTGCTTGACCTGATCGTAATTCATCGGCAGCAACTTGGCGGTGCACAGTTGATAGTCGCTGTAGGCCTTGTTGAATTTCACCGGCAGCAGGCGAATCTCCGAATAGCCACCCTCGCGTCCATAGTGCCGCACAGTGGGCGAGCGTCCATCGAGCAAACCGTTGAAGAGACGCCCGGCCTGGGCCTGAGAGCTGTTGAACAGCACATCTCCGCTGCCGGCACGTACGGCGCCGAGATTGATGTCACCCCGACCGGGCTGCCAGGGGGCTGCGGCGGCCAACAAGGTGGCCGACCCTGCGCCCAACGACCCGTTATAGGCTTTCAGACGAAACGTCGCCTGCTCGCCGGCCCGGCGCACGAACTCACCCGAACCGAAGTCGGTGATCGGTTGGCTCAGGCGGCACTCGAACTTGTCCCCCTCTACCTTCCACTCAATGTTCTCCAGACGTGTCTGGAACGTGAGGGCCATAGCAGGCAGGCTGGCGAACACACTGAGCAGGGCTAGATAATGCTGGCGCACGGGAGGCTCCACTGGTTTCTACAACACTTCAAAGCGTCATACATCGATAAGGCATACGAAAGGCTATCGGATGCATCCTGCAAAACTTGATAGCGAGTGCCTGCAAGAGTCTTTTCCGGTAGCATTCCCACCAGATTGACCCGCCTGGAATCCCCAATGTCCGACCGCCTGACCCTGCTGCGTCCCGACGACTGGCATATTCATCTTCGCGATGGTGCTGCGTTGCCCCAAACCGTGGCCGATGTAGCGCGTACGTTTGGCCGCGCCATCATCATGCCTAACCTGGTACCACCGGTGCGTAATGCCGCCGAAGCCGACGCCTATCGCCAGCGCATCCTCGCTGCACGGCCGGCCGGCAGCCGCTTCGAACCGTTGATGGTGCTCTACCTCACCGACCGTACCCAGCCCGAAGAAATTCGCCAGGCCAAGGCCAGCGGTTTCGTGCACGCCGCCAAGCTGTACCCGGCCGGTGCGACCACCAACTCCGATTCCGGCGTGACCAGCATCGACAAGATCCTGCCGGCCATCGAAGCCATGGCCGAAGTCGGCATGCCGCTGCTGATCCACGGTGAAGTCACCCGTGGCGACGTGGACGTGTTCGATCGCGAGAAAATCTTCATCGACGAGCACATGCGCCGCGTGGTCGAGCTGTTCCCGACCCTCAAGGTGGTGTTCGAGCACATCACCACGGCCGATGCCGTGCAGTTCGTCACCGAGGCCTCGGCCAACGTCGGCGCAACCATCACCGCCCATCACCTGCTGTACAACCGCAACCACATGCTGGTGGGCGGGATTCGGCCGCACTTCTATTGCCTGCCGATCCTCAAGCGCAACACCCACCAGGTGGCCTTGCTGGATGCCGCGACCAGCGGTAATCCGAAGTTCTTCCTCGGCACCGACTCTGCGCCCCACGCCCAGCACGCCAAGGAAGCCGCGTGCGGTTGTGCCGGTTGCTACACCGCGTTTGCCGCCATCGAGTTGTATGCCGAAGCGTTCGAACAGCGCAACGCCCTGGATAAACTCGAAGGTTTCGCCAGCCTCAATGGCCCGCGATTCTATGGCCTGCCGGCGAATACCGACCGTATCACCCTGGTCCGTGAAGACTGGACTGCCCCCGCCAGCCTGCCATTTGGCGAGCTGACCGTTATCCCGCTGCGCGCCGGTGAAACACTGCGCTGGCGCCTGCTGGAGGAAAGCAAGTGAGTGAAGACCATTACGATGACGACCAGGAACACGGTGGCGGTGGTGGTTCGCGCCACCCGATGGCCGAACGTTTCCGCGGCTACCTGCCTGTCGTTGTCGACGTAGAAACCGGCGGCTTCAATTGCGCCACCGATGCACTGCTGGAAATCGCCGCAACCACTATCGGCATGGACGAACAGGGCTTTGTGTATCCGGAGCACACCCACTTCTTCCGCGTCGAGCCGTTTGAAGGTGCCAATATCGAAGCGGCAGCCCTGGAGTTCACCGGGATCAAGCTGGATCACCCCCTGCGCATGGCCGTCAGCGAAGAGGCGGCACTCACCGATATCTTCCGTGGCGTACGCAAGGCCTTGAAGGCCAACGGCTGCAAGCGCGCGATCCTGGTCGGGCATAACAGCAGCTTCGACCTGGGCTTCCTCAACGCCGCCGTGACGCGGCTGGACATGAAGCGCAATCCGTTCCACCCGTTCTCCAGTTTCGACACCGCCACCCTTGCTGGCCTGGCCTATGGCCAGACCGTCTTGGCCAAGGCCTGCCAGGCGGCCGGCATCGACTTCGACGGTCGCGAAGCCCACTCGGCCCGCTACGACACCGAGAAGACCGCCGAGCTGTTCTGCGGCATCGTCAACCGCTGGAAGCAGATGGGCGGCTGGGAAGACTTCGGCGACTGAGGTCAAATCCCGCGCATGAAAAAACCGGCCTTCTCAGGCCGGTTTTTTTGTCCCGCGAATCCGGCTTACAGCTTGCCAGCGTTCTCGGTCAGGTAAGCCGCAACGCCTTCAGGCGAAGCGTTCATGCCTTTGTCGCCTTTTTTCCAGTTGGCAGGGCAGACTTCGCCGTGCTCTTCGTGGAATTGCAGGGCGTCGACCAGGCGGATCAGCTCTTCCATGTTACGGCCCAGCGGCAGGTCGTTGATGATCTGGGAGCGTACAACGCCCTTGTCATCGATCAGGAACGCGCCACGGAAAGCCACGCCACCTTCGGACTCAACGTCGTAGGCCTTGGCGATGTCGTGCTTCATGTCGGCAGCCATGGTGTATTTGACTTTGCCGATGCCGCCATCGTTGATGGCCGTGTTGCGCCAGGCGTTGTGGGTGAAATGGGAGTCGATGGAAACGGCAACCACTTCAACGTTACGCGCCTTGAAATCGTCCATGCGGTGGTCCAGAGCGATCAGCTCCGAAGGGCAGACGAAGGTGAAGTCCAGCGGGTAGAAGAACACCAGGCCGTATTTGCCTTTGATGGCTTCAGACAGTTTGAAGCTGTCAACGATTTCGCCATTGCCGAGCACGGCAGGTACGTCGAAATCCGGGGCTTGTTTGCCGACGAGTACGCTCATTGGGTATCTCCTGATGTAAGGGTGACGATTGAAGTAAAAGGACCGGCCTTGAGTCTGCCGCATTCAAGCGACAGCCCTGTGACGCAGTCACGCTTCGTGAAGACCGACCATCATACACTGAAAAAACCGTTCGTCAGCGTGAGGGCGGTGCAGGCCAATACCCTACGAATCTACTTTGACAATCATTCTCGTTAACATTAAGATCCATCGCACTTAAGCCTTAAACCCGCGACGGTTCTCCCTTATGTATGTGTGCCTGTGTACCGGCGTCACCGACGGACAAATCCGCGAAGCAATCTATGAAGGTTGCTGCAGCTACAAGGAAGTGCGTGAAACCACCGGCGTTGCCAGTCAATGTGGTAAATGTGCTTGCCTCGCCAAGCAAGTGGTACGGGAAACCCTGACGCAGCTGCAAACAGCACAGGCCGCTGTTCCCTACTCAGCAGAATTTACACACGCCTAAATAGGCGTGTTTTGAAGAACCGGACCGAGTGTCCGGTTTTTTTATGCCTGTAATTCAATTAGTTAGCGCTAAGACGCGGAACACAAACATTCTTATTCCGATTAATTTTCATTTATTATTCAATAACTTAGGTTTGACACTAGGGTTTTCGCCGCTCAAACTCCGCCTTATACACAGCTACTACAGGGCAGGACCCCAGTCATGAAAGGCGACATCTCAGTCATCCAGCAACTCAACAAAATCCTTGCCAATGAACTGGTCGCGATCAATCAGTACTTCCTGCATGCGCGCATGTACGACGATTGGGGCCTGGAAAAGCTTGGCAAGCGTGAATACAAAGAATCCATCAAGGCCATGAAGGACGCCGACGCGCTGATCAAGCGCATCCTGTTCCTCGAAGGCCTGCCGAACGTACAGGACCTGGGCAAGCTGAACATCGGCGAGCACACCCAGGAAATGATCAGCAGCGACCTGGGCTTTGAACGCAAGAGCCACAGCGACCTCAAGGCCGCCATTGCACATTGCGAGACCAAGGGCGACTTCGGCAGCCGCGAACTGCTGGAAGACATCCTGGAAGACCAGGAAGAACATATCGACTGGCTGGAAACCCAACTGGGCCTGATCGATAAAGTCAGCCTGGAAAACTACCTGCAATCGCAGATGGGCGAATAATCCCGTCGCTCTCTCAGGTACAAAAAAGCCCCGCTCTCTCACGAGAAGCGGGGCTTTTTATCGCAGGCGAATCAAGCGTCGGTCTTGGCCGCCGCGTTTGCTGCTGCATCTTTGATCAACGCCTGCAACGAACCATCAGCTGCCATTTCGGTGATGATATCGCTACCGCCGACCAGCTCGCCGGCTACCCACAGTTGCGGGAAGGTAGGCCAGTTGGCGTACTTCGGCAGGTTGGCGCGGATTTCCGGGTTTTGCAGGATATCCACGTAAGCGAACTTCTCGCCACACTGCATAACAGCCTGGGAAGCCTTCGCGGAGAAACCGCACTGAGGAGCGTTAGGTGCGCCCTTCATGTAAAGCAGAATGGTGTTGTTGGCAATCTGCTCTTTGATCGTTTCGATGATATCCATGGAACACCTCGGCTGGAACTTTGCGACTCACAGGTCGGCACGGTGGCGCATTGTAACGCAAAATTCCAACGCGGTGCTCGGGCTCCTTATGCGGCAGCGACTTGGACAGGTACGCCATTCAATGCCGCATTGCCCGACAACTCATCCAATTGCCGCTCGTCGGTCAAGTCATTCGCGCTCGCCCCCGGTTGCTCGCTGGCGATGCTCATCTGCACCCCCGGACGGCCGTGACCCCAACCATGGGGCAGGCTGACCACGCCGGGCATCATGTCCAGGCTGGCGACCACCTCCACCTCGATCATGCCGATACGTGAACTGACGCGCACCCACTGCCCATCTGCCAACTGGCGACTGGCCAGGTCATCGGGATGCATATGCAACTGGTGCCGAGGCTTGCCCTTCACCAGCCGGTGATAGTTATGCATCCAGGAATTATTACTGCGCACATGGCGACGGCCGATCAGCAGCAACTCGTCAGCCACAGGCATCGGTTGCGCCGCAAAGCGCGCCAGATCCGCCAGAATCACTGCCGGTGCCGCCTGCACCTTGCCATCCACGGTTTTCAACCGCGCGGCGAGATTTGGCTTGAGCGGCCCCAGGTCCATGCCATGGGGATGGTCCGCCAGCTTCGCCACCGACAACTGATGGCTCGACGCATCACCATAAGCGCCGGCGCGCAGGCCGAAGTCGATCATTTGCGCAGGCGGCATGGTGGGCTTGAGCGCCATACCGGTGTGCGCAGCGAATGCCGTGGCCAGGCCGACGAAGATCTCCCAGTCATGCAACGCCCCCTCAGGCTTGGGCAGGATCGCGCGATTGAAACGGGTGACATTGCGCACGGCGAACATGTTGAACGTGGTGTCGTAGTGGTCGTTTTCCAGCGCCGAAGTGGACGGCAGGATCAGATCGGCATAACGCGTGGTCTCGTTGATATAGAGGTCGATGCTGACCATGAACTCCAAGCCGTCCAGGGCCTGCTCCAACTGGCGGCCATTGGGGGTCGACAACACCGGGTTGCCCGCCACCGTCACCAGCGCGCGGACCTGTCCTTCGCCGCCGGTGAGCATTTCTTCGGCCAATACAGACACTGGCAACTCGCCGCCGTACTCCGGGCGCCCGGACACGCGACTCTGCCAGCGATTGAAATGCCCGCCACCGGTGGACGCGACCAAGTCCACTGCCGGACTGGTGCATAACGCACCGCCTTCGCGGTCGAGGTTGCCAGTGACCAGGTTGATCAACTGCACCAGCCAATGACACAGCGTACCGAACGCCTGGGTCGACACCCCCATGCGCCCGTAGCACACCGCTTTATCCGCAGCAGCGAAATCCCGTGCCAACTGGCGAATCTGCCCGGCGGGTACGGCACACTGGCGGCTCATGGCTTCGGCGGTAAAGCCGAGGATCGCACGGCGCACATCCTCAAGGCCCTCTACCGGCAAATGACTGTCACGCGTCAGGTTCTCGGTGAACAGTGTGTTGAGTACCCCGAACAGCAACGCCGCATCCCCGCCAGGCCGCACGAACAGATGCTGATCAGCGATCGCCGCCGTCTCACTGCGCCGAGGATCGACCACCACCACCTTGCCACCCCGGGCCTGGATAGCCTTGAGACGCTTCTCCACATCGGGCACGGTCATGATGCTGCCGTTGGAGGCCAGCGGGTTGCCGCCCAGGATCAGCATGAAGTCGGTGTGGTCGATGTCCGGAATCGGCAGCAACAGGCCGTGGCCGTACATGAGGTGGCTGGTGAGGTGATGGGGCAACTGGTCTACGGAGGTGGCAGAAAATCGGTTGCGCGTCTTGAGCTGGCCGAGGAAGTAGTTGCTGTGGGTCATCAGCCCATAGTTGTGCACGCTGGGGTTGCCCTGATACACCGCCACTGCATTCTGTCCATGCCGCGCCTGGATGCCCGCCAGCCGCTCGGCGACCAGGGCAAACGCCTCATCCCACGGGATTGGCTGCCATTCGCTGCCCACCCGCAACATGGGCTGGTGCAGGCGGTCAGGATCATTCTGTATGTCCTGCAATGCCACGGCCTTGGGGCAGATATGGCCGCGACTGAAGCTGTCCAGCGTGTCGCCCTTGATCGAGGTGATCGCCAGGCTGCCGTCTTCGGCTTGGGTGGTTTCCAGGGTCAGGCCACAAATGGCTTCGCACAGGTGGCAGGCACGGTGGTGGAGAGTCTTGGTCATGGCCAGTCTCTTTATTGGGCTTTGGCCTGACTATGGGCTGTGACCATGACAGGCACCAGCATCGTTCGCCCTGTGAATCGATAGCCATCAGGCCAGGCCATGAGCAAACATGAGCAAATGTTACAGAGCCTGTAACCCACGTCTAAAACCGACACAGCCCGGCCTGGGCCCGCCCCTGCACATTGCAAATGGTTGCGAGGCCAGTGTACAAATGACCTGCTGCTGTCTGGAAACCGTCTTCGAATGCGCTCTTGCGCCCTTCTTGAACACCCATAAAACCGTAGCCCTATTGGTAAGACGCGACATTTAATTATAAGATCGCGCCTTCCCCTATTTCGTCGCCCCGTGCGGCTTTCGCCGCAGGTCTCGCCCGTTGTCACAATAAACAAGGCTTTGAGTATCTGCGGTCTGTTGCAAAAAGGTAGTTAATGATGAGCGCAAGGCACTTTCTCTCCCTGATGGATTGCACGCCCGAAGAGCTGGTCAGCGTGATCCGTCGAGGCATTGAGCTTAAAGACCTGCGTAACCGCGGCGTACTGTTCGAGCCTTTGAAAAACCGCGTGCTCGGGATGATTTTCGAGAAGTCGTCGACCCGCACTCGCCTGTCGTTCGAAGCGGGCATGATCCAGCTGGGTGGCCAGGCCATCTTCCTGTCGCCGCGTGACACCCAACTGGGCCGTGGCGAGCCGATCAGCGACTGCGCGATCGTCATGTCGCGAATGCTCGATGCGGTGATGATCCGTACCTTCGCCCACAGCACCCTGACCGAATTCGCCGCCAACTCGCGCGTGCCGGTAATCAACGGCCTGTCCGATGACCTGCACCCATGCCAGTTGCTGGCCGACATGCAGACCTTCCTTGAGCACCGTGGCTCGATCCAGGGCAAGACCGTGGCCTGGATCGGTGACGGCAACAACATGTGCAACAGCTATATAGAAGCGGCGATTCAGTTCGACTTCCACCTGCGCATCGCCTGCCCGGAAGGCTTCGAACCGGCCGCCGAGTTCCTGGCCAAGGCCGATGGCCGTGTGCAGATCCTGCGCGATCCAAAGGATGCAGCGATCGGCGCCCACCTGGTCAGCACCGACGTCTGGACCTCCATGGGCCAGGAAGACGAAACCGCCAAGCGCCTGGCCCTGTTCGCGCCCTTCCAGGTGACCCGCGCCCTGCTCGACATGGCCGCGCCGGACGTGCTGTTCATGCACTGCCTGCCCGCCCACCGGGGTGAAGAAATCAGCCTCGACCTGCTCGATGACCCACGCTCCGTGGCCTGGGACCAGGCAGAGAACCGCCTGCACGCGCAAAAAGCCCTGCTCGAATTCCTCGTCGAACCGGCGTACCACCACGCATGAGCCAGCCATTACTGCTGAACTTGCGCAATCTGGCATGCGGCTACCAGGATCAACGGGTGGTGCAGAACCTCAATCTGCACCTCAACGCGGGCGATATCGGTTGCCTGCTGGGTTCTTCGGGCTGTGGCAAAACCACGACCTTGCGCGCGATTGCCGGTTTTGAGCCGGTGCACGAAGGCGAAATCAGCCTCGCGGGCGAAGTGATCTCCAGCGCCGGTTTTACCCTGGCGCCGGAGAAACGTCGTATCGGCATGGTGTTCCAGGACTACGCACTGTTTCCCCACCTCAGCGTGGCCGACAACATCGCCTTCGGCATTCGCAAACACCCGCAAAAAGACCGTGTGGTCGCCGAACTGCTGGAGCTGGTCAACCTCAAGAACCTGGGCAAGCGCTTCCCCCACGAACTGTCGGGTGGCCAGCAACAACGCGTCGCCCTCGCCCGCGCCCTGGCGCCGGAGCCACAACTGTTGCTGCTGGACGAACCGTTCTCCAACCTCGACGGCGAACTGCGGCGCAAGCTCAGCCACGAGGTACGCGACATCCTCAAGGCACGGGGCACCAGTGCGATCCTGGTCACCCATGACCAGGAAGAGGCGTTCGCTGTGAGTGATCACGTCGGAGTGTTCAAGGAAGGGCGCCTGGAGCAGTGGGATACCCCCTACAACCTCTATCACGAACCCCTGACGCCGTATGTCGCCAGCTTTATCGGCCAGGGTTATTTCATTCGTGGCCAGTTGAGTTCGCCCGAGTCCGTCCACACCGAACTGGGCGACCTGCGCGGAAACCGCGCCTACACCTGGCCTACGGGGGGTGCCGTGGACGTCTTGCTGCGCCCGGACGACATCGTCTACGCGCCGGACAGTGCCTTGAAAGCGCGGATCGTCGGCAAGACCTTCCTCGGCGCATCAACCCTGTACCGCCTGCAACTGCCGACGGGTGCGCAGTTGGAGTCGATTTTCCCCAGCCATGCCGACCATCAGGTGGGCGCACAAGTGGGCATTCGCGTGGCCGCGGAGCATCTGGTGCTGTTCCAGGCCTCAGGCAGCGTCGCGGCGCAGGTTCCTCACGCCGAATCCGGCGTACGGCGCTACAGCCCGGCTGGCTGAGTCAATGATCAACGTGTGGGAGAGGCAAGCCCCCTCCCACATTGATTCTCCAGCATATCGGGATTACACCCGGCCAATTTCTGCGAATTTGGCCTGGGTATGTTCCGCCAGCACCGCGGCGGACAACTCCACTTCCAGCCCGCGCCTCCCCGCACTCACAAAAATTGTCGCGAACGGCTGCGCCGTTACATCGATAAATGTGCGCAGCCGCTTCTTCTGCCCCAGTGGGCTGATGCCTCCCAGCAGGTAACCGGTGGAACGCTGCGCCGCTGCCGGATCAGCCATTTCGACTTTTTTCACACCCGCCGCATGAGCCAGGGCCTTGAGGTCCAGACTTCCGACGACCGGCACCACAGCCACCAATAATTCGCCTTTTTCACTGCTGGCCAACAAGGTCTTGAACACCTGCGCCGGGTCGAGGCCCAATTTCTCTGCGGCCTCCAGGCCATAGGAGGCCGCCTTGGGGTCGTGTTCATAACTGTGGACGCGATGTTCGGCGCGAACTTTTTTCAACAAATCCAATGCGGGGGTCATGACCTCTCCGAGCGTGGCAAACAGACGGCCAATTCTAGGCCAAGCCCGCATAAAACGCTCTAGTCCGCCCTCCCCGTCCACAATACTTAACGTGGCGAGCGTGATCATTCATCAAACCAATAGTTGGAAAGTGACCGACAGTTCACTTTCGACCTTTGACAGCCGTCATTCTTGTCTATATTTTTTCGTTTCCGAATACTGTAGGAATACACCTGCAGCGTTCCAGCAGTAAGCCGTGTCTTGGATGGGGATCCTGTCACGGTGAAAATCGCGCAACCGTCCGTTGAGGCAGTGCGCCAGACAAGAACAACAATCGAGGTTTTCCATGACAACTGCTCTTCAACAGCCTTCACTTTCAAGCCAATGCATGGCCGAGTTCCTGGGGACTGCGCTGCTGATCTTCTTCGGTACAGGCTGCGTTGCTGCGCTCAAGGTCGCGGGTGCCAGCTTCGGGTTGTGGGAAATCAGCATCATCTGGGGGATCGGCGTCAGCATGGCGATCTACCTGAGCGCCGGTATTTCCGGGGCCCACCTCAACCCGGCGGTCAGTATCGCCCTGTGTATTTTTGCCGACTTCGACAAGCGCAAACTGCCGTTCTACATCCTGGCCCAAATCGCCGGTGCCTTCTGCTCGGCGGCGCTGGTGTACACGCTCTATAGCAATCTCTTTTTCGATTACGAACAAACCCACCATCTGGTACGCGGCACCCAGGCCAGCCTGGAATTGGCCTCGGTGTTCTCCACCTACCCCCATGCACTGCTGAGCACGGCGCAGGCCTTCCTGGTGGAAATGGTCATTACCGCGATCCTGATGGGCGTGATCATGGCCCTCACCGATGACAACAACGGCCTGCCGCGCGGCCCGCTGGCGCCACTGTTGATCGGCCTGCTGATTGCGGTCATCGGCAGTGCCATGGGCCCGCTGACCGGCTTTGCGATGAACCCGGCGCGGGATTTCGGGCCCAAGCTGATGACCTTTTTCGCTGGCTGGGGTGAAATGGCCTTTACTGGCGGCCGCGATATTCCTTACTTCCTGGTTCCGATTTTCGCGCCGATTGTCGGCGCATGCCTCGGTGCTGCGGCCTATCGCGGGCTGATTGCCCGCCACTTGCCGAGCGCCGCACCTGCTATAGCGGAAACAACTGACACGGCTGTCAACGGCAAGACTCGTATTTCCTGAAAGCGCCAGCCTGGTCCCCTGCCCTATGCGGCCCCGGCTGATTTCTGACTTCCTTATTTCGTCCAAGGCAATTGACATGACCGACATCGAGAATAAGAACTACATCATTGCCCTTGATCAGGGCACCACCAGTTCCCGGGCAATCATCTTCGATCGCGACGCCAACGTGGTCTGCACCGCCCAACGTGAATTCACCCAGCACTACCCGCAAGCCGGCTGGGTCGAACATGACCCGATGGAAATCTTCGCCACCCAGAGCGCGGTGATGGTCGAGGCCCTGGCACAGGCCGGCCTGCACCATGACCAGGTCGCCGCCATCGGCATCACCAACCAGCGTGAAACCACCGTGGTCTGGGATAAGGTCACCGGCCGCCCGATCTACAACGCCATCGTCTGGCAGTGCCGCCGCAGCACCGAAATCTGCCAGCAGCTCAAGCGCGACGGCCACGAGCAATACATTAACGACACCACCGGCCTGGTCACCGACCCGTACTTCTCCGGCACCAAGCTCAAGTGGATCCTCGATAACGTCGAAGGCAGCCGCGAGCGTGCGCGCAACGGCGAGTTGCTGTTCGGCACTATCGACAGCTGGCTGATCTGGAAATTTACCGGCGGCAAAACCCACGTCACCGACTACACCAACGCCTCGCGCACCATGCTCTTCAACATCCACACCCTGGAGTGGGATGCGAAGATGCTGGAGATCCTCGACGTTCCGCGGGAAATGCTGCCGGAAGTGAAGTCTTCCTCCGAGATCTACGGCCGCACCAAAAGCGGCATCGCCATCGGCGGTATCGCCGGTGACCAGCAAGCGGCACTGTTCGGCCAGATGTGCGTTGAGGCCGGCCAGGCCAAGAACACCTACGGCACCGGCTGCTTCCTGCTGATGAATACCGGCGACAAAGCGGTCAAGTCCAAGCACGGCATGCTCACCACCATCGCCTGCGGCCCCCGTGGCGAAGTGGCCTATGCGCTGGAAGGCGCGGTGTTCAACGGTGGATCCACCGTGCAATGGTTGCGTGACGAGCTGAAAATCATCGCCGATGCCACCGACACCGAATACTTCGCCGGCAAGGTCAAGGACAGCAATGGCGTGTACCTGGTCCCGGCCTTCACCGGCCTGGGCGCCCCCTACTGGGACCCGTATGCCCGTGGCGCACTGTTTGGCCTGACCCGCGGCGTACGCGTGGATCACATTATTCGTGCCGCCCTGGAGTCGATTGCCTACCAGACCCGCGACGTGCTCGACGCCATGCAACAGGACTCGGGCGAACGCCTCAAGGCCCTGCGTGTGGACGGCGGTGCGGTGGCCAACAACTTCCTGATGCAATTCCAGGCCGACATCCTCGGCACCCAGGTCGAGCGCCCGCAAATGCGCGAAACCACCGCACTCGGCGCCGCCTACCTGGCCGGTCTGGCCTGCGGCTTCTGGGGCAGCCTCGACGAGCTGCGCGGCAAGGCCGTGATCGAGCGCGAATTCGAACCGCAGCTGGAAGAAGCCGCCAAGGAAAAACTCTACGCCGGCTGGCAAAAAGCGGTGAGCCGCACCCGCGACTGGGAACCCCACGAAGGCGCCGAATAAGCCATGCGCGGGCCCCATATCGGGTTGTAACTGGCAGGGAGCAGATTCCTGCGTCATCATGGGCCACTTTTGTATGGCAGCCCAAAGGACGCCCCATGAATCTGCCTCCCCGCCAGCAGCAAATCCTCGAACTGGTCCGCGAACGCGGCTACGTCAGTATCGAGGAAATGGCGCAGCTATTCGTTGTCACCCCGCAAACCATCCGCCGCGATATCAACCAACTGGCGGACGCCAATCTGCTGCGCCGCTACCACGGCGGCGCGGCCTATGACTCCAGTGTCGAGAACACCGCGTACGCCATGCGGGCCGACCAGATGCGCGATGAGAAACAACGCATCGGCGAAGCCATCGCGGCACAAATCCCCGATCACGCCTCGTTGTTCATCAATATCGGCACCACCACGGAATCCATTGCCCGTGCGCTGCTCAACCACAACCACCTGAAAATCATCACCAACAATCTCAACGTCGCCACCATGCTCAGCGCCAAGGACGACTTCGACGTGTTGCTGACCGGCGGCAATGTGCGCCGTGACGGCGGTGTGGTGGGTCAGGCCAGTGTCGATTTCATCAACCAGTTCAAGGTCGACTTCGCGCTGGTGGGTATCAGCGGCATCGACGAGGACGGCAGCCTGCTGGACTTCGACTACCAGGAAGTCCGGGTTTCCCAGGCGATCATCGCCAATGCACGCCAGGTGATCCTGGCGGCGGACTCGAGCAAATTCGGGCGCAATGCCATGATTCGACTGGGGCCGATCAGCCTGGTGGACTGCCTGGTGACGGATCAGGAGCCGGTGCCGGCGCTGGTGCAGTTGCTGAACCAGCACAAGGTTCGCCTGGAAGTCGTATAGCGTCTGCATTGAAGCCATCGGGGGCAAGCCCCCGATGGCGATTTATCCAGCGCCTTTTTCTCGAGCCTTGCCCAGGCTTATGTTCACAAATTTTCCTTTTCCCGCCCTTCGATGAGTTTTTTCAATCGAAGTCGGCTGGCTGTGCCTACGTTTATCAGCTACCATTTTCGCAAATGAACATTAATGTTCGAATTCAAATACGAAAAAGCTCCCGAGGCCAGTCGATGAACCCTTCTACCTTGCCTGCTCCACCGCTTGCCGAAGTCTATGACGTTGCCGTAATCGGTGGCGGGATCAACGGCGTCGGCATTGCAGCAGACGCAGCCGGTCGCGGTTTGTCGGTATTCCTTTGCGAAAAGGACGACCTGGCCAGCCACACCTCCTCCGCCAGCAGCAAACTGATCCACGGCGGCCTGCGCTACCTCGAACATTACGAATTCCGCCTGGTACGCGAAGCCCTGGCTGAACGTGAAGTGCTGCTGGCCAAGGCCCCGCACATCGTCAAACAGATGCGCTTCGTCCTGCCACACCGCCCCCACCTGCGCCCGGCGTGGATGATCCGTGCCGGCCTGTTCCTCTATGACCACCTGGGCAAGCGCGAGAAACTCGCCGGCTCCAAGAGCCTCAAGTTCGGCCCTGACAGCCCGCTGAAAAGCGAAATCACCAAAGGCTTCGAATACTCCGACTGCTGGGTCGACGACGCCCGCCTGGTCGTCCTCAACGCCATGGCGGCCCGTGAAAAGGGTGCGCACATCCATACCCAGACCCGCTGCATCAGTGCCCATCGCAGCAATGGCATGTGGGACATGAACATGGAACGCGCCGATGGCAGCCTGTTCTCGATCCGTGCCCGCGCCCTGGTGAACGCCGCCGGCCCGTGGGTCGCCAAGTTCATCAAGGACGACCTGAAGCTGGACTCGCCCTACGGTATCCGCCTGATCCAGGGCAGCCACCTGATCGTGCCGAAGCTGTATGAAGGCGCCCACGCGCACATCCTGCAGAACGAAGACCAGCGCATCGTCTTCACCATTCCGTACCTGAACCACCTGACCATCATCGGCACCACCGACCGCGAATACACCGGCGACCCGGCGAAAGTGGCGATCACCGAAGGTGAAACCGACTACATGCTCAAGGTGGTCAACGCGCACTTCAAGAAACAGCTGAGCCGCGACGACATCGTCCACACCTACTCGGGTGTGCGCCCACTGTGCAACGACGAGTCGGACAACCCGTCGGCCATCACCCGTGACTACACCCTGTCGCTGTCCGGTGGTACGGGCGAGGCGCCGATCCTGTCGGTGTTCGGCGGCAAGCTGACCACCTACCGCAAGCTCGCCGAATCGGCGATGGCGCAACTGGCCCCGTACTTCACGCAGATGCGTCCCAGCTGGACCGCCACCGCCAGCCTGCCCGGCGGCGAGGACATGACCACCCCAGAAGCCCTGGCCGAGGCCATTGGCAGCAAGTTCGACTGGTTGCCGAGCGAGATCGCGCGCCGCTGGTCCACCACCTATGGCAGCCGCACCTGGCGCCTGCTCGAAGGCGTGCAGTCGCTGGCTGACCTGGGTGAACATTTGGGCGGCGGCCTCTACACCCGCGAGGTCGATTACCTGTGTGCCGAGGAATGGGTAACCCAGCCCCAGGACGTGCTATGGCGCCGGACCAAACTCGGCCTGTTCACCACCCCACAGGAACAGGATAACGTGCAACGCTACCTGTCCAAGGTTGAGCAGACCCGCAGCAAGATCGAAGCGGCCTGACAGGCCCATCGCACAAAAGCCCCTGCGCCGTAAGGCCCAGGGGCTTTTTTATACCGCCTGGCATTCGGTTTTCCGAACGCCACAGGCAAGCCTATTCGGTTTACCGGATCAAACGGTTACATATTTGTCGTCATACAAAATTAATCATCATATAAATCAACTTGTTAAGCTTTTATTTTCGGTCTGGCACGACTCATGCTCTACACTCCCAGACGATTGCCTGGGACGCTTCAGGAGCCGTCACGGGCATTCGCTGTACAAGAGAGCCGTCTAGCCGGCTTCATAAAAAAAACAAATGTCGAGGAAGTATTGATGCGCATCGTTCCCCATATCCTGGGCGCAGCTATCGCTGCTGCTCTGATCAGCACTCCAGTCTTTGCCGCCGAACTCACCGGCACACTGAAGAAAATCAACGACTCCGGCACCATCACCCTCGGGCACCGCGACAGTTCCATTCCGTTTTCCTACATTGCGGATGGTTCGGGCAAACCTGTGGGCTACTCCCACGACATTCAGCTGGCCATCGTCGAAGCCCTGAAAAAAGACCTGAACAAACCCGATCTGCAGGCCAAGTACAACCTGGTCACCTCGCAGACCCGTATTCCGCTGGTTCAGAACGGCACCGTCGACATCGAGTGCGGTTCCACCACCAACAACGCCGAACGCGCCCAGCAAGTCGCCTTCACCACCAACATCTTCGAAATCGGCACTCGCCTGCTGGTCAAGAAAGACAAGGAAGGCAAGCCTAGCTACGCCGACTTCGCCGACCTGAAAGGCAAGAACGTCGTGACCACCGCCGGCACCACGTCCGAGCGCATCATCAAGGCGATGAACGCTGACAAGCAGATGGGCATGAACGTCATCTCCGCCAAAGACCATGGCGAGTCCTTCCAGATGCTGGAAAGCGGCCGTGCCGTAGCCTTCATGATGGACGACGCCCTGCTGGCCGGTGAAGAAGCCAAGGCCAAGAAGCCGGATGACTGGGTCATCACCGGTACTCCACAGTCCTTCGAAGCCTACGCGTGCATGGTTCGCAAAGAAGATCCTGCCTTCAAGAAAGCGGTGGATGACGCCATCGTTGGCCTGTACAAGTCCGGCGAAATCAACAAGATCTACGCCAAGTGGTTCGAAAGCCCGATCCCACCAAAAAACCTGAACCTGAACTTCCCAATGAGCGACAAGGTTAAGGAACTGATCAAGAACCCGACCGACAAGCCGGCGCCTGAAGTAAAAATCTGATTCCTGACTAACCTTATCGCCTGAGGGAGCCAACCCTCCCTCAGGCGTCTGTTACTACCTGCTGGCTATACTTTGGAACACTCGACCGGGCGGTTTTCGAGCCGATCGCGTGTGCCTGGCGTTCATCGCCAGGCGGGAATGGACTTTCCCCAAGCGGGTGCTTGTACATCGATCGATCTCGAGGGGAGACCCTAATGAATTACAACTGGGACTGGGGCGTGTTCTTCAAGTCCACCGGCGTGGGCAGCGAGACTTATCTCGACTGGTACATCGCCGGCCTGGGCTGGACCATCGCCATCGCTGTCGTGGCATGGATTATCGCCTTGCTGCTGGGCTCCATTCTGGGGGTCATGCGCACTGTGCCAAACCGCCTCGTATCGGGCATCGCGACCTGCTACGTGGAACTGTTTCGTAACGTGCCGCTGCTGGTGCAGCTGTTCATCTGGTACTTCCTGATACCCGACCTGCTGCCGCAGAACCTGCAGGACTGGTACAAGCAGGACCTCAACCCGACCACCTCGGCCTACCTGAGCGTTGTCGTGTGCCTGGGCCTGTTCACCGCTGCCCGTGTGTGCGAGCAAGTGCGTACCGGTATCCAGGCGCTGCCACGGGGCCAAGAGGCCGCTGCACGTGCCATGGGCTTCAAGTTGCCGCAGATCTACTGGAACGTGCTGCTGCCCCAGGCCTACCGGATCATCATTCCGCCGCTTACCTCGGAATTCCTCAACGTCTTCAAGAACTCCTCCGTGGCGTCCTTGATCGGCCTGATGGAACTGCTGGCGCAAACCAAACAGACCGCCGAGTTCTCGGCCAACCTGTTTGAAGCCTTCACCCTGGCCACGCTGATCTACTTCACCCTGAACATGAGCCTGATGCTGCTGATGCGCGTGGTCGAGAAGAAAGTCGCAGTGCCCGGCCTGATCTCCGTGGGGGGTAAATAATGGAACTCGATTTCAGCGGCATCATCCCCGCCATCCCGGGCCTGTGGAACGGCATGGTCATGACCTTGAAGCTGATGGTCATGGGCGTGATCGGCGGTATCGCGCTGGGTACGATCCTGGCACTGATGCGCCTGTCGTCCAGCAAACTGCTGTCCCGGGTGGCCGGCGCCTATGTGAACTACTTCCGCTCGATCCCGCTGCTGCTGGTGATCACCTGGTTCTACCTGGCGGTGCCGTTCGTGTTGCGCTGGATGACCGGCGAAGACACGCCGATCGGTGCGTTCACCTCCTGCGTCGTGGCGTTCATGATGTTCGAAGCGGCGTACTTCTGTGAGATCGTGCGGGCCGGCGTGCAGTCGATCCCCAAGGGCCAGATGGCGGCGGCACAAGCGATGGGCATGACCTATGGCCAGACCATGCGCCTGATCATCCTGCCCCAGGCGTTCCGCAAGATGACCCCGTTGCTGCTGCAACAGTCGATCATCCTGTTCCAGGACACCTCGCTGGTCTACACCGTGGGCCTGGTGGACTTCCTCAACTCCGCCCGCTCCAACGGCGACATCATCGGGCGCTCCAATGAGTTCCTGATCTTCGCCGGTGTCGTCTACTTCATCATCAGCTTTTCCGCCTCGCTGCTGGTCAAGCGTCTGCAAAAAAGGTTTGCCGTATGATCTCTATCAAGAATATCAACAAGTGGTATGGCGACTTCCAGGTGCTGACCGATTGCAGCACCGAGGTTAAAAAAGGCGAAGTGATCGTGGTGTGCGGGCCATCGGGCTCGGGCAAGTCCACCCTGATCAAGTGCGTCAACGCGCTGGAACCGTTCCAGAAAGGTGACGTGATCGTCGACGGCACCTCCATCGCCGACCCGAAGACCAACCTGCCGAAACTGCGTTCGCGCGTGGGCATGGTGTTCCAGCACTTCGAGCTGTTCCCGCACCTGACCATCACCGAAAACCTGACAATCGCACAGATCAAGGTGCTCGGCCGCAGCAAGGAAGAAGCCACCAAGAAAGGCCTGCAACTGCTTGAGCGCGTCGGCCTGTCGGCGCACGCCCACAAGCACCCGGGCCAGCTTTCCGGTGGCCAGCAGCAACGTGTGGCGATTGCCCGCGCCCTGGCCATGGACCCGATCGTCATGCTGTTCGACGAACCGACCTCGGCCCTCGACCCGGAAATGGTCAACGAAGTACTGGACGTGATGGTGCAACTGGCCCAGGAAGGCATGACCATGATGTGCGTCACCCACGAAATGGGCTTTGCCCGCAAAGTGGCCGACCGCGTGATCTTCATGGACGCCGGCAAGATCATCGAAGACTGCCCGAAGGAAGAGTTCTTCGGCGACATCAGCGCCCGCTCCGAGCGCGCGCAGCACTTCCTTGAGAAAATCCTGCAGCACTAAAAACAGCCTCACTCCCACCCTGTAGGAGCGAGCTTGCTCGCGAAGAACCCAAGAGCACCGCGGACATCCAGGATGCACGCGTCATCGTTGACGTTTTTCGCGAGCAAGCTCGCTCCTACAGTTGGCCGGAGGGCGGTAGCTGACCCAAGGCATCTGTGATGAAATGCGACCCCAACCTCTATCGCGCCGCACCGCCATCACTTGCCGTGAAACCTCGTCTGATTCGCCAACTGTTCCTGCCGCCGTTGATCATCGCCCTGATGATCGGCCTGGGTTATATCGGCTTCTGGATCAGTGAGTACTACGGCATCCGCACCCTCAGCGACAACGGCGAACGCCAGCTGGAGCTGCATGCCCGCACCGTCGAAAGTGAAATCAGCAAATACACCTACCTGCCCAGCCTGCTGGAGCTGGAGTCGAGCGTCTCCAAGCTGCTGGCCGAGCCGAACCAGGAAACCCGCAAAACGGTCAACGACTACCTCGAAGGCCTGAACCGACGCAGTCGCAGTCGGGCCATCTACGTTATGGACACCACCGGCCGTGTGCTGGCCACCAGTAACTGGCGCGATGCCGACAGTTACCAGGGTGAAGACCTGTCCTTTCGCGCCTATTTCCAGAATGCCGTGCGCGGCCAGCCCGGGCGTTTCTACGGCATCGGCAGCACCAACGGCGAACCCGGCTACTACCTGGCCCATGGCCTGGAGGAACACGGCAAGATCATCGGCGTGGCGGTGGTCAAAGTGCGCCTCGAAGCCCTGGAAGAGCGCTGGCAACGCGCGCGCCTCGAAGCCTTTGTGAGCGACGAGAACGGCATCATCATTCTCTCCAGCGACCCGGCTCGACGCCTCAAGGCGGTGCGACCGCTGAGCGACGAGACCAAGGATCGCCTGGCCCACAGCCTGCAATATTACTGGGCCACGCTCAACGAACTGGAACCCCTGGCCCGTGAGCGCTTGAATGAACGCAGCGAGAAGCTGACTTTCCCGGCCAACACTGAAGTGGTCAACGACGAGCACGAAGTCAGCTACCTGGCGCAAACCCGCCCACTCAATGACACACCGTGGAATTTCACCCTGCTCACCCCGCTCAACGACCTGCGTCGCGCGGCGATCAACCAGGGCATCCTGGTGGCTGTCGCGTTTGGCCTCGTCGCGTTTTTGCTGATTGCCTGGAACGAGCGGCGCAAAGTCATCGCCACCCGCCTCGCGGCGCGGGAAGCCTTGCAGGAAGCCAACAGCCAGCTGGAACGGCGGATCGCCGAACGCACCGCCGACCTGCGCGCCAGCAACGAGCGGCTCAAGGGCCAGATCCGCGAACGGCGCCAGGCCGAAGAAACCCTGCGCCGCGCCCAGGATGAACTGGTACAGGCCGGCAAGCTGGCGGCCATCGGCCAGATGTCCACCAGCATCGCCCATGAACTGAACCAGCCGTTGGCCGCGCTGCGCACCTTGTCCGGCAACACCGTGCGCTTCCTCGAACGCGGCGCGCTGGACACCGCCAGCGCCAACCTCAAGACCATCAACGAACTGATCGACCGCATGGGCCGTATCACCGCCAGCCTGCGCTCCTTTGCCCGACGCGGCGATGACCAGGGCGAAGCCAGCCTGGCCAAGGCGGTGGACGCCGCGTTCCAGGTCCTGGGCCCACGCCTGGACAGCCTGCCGCTGAGCCTGCACCGCGACTTTGCCCCGGCCCAATTGCAGATCGACCAGACCCGCCTGGAACAGATCCTGGTCAACCTGATCGGCAACGCCCTCGACGCCATGCAGGCACAACCGGCTCCCGAGTTGTGGCTGGAAGGCAGCGCCGCCGAGGGCAAATACCGCCTGCTGGTGCGCGACAACGGCCACGGCATCGACGCCGAGGCGCGCAAGCATCTGTTCGAACCCTTCTTCACCACCAAACCCGGCGAGCAAGGCCTGGGCCTGGGCCTGACCCTCTCCGCCAGCCTCGCGGCAGCCACCGGCGGCACCCTCGCCGTGGAGCACCCGGCCGGCGGTGGCACTGCCTTTGTCCTGAGCCTGCCGCTGGTGGGCGCTCAACAAGCTGAGTCGACATGAATATTGATCCTCAAGACCTCACCGTGCTGATCGTCGAAGACGACCCCCATGTGCTGCTCGGCTGCCAACAGGCGCTGGCGCTGGAAGATATCCCAAGCGTGGGCGTGGGCAGTGCCGAGGAGGCATTGAAACGTATCGGCGAGAACTTCGCCGGCATTGTGATCAGCGACATTCGCCTGCCGGGCATTGACGGCCTGGAACTGCTCACCCGTCTCAAGGCCCTGGATAAAAGCCTGCCGGTGGTGCTGATCACCGGGCATGGCGACATCTCCATGGCGGTCGGCGCCATGCGCAATGGCGCCTACGACTTCATGGAGAAACCCTTCTCCCCCGAGCGCCTGGTCGACGTCGCCCGCCGCGCCCTGGAACAACGCGGGCTGGCGCGGGAAGTCTGGTCGCTGCGCCGTCAGTTGGCTGAGCGGGATTCGCTGGAAGGCCGCATCATCGGTCGCTCGCCGGCCATGCAGAACCTGCGCGAGCTGATCGCCAACGTTGCCGACACCTCGGCCAACGTGCTGATCGAAGGCGAGACCGGTACCGGCAAGGAGCTGGTCGCGCGTTGCCTGCATGATTTCAGCCGCCGGCATGCCCACCAGTTCGTCGCCCTCAACTGCGGCGGCCTGCCGGAGAACCTGTTCGAAAGCGAGATTTTCGGCCACGAAGCCAACGCCTTTACCGGCGCCGGCAAGCGCCGTATCGGCAAGATCGAACACGCCCATGAAGGCACGCTGTTCCTCGATGAAGTGGAAAGCATGCCGATCAACCTGCAGATCAAATTGCTGCGAGTGCTGCAGGAGCGCACCCTGGAACGCCTGGGCTCGAACCAGAGCGTGGCCGTGGATTGCCGGGTGATCGCCGCCACCAAGTCCGACCTCGACGAACTGAGCCGCGCCAGCCAGTTCCGCAGCGACCTGTACTACCGCCTCAACGTGGTGACCCTGGAACTGCCGCCCCTGCGCGAACGCCGCGAAGACATCCTGCAGCTGTTCGAACACTTCCTGCAGCAGTCGTCGCTGCGTTTTGACCGCACCGCGCCGGAACTGGACAACCAGACCCTCTCCAGCCTGATGAGCCACGACTGGCCCGGTAACGTACGCGAACTGCGCAACGTCGCCGAACGCTTCGCCCTCGGCCTGCCCGCCTTCAAGAAAAGCGGGGCCAGCAGCGGCAGCCAAGGCCTGGCGTTCACCGAAGCGGTGGAAGCCTTTGAACGCAACCTGCTCAGCGATGCCCTGCAACGCAGCGGCGGCAACCTGACCCAGGCCAGCCAGGAACTGGGCATGGCCAAGACCACCTTGTTCGACAAGGTCAAGAAATACGGGTTGAGCCACTGATGGATCTTTTTTTGAAAGCCGCCCTGGGCGCGGCGGTGGTGCTGATCCTGGCGGCGCTGGCCAAGACCAGGAACTACTACATCGCCGGGCTGGTGCCGCTGTTTCCGACCTTTGCGTTGATCGCCCATTACATCGTCGGCAAGGGCCGTTCGCTGGACGATTTGAAGACCACCATCCTGTTCGGGATGTGGTCGATCATTCCCTACTTTGTGTATTTGGCGACGTTGTATGTGATGGTGGACCGCATGCGGCTGGAGGCCTCTTTAACCGTCGCAGCGGTAGCGTGGCTGATGGCAGCGACGATCCTGGTGAGTATCTGGGTACGCTTCCATACCTGACCCGACTCGGTCAAAAAATGTGGGAGGGGGCTTGCCCTAATGCCAGTCATTTAAGGCTTTTTGTAGGAGCGAGCTTGCTCGCGAAAAACTCACAGGCGCCGCGTTCATTCAGGAAGCACGCGTTATCGTTGACGTTTTTCGCGAGCAAGCTCGCTCCTACAGGAGGCGATGTACGCTTAACTGACTGACATTAGGGCAAGCCCCCTCCCACATTTTAATCAGCGGACTATTTTGTCGACCTGGATGCCCAGTTTCTTCAGGCGATACCAAAAGCTCCTTTCGGAAATCCCGATCTTCGCCGCCGCCGCAGCCTGCACGCCATTGCTCTCCTGCAACGCCGCGAGGATATAGGCCTTCTCCACCTCCGCCAGCGCCGCGTCCAGGTCCTGGGGAATCCCCGGCCCGTCGCTGAGGATCGCGGTCACGCCGCCTTCGCTGGGTTTGGAAGCAAACAGATAGCCCGGCAAATCAATGTCTTCGATCACAGGCGTGGCGGCCACGATGGTCGCGCGCTCCACACAGTTTTGCAGCTCACGGATATTGCCCGGCCAGTGATACGCGGCCATGGCCTGCAACGCTTCAGGGCTGAAGCCGGTAATACGCTTGCCGGCAGTGGCGCTGAGGGTCCGGGCAAAGTGACGGGCCAGGGGCGCGATGTCTTCCACGCGTTCACGCAGGGCCGGCAGCGGGATCGGGAACACATTGAGGCGGTAATACAAGTCTTCGCGAAACTCCTTGTTGGCCACCGCCTCCAGCAGGTTCTTGTTGGTGGCGGCGATCACCCGCACATCCACCTTGCGCTCGCGGGGGTCGCCCACAGGCTCGATCACCCGCTCCTGCAAGGCGCGCAGGATCTTGGCCTGCAATGCCAGGGGCATATCGCCCACTTCATCGAGAAACAGCGTGCCCTTGTCGGCCTGCTGGAAGCGCCCGACCCGGTCAGACACGGCGCCAGTAAACGCGCCCTTGCGATGGCCGAACATTTCGCTTTCCAGCAGCCCTTCGGGGATCGCCGCGCAGTTGACCGCCACAAACGGCTTGTCGGCACGGCTGCCGTGCTTGTGGATGGCGCGGGCGACCATTTCCTTGCCGGTGCCGCTTTCGCCGGTCAGCAGGATGGTGGTGCTGCTGTCGCGCACCGAATCCACCGCCTGCAACACTTTGCGAAACGCCGGGCTGTCGCCCACCAGGCTGTCGAACTGCGCCTGCTCATCCAGCTCGGCGCGCAGGCGCGCGTTGTCGCGCATGATGTCGCGAAACTGCAGGGCCTTGGCCACGGTGATGTCCAGCTCGTCGATATCGAACGGTTTGGCAATGTAGTCGTAGGCACCGTTGCGCATCGACTGCACGGCGTTTTTCACCGTGCTGTAGGCGGTCATCACGATCACCGGCACGTGGGGATAACGCACCTTGATCTCGGCCAACAAGGCCGGCCCGTCCATGCCCGGCATGCGCCAGTCACTGATCACCAGGTCGATGTCTTCCTGTTCCAGCACCTTGAGCGCATGCAGACCGTTGCCCGCAATGAACACCTGCACGCTGTTCTGGCCCAGGGCCGACGCCAGCAGGTCGCAGAGCTTGGGTTCGTCGTCGACTACCAGAATGTTATGCGTCATGACTGTCCTCGTCGTCTTCGCCTGTCGCTGGAATGTACAGGCTGAAGGTGGCGCCGGCATCGTTTTCGCTGGCGCATTCGATGCTGCCGTCGTGACTTTCCATGATCGAATAGACTTTGGCCAGGCCCAGGCCCGTGCCCGAGGCCTTGGTGGTGACGAATGGCGTAAAGATGCGCTCGATCATCTCCGGCGCGATGCCCTGGCCGGTGTCGGCGATGGTGATGACGGTGTTGTCGCCCTCGCTGCGAATCCCCAGGGTCAGGCGCCCGCCTTCAGGCATGGCATCGATGGCGTTGAGAATCAGGTTGAGGCAGGCCTGCTTGAGTTGCTTGGCGTCGGCGTAGATCGTCGCCCCCGGCGCCTGGTCGTCGATCTGCGCGTCGATGTTATGGCTGGCCAGTTCCGGCGCACAGAAGCCCAGGATCTCCTCCACCAATGGACGGGCCGGCTGCAGCACGCGCAACGGTGGGTTGGGTTTGGCAAAATCGAGGAACTCGGTGATCAAGTCGTTGATGCGGCTGACTTCGCTGATCACATATTCCAGGTGGCGCTTGTCGGCGTCCGGCAGATCAACGCGGCGGTGCAACAACTGGGTCGCCGTCTTGATGATGCCCAACGGGTTACGGATCTCGTGGGCCAGGCCCATGGCGACTTCGCCCAGGGCATGCAGGCGATCGCGCCGGCGCAGTTGGGCTTCGAGGTGGTGCAACTCGCCCAGGCGCTCGGTCATATGGTTGAAGGTGCTGCTCAATTGCGCCAGTTCGTCGCCACCACTGACCAGCACGCGGTGCGCGTAGTTACCTGAGATCACCGCACCCACGCCTTCGGACAAGTCCCGCAACGGCTTGGTCAGGCGCCGCGACACCAGCACACCGGCCGCCAGGGACAATGCCGAACTGAGCAGGAAAATCAGCACGAACAGGTTGCTCTGGTTCACCAGCCCCACCAGGCTGGTATGGCGCAACAGTCCGCTGAAAATCACGCCTTGGAGGTCACCGGCGTCGTTGAAAATCGGCCAGTACAACCCGCTGTAGCTGTTGGTGAACTGCTCGCTGGGCTGCTTGGTACTGCGCATCGCGGTCTCGACACTTTTCGGGATACGCGCCGGGTGATCCACGAAGCGCTGGGTCGAAAATATCTCCGAGAACCCCTCGGGGTTGGCCAGGTACAGGCGCAGGTCGAGGGAATGCACATCGGCCACGCTGGTGAGAAAGCTGCTGTCCAGGTAGGTCGCCACCAACAGGCGGTAGTCGACGCCGTCCTGGCTGGTTTCGAAGGTCGAGACCACAATCCCGGTACTCACCCCCGCCACTTGCACGGTCTGCAGCACCGCGTTGCTGGTCAGGCTGATCTGTTTGACGATGTCATCGGAGGCGGTGCTGAACACCACCTTTTGATCGCTGGTGCGGATCAGCGCCACCACGTCGATGTCGGTGGCATCGGCGATGTCCGCGGTCAGCCGGTCATGCTTGGCCGCCTGCCGGCTCGAGGGCGGGCTGGTGTAGCGCAGGAACAGCTTGGCCATGCGCGCGTTGTCGTGAAGGATGTCGCCGATCTCGTCCTTGACGATCTTGGTCGATTCCTGCAGCCAGATACGCACGTTGCTGTCGAAAATCTGCGACAGCGTGGTCGCCGCCAGCTCCGCCGCGATCATGGTGGGAATCACGCTGACCAGCCAGAACGCCAGCACCAGCTTGCGCTGGACGCTCCAGCGCGAAATGGCAAAGGGGCGGGCTTTCTGGCGGGTCTTGGTGATCATCAGGTTTCGCTTATCGCAGCAGCCATGGCAGGGTCGGAACGATCCGGTCGAATAAACAGTTTTACAAGCGTGAGCAGGCCGTTGACCAGCCGGTTGCGGTGGCGGAAAAACACACTGTTGCCCTGGAACTCGCAGCCCAGGCGCAGCTTACTGGCATACCCGGCCTGGCCGCACTCATACACCGCAATATTGTGTTGAATACAGTAGTCGACGTTGGTCAGCCAGCTGCGGAAGTACAGGTTGTAGTCACGGCTGAACGCAACGTCATGGGCGAAAAACTTGTCCACCAACCGGTGCTCGTCCAGCAGCAGCAGGTTGAACGCCACCAACTGCTCGTCGACCCAGTAAAGAACACAGACGGCGCGATCGCCAAGGCGTTCCAGCACGCCGGTGAAATAGCCGGCAGGCAGGTGTTCGAACTGCAACTCGGCCCGCTTCAGCGTGGCTTCGTACAGGCCCATGACCTCGGGCAGCACGTCGTCGATATTGCCGCGCCATTCCACCCGTGGTCCCGGTGCACGCAGCTTGCGGCGCAAGTCCTTGCGGGTGGATTTGCCCAGCGAGCCGAGGTAGGCGTCCACCGAGCCGTACGGCAGCGGCAACACGCCGGTGGGCAAGCTCGGCATGCTTTGAAAACCCACGGCCCGGCAACTGTCGAGCCAATACGGGTCCTGGCTGGGTGCATCCTTGACCGCCACCAGGCCGATACCGAAGTCATCGGCATCCTGGCGCGCGGCTTCCAGCAAGTGTTTGAGCAACAACGGGCGACGCGACTCGGGCACGCCACTGGCAACCCCGGCGTCGCAACGCTCGGCCACCGGGGAGCCAATGGCATACAGGCCCAATTGCAAAACACCCGGCCACAGCCGCTCCACACGTTCGGCCAAACGCTTGCCGGCGCCCGACACCGTGGTGTCGAGGCGATAATGGGTGATGAAGGCGGCGGCCACGGCCACCAGCGTTCCATTGTCGTAAACCGCCAGGTAGCGCCATTGGAAGTCATCGATGGCGGCGTTTTCCACGGCGACGTAATAGTCCCAGTCTTCCAGGGCACCGGGAAAACAGTCGTTCCAGGCGCTACGCTGGAGGGCCCGGATGGTCGGGAAGGCTTGGGTGGTGATCACATCGTTTCCCTTGTTATGGCTGACAAGCGACATCTTGTGGTGAGCGGGCTTGCTGTTGTGAGCGCGCTTGCTGTTGTGGTGAGCGGGCTTGCCCCGCGCCGGGTGGCGAAGCCGCCCCATCACTGACACTGCATGCGTCCAGTTAGAACTGAGGTGCCTGGGTTTGGGGCGGCTTCGCCACCCGGCGCGGGGCAAGCCCGCTCACCACAACAGCAAGCCCGCTCACCACAAAGTAAGCCGGCGTCCACAAACGCGGTGTGCCGCTCGACAAAGTCGGCACTCAACTCGATCACCCGGCGGTATTGCAGGTCGACGGTGATCATGTGGTAGCAGTTGTCCAGCAGGATCTTGGTCACCGGGCCGCCCAGGTGACGCTCCACGTAATCGGCGTTCCAGCGGCTGGTGATGTCGTCTTCGAGGGAGTGCAGCACCAGGGCCGGCACCTTGACCTTGGGCATGCATTTCCTGACCACGGCATTCATGCGGTGCAACTCGCGCACCGTGATGCCTTCCATGGTCAGCAAACCGGCTTCGCTGCTCTGCCCTTCCTTCATCTGCCGCTCGACGATTGCCCGCAGGCGTTCGTTCTTGATGCCGTAGGGCGGCTTCTCTTCGAAGCGGCAGATGTGCACGCCGAACGGAATCTTCATCAGCAACGGAGTGAGGAACGCCAGCTTGTTGATGCTCCAGCCGTCGTACTTGAGGGTGGTGGAATACATCAACAGCCCGGCAACTTGCCCAGGGTGCTCGGCAGCCACGTACATCGACATCACCGCACCCATCGACAAGCCACCGACAAACACCTGCTCGTGGCGTTGCCTGACCTGCACGAAGGTCTTGCGCACGCCCTCGTACCAGTCCAGCCAGCCGGTGGCCTGCAGGTCGCTGTTGTCACCGCAGTGCCCGGCCAGGGTGGGCACGTACACCGTGCAGTTACCCGCCTTGACCAGGCCCTTGGCGACCTGGCGCAACTCCGTCGGGGTGCCGGTCAGGCCGTGGATCAACAGGATCCCGACCGGACCTTCACCGAGAACGAAACCGGCACTGCCTTCACCGAGGTCGATCCCGGCGGCGCTCACCGTTGGGTCGCCCGTACCAGCAGTTGCTCGAGCAGCTTCAGGCCCAGTTCGATTTCCGGGTAGCTGATTTCCAGGGACGGTGCCAGGGTGATCACGTTTTTGTAGTAGCCGCCCACGTCGAGGATCAGGCCGAGTTTGCGGCCATCGACGACCATGTCGCCTTTCATGCCTTCTTCGACCATGTAGTCCAGGGTCGCCTTGTCCGGCGTGAAGCCGTCCGGGCCGCAGATTTCGCAGCGCAGGGCCAGGCCCAGGCCGTCGACGTCGCCGATGATCGGGAACCGTTTCTGCAGGTCCTGCAGGCCTTCGAGGAAGAATTTGCCCTTGGCCATGACCATCGCGCCGTAGTCGACTTCGTTGGTCATCTTGAACATTTCCAGGCCCACCGCCGTGCCCAATGGGTTGGAGGCGAAAGTGGAGTGGGTCGAACCTGGCGGGAAGATCTTCGGGTTGATCAACTCTTCACGGGCCCAGATGCCGCCCAGTGGGTTGAGGCCGTTGGTCAGCGCCTTGCCGAACACGATCACGTCCGGTTGTACGTCAAAGTGCTCGATGGACCAGAGTTTGCCGGTGCGGTAGAAGCCCATCTGGATTTCGTCGGACACCATCAGGATGCCGTGCTGATCCAACACATGCTTGAGTTCGCGATAGAAGTTCATCGGCGGGATCACGTAGCCGCCGGTGCCCTGGATCGGCTCGACATAGAACGCGGCGTATTCGCTCTGGCCGACTTTCGGGTCCCACACACCGTTGTATTCGGTCTCGAACAGGCGCGCGAATTGCTGCACGCAATGGCTGCCGTACTCTTCCTTGGTCATGCCCTTGGGGCCACGGAAGTGGTACGGGAACGGGATGAACTGCGCACGCTCGCCGAAGTGGCCGTAGCGGCGACGGTAGCGGTAGCTGGAAGTGATCGACGAGGCGCCGAGGGTCCGGCCGTGATAGCCGCCTTCGAAGGCGAACATCAGGCTTTTGCCGTTGGTGGCGTTACGCACCACCTTCAGGGAGTCTTCGATCGACTGCGAACCGCCGACGTTGAAGTGTACGCGACCGTCGAGGCCGAATTTCTTCTTGGCGTCCACCGCGATCATTTCCGACAGCTCGATCTTGCCTTTGTGCAGGTACTGGCTGGCGATTTGCGGCAGGGTGTCGATCTGCTGTTTCAACGCATTGTTCAGGCGCGGGTTGGCGTAGCCGAAGTTGACGGCCGAGTACCACATTTGCAGGTCGAGGTAGGCCTGGTCTTCGGTGTCCCACACGTAGGAGCCTTCGCAACGGCTGAAAATACGCGGTGGCTCGATGTAGTGAACGGTGTCGCCGTAGGAGCAATACTTGGCTTCTTTATCCAGAAGGATCTGGTCTTCGGCGGTAGCGATGCGGATATCAGACATGATGGAAGAGTTCCTGATTGTCAGAAGAGGTGTTGAAGGTGGTGGCGTTGGCGGCGATGCCCTGAGGCAGGCGGGCCAGCAGCGCAGGCACTTCGGCGAAGGTGTCGAAGCGCGCGTGAGGGATGTTGTTGGCTGCGCAGTACTGGGCGAGGCTGCCTTTGGCAAATACGAAGTCGGCGGTGGAGGCCACGCACATGTCCGACTTGCCGTCGCCGATCACCAGCACGCGCTTGTTGCGCGGGGTGGATTTGCACTTGCAGTTGCCGGACGCGGCGCGGCAGGCATCGCTGGCATACGGGAAATCGATGCGCCAGCTGTTCTGGTCGATCTGGCGCAGGCGGTTGGCGAGGATCGGCAGCAAGGTCACGTAGTTGCGCGACAGGATCCGCGCAATCCCCTGTTCGATACCGTCGCTGACCACTTCGAGAGAAGCGCCCAGGCCGAGCACGTGATCGACGAAGTCGGGGAAATCCGGGTCGATCTCGACACTGTCGAAATACGCCAGCAGTTCACTTGGGGTGGCCTTGATCAGCGCCAGTTGACGGCTCAGGCATTCGCGGGAACCGATATGCCCATCCAGCCATTCCTGTTCGATGGTTTCCCACTCGGGGCCGGCGAAGCGTTGGAGGACGTTGTCGATGACATCGGTGGGGGTAATGGTCCCGTCGAAGTCACACACGATATGCCAGTGGATCATCTGCGTTTACCTTGAGGAGCGCGCTGTGTGCGCTTGCCCAAGGGGTAGAGCAGGGAGTGTGCCAACTGGCTGAAGCCCAGCCGGGCTGGGGATTCTGGCGTTAGCGGTGGCGATATGTGTCGTGCAAGCTACAATTTTTGTAGCTCGCTACAAACAAGATGAGTGCTTGCGCAAGGGATGCCCTTCGCGCGTTCATGCGCGCATGTCCAGATAAGGAACCTGCTCCATGCTCAAACTCACTTGCGCTGTATTCGCCGGTTTACTGGGGCTGTGGGGCATTGCCGACACCGCCCTGGCAGCCCCGGTCACCGGTGAAGCCGGCGCGGGCCTCAGTTATCAACCCCACGACCCCACCGGCAGCCGCTACGAAACCCGCCCCGTGCCCTACCTGGACCTGGACTGGGGCAACGTCAGCCTGAGCACCGATGACGGCCTGACCTGGAGCGCCCTGAACACCAACGGTTTTACCGCCGGCCCCTATATCAACTACCTGCAGGGGCGTACCTCCAACGGTGAGCTGCAAGGCCTGCGCAATGTGTCGGACATGGCGGAAGTGGGCGGCTTCATCCAATACGCGCCGGCCGACTTCTGGCGCGTGTACGCCCGGATGGGCCAGGCCATGGGCGGCGGGCACTCGCAGAGCGGCGCGCTGGGCAAGGTCGGCGGCGAGCTGGGCTACCCCCTGGGTGGCGGGGTGATCGGCAGCAGCGGCCTGGCGGCGAATTTCGCCGATGCGCGCCAGACTCAAACCTATTTCGGGGTAGACGCCAATGAATCCGCGGCCTCTGGTATTCGTCCGTATAACGCCAACGGCGGCTTCCAGAACCTCACGTTGACCCAGAGTTTCGAATTCCCCCTGGCCTCCAATTGGTCACTGCTGACCAGCGCCAGCTGGGTGCACCTGGTGGGTTCGGCGGCCAACAGCAGCATCGTCAAGGAGACCGGCGACGTGAACCAGGGCCAGGTACAAACGGCGATCAGCTACAAGTTCGATTGATCACTTCGAACAAAATATGGGAGGGGCAAGCCCACTCCCCATGAATTCGTGTTTCAGTTTTCTTCGCCTTCGGCCAGCAGCGCTATACCGCCGATGATCACCGCCACGCCTACCCAGTGCAGCGGGCTGATATGTTCCCCCAGCCCCAGCCACGAACCCAGCAACACCACCACAAACACCAGCGAACTGAGCGGAAACGCCAGGGACAGGCTGCTGCGCCGCAGGATCAGCATCCACACGAAAAACGCGCCGATGTAACTGGCGATCGCCGCCAGGATCCCCGGGTTACGCGCCACCTCGGACAACCACTGCCAGTTGAAATCCATCTGCCCCAGTTGGTCCCCTGCAACTTTGGTAAACAGCTGCCCGGCACTCTCGGTGCAGATCAGCAAGGCCCACAGCACCACCGTGCCCAGGCGCCCATGCAACCAACCGGTATGCATCGTTTGCGTACTCATGCCTGACTCCCAGCAATCGCTACCAGCATCACACCCAAGGTAATCACCAGCGTGCCCAGCCAACGACGTCGGCTGACGGTTTCGCCCAGTACCACCTTGCCCGCCAGCACCACCCCGCAATAAGCCAGGGCCGCCGCCGGGAATAACAAGCTCAACGGCGCACGAGACAGCGCTTCGAGCCACACGAAAAACTCGATTACATAGGCACCGATCCCCGCCCACAGCAACGGCGCATTGAACACCTGGCCCCAGAACGCATTCAGGCGAAAGCCGCCCTCCAGCTCCGGCAAGCGGTCCAGGCCGAGCTTGAAACACAGTTGGCCGATCACATCGAGCACGATGGAAAACGCCACGAGTAACACCACGGTCAGGCTCACGGGAACAGCTCCTCAAACAGGTCGATCAGGGCTTCATTGGTGGCGGCGTTGCGCTGCAGATCCTCCGGGCTCCAGCGCTCCGCGGGCGGCTGGTCGGACTTGGCTTCCCAACGCTTGAACGCGTTGCTGAACGCCGGCGTGGCGAACTCGCCGCACACATCGATACCGATGATGCGCTTGCGCGCCGCCAGCGCCCGCAGGGCTTGCAGCAGGTGGGTCAGGCGCATGCCGCCCTGGTCCCAGTTGGTGGCGGCGTCTTCACTGGCGAGCACGTCTTTGTCGATGGTGATCCAGATCGCTTCGGTGGGCAGGCTGCCGATCATCTGCTCGAGAAACGCCGGCCAGTCCAGCTCCGCCAGGTTGCGCCAGTGCAGGTGGTTTTCCTGCTGCTGGTGGCCGGCGCCATCGCCGACCCGGCCCCAGACTTTCGACGGCGGGTGCTGCCAGGGGAACAGTTGCAGGCGCCCGCGCTTGAGGGCACCGAGGTTGCCGCCACGCAGTTGCGGGTTATGCAGGTCATCGCTGCAGGGGCCGAGGGTGACGATGCGTTTGATCGCCGGCATGTTCAATGCGCGGTTGACCCACGAGCCACAGTGGCGCCTGGGCGCAAAGCGCACCCAGTCGGGGTGGTTGTCGAAGTGGATCAGGCTGATGGGTTCTTTCAGGTCGGCCAGAAACGCCGGCGTCAGGTGGTGATAATCGCCGGAACCGACGAACAGGATTTCCGGACGCGCATCCGTGGGCCGGGGCCGCCGGGCCAGGCGTTCGGCGAAGCGCTTCCAGGTTTTTTCGGTGGACCACAGGCGCAGCTTCGGGCCCAGGTCCAGCAGGTCGATACGCGTGGCACGGCCACTGGCCAGACGCCGGGCAATCGGTGCCTGACCGGTGAGGCTGTGGTCGAGGTCGAGAATGTTCAAGGTCATGTTTCCCCTATGGCTTTAGGGGGTCGATGCAAGGGGCGGGCCAGCGCTTACCTCAAGGACAGTGAGAAACAAATGTGGGAGGGGGCAAGCCCCCTCCCACATCTGGATCAGTGTTCGATTTTAGTTTTTAGCTTCGTTGATGATCTGGCGAATCGCGCCCACAAAGGCTTCCGCCGGCTGGCCACCGCTGACGGCGTACTGGTCGTTGAACACGATGGTCGGCACTGACGTCACCCCACGGGAGGTCCACAATTGCTCTTGCTCGCGGACTTCGGCGGCGTATTCATCGCTGGCGAGAATCTCGGCGGCGCGCTGGATATCCAGGCCGACGCTTTCGGCGATGATCGCCAGGGTGGCGTGATCGGAAGGGTCCTGGCCATCGCTGAAGTAGGCCTTGAACAACGCCTCCTTGAGGTTGTACTGCAAGCCCTCGAGCCCGGCCCAATGCAGCAGGCGGTGTGCGTCGAAGGTGTTGTAGATACGGCTCTGGCCGTCGGTGCGGAAGGCAAAGCCCAGCTCGGCGCCCATGTCGCGGATACGCGCACGGTTGGCCTGGGACTCTTCGGCGCTGGAGCCGTATTTCTCGGTGATGTGTTCGACGATATTTTGCCCTTCGGCGGGCATGTTCGGGTTCAGTTCGAACGGCTGGAAATGGATCTCGGCCTGCACCTCGGTGCCAAGCTGGTCGAGGGCTTCGGTCAGGCCGCGCAGGCCGATGATGCACCAGGGGCAGGACACGTCGCTGACGAAATCGATTTTCAGGGGAGTACTCATGACAGGCAACCTCGCAGGCTTCAATACGCCGTAAAGGGTGCACGATACACCAATGTCACAGCAGCTTCGAAGGCGCGACCGGGTCAATCTGCGCCCAATGTGCGGCATCTTCACGATGAGCCTGCAGGTACGGCAACACCGCCGTCAGCAGCGGCGCCTTGAACGCTTCCTGGAAACGATGGGCCATGCCGGGAATCAACTTCAACTGGCTGCCCTGGATATGCGCCGCCAGGTGCACGCCGTGCATCACCGGCAGCAACGGGTCGGCGGTGCCGTGGACCACCAGTGTCGGCACGCGCAGCCGGTTGAGCAGCGGCACACGGCTGGGTTCGGCGAGGATCGCCATGATCTGGCGCTTCACGCCGTCCGGGTTGAAGGCGCGGTCATAGGACAGCGCCGCCTGGTGCAGCAGCACCTGGCGATCGTCCTTCACAGTCGGGCTGCCCAGCGCCGCGAGCAAATCGGCCTGCTGCTCCAGCGCCACTTCACGATTCGGCGCACTGCGTCGCGACAATAATTGCACCAGCGCCGCATTCGGGGCCGGCAAGCCTTCGGCGCCGGAGCTGGTCATGACCAGGGTCAGGCTTTCCACGCGCTGGGGCGCCATCGCCGCCAGGTGCTGGGCGATCATGCCGCCCATGCTTGCGCCCAGTACATGGAATTGCTGGACCTGCAAGGCGTCCATCAGGCCCAGGGCGTCATCGGCCATATCCGTCAGCGTGTACGGCGCCGATACCGGCAGGCCGAGCTTGTAGCGCAGCACTTCAAAGGTCAGGTTGGCGTTCGCCGGCGCCTGGCGCCAGGTGGAGAGGCCGACATCGCGGTTGTCGTAGCGGATCACCCGGAAACCCTGCTGACACAGGGCAACGACGACTTCGTCGGGCCAGTGAATCAGTTGCCCGCCCAAGCCCATCACCAGCAGCAAGGCCGGGTCGGACGCACGGCCGATACTCTGGTAGGCGATGCTCACCTGGGCCAGGTCGACCGTTTGGGTCGGGACATTGACATCACATCGAGACGCCGCAAAAGACGGCAGGCCGAACAGTAGAGCGGCCAGTAAAAACAACACGCGCATGAAAAACACCGAAACGCAGAACCCCAGTAGAGCGCGAGTCTGATGAAGTTTGTTCAAGGGCGCTGCCACAGTTCCATGACAGTTTGATGAAGAGTGCCCGGCGGTCATGGTCGACATGGATTGCAACATGAGACAAACTCACGCTATTCCGTTTCGTCACAAATTGTCTTCATGGAGAGCCCGTGCTCGAGATCCGTCACCTCAAGACCCTGCACGCCCTGCGCGAAGCCGACAGCCTGGTGGAGGCCGCCGAGCGTCTGCACCTGACGCAGTCGGCGCTGTCCCACCAGTTCAAGGAGCTGGAAGAGCGCCTGGGCATGCCGCTGTTCGTGCGCAAGACCAAACCCGTGCGCTTCACCAGCGCCGGCCTGCGCCTGCTGCAACTGGCCGACGCCGCCCTGCCCCTGCTGCGTGGTGCCGAGCGCGATATTGCACGCCTGGCCGGGGGCACCGCCGGACGCCTGCACATGGCGATCGAGTGCCACAGTTGTTTCCAATGGCTGATGCCGACCATCGACCAATTCCGCGATGCCTGGCCGGAAGTCGAGCTGGACCTGGCCTCGGGCTTTGCGTTCGCGCCACTGCCGGCCCTGGCCCGTGGCGACCTGGACCTGGTGGTGACCTCCGACCCGCTGGAGCTGCCGGGCATCACCTATGTGCCGCTGTTCACCTACGAAGCCATGCTCGCCGTGGCCAACCAGCACGCGCTGGCGAACAAGGCGTACATCGTGCCCGAAGACCTGCTGAGCGAAACCCTGATCACCTACCCGGTGGAGCGTGACCGCCTGGACATCTTCACCCGCTTCCTGGAACCGGCCGATGTGGAACCGGCCCAGGTGCGCACCTCGGAACTGACGGTGATGATGATGCAACTGGTCGCCAGCGGCCGTGGCGTGTGCGGCATGCCCCATTGGGCGCTGCATGAATACAGCTCGCGCGGCTACGTGAAGGCCAAGCGCCTGGGCGAGAAAGGCTTGTTTGCGACGCTGTATGCGGGGATTCGTGCGGACATGCTGGATGCGCCGTATATGCGCGATTTTTTGCTGACGGCAAAAGATACGTCGTTTTCAACGCTGGATGGCGTGAGCGCGGTACGCTGAAACAACACAGTTCCAAATGTGAGAGGGGCAAGCCCCTCCTACATTGGATCTCAGTGAGCCGTGAGTTCGCGCCACATGTAGATTTTGTCGAAGTAGTCCACGCCCACTCGCACCGCCAACGGTTCCAGGCCGTACTGGATAAACCCGCAGCGGCGGTACAGCGCAAACGCTGCATCGTTGCCGGCGGTGACGGTCAGCTGGATCACTTTCAGCCGCGGATGTCGGCGCGCTTCATCCAGCGCTGCCTCGACCAATCGCCGGCCCAAGCCTTTCTGCTGGTAAGCCGCGTTCACGTACATGCCGAACAGGGTCACCTTGTGCCGCGCCTTCTCCCTAGGCTCGAAGGCCAGGCCGACGATGCCGGCCAGTACCCCGTCGACGTACGCGCCGAGCAAACGATCCAGCGGACTCTCCAGGCGCTTTTCCCACCAGCTCAACGGTATCGACGCACGCTCGGCCACACTGGAAGTGAACGCCTGGGGATAGGCGCCGTAAGCTTCCAGCATCAACGCCCGATAAGCCTCGGCATCGTTGGCCCCCAGCGCACGCACGCTCATTCGCGTCAGGCCGGCGTGGTCAGTGACGCGCGGTAAAACGGCAGGATCAGGTCACGGGTCAAGGGCGCCAGCACCAGGCCGCCATCACCGGCCGGGTCGATCCAGCGCACCTCTTCGATTTCAGCGGCCGGGCTGACCGGAGCATCGATCTGCACCTGGAACAATTCAGCGTCCACGGTAAACCCCGGTTCGTTGGCCGCAGGGGCCGAGAAGTGACCCAGGTAGACCGCGTCGCCGGGCTCGATGCGCAGGTTCAGCTCTTCGTACAGCTCGCGGGCCAGGGCCTCGACGGGCTGCTCACCGGCGTCGATCTTGCCACCGGGTTGCATAAAGGCCTGGGTACCGCGCTTGCGCACCAGCAAGGTGTGGCCGTCGCTGCCGATCAGCAGGGCAGCGGCGATACGGATAGTGCTAGGCATGAACTGAAAACCTTGAACTCAAAAAATGAAAATTAATGGAGCACCCCTTCGCTCTCGTCCGGCTCCTTGATGAACACGCTGTACTTGGCGCCTTCCATCGCCTCGAACGCAATCAGCTTGTCCACCAACGGCAGGTTCAGCACCTTGCCGGCGTTAAGCAGCAACATGCCGTTATCGGCGTTGAGGTTACGCGCCAGGACCATGCCGTCTTCCAGCTCACGGGTGGTGAGCACCTTGACGGTCGGATCGCCCAGGGTCACGTCACTGAGAAACGCAGCGCACGCCAGGATGAAGTCCTCGACCAGGTCCGGATCGTAGAGGCGCCCGGCATACTTGCGGATATACAACAGCGCTTCATCGCTGTTCAGGTGCCGCTCAAGGATCAGGCCTTTCTGCAACTCGATGAAGTCCACCGCCAGTTTCAGCAGGCGTGAACCGAACGGAATCGCATCGCCCTTGAGGTGGTCGGGAAAACCACTGCCGTCCCAGCGTTCCTGGTGATGACGGATGATCCGCGCCGCATCCTTCATCGGCTCCAGGGTCATCAGCAGCGATTCGCTCTGGGCCGGATAGCCACGGTAGCGCTCGCGATCGGTGCTGTGCAGCTTGTCGGCCGGCTCGATCAACATGCTGTCGCTCCAGCTCAGCTTGCCGATGTTGTACAGCGCGGCGGCCATGGCCATGTCGCGGGCGCTGGCTTCGTCTATGGACTGGGCGGTGCAGTACACTCGCACCAGTTCGATCAGTGCGCGGTTGGTCTGTTTGTTCTTGGGCAGGCGCAGGTTGGCCAGCAACGAAAACACTTCGGTGCCGGTCACGTAGCTGCGCTTGAGCTCGTCGTAGGCCAGGTCGAGCATGTCGGCGGTCTGTTGCAACTCACTGGTGCGTGCTGCCACGCGTTTTTCCAAGGTGGCGTTCAACAGCTTGAGCTGGTCGTTCTGCTGATGGGCCAGGCGCTCCAGCCGCTGAAATTCCAGGGCCTGCTGCAGGATCAGCTTCAGTTCGTCGTCGTTCCAGGGTTTACCGATATAGCGGTGGATCGCCCCTTCGTTGATCGCCTTGATGATCGTCGGCAGGTCGGCGTAGCCGGTGAGCAGGATGCGACTGGTGGCGGGATAAAGGCGATGAACCTCGGCCAGCAGCTGCGCGCCGTCCATGCCGGGCATGCGCGCATCGCTCATCACCAGGTCGATGGGCTGGGCGGCCATGATCTCCAGGGCCTGTGCGCCGCCGCCCGCGAGCACGACATCAAAGGGTTGGCCGCGCAACAGGCGGCGCAAGCTGTTGAGGATCGACTCTTCATCGTCGACCAGCAAAATAGTGGGTTTCGTCGCAAGTTGTTCATCCATGCCTGTTGCGCCTTCACATTGAACTGAATTGAGCTGATTTGAACCCCTGTGCCAAGCCATCTTCCCTCGCTTAAGGCGCGGAGTTGATTTGACGCCAACTGGCCGCCGAATTCAAGGGACCTCGACTACACTGTCACGGCAGGTCTGCGCCCCGCTCAGCCATGGAACCAAGGAAGGAATGGTTATGCCGTCGAACCGTTTGCAGATAAGGCGCGCACTATGAACCCGAACGCAGGGCGGGCCAACCGTCGCATCCTGATCGTCGATGATGCCACGTCCATCCACCTGGACTTTCGCAAGATCCTGTGCGCCGACGCCGACGCCGAGCCCTCCCTGGATACCCTTGAGCAGACCCTGTTCGGCACAACGGCCGTTGCTCGCCAGGCGTTTATCCTCGATTCCGCCTACCAGGGCCAGGAGGCCTTGGATCTGGTGAGTCGGGCCCTGGCAACCAACACCCCCTACGCCATGGCGTTCATCGACATGCGCATGCCGCCCGGCTGGGACGGCCTGCAAACCATCGAGCAGTTGTGGAACGTCGATCCCAACCTGCAGATCGCCCTGTGCACCGCCTATTCCGACTATTCCTTTGAAGCGATCGAGGCGCGATTGAAGTACAACGACCAGTTGCTGATCCTGAAAAAGCCCTTCGACCACCTGGAAATCCGCCAGATGGCCAGCGCCCTGACCTGGAAATGGCAGCTCGCCCAGGATGCCGCCCTCAAGGTGATCGGGCTCGAACGCACGATTGAGGAGCGCGTGCAGGAGTTGCTGAAAGTCTCGCACCTGCTGCAATACGACGCGCTCACGGAGCTGCCCAACAGCACGCTGCTGGGCGACCGCCTGACCCAGGCCATTGCCCTGGGCCGGCGCCATGATACGCAACTGGCGGTGATGTTTATCGGGCTCGACCGCTTCAAGCGCATCAACAACGCCCTGGGTTATCCGGTGGGGGATGAGGTGCTCCAGCAGGTCAGCCAAAGCCTGGTGGCGGCCGTGCGTGAGTCTGACTCGGTGTTTCGCTATGGTTCGGACGAGTTTGTGATCCTGCTCAATGATGTCCAGCATCCCCAGCAAACCCAGCACATCGCCCAGAAGGTGCTCCAGGCCATCAGCGTTACCCGGCATGTCGCGGGGCACGACCTGAGCGTTACCGCCAGCCTCGGCATCAGCATCTACCCGAATGACAGCAGCACTGCGGTGGAACTGATCAAGCACGCCGAAACCGCCATGCACACCACCAAGGAGCGTGGCCCGGACGACCTGAGTTTCTACACCGAAGACATGAACCTGCGCGCCCGGCATCAACAGAACCTGGAAAGCGCGATCCGCCAGGCCCTGGAGCACGATGAGTTTGCGCTGCACTACCAGCCCAAGCTGGACCTGAAAACCGGGCGGATCCTCGGCGCAGAGGCGCTGATCCGCTGGTTTCAACCGCGCTCGGGCTGGGTCCACCCGGCCGACTTCATTCCGGTGGCCGAAGACAGCGGGCTGATCGTCTCCTTGACCCAGTGGGTGCTGCGCCACGCCTGCGAACAGGCACAGGCCTGGCGCACCATGGGCCTGGCGCCGCTGCGCATCTCGGTGAACATCTCGGCCATCGACTTCCGCCAGCGGGAGTTTGTCGACAACCTGGCCGCCATCCTCAAGCAGACCGGCCTGCCGCCCAACCAGCTGGAGCTGGAAATCACCGAAAGCGTGCTGATGCAGAATGTCGACGAGACGGTCGATATCCTCAACCGGATCAAGGCCATGGGCGTGCGCCTGGCCCTGGATGATTTCGGCACCGGCTACTCCAGCCTCAGCTACCTGCGACGCTTTCCCATCGATGTGCTGAAGATCGACCAATCATTCGTGCGCGGGCTGCACGAAAATAGCCAGGACGCGCAACTGATCAGCGCTATCATCGGGATGGGCAAGAGCCTGGAGCTGAACATCATCGCCGAAGGGGTAGAGACCGTCGAACAGCTGAACTTCCTGAGAGCCCAGCACTGTGAAGAAGGCCAGGGCTTTCTGTTCAGCAAGGCCGTGCCTGCGAAGGATTTCGCCCAGTTGCTGCAGGTGGGCAGCCCCACACTGATGCCCGACCAATAGCCCTATGCCTGCAAGGAGTGCTCGCTTGAGCGACGTTTCAACCTACCATTTCGGCTCCATCCTCGCGTTGGGGCTGTGCCTGGGGACGACCGTGACGGCCGCGCCGCTGGACGAAGCGCTCAAACCCCTGCCGCCGGTGCCGCACCTCGATGCGGCCAAGGTCGAGCTGGGCCGCCAGCTGTTCAATGAGCCGCGCTTGTCAGTGAACAACACGCTGTCTTGCGCCAGTTGCCATCACCTCGAATCCGGGGGCGCCGACACCAGGCCCTTCTCCCTGGGTTTCGACGGCAAACCCGTGGAGATCAATACGCCGTCGGTCTTCAACGCCAGCCTGAACTTCAAACAATTCTGGAATGGCCGCGTGGACACCCTGGAAGCGCAGGTCGAGCAAGTGGTCATCAGCCCGGTGGAAATGGGCAGCGACTGGAACACCGTGGTGCAGAACCTGACCGCCCTGCCCGCCTACCAGGCGGCGTTCAAGCAGGCCTACCCCGATGGCGTCACCGCCGCCAATGTGCAAAACGCCCTGGCCACCTATGAACGCACGCTGCTGACGCCCAACTCACGGTTTGACCAGTACCTGCTGGGCAACACGGACATCCTCACGATCCAGGAAAAGTACGGCTACCAGCGCTTCAAGGACTACGGTTGCATCGCCTGTCACCAGGGCATCAACATCGGCGGCAACATGTTCCAGAAATTCGGCGTGATGGGCGACTACTTCAAGGTCCGCGGCAACCCCGTCGAGTCGGACCTGGGGCGCTACCTGCTGACCAAGGATGAGGAAGACCGGCACGTGTTCAAGGTCCCCAGCCTGCGTAACGTCGCGGTCACGGCCCCGTATTTTCACGATGCCTCGGCCAAGACCCTGGAAGAAGCCGTCGACGTCATGTTCAAGTTCCAACTGGGGCGCAATCCTTCACAGGAGGATAAAGACCTGATCATCCAGTTTCTCAAGACCCTGACCGGCGAATGGAAAGGCAAGCCTTTATGAGCAGACCGTCATGACCCTTTCTCGCCGCCGCACCAGCCAGTTGGCCTTGGGATTGATCACCCTGTTGCTGGCCTCGACCCTGATTTTTCTGTACATCAAGTCGTCCAGCGACCAGTCGTCTTCCTACACCCACTCCCGGGACCTGATCCGGCAGTTGCAGCAACTCAATGCCCAGTGGGACAGCGAAGTCCTCAAGGCCAGGATCGCCATCACCCACAACTACGACCCCCTGGTGACGCCCCTGACGGAAATGACCCGGTTGTGGGCCGAACTGGAAGCACGCGGCTCGTACCACAGCCCGCAAGACCTGCCCGCCTGGCAAGCCAGCCAACAGGCTTATCAGGCGGCCATCCAGGAAAAGGCCCGGCGCGTCGACCAGTTCAAGTCCCATAACGCGGTATTGCGCAACTCCCTGGCCTTCCTGCCGACCGCCGAAGACGATATCCAGGCGCAGTTCAACCAGGTGAACGACGATACAAAACCGCAACTGCAAAGCGTGGCCACCGACACCTACGACTTGCTGCTCAGCAGCCTTGAATTCGCCCAGGTCACCAGCGACGAGCGCGCCGCCGACATTCTCGTCGGCCTGGGCAAGCTGGCCGTCAACCAGGAACTGCTGCCCAGCGAATTCCGCGGCCCGGTGGAGATCCTGAGCAATCACATCGAACTGATCCTGCGCGAGCAGCCGGTGGTGAACACGTTGCTCGAACAGATCGCCGCCATTCCGGTAGCCGAACGCCTGGATGACCTGACCACCCACCTCAACCAGGACCAACAGGCCCTCGACCTGGTCGAGCAGCAATACCACCGTTACCTGCTGGTGTTCTCGACCCTGCTGGTGGCCCTGCTGCTGTTCCTGGCGGTTCGCCTGCTGCGCAGTTTCGCCGAGATCAACCGCGTCAACCGCGCCTTGCAGGCGGTGAACGAAACCCTGGAACAGCGTGTGGAACGACGTACCCGACAGCTCAAGGATGCCCAGAGCGAGCTGATGGACAGCGCGCGCCAGGCCGGCATGGCGGAGATCGCCACCAACGTGCTGCACAACGTCGGCAATGTGCTTAACAGCGTGAACATCTCCGCCGACCTGGTCACCCGCAAACTGCGCAGCAGCAAGGCAATGGGCCTGGGCAAGGCCATGCAGTTGATCAACGAACGCCAGGGCGACCTGGGCACTTTTATCACCGAGGATGAGAAGGGCAAGTTGCTGCCCGGCTACTTGAACCAATTGGTGGACGCCATTGCCGTCGAGCAGCAAGGCCTGATCGAGGAGCTGGGGCAACTGAGCAAGAGCGTGGACCATATCAAGGACATCGTCTCCACCCAACAATCCTATGCGGGCGCGCCCTCGATGAAGGAACCGGTGCAGATCAGCACCTTGATGGAAGACGCCCTGCGCATGAACGCGGGGGCACTGAGCCGGCACAATGTCACGGTGGTCAAGCACTATGGGCAGGTACCGGAAGTCCTCGGGGACAAACACCGCTTGCTGCTGATCATGGTCAACCTGATCAGCAACGCCAAGTACGCCATGTCCAACCTCACCGACCGGCCACGGCAGATGACCCTGACAGTCCAGTCGCTGGAGGGCAACAGGTTGCAGATCAGCGTGAAGGACGAAGGCGAAGGCATACCGGCCGAGAACATGACCCGGATATTTACCCACGGGTTTACCACCCGCAAGGAAGGTCACGGCTTCGGCCTGCACAGCTGCGCCCTGGCCGCCGTCGAAATGGACGGCCACCTCAGCGCCCACAGCGACGGGCCGGGCCTGGGCGCGCTATTCACCCTGACTATCCCCCTCATTCCTGCCGGAAGCCTCGTATGAACCAGCCTCCCAACCGGCGCATCCTGTTGATTGATGACACGCCGTCGATTCATGAGGATTTCCGCAAGATCCTGATGCCGCCCACTGAATCCAACCAGGAGCTGGATGACATGGAGTCGGCACTGTTCGGTGAAACCAGCAAACCCACGGCCCCCCCTTTCGACCTGCACTCGGCCTACGGCGGCGAAGAAGGCCTGCAGTTGCTCATCACCGCCATGGCGCACCAGCAGCCCTATGCCCTGGCGTTTGTCGACATGCGCATGCCCCAGGGCTGGGACGGCGCGAGGACCATAGAAGAGCTCTGGAAAGTCGCCCCCGACCTGCAAGTGGTGGTGTGCACCGCGTACTCGGACTATTCCTGGGAGGACCTGCTCGACCGCCTGCAAGGCCATGATCGCTTGCTGATCCTGAAAAAACCGTTCGATAACATCGAAGTCCAGCAGATGGCCAACACCCTGGCCAATAAATGGGACATGGCCCGTCGCGCCACCCTGCAAACCACTCATCTGGAACGGCTGGTGGAACAACGCACCCACGCGCTGCAGCTGGAAATCGAAGAGCGCAAGCACCTGGAAAGCCAACTCGTGCAGTCGGAAAAACTCGCCTCCCTGGGGCAACTCGCCGCGGGCGTGGCCCATGAGATCAATAACCCGGTAGGCTTTATCTCCTCCAACCTCAGCACCCTCGACGGCTACTTCAACCAGTTGCAACAGATGCTGGAGGCTTACCGGCAGGCCGAAGAAAGCCTCGCCACGGGTGAACAGCACGAGCAGCTCAAGGCCTTGCGCACCCGCCTGGAACTGGAGTTTCTACAGGAAGACATTCCGGTGTTGATCCGCGAGTCCAAGGAGGGCATCGGCCGCGTGGTGCAGATCGTCAAGGACCTGAAAAACTTCTCGCGGGTGGACAACGACCAGACCTGGCAATTCGCAAACCTGCAACAGGGCATCGATTCGACGCTGAACATCGTTGCCAGCGAACTCAAGTACAAGGCCGATGTGGTCAAGCACTACGCGCCGCTGCCAGAGATCGAATGCCTGGCCTCCCAGCTCAACCAGGTGGTGATGAACCTGGTGATCAATGCGGCGCAGGCCATGGGGCCGGAGCGCGGCATCATCACCATCAGCAACGGCGTGGAAGGCGAGAACGTGTGGCTGGAAGTGGCGGACAACGGCTGCGGGATTGCCCCCGAGGCGGTGCAGAAAATCTTCGACCCGTTTTTCACCACCAAGCCGGTGGGCGAAGGCACTGGGTTAGGACTGTCACTCTCCTACGGCATCGTCAAGAAACACCATGGCGATATCTCTGTCAGCAGCGAACTGGGCAAGGGCACGAAGTTTCGCGTGGTATTGCCGATTCGGCAGACGGCGGCGTAGGACACGCCGCCGAATCATCCGCCCCTGCGCACCCTGTTATTTCTGACAGTAGACAGCCCCTTTTCCCGACTCGAGACTCCACACAAGCAACACGATTGCATGCCGGTGGCGTGCTGAACGTGAGGCCTGGACCCTCATCGTCGAAGGAAAGGACAGCATGTCTACGCGCCGCGACTTCCTCACATACGCGTCACTGGGCGCCTTGCTCATGCCACTGGGCAGGGACGCCCTGGCGGCCGATACAGCCGACCAGCCCAGCGCTTTTTCCTTCGAAGGCTTGATCGAACAGGCACAGGCCGATGCCTTGAAACCCTACACCTACCCCAGCACCGCATCGGCCGCGCTGCTGGCGCGACTCGACTACGCCGCCCATGGCCAGATCCGCTTCAAACCCGAGCACGCCCTGTTCGCCAAAGGCCCCGGCAAGTTCCCTGTGACATTCTTTCACTTGGGGTCGTTTTTTCGCACGCCCGTCAGGCTGTATGTGCTGGACAACGGCATCGCCCGCGAGATCGTCTACGACCCGGCGCACTTCGATATGCCGGGCGACAGCCCGGCCCATGCCCTGCCCCGTAACAGCGGGTTCGCCGGTTTTCGTATCCAGGAAAGCCGCCTGGGCGACCAGGCCAGGCTGGCGTGGCAACAGAACGACTGGGTGGCCTTTCTTGGCGCGTCGTACTTCCGGGCCATCGGCGAGTTGTACCAGTACGGCCTGTCGGCACGGGCGATTGCCCTGGATGTGGCACAAGCCGGCAAGGCCGAAGAATTCCCCGACTTCACCCACATCTGGTTCGAGCCGCCAAAGAACCAGCACACAAACGCCATGACCCTCTACGCGCGGCTCGACGGCCCCAGTATCTGCGGCGCCTACCGTTTCGAGATCCACCGCACACAGGGCGTGGTCATGGACATCGACTGCACGTTTTTCCTGCGCAAGAACGTCAGCCGGCTGGGCATTGCGCCGCTGACCTCGATGTTCTGGTTCAGTGAAACCGCCAAGCGCACCGCCGCCGACTGGCGCCCCGAGGTCCACGACAGTGACGGCCTGGGGCTCTGGACCGGCAACGGAGAACGTATCTGGCGGCCCTTGAACAACCCGCCACGCACCCTGGTTTCGGCGTTCAGCGACCGGCAACCGAAGGGCTTCGGCCTGTTACAGCGCGACCGTAATTTCGACCACTACCTTGATGGGGTGAATTACCAACGGCGTCCCAGCCTGTGGGTCGAGCCATTGGGCGATTGGGGCGAAGGCAGCGTGCAACTGATGGAAAACGGCACCGACGACGAGATCCACGACAACATCGTCGCGATGTGGGTGCCCTCGGCCCCGGCGGAAGCGGGCAACCGCTATGCGCTGCGGTATCGCCTGCACTGGCTGGCCCGGGAGCCCTACGTTTCGCCACTGGCGGTGTGCGTGGCCACTCGCCTGGGCAAAGGCGGCTCACCGGGTGAGCCGCGCCCGCTGGGGGTACGTAAATTCGTGGTGGAATTCCAGGGCGCCCCATTGGAAAAACTCGCACCGGGGGTCAAGCCCGAGGCCGTGATCAGTTGCTCCAGGGGCGCCCTCAGCCGGGTCTTTACCGAAGCGGTGCCGGACGGCGTCGCCGGCCATTGGCGAGCACAGTTCGACCTGAACGTCGACGGCAAGGAGCCGGTGGAATTGCGCCTGTTCCTGCGCCTGGACGGCCAGCCGCTGTCAGAGACCTGGCTGTATCAGTACCATCCCTTCCATTCGGAATCGACGGCAATCGGTACCCCTTCAACGGCCGACACCGGCAATAGTCCATGAGGCTCGGCGGCCAATGGGCGCTGTTCTGCGTGGTGTTCAGTGTCAGCGGCAACGCTCTCCACGCCGGTGAGCAAGACCCCGTAGAGGCCTTGTTGCAACAGATGACGCTGGAAGAAAAAGTCGGCCAACTCAGCCAGCTCGGCGTCCAGGACACACCTACCGGCCCGGTCATTGACCAAGGCGAGCTGGCGCAACTGCCCATGAACACCGTGGGCTCGGTCCTTGGCGCCTACGGCGTCGAACAGACCCGCCGGTTGCAGGAACACGTCGTCACCCGTTCTCGCCTGCCTATACCGTTGTTGTTTGCCTTTGATGTGATCCACGGGTTTCGCACCGTATTTCCCGTGCCGTTGGCGCAAGCCGCTGCCTGGGACCCTGACCTGGCACAACGGACCGCTCGCGCGGCGGCCGTTGAAGCGACGGCCAGCGGCATACACTGGACCTTCGCGCCCATGGTCGACATTGCCCGCGACCCGCGCTGGGGCCGTGTGGTGGAAGGCACCGGCGAAGATCCGTTCCTGGGCGCAGCGCTGGCCAGCGCCAAGGTGCGAGGGTTCCACGGCGCCGGGCCTGCCGACCCGTCATTTATGCTGGCGACCGCGAAACACTTCGTGACCTACGGCGCGGCAGAAGGCGGGCGCGACTACAACGTCGCCGACGTGTCGGAACGCACGTTGCGGGAAGTGTACTTGCCGCCTTTCCAGGCGGCCGTGGCGGCTGGCGTCGATGGGATCATGCCCTCGTTCAACGAACTGGCCGGGACGCCCCTGCACAGCAACACCGCGCTGTTGACCGGTGTGCTGCGCAATCAGTGGCGGTTCCGTGGCCTCATTGTCAGTGACTTCAACGCCCTCTGGGAGCTGAGCCAGCACGGCATCGCCGGCGGTCCGGCCGACCGGGCACGGCTGGCGTTCAACGCCGGGGTGGACATCGACATGGTCAGCCAGACGTACCGCCAATACCTGCCCACCCTGGTGCGCACTGGCCAGGTTCCCCTGACCGCCGTGGATAATGCGGTGCGCCGTGTACTCCAGGCCAAGCAGCGCCTGGGACTGCTTGACGATCCCTACCGCTACAGCGACGAGGCGCGGCAACGGGCCAATGTCCTGACACCGCAGCACCGGGCACTGGCACGCGAGGCCGCGCAAAAGTCCATCGTATTGTTGAAAAACACCGACGCCCTGCTGCCGCTGTCCAAGCACCTGCGCAACGTGCTGGTGGTCGGCAGCCTGGCCACGGACGCCGAGGCCACGATCGGCCCCTGGGCCTTGGCGGCTCATCCCGAAGATTCGATCACGGTCTTGCAGGGCATACGCCGCGCCGTCGCCCCTGGCACCGAGGTGGTTTACCTGCCCGGCGCTTCGCCCATCAGCACCGAGACGCAGAACCTCAACGAGGTCCGGCAGGCCGCCCGCCGCGCCGAGGTAGTGATCGCCGTGCTCGGCGAGCGCGCCGATCAGAGCGGCGAAGCCCGCAGTCGCGCGGACCTCGGCCTGCCGGGTGCCCAGGAGGCGCTGTTGCGTGCCCTGCTGGACAGCGGCAAACCCGTGGTCATCCTGTTGATGAATGGCCGCCCGCTGGTGCTCTCGCAGAACGTGCGCCAGGCGCCGGCGCTGCTGGAAACCTGGTTCCTGGGCAGTGAGATGGGCCATGCCGTGGCCGATATCCTGTTCGGTGACGTCAACCCCAGCGGCAAACTGCCGATCACGTTCCCGCGCAACGTGGGGCAGATCCCCCTCTACTACGCGCACAAAAGCACCGGGCGTCCGCCCAGCGGCGATGAAAGGTATACCTCCGGCTACATCGATGAACACTGGACGCCGCTGTATCCCTTCGGCTTCGGCCTGAGCTATACCTCGTTCAGTTACTCCACACCGCGGCTCAGCACACAGCGGCTGGCGTCCACCCAAGTGCTGAGCGTGGCGGTCACCGTCACCAATACCGGAGCGCGCCCAGGCGAAGACATCGTGCAGTTATACCTGCGCGATGATGTCGCCAGCGTGACCCGCCCGGTTCGCCAACTACGCGGTTTCCGCAAAGTGCAGCTGGCGCCCGGCGAGGCGCGGGAGCTGACCTTCACCCTTGACCAGGCAGACTTCGCCCTGCTGGACAGCAACTTTTCGCCGGTGATTGAGGCCGGTACGTTCACCGTCTTCGTCGGGGCAGATTCGACCACCGAAAACCAGGCCCGGTTTGAACTGACCGATAGCCGCGCCTTGTCTATTTCGGGCCAGTCCGTCCCATCACCGGGATCAAACTGAGTACACCTGCAGGTTGTCTGGCGTTTCGTTACTGGCGCAGAATGCCGGATCGACCTGAGAGTCCGAACCCAAGGAAACCGTATGAGCCTGTCCTTGCTAAGCCGCTACGCCTTCTTTGCCGTGTGCGTCATTTTCACCCTCGCCAGCCTGCCCTTTATCCAACACGAATGGCTGTGGCCCATCACCCTGGTCACCGGCGTGTTGAGCCTGATCGGTATTTTCGACCTGTTGCAAAGCCCCCACGCGGTGCGCCGCAACTACCCGATCCTGGGCAATATCCGTTACCTGGTGGAAGCTATCCGCCCGGAAATCCGCCAGTACCTGCTGGAGTCCGACAGCGACGCCCTGCCCTTCTCGCGCTCGCAACGATCCCTGGTGTACTCGCGGGCCAAGAACGAAACCGCCGACAAACCCTTCGGCACCCTGATCGATGTGTACCAGCTGGGTTTCGAATTTATCGGCCACTCCATGCGCCCCGCGCCCCTGAGCGACCCCAGCGCCTTTCGCGTGATGGTCGGCGGCCCGCAATGCACCCAGCCGTATTCGGCGTCGGTGTTCAATATCTCGGCGATGAGCTTTGGCTCGTTGAGCGCCAATGCGATCCGCGCGCTCAACCAAGGCGCCAAGCTTGGCAATTTTGCCCATGACACCGGCGAAGGCAGCATCAGCCCCTATCACCGCGAAAACGGCGGCGACCTGACCTGGGAATTGGGCAGCGGCTACTTCGGCTGCCGCACCAGCGACGGCCGCTTCGACCCGGAGCGCTTCGCCGCGCAGGCGCAGAACCCGCAGGTGCGCATGATCGAAATCAAGATGAGCCAGGGCGCCAAACCCGGCCACGGCGGCATCCTGCCCAAGCACAAGGTGACTCAAGAGATCGCCGAAACCCGCGGCATCCTGATGGGCGAAGACTGCATCTCGCCGTCACGTCACAGCGCGTTCTCTACCCCCATCGAGTTGATGCAATTCATCGCCCAATTGCGTGAACTGTCCGGCGGCAAGCCGGTGGGCTTCAAGTTCTGCCTGGGCCACCCGTGGGAGTTCATGGGCATTGCCAAGGCCATGCTCGAAACCGGCATCCTCCCGGACTTTATCGTCGTCGACGGCAAGGAAGGCGGCACCGGCGCCGCGCCCGTGGAGTTCACCGACCATATCGGCGTGCCGCTGCGCGAAGGCCTGCTGTTCGTGCACAACACCCTGGTAGGCCTGAACCTGCGCGACAAGATCAAGCTGGGGGCCAGTGGCAAGATCGTCAGCGCCTTCGATATCGCCAGCGTGTTGGCCATTGGCGCCGACTGGGCCAACTCGGCGCGGGGGTTTATGTTTGCCATTGGCTGCATTCAATCGCAGTCGTGCCACACCAACAAATGCCCCACCGGCGTCGCCACCCAAGACCCATTGCGCCAACGTGCACTGGTGGTGCCGGACAAGGCCCAGCGGGTGTTCAACTTCCACCGCAACACCCTCAAGGCCCTGGCCGAAATGCTCGCGGCGGCAGGCCTGGATCATCCGTCGCAGCTGTCGGCCAAGCATCTGGTACGACGCATGTCGGCCACCGAGATCAAGCTGTTCTCGCAGTTGCATGTGTTCCTCAAGCCTGGCGAGTTGCTCACCGGCGAAGTGAATGGCGAGTTCTATTCGCGCATGTGGCAGATGGCGCGGGCGGACAGTTTTGAGCCCCATGAAGTCGCCGCTGCTTAAGGACCCAGATCGTGTTGAAAGTCATCGCCGAAGATTTCATCAAACCCGAATACCTCGACACCGTACGTCCCTGGTACGCCGAACTGGTGGAAAAAACCCGCCAGGAACCGCTGTGCATCGCCTACGATCTGTTTGTCGATCAGAAAGACCCAGGGCACTTCATTTTCATCGAGCAATGGCCCGACCAGGCCGCGCTCGACACCCATTGCCAGACCGAACACTTCACCCGGCTGGTGCCGCAGATCAATGAGCACCAGGCCAAGCCGTGCAAAGTGCTGCTGATGGATGCGTTCTGACCCACCTCTTCCCCGCTGAACCGGACCACCGACGGCATCGTAGAAACAAGGAGATTCACATGCCGTTACTGGACTTCGCTGCACTCGCCGGGCAACTGCCTGACAGCTGGAAATCGATACGCCTGGGCCAGGTCGGCCCGGCGCGGATCAAGGTGTTGCGCATGGATGAGCAGGCTTACGAAGAAGAGGTGCACGACTACAACGAAGGGCTACTGGTGATCAGCGGCCATTTGCGCCTGAGCATCGCTGATGAAGAGATCCACGTAGAGACCGGCCAGATGTACCTCGTGGAAGCAGGCACCGCTCATGCCGTACTTCCAGGTAGCCAGGGCACCCTGGTGATCATTGACGCCTAGAGACATTCAGTAATACCCAACCTTTGCAATTGCTTACAAATACCGCCAACCTGCGCCCGCCCGACGTGCGGCGTACGACAACCTGCGCGCTCGCCGGTCATTACTAAACCTTTTGTTCAAGAGCCCGCTGCCATGCTGAACGGACGCGACCCGCGCATCGATTTTTTTCGGGGCCTGGCGTTGATCTTCATTTTCTGGGATCACGTCCCCCACAACCCCCTCGGCCAGATCACCCTGCGCAACTTCGGCTTCAGCGATGCTGCGGAAGTCTTTGTGTTTCTGGCCGGCTACGCCTCGGTACTGGCCTACAGCAAGGTCTTGCAACGCGAAGGCTACTGGATGGCCTGCCTGAAGATCCTGCGCCGCGCCTGGGTGCTGTACGTGGTGCATATCTTTTTGCTGGCGATGCTGATGGGCATCGTGTTCTTCGCCAACAGCAAGGTGGAAACCCGCGACCTCGTCCAGGAAATGGGCCTGACGCACTTCATCACCAACCCGCAACAAGCCTTGACCGACGAGTTGCTGCTGCGCTTCAAGCCCAACCTGATGGACCCGCTGCCGTTGTATATCGTGCTGCTGGCGGGGTTGCCGCTGGTGTTGCCGCTGCTGCTGCGCCACACCTGGCTGGTGGTGGCCGCGTCGGCGACGGTGTATCTGCTGGCGCCGTGGATGGGCTGGAACCTGCGGGCGATTGCCGACGGCGTGTGGTACTTCAACCCGGTGACCTGGCAGTTCCTGTTTATCCTCGGTGGCGCGGCGGCGCTGCAGGCCAGTCAGGCGCGCCCGCCGGAACAGCGCCCGCTCAAGCGCCAGCCGTTGTTCATGGCGGCGGCGGTGTACACCGTGGTGGCGTGTGTGCTGACCCTGTCATGGCGCTGGCCCGAGGTGCATGACGCGCTGATGCCGTCGTGGCTCAGCGACCTGATCTACCCCATCAGCAAGACCGACCTGTCGCCGCTGCGCCTGCTGCACTTCCTGGCCCTGGCCTATGTCACCGCCAAGCTGTTGCCGGGTCGCGGCTGGACGCAAACCTGGTGGGCGCAACAAAGCTGTCGCATGGGCCGCTACTCCCTGGAGGTGTTCTGCCTCGGCGTGCTGCTGGCGCCGCTGGCGGACATGCTCAACGCCCAGGTCGAGGATGCCTGGCCGATGCAGGTTTTCAGCGCGTTGCTGGGCCTGGCGCTGATGGCCGGGCTGGCGGCGTGGCTGGAGTTCAACAAGCGCCTGGACCTGGCGCTGCGCGGCGAGGCGCCGGCCCTTAAATAGATAGCCCCAGCGCCGGCATGCGCGGTGCTTCCATCTGCCCTCCACTTATCGTGAAAGGTAGAGCGCATGCCGACTCAACAATTACTCAACGGCCTGTCCGGCAATCTGCAATCGAGTACCTCCTGGACCCAGCAACAGGCGCTGGAGCTGATCCAGCGCAACGTGATCCAAGCCTTGGATGGCCTGGACGACGAGGAAAAGCGACGTTTCGTAAACCTGCAACGCCAGGCCCTCGCGGCCTTGACGGCAGTCGAGACCGAGAAAGAACGGGTCGTAAGTGCCTTCAAGACCAAGGGCCTGGCGCAATTGCGCGACAGGATCGGCGGGCGCGACCCGGAACAGTACCGCTTCGAAACCACCTACCTGGAAAAAGTGGAACAACCCTTGCCATGGGAGCGGCGAACCGGCAGCCACATCCGAGTGCCGCGTCGTTCGGATATGGACCTGCGCCATATCGAACACGTCAAGAGCCTGTCGCTGTGGGAGGCAGCTTGCGTGAACTTCGGCTTCACCGCGTACGCTCGCACGGATTCCGGCTATACCCTGATTGATGCCAGCCGCGTGGTCGGTCCCGACGGCGACCGAAGCCTGAGTGCCCGCGAGTTCATCGGCATCGCCCGCGAGCTGGACCTGGGTCACCAACTGCACGTTACGATCCGAGCCACGCTGGGCGAGCATGGCACGCTGCGTCAATTGATGAATGACGCCGCGCAGGCCCTGCTGCAGTTCGATGTATTAGACGCCTGGCGCAACCGCGCCCACAACGGTTTGACCCGCACGATGTATGAGCGCCTCAGGGCATCGATCGACGGCAGCGGGACGCAGCTGTCGATCGAGAGCCTGAGCCTGACCTCAGGCGTCACGCCCATTGTCTCCGTGCCGTTCGTGGCGTGGGAGAGTTACATTCCCGTGCCCTTGATGCTGATCAAGATTGCCAGCCTCGGGGTGCTGTCCTATTTTCCTTTCCGCCCTGGCGGCGCGTTTCGCTACCACGACGATGCCCGCTCGGCAGAAGCCGACTTTCGTCAGCAACTGCTGGACAGTCACCAGCAAGGCGACCTCGGCTGGTTTTCCCGGCAGTTGCCCTTGGTGGGCTTGTCGGCCTTCCAGTCATTGCTGACCCAGGAAAAACGCCCCGAGGGCATGAACTGGCTGGCGGGCACACTGTACGACGGGTTTCACAACGCCTTCCCGGAACGCACACTCAACGATATCCGCTTCGCCACCGACCCGCATGCCGGCCCCGCCGAGACATTGCGCCAAGCCCTGGCATATCGTCAGTTGCAGCGTTGCCAGGCCGACATGGACACCCTCGCCAGCAGCCGCTCCGAAGCCGATTGGCAAGCCGTCAAGGATGCCGCCGCCGCCATTGCATCCGAAGTCCTGCAACTGCTGCTGACCCCCCTGCCCGGTGGCGTCACGGGCATGAACCGAATCATGCAACTGGCGGTGCTGGGCAGCATGACCTACAGCGTCAGCGTCGGCCTGAATGAAGCCGCCAAGGGCGACGCCAGCGGCTTTGCCTCGACCCTGACCGACGTCGCCGACCTGGCAATCAGCGGACGCCTGATCAATGTCGCGGGTAAAGCCCATCGCCAACGCATGCTCGAACACCTGCAACGGCTGGGCAACCCCCGCAAGGTCACGCGCCCCGACGGCGTGGATGAACTGTGGAAGGCCGACCCAGGCCCTTACGCCCATGATCGGCAATACCTACTGGATGGCAAAAGCGCCGATGCCCTGGGCGTGTTCACCGTACACGGCAAGCAATACGTCAAGCTGCATCATGAAGGTCAGACCCTGGTAGCCGAAGTGAGCCACGACGTGCCGGGCCTGCGCTACGTGCTCAAGAATGGTCGCAGCAGCTACAAGCCACCCATTGTGTTCGAGCCCGCGCTGCAGGCCTGGACCTTCGACCTGCACAACGCTCATACCCTCTCGGATATCCAATTGCTGCAACGGATGCTGCCCAACGGTTCGTCGGTCATCCATCAGCTCGACCTGGAACGCATGCTGCGCAGCACCGCAACCACCCGCACCACCCTGGATCGGGTCTGGCGTGGCGAACCGGCACCGTTGAACCTGATCGAGGGCGTACGGCGCCTGCAGGCTGACCAGGTGATCCAGCAGATCATCGAACGTTTCCCTGAGCCCGGTTACCTGCCGCCCTACGGTGACAGCCTGGTGCTGTGCCTGCTGACCCAACTGCCGGACTGGCCCGCCAGCCTGCTGCTGAGCATCAGCGACCCGCAACGCAGCGTGATCGAAACCTTCGGCAACCTCGAGCACACGGTGGCCGAGTCAAAGACCCTGACCCTCATCCGCAGTGAAGACAGTGGCTACCAGGTCGAAGGGGATCGTGGCCAGCCGCCCTATCGGGCCGAGCCGCTGTTGAGCCTGATCATCAGCCTGCAACCGGCCCACTCACGGCTGGGCCTGGCGGATCAGGCCGACGCCTCGCCCGAACAGCGGATCATGAGCGTTCGCCGGGACGTGGCCGCGCTGGCGAGCCGTGAGCGGATGGCGTTGTTCGCGGCAATCTTCAGCTATGCCGGGTATGAAAAAAGTGAACCACTCCCGCCCATCAATGCCCGACGCTTCTTGCCCATCCAGGCACCGGCCCCGCTGGTGGCGGTCACGCCGCTGCTCAAGAAACTGCGCGACCTCAATCGCCCCTTGTCCCCAGCCCTGCTGGAACGCCTGCTGCAGCAGCACCCTCTGACACCGCGCCAACAGCAGGCCTACTTGCAGGAGGGGGCGCTGCCCAGCCACTTTCATGAAGAACTGGAAAACCACCGCATCGCCCTGCGTATCGACGCGGCAATCGACGGGCTTTATCACCCAAGGCCCTACAACACTGACGCCGACCAATGGGCCAGGGAGTTCGCATCGGCGCTGGTACGCCATCGGCTCAAGCGCGACTTCGTGATCACAGAAGTGCATGCCGGAGCCATCGCCACCCCCTATCGCTCCAGCGGCCCAGACGACCGAACCGTAGAGCTGCGGCACTCAGGCGACGGCGCCTATGAGGCCTACGACATGCGCAATGCCGGCACGATTGCCGTGTCCCCGGTCGTCGACAGTTTCTACCTGGCCATCGGCTCGGTACTGCAACCCCACGAGCACCAGGCGCTGGGCATGCACAGTGCGACCGATGCGCTGGGCCTGCGCCACACCCTGGGCGACTACATGAGCAGCCAACGCACCCCCGAAGGTTTTGTGAGCCTGGTCAACGGGTCACTGGCGCAGTACGAACACACATTGCCCTTGCCGCCCGCCCTGCAACCGGATGCCCAAGGTATTTTCCCCCTGGAAGGCCGCCACTACCTGCCGTTGTTCGGTTCTCTGTACCGCATCATCTATGACAAGCGCAGCTTTAAATGGCGGCTCAAGCACCCGCAGAAGGTCGGCGTCGACACCCCGACCCTGGAGCACAACGGTCACGGTGCCTGGCGCCTGTCCAGCGAGAACCCGATGAGCTGGGACGACCATAGCCTGCTCTATCGCCTGGGGGGCAATCACCACAGCTTCACCCAGGACATGTCCAAAAACATCCTCGCCCTGACCGACACCCCTGCCCACCTATTGCGCCAGGTTCACCGCTGCGGCCGTGCAGCGCCGCCATTGCTGGTCGACACCTGCAAACGCTTTCGGATCGACCAGGAAATCGACCAGTTCATCGACGCGATGTACGAAACCCCCATCGCCTCCAACGCCCGACCGGACTTGCAATTACTGGTGCTCTCCAGCCTGCCGGAATGGCCCGACAGCCACGTACTGCAAATTGTCGATGACAACCACCAGGTCACCCATCAATACCCGCAACGCAGCAGCCCGGACGACCTGACGGTGAAGATCACCGAATCCGACTTCAAAAACGCCAGGCTGCTGGAAAACATTATCACCCACGATGACGTGACCCTTGCCCTGCTCGGTGAATTGCCGACGACTCACGAGCAGCGCTTGTTCCAGTTGATCACCCGGATCGTCGAGTACACCGACCGGGAAAAGGCGCAGATCCTGCACTCGCTGTACCAACGCAGCGAGTCCGGGGGCAGCGAGTCGGTGCGACGGTTCAAGGCCAAGCATCCCGATCTGCCCACCAGCACCGTCACGGCGATTCTTGGCCACGCCTCGCCACGCGAACTCAAGCAACTGCATGAAAACAACCAATTGAGCCTGCGACTCGCGGAACAGGCGCGCTTGAGTAGCCACGACCTGCGACTGAACCGCGCCTATGAGGGCTTGCATGTGTCTGCCTGCGCCAATGCCGACAGCGACCGGATTATCCTGCATTTGCTCAAACTCCTGCCCACCTGGCCGAGGCATGTGCGCATCGATATTCGTGAACGGGACGAACAGGGGCGCCTGCTCAAAACGGCCGGTCATTTGGTAGGCACCTCGCGCAAGACCGTGGCCAAGACCCATCGTGGCTATCAGGCTTATGACGCCAACAGCGTGCCCCTTGGCCAACCTTCGAACGACTTGCTGAGGGTGATTCTCAGCACCTTGTCGGCGAGCGAGCAAACGGTCCTGGGCGTTACCGATGAAACCGGCATCACCGAACTGCGCCAGCAACTCGCCGATATCGCCCTGTCCCGCCGCGTAGAGATCAAGGGCCTGCTGGATATCCCGCACCTGCAACCCTGGATGCAACCGGCGATGGGCCTGGAGCGTTCGTTCCTGGTGTACCCGCTCTGGTCACGTTTCTGGCCGTTCAACGGCCCCAGGCCGCCGGACCTGGTGGCCAAGGTCCAAGAGATTTATCCGCGTTTCACCCGCGACGACGCGCGCCAATTGATCCAGTCGCTGAACCTCACTGAGCCGGCGGTGTTGATTGAGCTCGAACGTCGCAAGGCCGAGTACCAGGCCATGGACCTGGAGTTGCGGCGCTGGAGCGAAACCGTGCTGGATGAAGACAACGTGATCGACGACCCCATCGGGCAGCGCCAGGCCCGGCGCCGCTACATTGCCGAGCAATTGCGCCAGGCATGGCGGCGGGACAACAGGGCGGTCTACATCGCCGGGCTGTTCCACGTGTACTCCCTGGAGTTGCAACTGGACGATGGTGGCCTGCCGCCCGCCTCGTTCATCACAGGTACCAGCGGTTTCAGCCATATTGAACACCTGCGGATTTCCGGCAATGCCTTCCCGTCTTCGGCGGTTGAATTCCTCGCTAAATTCAACCAGCTCAAGGCATTGCACCTCGATTGCCGGATGACCGAACTGCCCAGTGCAATCACGGACATGACCTCGCTCACCTACCTGGACCTGAACGACAACGACATCCGCTTGACCGAAGAGGCGGTACAACGCCTGGCAACCATGGTCAACTTGCGCGACGTGGACTTCAGCGACAACCCGGACCTGGCACTCGCCCCGGATGTCAGTCAAATGACCCAACTGCGCATCCTGCACCTGGGTAACACCGGCATCACGCAATGGCCCCGTGGCGCCAGTGCGCTGCCGTACCTGATGGAGTTGCACCTGCAGGAAAACCAGATCTCCACCATTCCAGAAGAGGTCTTCACCAACCCCTGGCTGCAAGCCGCCAATCGCAACACGCTCCTGCATGAAAACCCGCTGTCGGCACCGACCCTGGCGAGTATCGAAGCGTACCGGCTGGATACCGGCATTCGCCTGGGTGGCCAACTGCGTACGCCTCGGCATACGGCTGTGGCCGTCGACGACCTCAGCCAATGGCTGATGGGCGTGCCGCTCCAGGATGTACCGGCACGCAGAGCGCTGTGGGAGGGTTTGAAAACCAATGAGACGGCGAGTGCCGATGATGTGTTCCGGGTCTTGCAGGACCTGACGCGGACCTACGCCTACATCCACGGCGACACCCCAAGGAGAGCATTGACCCACAGAGTCTGGACCTTACTGAGCGCCATGGGCGAGTCGAGGCAACTGCGCGACACGGTATGCCTCAACACCTACGGCTCAGGCGACTGCGGCGACAGTGTGCTGCTGGCGTTCACCAACATGGAGTTGCATCACCGTATCCACCAGGCCAAGCAGCAACCCCGCAGTTACATGGCTGACAGGGCCTTGCTGGCGCTGGCCAAGAGTTGCTTCTACCTCAATCAGCTGGATCACTTTGCCGATCAGTTCATTCTTGAGCGTGAACGGGCCAACCTGACGGTCGACCCAGCCGAGGTAACGGTGTACCTGCGCGAAAAACTGGCCCGTGAGTTCGACCTGCCGTTTTATCCGCTGGAACTGCTGTACACCGTGAATGACTACGTCACGGACGAGGTGGTCAACACTGCGCGCAACACCCTGCTCCGGCTTGGCGAGTCGCCCGCCTTGCAGGAGTGGATCTTGATGAGCGAATTCTGGATCGAATATTTGGCAAGTAGCGAGCCGGAGCCGTTTCTGACCATCAAGGACACCATGAGCTACAAAGTCAGCGTGCTCGAGCAGCAACTGCCGGACAAGCGTTCGGATGCGTACCTGGAGCGCCGCCAGTCACTGGCCGAGGAAGAACGAAGTGAACATAACCGCCTGGTGCGGCAACTGACAGAAGGCACCCAACTGACCCTGCAACACGTCTGACCTGTGGCCTGCCTGTCGCAAGGGGCAGGCAGGCCATCGTTCAGGGGGTCATGCCGAGCGCGGCGAACCCTGGCCAGCCTGGGCCGGCTGCAGCTTGAACACATAGAACAACACGGTCAGCAGCACCAGGAACGCCGGGCCGATGTACAGCGCGATCCGGGTGTCCGGGAAGTAGGCCATCAAGCCGACCACCAGCACCAGGAACGCCAGCGCCAGGTAGGAACTGACCGGGTACAGCCACATGCGGTACTTGAGCCCGGCGCGCTCATCCGGGCTCAGGCCGCGACGGAACTTGAGCTGCGCCAGCAGGATCATCACCCAGGTCCATATCGCGCCGAAGGTGGCGATGGACGTCACCCACACAAAGACTTTTTCCGGCACCAGGTAGTTGAGCAACACGCCCAACAGCAACGCGCCTATCGACAACAACAGGGCGCGACGCGGCACGCCATTGCTGGAAGTGGTGGCGAACGTCGCCGGAGCCTGGCCGTTCTGTGCCAGGCTGTAGAGCATGCGACCGGTGCTGAAGATGCCGCCGTTGCACGACGACAGCGCAGCGGTGATCACCACGAAGTTGATAATGCCGGCGGCGGTCTTGATGCCCAACCGCTCGAACGTCATCACGAAGGGGCTGCCCTGGGTGCCGATTTCATTCCACGGGTAAATCGACAGGATCACGAACAACGCGCCGACATAAAACAGCAGAATCCGCCAGAACACCGAGCCGATGGCATTGGGGATGGTCTTCTGCGGGTTCTTCGCCTCACCGGCGGTCAGGCCGATCATCTCCACGCCCAAATAGGCGAACATCACCATCTGCAGCGACATCAACACACCCTGCACGCCGTTGGGCAGGAAGCCGCCGTGGGCCCACAGGTTGGAAATACCCAGGGCAACACCGTCATTGCCGAAACCGAAGGCAATGATGCCGACACCGCCGATGACCATCGCGATGATGGTGACGATCTTGATCAGGGCGAACCAGAACTCGAACTCACCGAAGGCCTTGACGGCGATCAGGTTGATGGTGCCCATGCTCACCAGGGCCGCCAGGGCCCAGATCCAGCGCGGTACATCGGGGAACCACACGCCCATGTACACCGCCACGGCGGTGATCTCGGCGACGCAGGTCACCAGCCACAGGAACCAGTAGTTCCAGCCGGTCAGGAAGCCCGCCAACGGGCCAAGGTAGTCTTGGGCATAACGGCTGAACGAACCGGCGACCGGGTTGTGCACGGCCATCTCGCCGAGGGCGCGCATGATCACCAGGATCGCCAGGCCGCCAATGATGTAGGAGAGCATGATCGCCGGGCCGGCCATCTCGATGGCCTTGGCCGAACCGAGGAACAGGCCGACACCGATACAGGCGCCGAGGGCCATCAGGCGGATATGCCGCTCACCGAGTTCGCGTTTGAGCGGGCCGCCAGAAGCGGTCTCGCCATGGGGCAGGTGGTTGCCAGCTGGCATGGGGATACAACCTCATTTTGTTATTGGATTGAACCACCGAGTGTTCAGCGCCACAGCGGGTCGCCGTGACGCTGTCCTAGCGGGCTCACCTCGTGGGTAAACCCGTCCGGCCGACACACCGGCCAGCTCAGGGGGCGTGCAGTATAGAAAGCCGCAAGCAGGGCTTTTCACTCAATAAGCAACAAAATTCAGCGAGATTCCTCGGCAAATGCCGCTTCTGCGGAGGGGCATCACCTGGGAACTGTAGGAATAGTCTGTCGCAAACGGCGGCGAGTATTGCACAGCATCGGTGCACCGTCATGCCCCTGCCCTGGTCGTATTTACCGGAGCTGGAGCGCTCTAGCCCGAGGGTCCGTATCGATCACCAGTCGCCGGTCCACTGCGGCGCATCGAAAAACAACCTGCGCGCCATCCTGAGGTTGATTTCGCCCCGATGGATCTCCAGAGTTTGCGTCACACGCCCGCTTTGCCCCGCCTGCATGCTGGCGAATGCCTGGGCACGGGCCTGGGCCTGGGACTGTTTGCCCATTCGATGTTGCGCGGGTGTCTTGAGGTGCGCAGCGGTGAAATGGTCGTCCGGCCCGGTCGGCCGTTCGTAGTGAAAATGCCCGTAGCACAGGGCCTGACGCGTTTGCGCGTCCATCACCACGTACGCTTGCAACCAGTCATTGGACCGTCCGGCGAGTTCGACCCGCGCCCCCTGGCGAAAGATGCGCGCTTCGTGATGACTGACCAGCACCTCCACCCCGGCCTGGGTCGGCAGGCGCGCCTTGATTGCAGCCAGGCGTGCCTGCAAACCTTGCTCGGACAAGCGGCTGGCGGCCGCGCGCAACTCATCGGCCTCGGTTGTGGCCCGGGCACGCTGCGTCGCGGCCAGGCGCTCCGGCACGCTGTGCAGCAACCGCTGCTGGATCGCCTCGGCGCACTGGCGCAACTTGTCGGCGCGCTGCTCCAGCAGGTCCTGCAACGACTGAGGCTCATTGGCCCGACTGGCCATTTTGAGTACCTCGGCGATGGCCTTTTCCACCGGTGCGCGTAACGCCTGCCCCTGTTCGACCAGCCGGCCCAGGTTGGGCAGCGGCCCAGGAAGCGCCGGGGCGGGTGCCTTGACCGGCTCCCAAATGCCATCGTCGGCCTGGGTAAACGTGGCGATCACCGCGTCCTGGGCATCCGTGACTTCGGCCACTTCCTGGGGATGCTCGCCGGTTGTCACTTTGACCTGGGCGACGTACATGTCCTGGTTGCGCACGCGAATGATTTTTTTCTGCCGAACCCGCGCACGTCCCGCAGCAGGCGTCGCGGCGGCTGTCGGAACCAGCACCGCTGCCAGCTCACGCTGAACCTCCTTGTGCAATTGCGCGAGCAACTGTTGCAGCTTCTCCAGGTACTTGAGATCGAATCGCTCCGGGGCCATAGCGCGCCAGAACTCAATCCGATCATCGCTCAAGGCGTAGACACGGTCGAAACTCTCCAGCAACTCGGTACGCAGCTCCGCACTTTGCGGCGCCAGCTCGTCCAAGTGCGCCTGCGAGCCACTGGCCCAACGGGCGCGGTGAATGGTGTCGTCCAGGCTTTGAAAAAAACCTTCCTCCAGCGTCGGCCCTTCGGTATTGATCGCCACGGCCCACAAGGCGGTGACCTGCAGCGATTGCAGTTCGAGCACCGTCGGCGCGGACAACTCGCTCTCGCGCAAGGCTTGGGCCTTGTCCCGCCCATACTTGGGCACCTGACTCAGTTCATCCAGCAAACCCAGTTGCAGGCCGCGCCAGTCAATGGCTTGCTCATTACTGTCGGCCAACTGCCGCAGCCCCTCCATGATCTGCCGGTGGGGCTGCTGATAGATATCCAAAAGTGCCTCCTGCGCGCTCAGCGATTGCACCAGCTCCAGCAGCGGCACCAACCTGCGGTGGATCGCGACGGTCTGTTGGCGGGCGTGCTGGAGCAATAGCTGCAACGTGAGCGCCGTCCCTTCCAGCAACGTGGACAACTCTCTCGCATAACCGGGTCGGCGCCTGATGACCTGCAGCGCCCTGAGGCACTCCAGCTCAAGCAATGAGGCCTCGAGTTTGTTCTGAAGCTCCTGCACATAGCGAGCGCCCGCCGTGGCGCGATGCTGTTCGGTGACGCGCGTATCCTCACTGTCTCTAAGCATGCGGGCCGTGGTCAGGGCACGGTCTGCGGTTTCCCGGCGCTCGGTGGATTGGCGGTAATCCTGCTCCAGTTGCTGACGGCGTGACTCACTGTCAACCAGGCCGGTCGGGGTATCCGATTGCCCGCCGCGCAGGCGCAAGCCCAAGTCCACATCCCATGCACCGCCCCCCAGCGACTTGAGCCACGGCCCGTTCGCGCTACCGTCGGCGCTGACCACTCGCACGCGGCCACGGGCCACTTGCACGCGGTACACATGACCGCGCACCAACGCCTGCCAGTGGACCGGGTTCGACGCCGTATCCAGTAGCAAGCCTTCGTGTATCCCCGAAGCCTGTGCGCCTGGCAGCCGTGATGGCCAAGGTTGGGGCAAGGCCTTAAGACTCATACCCTCCAGCCGGGCGCGCAAGGACGGTGTGAGCGTATCGCGCGAATTACTCCAACTGAAGGGAGGCTGCAACTGCACGGTGGCAGGGCCAGGTATCACTGCGGGAGGACGCTGCATCGACGCTGGCGAAGCAAACGTTGAGGCTTGCTGTTCCAGCATCGCCGGCCACTCATGAGGCGAGGCCCGATGGGCCAGGATCATCACCAGATTGGTCAACAGGTCTATCACACCTTGGGTCTGCATGACCGAGTCGTTACTGGCCAATGCCGCCACATCCCGTTGGACACTGTCCATCACCTGCACCATCCAGCCCGCCAGCAGTGCCGGCCCCCGGACAAACGGCAGCAGTGTATTGAACAGCAACCAACCGCCTGCCTTTAACGTCCGCCAGCGTTGCTGAGCATTGGACACCGACTGGGCCTGGGCCAGGCTGACCAACGCCTGGGCAGTCGAGACAAACAGGCCAGGCAACGGGTCGCCTTCCTCCAGCCGTTTACTGAGCTGTGCCGGCGCTGGCCGATCCGGCACGCTGAACTCATCACCGGCCAGAAAGTGCGCGACATGCGGTTCCTGGAAACCACCGTTGGCATACACCGGCTGGCGGGCCGGGGCCATCCAGGCGAGGACACTGTCGTGCAATTCCCCTGGCGCCTTGATGGCCTCCAACAACGCCTGCTGCGACTCGAACTCACGCAGGCTTGGGGTCGACAACGGCCGGTACAACAGATGCGGCCCGTGCTCGGTGTCACGTGGGCCGATCACGTAAAAACCGACCACATCGTCCGCCGTCGCAGCTGGCGTGGCCTTGAATGCCAGCGACCACATACCCGCCGCGCGTCCATCCGCACTGGCCTGGACGGCCGCCTCCACCAACCGGTAACCGGCCTGGCTCAAGCCGCCCTCGCGTTTGAGCTTCAGCTCCAGCGCCAGCAGCGGCAGTTGCGCCCGCAGTTGCCGACTGAACAGCTTCTCGCGGCGGGCCGATTCAATCGGGTCGTCGATCAGTTTTTTGCGCAACAGGTCGGGGTACGCCTGGCCGACGTCCGTCTCGGTCACGCAGCCGGTCAACAAAGAGGCGCTCAACCAAGCGGGCGCCACGTCGCCGTTGAGTTTTATCCGGGACGGCGCATGGGGGAAACCGCCGAGGTTTTCCAGGGCCAGCTCCGTCAGCGTGAGTGTCACCCGGTGGGCATCACCACTGGTAAAACCGCCTGGCAACATCACCGCCGTGACAAGGCTGTAGGTCAGTTCAATGTGATCCGGGCTGATCGCCTTGGCGCGGGGCTCCTTCTCCAGGCAGTGCGTCAGGGCCTGGGCGGTGAACGTGCGAATCGGCGCGATACCGTCGAGAAAGGTGTGCCCCGCCGCCGCTGTTTGCGCAGCGACCAGCCCCTGTAGCAGGCGAGCATAGGCCAGGCTGTCGTCCGGCGAAGCATGGATGAGCCAGAGCGGTAATCGATCTTGCAAGCGTTGCTGTTCAGGTGTGAGGGCCGACTCGAACCAACGATGGGGGTCAGTCACGTAGTCCAGCATTGCCTGGCACTGCTCGGGCGTACGTGATACTGAGCGGTCGATTGCCATGACTTCGGCGCTCTGCTGTTGGGCAAAGCAGGCCGCCAACGCATCGAACGGGTCGCCGGGTAGTTCCTCGACAAACCACTCCACGGCCCCGTGTGCCAGCGAGGCGCTCACGAACCCGGGGATCAGGGGTTCGATATCCTCCAACTGTTGCAACGGATGAATCCCCGTGGCGGGACTGAACACGAGCAGCGTGCGCAGTTCGGCCCCCAGCAGCCGGTGATCAAGGATCAATACCGGCACCATGTCAGGGGGTTGCGTGCTCTGGCCACGGCGCACCGACAGCGTACGTACCGTCAACGTCTCACCCTGAGAACGCCACGTACGATCAGGTCGGCTGGGGTGCAGCGCCTGACGTGGAAACAGCCGTGAAAAGTGCTCTGCACTCATGCCCGCAGGCATCTGGCATTCATACAGCAACCCCACTAATTCATCGGACAACTCAGCCCAGCGGCTCGTCCCCTCCCCTCGCGGCGCCCCCCACCAATCCCGCAAACGTGCGAGCCAGGCATCCAACAACTCGCCTCCCGCGTGGTTGACCAGCCGTTCCAGATCGACCAGCCCCGGCCCGCCCTGCACGTAGACCTCCCGTTGATGCTGCATCACCTGGTGAAAGTCTTCGACATACCGAACCGGTCGCGCACGGGCCAGGCGCGCCAGCACTTCGTCGGCCAGCGCACTGTAGCGATAACCCTGACCTACCGGTATGCCAATGGCGAGGTGTGCGGCGGCATAGTGCAAGGAAGGGTACTGCCGATCCAGTGCCGCCTGGATCTGGGCCTGCGCTACCGTACGCAAGCTCGGCACAGAGGAAAACGTATTGACGATCCGCTCGATGCGCGCACGCCGCAACGTGGGCACAGGGGGGGTTTGAGACATGAGGGAGCTCCTGGTAACGGACACCGGAAATCGGTCCGATTGACCTCGCAGGCTATGGCTTGCCTTCCACGCACCTGCGGTAGCCCGCTAGGGGTTTGCGACAAATCCCTTGTCTGCCTCAATCAACGTCTACGCTTGAATCAAGTCCGATCAATCTGCGTGAATGGATCAATCGACTATGGGCGCTTTATGGCAAACCGATTCACCCAAGGCTGCTGGCCCCGCCGACAGCCTGGATGAACAGCCATTGCCGCAAAGCCCCCGCAAGCGGCGGTATGCGTGGCGAATGGTCTGGTTACTGCTGCTGATCGGCCTGATCGCGCTGGGGTTTGCCGCCCATCGGGAAATGCGCACGGCCCACTGGCAAGCCCGAGAGTTAAGCCGTCTCGCCCACGCGTTGAGCTATACGGTACAACCCGGTGCCAGCGACGCCATTGTCTATCCCGGCGACGGTCCGTTCGACCGGCGCCTGGGCTACAGCGCCCTGGGTGAGTTCCTGCCGCGCCTGCTCAAACGCAACTACCTGATCGAACGTCAGGCACGCTTCTCCACGGCGCTGATCGACTACAGCGATCACGGCCTATTCATTCCCTACCGCGAGAAAATCCAGGCTGGTCTGACGATTACCGATTGCCGGGCCGCCCCGGTGTACCGCTTCAATTACCCGCAACAGGCGTACCCGCGTTTCAGCGCCATCCCGCCCGTGATCGTCAGTAGCCTGCTGTTTATCGAGAACCGCGACCTGCTCGACCCCGACCAACCCCAAGCCAACCCCGCCGTGGATTGGCCACGTTTTGCCAAGGCCGCGTGGTCGCAGGTCGCACGCTTGCTGCACCTGCCTGGCCAAAGTGCCGGTGGCAGTACCCTGGCCACGCAATTGGAAAAATACCGCCACTCACCCGATGGGCTGACCCTGAGCGGTGGTGAGAAAATCCGCCAGATGGTTTCCGCCAGTGTACGGGCGTATCAGGGCGGGCCGGACAGCCTGCAAGCACGTCAGGATGTGGTGCGCGACTACCTCAACAGCGTGCCGCTGTCGGCGGTGCCCGGCCACGGCGAGGTGCATGGCCTGGCAGAAGGACTGCGGGTCTGGTATGGCGCCGACTTCAACCAGACCAACGCCCTGCTCGCCAGTGACGACCCGCAAACGCTCAAGCAAAAAGGCCTGGCCCTGCGCGAAGTGTTGTCCCTGATGATTGCCCAGCGCCGCCCGTCTTACTACCTCGCCAAGGGCCGTGCCGACCTTGAGCAACTGACCGACAGTCATCTGCGTTTGCTGGCGCAGAACGGGGTGATTGAGCCGGGGCTGTCCGAAGCCGCACTCGCCAGCCGGGTCACTTACCGGGACTGGCAGCAGCAGCCCACGGTCCAGCCAATCGAAAGCAACAAAGGCATCAACGTTGCCCGCAGCCGCCTGGGTTCCCTGCTCAACCGGCCGCTGTATGACCTGGACCGCCTCGACCTGTCCGCCACCAGCACCCTGCACAGCGACCTGCAAACCCAGGCCACCGACTACCTCAAACGCCTGGCAGACCCGGCCTTCGCCGGCCAACTGGGGCTACTCGGCCCGCGCCTGCTGACGCCCAGCAGCACCGCCCAAGTGCGCTACAGCTTCACCCTGTATGAGATGACGCCCGACGGTGCCCGCGTACGGGTGCAGACCGACAACACCGACCAACCGTTCGACATCAACGAAAGCAGCAAGCTGGAACTGGGCTCCACCGCCAAGCTGCGGGTACTGACCACCTACCTGCAAATCATCAGCGAGTTGCATGATCGATACGCCGGCCAGCCGCCCGCTGCGCTGAAAAAAATCGAGATCGATGACCAGGATCGCCTGTCCCGCTGGGCCCTGGATTACCTGGCGCAGAACAGCGACCAGAGCCTGCCGAAGATGCTCGACGCAGCCCTTGATCGGCAATATTCGGCCAGCCCCGGCGAAAGCTTTTTCACCGGTGGCGGCCTGCATCACTTCCACAACTTTCGCAACGAAGACAACGGCCGCAGCCCGACCCTGCGTGACGCCCTGCGCGAGTCGATCAACCTGCCCTTCATCCGCCTGATGCGCGACCTGGTGCGCTACAGCACCTACCAGGCCCCGGGCAACAGCGCGCAATTACTCAAGGACGACAGCGACCCACGGCGCCAGGAATACCTGGCCCAGTTCGCCGACCGCGAGGGCACGACGTTTTTGCTGCGCTTCTGGAAAAAATACCGCAACAAGGACACCCAGGCCCGGCTCAACACCTTCCTCGACGGCCTGCACCCCACCGCCATCCGTCTGGCGGCCGTGCATCGCTACCTGCTGCCCCAGGCCAGCCAAGAGAGTTTCGACCGTTTCATCCGCTCCCACCTGAGCGGCAGCAAGACCAGCGAAAAACTCAGCGACGAGCGCCTGCAAAAACTCTACCTGAGCTACGGCCCCGGCGCCTACGACCTGCCGGACCAAGGCTATATCGCCAAGGTTCACCCACTGGACCTATGGCTGCTCGGTTACCTGCTCAACCATCCCGACGCGACCTTTACCCAGGCGGTCGCGGCCAGCGAGCATGAGCGCCAGGAAGTCTATGGCTGGCTGTTCAAGAGCCGGCACAAAAGCGCCCGCGACAGCCGCATCCGCACCATGCTGGAGATCGAAGCGTTCCTGGATATTCATCAACGCTGGAAAGCCGTCGGCTACCCCTTCGATCACTTGGTGCCGTCCCTGGCCACGGCCATCGGCAGTTCTGGCGACAAGCCCGCGGCCCTCGCCGAACTGGTGGGCACGATCCTCAATGACGGTGTGCGCCAACCGACCCTGCGCATCGACAGCCTGCACTTTGCCGCCGGCACACCTTATGAAACCCGCCTGATCAATGACCCGAATCGCGGCAAACGGGTGATGCCCAGCGAAGTGGCCACTGCCTTGCGTGGGGCCTTGTCGCAAGTGGTGGACGCAGGCACCGCCAAACGTGTCTCCGGCAGTTTCAAGTTGGCCGATGGCAGCCCCTTGGCGATGGGCGGCAAGACCGGCACCGGGGATAACCGCATCGAGGCGATTGGCGCGGGTGGGCGGGTCCTGAGTTCCAAGGCGATCAACCGCACCGCGACCTTTGTGTTTTACATCGGTGAACACCACTTCGGCACCCTGACTGCCTTTGTTCCCGGCAGCGGCGCGCAGAATTTCACCTTTACCTCAGCGCTGCCGGTGCAGGTGCTCAAGGGCATGGCGCCGGTGCTGATGCCCTATCTGCAACCGGGCAGCCATACCTTGTGCACCGCTGCTAGCCACTGATTTCGACGATTCTTTGGGTAGTGCCCTCTACCAGATAGAACCGATAAGTACGCCCGGCCTGTTTTTCAAAGCTGAACACCCGCCCCGGAAAAATATGATTCTTGGTGGTGGGGGCGCACGACGTTCGGTCATTGGCCGCGCAATCTTTGAACTCATCCACCACAACCACCGTATTCCCCGCATTGCGCAAGGTGTAACGCTGCCCGCCATTTTCGACCCGCGTATCGAAGCGGCTGTCCTTGGGCCGCACGAAGAACACGGTGCCGTAGCCAGCCATCACCTGCACACCGCCCACCAAGGTCTCTTCATAGGCTTTGCGCTCCTCATCGGTGACACCAAAGCCGTCGTCTTTCTCGGGCGCCACTGGCAGGTAACGTACCCGGAAATAGCGCTCGCTATCGCGCTCACCGATGAATACAAAACGTGTGCTCTGCATGCCATCGGCCGGCACGATCAGCCGCGCCGGGCTGGCGACCAGACCATTGCGCACGCTGCCGTCGGCTTCGAGCTTGAGCGGCACTTCGTCATAGCTGCCGTCGGGTTTGTAGAGCATTTCGGTGACGTTGACCTTGACGAAGGCGGTCTTGGTGCCACCGTTGAAGACACGCTTGAGGTAGGTGCTTTTATCGCCACGCAAATAGTCGTAAAAGTCGCCAATGTTGATGTTCGGCCCGGCCTGGGCACTCAACGAACACACCATCAAGCCCAGCATTGCCGCTACACGTTTCATAACCCCTCCTTTAAAAATCGTCATGGGCGTACCGCGTCGAACAGCAACTCGACGCTGCCGTAATACTCGCCGGGGGTAAACCCATCCGCCGGCTCGACCGCCGAGATGTCCAGCAGCACACGTTTGCCCTGGCGCGCTTCGTCCTGGGGCACCACCAGGGTGTCGTCGAGGCTCAGCGCCTGGCCATTGAACGTGACACTCAAGTCGATATAGGTACGCCCGCCGTTGAACAACATGGGCACCGCGCCCAGCCGCGCGTTGATCCCGCCCGCCGAACTCTTCACGTCGAAGTGTTCGCGCAGCGGACGCAGGCGACCCGGCACCAGGTCCCAGACCATCTGTTGCTCACGCTCCAGGAACCCTGGGGTGATCGGCAGTACGTAAAAGTCCGAGGTCGGGATGGTCACCGACACATCGAACACCCGCGCTTCGCGAACCGCCAGCGCCGATGAACTGAACAGCACGGCGACCAACAACACCGCCCCCGCGAGGCCTTTGTACAGCGTCTCCGACGGCCGTCCGCGCCAGCCGACGTGGGTTGTTTCACTGCTCATCATCCTTTGACCTCATAAGGTTTTTTGTCACCGCCTTCGATCAGAGTGAAGCGGTAAGTCCGCCCGGCCTGCTTGTCAAAGTCAAACGCGCGGCCTGGCAAAATGTGGTGCTTGGTGGTGGGCTGGCAGTCCTGGGGCGCGGCGGTGGAACAGTCCTTGAACTCATCGATCACCACCACGCTATTGCCGTCGTTACGCAGACGGTAGCTCCCGGCACTGTCATCGGTGCCCGTCGCAAAGCGCGTCACCTTGGGCCTCACGAAAAACACCGTGCCGAACCCTGCCAATACCGTGACCCCGGCTGACAAGGACGTTTTGTAGGCTTCGCGTTCCTCATTCGAAACCGCAAACTCGTCGTCCTTTTCTGGCATCACCGGCACGAAGCGCACGCGGAAATAACGCTCTTTTTCGCGCTCGCCGAGGTACAACAGGCGCGTGCCCTGCATGCCTTCGGCCGGCACGATCAAGCGCGTCGGGCTGGCCATCAGGCCGTCACGAATGCTGGGGTCGGCGGCCGGCTTGAGCGCCACCTCTTCGGAGGTTCCGTCATTGTTGTAGAGGATTTCCTGCACCTGGATCCGTACAAAGGCGGTGCTGTCGCCAGCATTGAAGACCCGCTTGAGGTAGGTACTCTTATCGCCTTCCAGGTAGTCGTAGAACGCCCCGACGTTGAGGCTCGGGCCGGCGTGTGCCCACAGCGGCAAGCCGCCGAGCACCCACAGGGCCAACACATACTTGATCCACATAACGCTCTCCGTTTACAGGTCCGAATCCCAGATCACCGTGACCTGCCCCGAATAGGTGCTGCCGCCCTGGCTGAGCATGGCGTCGACATGTTCCTTGGCGACCTCGAAATGCAAGGTTCCAGGGCGGCGGTTCACATAGAACCCCGGCTGGAATTGCTCGGTGCCGGCACCGCTCAACAACAGCGGCTGGCGATTGACGGCAGAGCTGTCAGGGCGGTTCAGGCCGTGGGGCAAGGAGACACTGATATTCACGGGAACCTGGTGGTCGGCCGCGTTTCTCAAGGCGCAGGTATTGCCCATCACTCGCTCGCACTCCAACTGCATCTTGAAACGCGACGAAGCGGAAATATTGAAAGTCTGGTCGCGAAACAGCCGCGCCGGCTTGCGCCCTTGGTTCAGCCAAGCCTGCCAACCGCCTTGGGGTACCAGTTCAATGCGGGTGCCTCCCGGCGGCACCTCGACTTTCAGGTCGTGCTCCACACTCAAGGTGAAATTGAAGGTGAGGGCATTTTTCGAGGGGATCACAACATCGCCAAAATCGTAATCGCCACCGGGGCCCATGGTGTACGTAATGCTTCCGGTGTAGTGACCACTGGACATGCCCAACGGGTTGGGAGTGCGCAGTTCGTAGGCATACTCCATGGTGTTGTAACGCAGGGTCGCCAAGTCCTGGGACGGTTGCCGACTGCAGGGGCCCGCACCTTCGGGTGTCAGCCAGAAGTACGAGGCAAAGAAAGTGCCGGCAGCAAGGTGGCCGGTGCTCTGACAGGGCGCGGGCGCCGTCGTCCATCGACTTTGCCATCTCACCCCAGGCTGTGCCCACGCCGAAACGCCAGGTGGCCGCGGCACATACCAAAGCGATCCGACGCCGGCGATCCTGACCTGTACGGTCTCGGTCTCCTGGGTGACCGTATGCGTCACGGTCAAGTCACGCCAATCAGACGGCACCTTGACCATGAAGCCTTGGCGCTCGTCCGAATGGTTGGCCTGGATGGGCGCAATGGCGGCTGCCGTGAAGTTGGTGTCGCGCAGGCTGAAGATATTCAACGCCTTGCACCGGGCCGGAATGTGCGCGGCGCAAATCGAACTGATCGGCGTGGTGTTCTCGAACCTGTTCACCATGGGGTTGCCGGGGTCCGGCCTGAACCGTGCGGTGATGTCCTCGTCGGCCAGCGCCGCGAAGGAACACAGGAGCATCGCCGTACCCACTACATGGCGTTGGGTGGCGCGGGAAAGAAGCGTTTTCATGACTGTGCGTGTTCTCATCTTCATGCTCAACCGGCAATCTGTTCGGTGACTGTGGACTCCGCCAACGTATCCGGCGTGCAGCGCAAGTCCCCGATCATCAGCACACTGTTTTCAAGGCGCGCCTTGGAAGGATCAAGCCTGAACTGGCAGAGCAGTTGGTTGTTGCGGCGCACTTCCAGGGTCGGCGAACTGGCATTCATTTCCAGGGAGAAGAACCCGTCGACCTCACTCACCCCACGCGTGGCGTGGTTGATCACATGCAGGCCCTTGAGCGGTTTACCCTGGGGGTCCACCAGGCGCCCGAGCACGGTGACGGTTTGCATCACGCTGACCTTGCGGTACTCCACGCCGCCCTTGTTCAGGTGGTAGCGCGTGCGCGGCGGTTGAATCGAGGCCGAGGGCGCGTGGTTGCCTTCGAAGTCGAAGCTCACCGAGCTGCCTTTGTAGGCGGTGATCGGGATGAAGTTGCGACCAGGGCGCAGGGCCGTACTGCCACCGCTCAAGTCGTCGGCGCGCAGGGCGATGTCGTCGACGTCGGTTTCGACATCCACGATCAACCCGGAGCCGGTGCCGTGGTATTGGCTGGTGAGCACCATTTTTTGTTGGCCCAGGGCAAAGGTGCTGTCCAGGTTCAGGCCGCCCGCCAGCTCATTGTTGAATGAAGAACGCTGGACGTAGCCGTCACCACTGACAAACTCGTTCTCGAAACTGGCCATGCCGGACAAACCGATGCCGTAGGTGTCAGTGGTCGCCGTGGCGGAGACGCTTTGCAGCATGTGGTCTTGCAGGTCCTTGCGGTAGGTCAGCGAGGCATTGTTGTCGCGGGTGCCCTCGCGGGAGGTACGCGTGCCGATGCTGGCGGACCACTGCTCGCCGGGGGCGCCGAGGGCCAGGCTGATGCTCAGGTCGACCCCACGGTTGCGCCGGTCGCCCGTGCTGGCGGTGGCTGGCCGGTCAAATACCGACACGCGCCAGTTGGCGTCGTTGCCGAACATATGGGTGCGCTCGGTCCAGCCCAGGTCCAGGCCGACGCCTTCACTGTTGCCTTCGCTGTAGAACAGGCGAGCGTTGATCGAGCGCAGGTTGCTCAAGCGGTGGTTGACTGAAATCGATGAGTTACTGGTCTGGCCCACAAACACGTCGCGCTGGCGAATGCGCGTGCCATCCGGCAGGGTTTCATAGGTGTTACGGGTGTCTAGCCAGCTGCGCGTGTGGTTGAACACGACGCTTCCCAGGCCGTAGTTGTACAGGCCGTTGAGGTCGAGGCCGGTGCCGTATTTTTCCGTCCAGTAGACGTTGGCATACAGGCTGGCCTGGTCGGCGAGGGTCCAGTCGACCGAGGTGCCGTATTGCATGTTGTCCTTGACCTGGCGACCGGACGCCCCCAACACCACACGGGGGTGAGCCAGGTAGTTCACCGAGATGCCTGCGGTCGGGCTGCCGCTGCTCTGCTCATCAAAGTTGCTCAGCAGTTTGCTTTCCCGGCCAGCAAACAGGTTGTAGCGCCAGCGCTCGTCGTGGTTGCGCCAGTTGTTGGGCTTGTACACCAACTCCTGGGTGGTGCTGGTGATCTGGCCGTCCTCCACCAGGCGTACTTCCACTTCATAAATGCCACCGGGCAGCGGCCGCGTGTCCAGGCTGTGCAAGCCGCTGCTGACCGGCTGGGTGTTGATCAGCAGGCCATTGCGATAAATCTCCACCGATGCCTGGCGGCTGGCGGTGACATAGATCGGGTAAACGGCAGGCTTGGAATTATTGATCATCAGGCTGTCGGAACTGCCATACATCACGCCCACGGCGGTGTCCGGGCTGGCCCCGAAGGTTCGCAACTGGCGGGTCAGGCCTTCGGCATTGGGTGTGAAGTAGCCCAGGCGCAGGAAATTGCCCTGCAGTTCACGCTGGGTATAGAGCGCATACACGGCGTGGTTGAGGTCATCGTCGTCCGGCCCGCCGAGGCGCGAGAACTGCATGTTCAGGGTCTGGCTCCACAGGCCCAGGCTGCTGCTGGCATCGATGCCGAAGCGTCCGCCCAGGTCCTGCCCTTCGCCACCGCTGAGGTTCATCTGGTTGCGCACGATCAGGCCAGTGCTGCCGCCGGTGGGCAGAAAGTAGTAGCGCTGCTCCTCGGCGTCGCGCTCGGCATTTTCGGTCAGCAGGGAAACCGTGGAGTTTTCCAGGTTGTAATGCACGGCCATGAGCCCGTCGGGGCAATTGGTTTCGCATGCCCCCAGGGGCACGCCTTGTTTCAGGTACTCGGCCCAGCGGTCACGCTCGTCATCCTTGATCACGCTGCCGTCATGGTCGGTAAAGTCGAGTAAGGTCAGCCCGTCATCACGGGTCAATACGATCATCGCTTCGGACACAAACTCTTGGTCCAGATCCACCTTGACTGCCAGGGGCACGTCGAAGAAATGCTCTTCAAAGTCCGCCGGTAGTCCCTTGGCCTGGGAAAGCAGACTACGAGGTGTAGTGCCGTCGGCAGTACCTGCCGCCAGCGCGTTCGCACAAAACAACAAGGCAAGCGCTGCCGCGATGGGAGTCATCGGGAACATGAACGGAATACTCTGATTTCGAATTTCAATACGAGAAAACCGGCCGACCGACAGACAGAGACTGACTGCCGACCGGTTTGACTACCGAGCCACAGGCCGGTGCTTACCGCTCAACGAGCCTGGCTTCACGGCGTGACGCGCGGCTCGTGGTCGAACACGATGGTGTAGTTGGTGGTGAAGAGCCCGGAAACGCCATCCGCAGGTTTGGCAGCGGCCACTACCAGGTCCGCCTGGGTACCTGGAGTGGAGCTGGCATCATCGACCACTTCCAGCGGCGAGCCGGTCAGTACGACACCGTTGAAGGTGTTGGTCAGTGCGATCGCGTCGCTACCGTTGGTCAACGAAGCAGGGCCGCCCTCGATGTAAGCCTTGATCGAGCCGTCGGTGTTTTTCACATCGTAGGTGGCGCGCAACTGGCTCAACTCGCCGGTGACGGTGTTGTAGTTCATGGTTTCGTCACGACCGAAGTTGGGGTCACGTGGCTGCGCGTGGAACTGCTTGGTCGGAATCGTTGCCTTGATGTTGATGACACTGCTGGCTTCACCTGCGGCGAACACGCTGGACGTGCTGAAAGCCAGTGCGAGAAACGGCAGTACGAAAGCGGTCTTCTTAAGCATTTTAAGTACCTGTTGTGGCATTAGATATTGGTTGGGAAACCGATTTTCCCAATGCGACAAAACACGAATAAACCGGGTCTTGCGACGCAGGTAAATAGTGCTTGGAAATCACACTTGACGATGCCGGCAACTTCTCTTTAGCGCGTAATAAATCTCGACCCGATCGGAAAGAAAAAAACCTTAATATTCAATATTATAAATATTAACTGTCATCCACTAATTACATCCAAACATCACTGATACTACTTATATAAATCATAAAGCTGTAGGAGATCGGCCACACGACTAGAGCGGGCTTGAGCCTGCATACTTCTAGAGCAAACACTCCAACTAACAACTGTATTTAATATTCATGCAAATGCCATGTTTTCGCCCACTTAAAGGCGAGCAGTGCCACGCTCCGCTCACCCCTACCGACCACCCGCCAAGCGCAGATTTGCTTGCGCTACCGTTCGTCAGACGATTTTGCGCTCTTCATAAGATATATCTTAAGTTGTATCTTAATTAGACAGGAGAGAACGATCATGAGAGACCCTCATCACCACCGAGACCACGGTGACGACCGCGACGGCTTCGAAAAACGCCCCGTCCGCGAACGCGGCGGCCGTGGCCCGCGCGTCTTTGCGCCGGGCGACCTGAAGCTGCTGCTGCCCGCCCTGATCGCCGAACAGCCGTGCCACGGCTACGACCTGATCCGCCAGATCGAAGGCCTGTTTGACGGCGCCTACACCCCAAGCCCAGGGGTGATCTACCCGACGCTGACCTTCCTGGAAGAAAGCGAATTGATCAGCGGCGACGCCGAAGGCGGAAAAAAACGCTACACAATCACCGACGCCGGACGTCTCTTCTTAAGCGAACAGGCGGTTGCGCTGGACGGTGTGCGCATGCGCATCCAATTGAGCAAACGCTCGCTGCGCGGTCATGACCGCCCGCCGCAAATCCACGAGGCCGTGCACAACCTGCGCCATGCCTTGCATTCGCACCACGGGCGCTGGAGCCCGGAAGAAATCGTTCGTGTCGCGGCGCTGCTCAACGGCGCCGCCCAAGCCATTGCCGACGGGACAGCTCAATGAATACGCAAGCCATCCACCGTGTCACCCACGAAATCAAACGCCGCCGCCTTGAAGTATTGCGGGTAGTCGACCTCACCCCGCGCATGCGCCGCATCACCCTGGGCGGCCCGGAACTGGCGGGCTTTATCAGCCTGGGCAGTGACGATCACATCAAGCTGCTGTTCCCACAGAACGCTGCGGAACAAGCGGCGCTGGAAAGCCCGACCTTCAACATCAAGGGCGACGGCCCGCAGCCGGCGATGCGCGACTACACGCCACGCCGCTTCGACCTGAACATCGGCGAACTGGACATCGACTTCGTGCTGCACGGCGACGGCCCGGCCTCCACCTGGGCTGAACAGGCCAAGGTCGGCCAGCACCTGTATATCGGCGGGCCACGGGGCTCGATGATCGTGCCGGATATGTTCGACAGCTATTTGCTGATCGGCGATGAGACGGCGATCCCGGCCATTGCTCGGCGCCTGGAAGAATTACCGGCCGGGCGCAAGGTGCTGGCGGTGATCGAAATCGCCAATGCGGCGGAACGGCAGGCACTGGCAAGTGCTGCCGATGTGGAGGTGAAATGGATCGTGCGCGGCCAGGACGACCTGCTCGACACCGTGCAGAAACTGACGCTGCCGAGCGGTTCGTTGTACAGCTTTGTCGCCACCGAAACCAGGCTGTCGCGCCAGGTCCGCCGGGTGCTGCTGGACACACACAAGGTCAATGAGGCGTTCCTCAAGGCGGTGGGTTACTGGCGTGCGGAAGGCAGCGAAGAGGAGTAAGCCTCAGGGCACCCCCATTACAAGGACGCCGCTGCCGCTGACAACCCCAGCGGCAGGCAGTGAACCGAAACGCCGTACGAGGGAAAACGTCACATCGTCGCTCCCCACACTGTTGGTGATTTGGGTCAGGAATGAACCACCGACTTGAACCGCGCTTGCGCCACGAACCAGGGCCGTGCCCACGTCCGGGTTGGTCATGCGCAGCAGGCGCGTGTCGAACGACGAGGCGGTACCTTTGTAGGTGATGGTGATCGGCGTGGTAATCCCGCCGTCCGGGCATGAATAGGTGAGCCGGCGGTTGCTGCGGATGGTCGTGGTCAGCGGATCGGTACCTATTGCTCTTTGGTGCACATTGCCGAAGTTGATCTCGATCGGGTTGTTATTGTTGATCGTGCAGGTGGACGGGGAGATGGTGAAGTTGTTGGCAGCCGTATACGTGACCGTGAGTTGCGGCCGTGTCGCGTCGTAATTGTTCGAGCTGGTGAGACGCAACAGGCCGAGGGTATCTCCTGTTCGTATATCGATCGGATTGGAGGGACTGTGACGCACCAGGATGTAAGGGGTGATATTGATCGGATAGCCGATCCCGTTGTTGGGCATGGTAGCCACCCGTATACCCGCCGGAACCGGGGTATTGAGGAAAGCGCCATTGATACGCAAACCACTCCGTTCACTGACGAACTTGGGGCCGGATGTCCAAGGTGTCCCAGAGGCATTGCCGGTTTCCCAATAGTCCGCCCCCCAAGCCGGGCCTGCTCCAGCCGTAAACCGACATTCGAGCCGGGCACCTTCCATCAGGATCCTCGTGCGATCCGCATCGAGTCGTACCGTTACGGGGACGGTCAGATGAGTGACGCGCGCCCACTCACCGCCATTGACCCGACAGTCTACGGCCTGCGCGGTCGTGCTGACGCCAATCAGCAGGAGAAGCACAATGGCGCTGTCATATAGTCGTTTCATGTTGATCTCTCGTTGCTTATCTACACAGGCGCCATCCAGCGAACAATCAGTTCGTGCAGACCTGATTGATCTGGAGCCCCATGCGTATGCGCCCGGTTGTCGAGCGTTTGAATTACGGATAATCCAGCGTAAAAGTAGAGGTCGCGGTATAGCTGCCGTGCCCTATGGTCTGGTCCCTGATGGCCATCGGCTCCCCTTGCACGTAGGCTTTGAGTTCGATGACATTGCTGCCATTACTCAGTACCTGTTCGTCGCTGGTTTTATTCAGCGGCAAGGGCTTGTTACCCAGCGTCTCTATACCGATCCCGATACCGGAGGCGCCGCTTCCACCATCGAGTGCGAGCAACCCCGGAAGCTCCCGGTTTTCTACGCCGCCGAACGTGATGGTCACCGTGTCGCCGATGGTGGTGTCGCAGTCCTCCAGGTGCAGCTTGAAACCTTTGCCCACCGAACGCGTATTGATGTAGAGGTGCTTGCTGGTCAGGTCCCAGAGTTCCAGGCTGATTGCCTCGTCACCCGGGCGGATGGTGCAGGCTTCTTCAACCAGGTTGCCCTTGAAATTCAGGTTATCCGCCGCGTGTGCTTCGCAGATCAGGCCGAGGGCCGGCAGGCACGCCAGCACGGCGTACAGCCTGGCCCTATGAACAGTTTCATGTCCCATATCCAACTCCTACTGGTACTCGGCCAACAACGTCGCCACCGCGGTAAACCTGGCGGGGGCAAGCGTTGCACCGGGCTGTTTGACCGGCACGACTTCCAATACCGGCGGGGAAGACAGGGTGATGTCCAGTGGCGTATTGAGTCGAAACGGCAGGTTGTTTTGGAATATCCGAATACCCAGGTCAGGTGCACTGGTCTGCAATGCCGCGCCGTCGAACGTCGTGGGGGTACCGTTGACACTCAACTTGAGTACCCACGGGAGCGTGTCGACGCCACAATTGATGGTGTAACCCACCCCCCGGCGATATTTCACCCCATCGACCCGCTTGACCCCCACATCCCCAAAGTCGACTTCAATCTTGTTGCCCGCATCAATGGTGCAGGGCGGGGGCTCGTTAAGCGTTCCGCTGAACGTTACGTTGGCCGACGCACTATGGCAGAGGCCGATGGAACACAAAGCGAGCAAGGCTCGCTGCTGCCAGCATGTCATTGCGCGCTCCTCATCACTGGTAATCGATCACGAAGGTGGCGGCAGCGTCGAATGCGCCTCCCACCAGCCGGCTGCCCGCGCGCTTGACAGGCACCGCCTGCACCACGGGAAAGTTCGGATAGGTAAAATTCACGCTCGAATTCAGCGCCCAGTCAGCGCCATTGAGCGACAGCTTGACCCCCAGGTCCGGGTTGCGGGTCGAGAGCACACGCCCATCGAACGAAGCCCCGGTCCCCCTGAGCTGGAGAGTCATCGCGTTACTGAACGGGGCGTCACAGGTGACGGTGTAAGGCACGTTGCGACGGTAGTTGACCCCGTCGATCCGTGACGTAAGAAGGTCATTGCCAAAAGGCACATTGAGCGTACCGCCGCCATTGATGACGCAGGGCGGAGGCGCAATGATGACTGCGCGGATGATCAGGCTGGTCTCGGCCTGCGCGCCTTGACTGACCGCCCACAACAGGCCCCCCACGATAAGAATGGCCCGCGAGCCGACTGACTTAGCCATTGTTTTGCCCTTACTCATAACTGAGCCTGAAATCCACCACGGCCCGAAACGCTCCGCTGGTCAACGGCGCGGAGGTACGCGTGGGTTGAACATTCCACGTCTGGGTCGTGCTGCCCTCGCTCAGAAACAACGGTTCGCCCCTGGAGCCCAGCTGTACATCGCGCCCCAGGGCATCGGTCAACCGCAGTCCCATCCCGGTGATGCCTTGCACTTTGACCAGTCGTGGGTCGTCGGCATCGGCAGGGGCAACAAACGTTACCGACAACACCGGTTGGTGAGCGCTCCATGCCAGGTTCCCGGTACGTTCGCTGCGGATACTGCCTGCGGTGCGCTGGCAATCCTGAAAACGCAGTTGAAACGGCTTCGATGGGGCCTGATCGCCAGGTCGTTGCAGCTGACTGGCAGACACGGCGCCCAAGTCGACCGTTTGATGCAACGATGTCATCTCCAGCGTGCAAGGGGACTCATGCATGGATCCGGAAACGTTCAACCGGCCACGCTGGCCATCGATTCCATCGTCATCCTCGGCGCCCGCGCGCGTTGCCAGGACCAGTAACACACAGCCCAGGACTTTCACGTTGTGCAACTTCATGACGCTCTCCCGCTGCAGGCTGCTACTCATTAGGCGTCGAGACTTGCAAGTTCACCTTGCATGTTTCGCCCGTGCAGGTGAACGCCAGTAATGGACGCCCGCCGTAGTCATTCACGTAGGCCAGGTAGGGTGAATTGCCCAGCGCCTTGGCCGTCGGCCCGAGGGTTTGCGTGCCTTTAGGCGGGATCATCACGGGCTCGAAACCCGGCACGGTCTTGCCGTCTTTGCTGCTGCGAGCATCCACCAGAGACACGTAGTAAGGCGTAGGGTTGTTCACCTGGTAACGGTCGCCCTGGCGGGTCAGGGTCAGCTTTTCCTGCCAGGGGTTGGACAGGTCTTGCTGACTGGGAGCGATGGCCTGCGGTCGGTAGAACAATTTAATCCGGGTCTGCAGCGCGATTTGCAGGGTGTTGGATTTGTCGCTGCGCGGTGGAATCTCCCGCAGGTTGAAGTAGTAGACCGTCTCGCGATCCTGCGGCAACGACTTGGCCGCCGGCAACGCCTGCACTTTCACCTGGCTTTGCTTGCCGGGCTCCAAGCGTTGAACCGGCGGCAGCACGATCAAGGGCGAGGTGATCTTGTTGCCCTCCTCGTCCTCGATCCAGCCTTGGGCCAGGTACGGCAGTTGGGTGTTGTTATTGGTGATATTCACGCTGGTCGCATCCTTGCCACCGTCAAAAATCACCCGGGTTCGGTCCAGGCCAACCGCGGCGCCGGCACTCTGGCTCAGACCCAGAGCCAGCAGTGCGAAGACCAGGAGTGTGGGGTGCGTATTGAGCATCATGAGGCGTTGTTCTCCGTATCGGTACGCTTCCCGGTCAGCGCTGCTGGCTCGGGTGAGGATTGATCAGTGGCTACGCTCTGGCAGCGCAATTGCAAGGCATCGGTCAAACTGTCTGCGGGCAGCGCGACGGGCAGCGTGAGCAGGCAGCGTTCGATGCCGCCCCAACTGACGATCATTTGCTCACCGGCCTGAATACCGCTCAGGTAAACAGCGCCACCGTCGTTCACAATCCCGGTGTCCTGCTGTTTGGTGTTCTTCACCGTCGCGCCGAAGGGCGGTGCACTGCCATCCGGCAGGCGCAGGACAGCCATGGCCTTCTCACCGGCAATCACGTCCAGGGACCGATAACCAATGGCCCCTTCGGTAAGGGTCAGTTGGGTCACCGATTGAGTGGCTTCAACGTTGCTCGGCAGGTTCTCCAGGTCGACACTGGCGGCCGTACGCTGGTAGCTGCTGATATCGGAAATCACTGCCTTGCCGAACGCGTTGGTGCGGGTCGATGTGCCGTAACCACGCACAGGCACATCGGGCACACCTCCGGTGTCGAGCATCAGGCGGGTGCCACCGGTGCCATTGGTTCGGTGCAGCGCCGCACCGTAGGGCGTGAGCGTGCCGCCGCCGCGAATGGATGCACTGAGGGTCCTGCCACTGCCTTCCTGGGTGCTGGCGCTGAGATCGATGTCGGCCTGGTCGCCGATATGACTCAGATAGCCGCTGGCGGAGCGGTCGCTTGCATTGAGCTGGTAACTGTTGCGCTCATCGAGGCGATCGCTGTAGCGCGTCGAGAAACTCTCTTTACCCGAGGTCCTGTTGGCGTCCAGCGACAGGGTGCCGCTGCGCCCCAACGGCAGGCTGACCGTCAGCGCCATTCCGTTATCCTTGTAGGCATACTCCTGGGTGCGAAACATGTTCAGGGACAGGCTCATGTTCCTGACGGTTCCCACATTGAAGTAGCGCGACATCGACAGGTTCCAACGCTGAGTGTCCGGGCGCCCCCAATACGTCTGCTTGTTGTAGCTGGCGTAGACGGTCGCCCCAAGGTCACGAAACTGCTTGTTGAGCGTCACCGTATACAGGGCCTTGCTGTCGCCAATCGGCTTCCAGCCCTCGATGTATTCACCGCGCTCGATCCCGCCGCGCTCACCGTTCAACCCGTAATGACGGGCGTCCAGGTACTCGCTCATGCTCAAGTAGTTTTTCTCGGAAAACCGGTAACCGGCAAACGTGACCTGGCTGTCGTACTGCTCGAAGTGCTTGGAGTATTGAAGGCGGTAGGATTTGCCCGAGAATGTCTGGTTCCACACACTGGCGTGGGACTGGGTGGCATCCAGCGATACGGCGCCGAACGCCAGCAGGTCGCGACCGACCCCGACAGACAATGCGCGGTAGTTGTTATCCGTTATCCCGCCGCCAAACAGCGACCAGCCATTGCTGATCCCCCAGGAGAATTCGCCGGTGCCGAAAACGCTGCCGTTGGCGCCGTACTGAAGATCGGACGGGCGCCCGGTCGCCAGCTTGTATCGAACGTGCCCAGGACGTGTCAGGTAGGGAACGCCTGCCGTATCGATCTGGAAGGTCTGAACCGAACCGTCCTGCTCCTCGACCCGCACATCCAGAGTGCCACTCACGGCGTCGCTGAGGTCCTGAATGCGATAAGGGCCTGCGGCGACCAGCGTTTCATACAGCACGCGGCCCTTCTGGCTGATGATGATTCTTGCGTTGGTCTTGGCGACCCCGACGACTTCCGGTGCGTAGCCACGCAGGTTGGGTGGCAGTTGGCTTTGATCCGAGATCAGCGAAGCCCCGGTAAAACGGAAGCTGTCGAAGATGTCCGAGTACAGGTAGTCCTCTCCGACCGTCAAGCGTGCCTTCAGTGCAGGCACTGCGCGATAGGCGTAGTAGCGACTCCACTCCAACTGTTGTTGATCCCTGGGTGCCCCTTCCACGCCTTTCTCGATCCGCCCCTGCCAGTCGGCCCTCAGGCGCCAGGCCCCGGCATTGGCGCCAAGGGTTCCGTTACCACTGAGGTTGTTGCGGGTGCCGTCATTCTTTTGATAGCTGGACTGCGCCGTCATGTTGTAGTCAACCAGCAGCCCCGGCACCCCCTCATCCCACCGGGACGGCGGATCCCAATGGATGGCGCTGTACTCGAGGTAGGCCTGGGGCAGGTTGATGTTCAGTGTGGAGGTGGCCAGGTCGCCACTGACCTCCATGCCAGGCAAACTTTCGGTATCCAGGCACTCGCCGTTTTTCCACCATTTGAGTTTGGCCGCGTCCGACGCCTTGAGACCCAATTGATCGACAAGATCCAGCGATAAACATGCCTGGCTGCCTTTAGGGTCATTATCGGGGGGATAGAAAGCCACCGATTGCTCAGCAATGGGCTGGGCATTGATCTGCACTACCATCGAATAGGTGCCCGGCAGAATAAACCCGCTGCGGGCAAACTGAGACAAGTCAATATTAGTGCGATCACTCAGATCAAGAACATCAGTATTAAACTCAATATCCCCAGCAGCCAGTGCAGTGCCTGCCAATGATATCAACCCGCCAAAAAGGCTTGGGCGCAGCGTATTTTTGACCTTCGCTGTATTTAACATGCAAGCAACCCATCAACGTTCAAAAATATTCCAACTTGAACCGCACGGCAGTACGGTGGGCTCCGGCCACTATGGGCAATCCGTTACCGACAAAATGAAGCGTGTAGTGCAGCGTCATATCGCCTTCCGTTAACGGATGTGGAGTCATCGGCTGACCCGGAACACTTAACTGGCCAGCGGAATCCTCAATATTCATCGCAACGCCTTGGGAGCCACCAAAGACCGCAAAAGAACGACCGCCTCTGTCGGTGGGGCCGTCAAACGTCACCCGAAGGTGCTGCCAGTCGGGCAGCGTTACCCCTGGACGGGATGGATCGGTACGACTCAAGGTGCAATTGACCAGGCGCAACTGGAAGGACTGGTCCTGGCCCCTGGCGCGCCGCAGGAACCGGCCAATGGGCTCGGGGTCCGTATCGATGGTTTGATCGACGCTGACCAACTCCAGCCCGCAGGCCGAGTCGACGACCTCTCCTCCCAGCGTGACAAGCCCATCACCTTGAGCAGGCTCCTGGGCAACCACCCCAGGGCTGATGAACATCGCCAAAGAAGAGGAGATAGCGAGACTTATGAATGTTTTCACCTGTGCCTCCACCAGCCTCCCCCGCCACGCTGGGTGGCGGGGGAAAACGCTTACTGATAAGCCAAGGTGAAGTTGGTCACCGCACTGAAGTCGCCTGGCACGATGTCGCCCGTGGCAGCGCCTTGTACATAGGCACCGAACTCCAGCGTGTTGTCACCGGCGGCAATCACTTGCGGCGTGGTAGCCACGCCCAATTCAACGGGTTTACTGCCATGGGTCATCATGATGCCCACATTGCCCGCGCTCCCGACGGTGCCCAGCGCACCCGGCACAACGCTCGATGGCGCTCCGGTGAAGGTGGTGGTCACGGTGTTATCGGTGAGACCCGCCAGGTCGCAGCCCTCAAGTTCAATCAGCAGGCGACGCGGCTCGGACTTCCCGCCCGCTTGCAATTGATGTTTGGCGATTGCGCCAAGGGGAATGGTCTGATCGACCGAATCAGGCTTGATAGAGCAGGCACCCGAATGGACCGACCCCAAGAACGTGACAGTTCCGTCCGCCGCCTGGGCAACGGACATCGACCCCACCAACAGCCCGATAGAGAACAGCGCGGTTTTCATTTTAGCTTTCATTTATAGATGCCCACATTAGTAATAAACGTCGTTTAAGTGATTCCGCCGCCGTGGCGCACAGAATTCCTCTATTTATTCCAATTACTTGTATTGCAAACCAGCTCATTTGAAGCCAGGCGATTATCCCGACCAGATTCCAAAAACATAAGTCGGCCAGTTCTTCTAATTACGTAGCCCTGCAACACTTAAACACATAGGAAAAACATGGCAAATTGCCAAAACTTTAAAAACATCCGTAAGAATTGGACTACATCGGCCTTAGTTGCAAAAGCTTGTCTTCAGATATAACTGTAAGAGAGGGATTACACTCAACGAAAAATAACAACATTTACTGGAGCACATCAACTAACGTGTTGATAAGTGCGCGACGTGGCGAAACACCGCTCAATGGAAAACCATTGACGGTGCGCAGCGGGGGGAATGACGAGGCTTAAAGCCTGGGAGAAGGGAGTTGCTCCCTGCCCAGAGATCCGTACAGGTTAAATTCGGGGTGACTTCAAGGTCTTGTCCAGGCCGACCGCCGCCAGGGCAACCAGCACGAACCCCAGCAGGATCCCCCCGGCATTCACAAACACTTGTGGATAACCCAGGGTGCCGACATCGATGAACGGGTACTGGTACTGCCCGAGCAAATCCCCGCGCAGCAGCACATAGCCGAAGTACACCAGCGGGTAGATGACCCACAGGCCAATGTGCTTGAGGCGCAACTGGCCCTTGGGCACGCAGCGCCACCAGTACAGCACGAACAGCAGCGGCATCACGTCGTGCAGCAGTTCATCGGCGATCCATTGAAAGCCTTCGGGCTGCCACAGATGCCGCAGCAACAGGCTGTAGGCCAAGCCGACCACCACGATGCTGACGGCGATGCCGCTGCTGACGCCGGGGGCGAGGAAAAACCGCCTGGCTGCAGAATCGCGCTTCACCCACGCATAGCTCAGCACCACCGCTGCCAGGGTATTGGTCAGCACCGTGAAGAAACTGAAGAAGTTGATCAGCCCGCCGAGCAGACTGGCGCCGGACTCCCAGCGCGAATAGAAAATCAGGTATTGCTGAATCGCCAGGCCCACCCAACCGGCCAGCGCCGCTGCCGCCACATACCGCTTCATGAGGTCAATCCAGCGGGCGTTTGGTGCGCATCAGCTTGACGTACAAGCCTTCGACCTTCTCCCGCGCCCATGGGGTCTTGCGCAAGAAAGTCAGGCTCGACTTGATGCTCGGGTCGCTCTTGAAGCAACGGATATCAATGCGTTCGGCCAGGCCTGCCCATTCGTAGTGTTCCACCAGGGTGGTGAGGACGTGTTGCAGGGTCACGCCATGGAGGGGGTCGTTGTTTGTCGCGGTCATGCCGGGCCTATGAAAAAGTGCTCACGAAGGCGCACACCTTATCACTCCGCCCTGGCAGGTAAAAAAAGTTCCCGCTCCCGGCAAAAAAGAGATGTTATATTGTAACTATAAATCTCAAATCTTTTTCGTCGTTTTGCCAAGGAATGTCCGATGTCCCTCTCCTCCCTGTGGCGCTTGTCGCCGCTCGCCGCCGCCCTGTTGATCAGCTCGGAAGCCCACGCCCTGGAACTGCAACCCCAAGTCATCACCGGCAACCCGCTGGGCAGCGAGCAACTCGCCTCGCCGACCACCGTGCTGGAGGGCGATGAGCTGACCCTGCAACAAAAAGGCAGCCTCGGCGAAACCCTGAACAAGCAACCGGGCGTGTCCTCCTCGTACTTTGGCCCAGGCGCCAGCCGGCCGATCATTCGTGGCCAGGACGGCGACCGTATACGCATTTTGCGCAACGGCGTGGGCGCGCTGGATGCGTCGTCGCTGTCCTATGACCACGCGGTGCCGCTGGACCCGGTCAACGTCGAACGCATTGAAATCGTACGCGGCCCGGCAGCGCTGTTGTATGGCGGCAGCGCCATCGGTGGCGTGGTCAACACCTTCGACAACCGCATCCCCACCGAAGCCATCGAGGGCATCCACGGCGCCGGTGAATTGCGTTACGGCGGCGCCGATACCACGCGCAGCAGTGCGGGCAAGCTGGAAGCCGGCAATGGCACCTTCGCCTTGCACCTGGACGCCAACGCGCGGGAATTCAACGACCTGAAAATCCCCGGCCAGGCCCGCAGCCGCCACGCCCCGGACAGCGATGACGCACCCGGCAGGAACGGCCGCCTGGGCAACAGCGACGGGCGCCAGGACGGCGGTGCGGTAGGCGGCTCCTACACCTGGGACGACGGTTACGCCGGGCTGTCCTACAGCAACTACGACAGCAACTACGGCTCGCCGGCCGAGCAGGAAGTGCGCATCCGCATGAAGCAGGATCACTACGCCTTTGCGTCCGAGATCCGCAACCTGCAAGGCCCGTTCACCTCGGTCAAACTCGACGCGGGCTACACCGACTACGAGCACCGCGAAATCGAAGGCGGCGAAACCGGCACGATCTTCAAGAACAAAGGCTATGAAGCCCGCGTCGAAGCGCGTCACCAGCCCGTTGGCCCGTTCGATGGCGTGGTGGGCGCCCAAGTAACCCGCAACGAATTCTCGGCCCTCGGTGAAGAAGCCTTCGTGCCGCAGACCGACACCAACGCCGGCGCGCTGTTTATCCTCGAAGAAATGCAGGCCACCGAGCGCCTCAAGCTCAGCCTCGGCGGGCGCCTGGAGCACACCAGCGTCGACCCGGACGCCAAGGGCAACGCGCGTTTTGCCGGTGCCGACAAGACCAACGACTTCACCGCCGGCAGCCTGTCGTCCGGCGCGGTGTATACGCTGACGCCCATCTGGTCCCTGGCCGCGACCCTGGGCTACACCGAGCGCGCGCCGACCTTCTACGAGCTGTATGCCAACGGCGCCCACGTCGCCACCGGCACCTATGAACTGGGCGATGCCAACCTGAAAAAAGAAAAGGCCGTGTCCAGCGACCTGGCCCTGCGCTTTGACAATGGCACGCACAAGGGCAGCTTCGGCGTGTTCTACAGCCGCTTCTCCAATTACATCGGCCTGCTGGGCACGGGTCGTACGCTGAACGATGAAGGCGAAGAAGACGCGGATGGCATTCCTGAGTACGAATATTCCGGCGTGCGGGCACGTTTCGCCGGCTTCGAAGCCCAGGATCACATCAAGCTCGGCGAAGGCGCCTACGGCAAATTCGCGCTGGAGCTGTCAGGCGACTACACCCGCGCCACCAACCTCGACACCGGCGAAGCTTTGCCGCGCATCGCCCCGTTGCGCTTGAACAGCGGTTTGCTGTGGGAACTGGACCGCTGGCAGGCACGCATCGACGTCGAACACGCCGCTGGCCAGGGCCGTGTGCCGGATAACGAAAGCGGCACCGATGGCTACACCACATTGGGCGCGAGCGCCGGTTATCACTTCAATGTCGGCGGCAGCCAATGGCTGGCGTTTGTGAACGGTGAAAACCTGACCAACCAGACCGTGCGCTATGCCAGCTCGATCCTGCGCGATATCGCGCCGGCACCGGGACGCAGTGTGCAATTGGGCATCCGCACCACCTTCTAAACACACTGAAATTCCCCTGTGGGAGGAGGCTTGCCCCTCCCACCGTTATTTGGCAGCGACGATCTGTCACTGTTACCAAATCGGAAATGATGCATCTTGCGATTTGCGCTTTCTCTCGGCGCGTCCGCGCTTTATCCTTGTCGGCAATAAACTGAAACGTTTCACTTCCCCGGTCGATCCTATCTTGCTGATTATTCCTGCCCACCAAGACAGCGCTGTCTTACACCGACCCGCGCCTGGGGATAAATCGCCCGCCTGTGGATAACCCCCGCTTTCCCCAGAAAAACCGAATTAACGCTGAACCAAGCCCGTGCCGAATCGTCATCTACAGTGAATGAAGCACGGGGTTACACAATTATTCCAACGTCACGGAGAAACACACTATGAGCACTGATGGTGCTTCGAGCCCAAGCCGCCTGCTGCCCAGGCTGCTGGGGATCTTGCTGCTGATCATGGGCCTGGCCTTGCTGGCCGGCGGCGTCAAGCTGAGCCTGCTCGGCGGGTCGCTGTACTACCTGCTGGCCGGTATCGGCATCACCCTGACCGGCCTCCTGCTGCTGGCTACCCGCCGCGCAGCGCTGGGCCTGTACGCGCTGGTGCTGTTCGCCAGTACCGTGTGGGCCTTGTGGGAAGTCGGCCTGGACTGGTGGCAGTTGGTGCCGCGCCTGGCGCTGCTGTTCGCCCTGGGCATCGTCATGCTGCTCCCGTGGTTTCGCCGTCCGTTGCTGCGCGGCCAACCTGCCCCGCTGGGCACTGGTGCGCTGAGCGTGGCCGTGGTGCTGGCCGGTGCAACCGCCCTGGCCAGCCAATTCACCAACCCCGGTGAAATGGTCAAGACCGGCCAACTGGACCGCGACGCGGTACCGGGCATGGCCAGCGCTGCACCGTCCCAGGCCGATGGCGACTGGAACTCCTATGGCCGCTCGGCCTACGGTGATCGTTACTCGCCGTTGGCGCAGATCACTCCGGAAAACGCGCACCAGCTGGTACCGGCATGGACCTATCGCACCGGCGACATCCCCGGCCCGAACGATCCAGGCGAGACCACCGCGGAAAACACCCCGCTGAAAGTCAACGGCATGCTCTACGTGTGCACACCCCACAGCCAGGTGATTGCGCTGGACCCGGACACCGGCAAGGAAATCTGGCGCTTCGATCCGAAGATCAGCAGCCAGGGTGCCGAGAACTTCAAGGGTTGGGCGCACATGACCTGCCGTGGCGTGTCGTATCACGATGACGCCGCCTACGCTTCCGAGCAGAGCCCGACCGGCAGCGCCAGCCCGGCCGCCGCACCGAATGCCTGCCCGAAACGCATCTTCGTGCCGACCGCCGACACCCGCCTGATCGCCCTGAACGCCGACACCGGCAAGATGTGCGAAGACTTCGGTGACAAAGGCCAGGTCGACCTGCGTGCCAACATCGGCAGCTTCGCCCCAGGCGGTTACTACTCCACTTCGCCACCGGCCGTGACCAAAAACCTGGTGGTGATCGGTGGACACGTCACCGATAACGTCTCCACCGACGAGCCCAGCGGCGTGATCCGCGCGTTCGACGTACACACCGGCAAGCTGGTGTGGAACTGGGACAGCGGCAACCCGGACGACACTACCCCGTTGGCCGAAGGCAAGACCTACACCCGCAACTCGCCGAACATGTGGTCCATGTTCGCCGTGGATGAAAAACTCGGCATGCTCTACCTGCCGATGGGCAACCAGATGCCCGACCAGTACGGCGGCGATCGTACCGACGATTCCGAGAAATACGCTGCGGGCCTGACCGCCCTGGACATCGACAGCGGCCACGTGAAGTGGACCTTCCAGTTCACTCACCATGACCTGTGGGACATGGACGTCGGCGGCCAGCCGTCGCTGATCGACATCAAGACCGAAGCCGGCGTGAAGCAAGCGGTGATGGCGTCGACCAAGCAAGGCAGCATCTACGTGCTGGACCGCGCCACCGGCCAGCCGGTGGTGCCGATCCACGAAGTGGCCGTGCCCCAGGGCGCTGTCGCGGGCGACCGTACTTCCCCGACCCAGCCGAAGTCCGAGCTGAACTTCATGCCACCGCCCCTCAAGGAGCGTGACATGTGGGGCGTGACACCGTTCGACCAACTGCTGTGCCGCATCGATTTCAAATCCATGCGCTACGACGGCCCGTTCACCCCGCCATCGCTGCAAGGTTCGATCGTCTACCCAGGTAACTTTGGCGTGTTCGACTGGGGTGGTATTTCCGTCGACCCGGTACGCCAGATCGCCTTCGTGAACCCGAGCTACATGGCGTTCAAATCCAAGCTGATCCCGGCGGCCGATATCGCCAAGCAAGGCCCTCGCGTCAGCGAAACCCAGGGCGTGCAGCCGAACAAAGGCGCGCCGTACGGCGTGATCCTCGAAGCACTGCTGTCGCCCCTGGGCCTGCCGTGCCAGGCACCGGCGTGGGGTTATGTGGCCGCGGTCGACCTGACCACCCACCAGACTATCTGGATGCACAAGAACGGTACCGTGCGTGACAGCTCGCCGGTTCCGGTTCCGCTGACCATGGGCGTACCGAGCCTGGGCGGTACGTTCACCACGGCCGGTGGCGTGTCGTTCCTCAGCGGTACCCTCGACCAGTACCTGCGGGCCTATGACGTGAAAAACGGCAAGCAGTTGTGGGAAGGCCGCCTGCCAGCCGGCGCGCAAACCACCCCGATGACCTACACCGGCAAGGACGGCAAGCAATACGTGCTGGTCGTGGCGGGTGGTCATGGTTCCCTGGGGACCAAGCAGGGTGACTATGTGATGGCGTTTAAACTGCCGGATTAAGCAAGACTGGCGGTAAAACAAAGGCGGCTACCCTCAACAGGTAGCCGCCTTTTTCATGTGTGATGCAGGACTGAATGTGGTGTTCAGCAGACTAGTGCTCGATCACTTCTCCACGCATCGCAGCCAGCCGGGCAATCAATCGATTTTGCACCGCTACCGCAATGCCCTCGCGGTCCATCGCCTTGATCAAATCCTCCACCAACGCATTAAAGTCACTGCGGCTCACGTTCTGGCCCTTGTGACTCTCGGCCATGCTGTCACCGGTGTAGGTGCACGGCCCGCCTGCCTCGACGCAGAACTGTTCGATCAACTTGTTGCGCAAACGCTGGATATCGATGCGTCGGAAGCGTTCGACAATGCGCTCATCGCGGGCAATGTTGAGCAGCATGCCTTCGACAATCCGCGTGATGCCGGGCATGGCGCCGAGGTCGCGGTACAGGCTGTCGTCCTTGGGCGGTTGCTGGGCGCAGGCGCTGAGCAGCAGCACCAGGGCGATGGGTAGAAAGCGCATCAGAAACTCCCCTGCACCGACAGGTAGGTGCCGTTCTGGTTATCCAAGGTCGCGATTTCGCCGAGGCGGGCGTAGGCCAGCACAAACGACAGGTGTTTATTGGGAAAGTAGCCGACAAACACATCGGCCCAGTCGCTTTCGCCGGCGAACGACAGGTTGTCGGGTTTCTCGCGGTACTCCACGCCCACCGCCCAGCGCGGGTTGAACAGCAGCGCCAGCGAGCCTTCCTTGAGCAGGCTGCGGCTGTCGCGACGGTCGCCGCCAAAGCCGAGCAGGCCGGTTTCGTTGGCGCGGCTGTAGCGCAGGCTGGCGTTGACCAGCACGTTGTAGCCAAACGCGGCGCCCATGAACAAGCGGCTGGCGGCGAGGTAGCCCTCCACATCGCTGTCGCGCTTGGCGCCGACGAGGCTGGGGATATCGAAATTGGTCTGGTGCTTGTATTCCAGGCCGAGGGACACCTGCGGCAAGCGGTCGTAAATCACGTCACCGAACAGGCGAACCTTCACGCCCAGTACATCCTGGCCGAGGTTGTCTTCGGGCAGGTTGAGCTTATGCACCAGGCTACCGAGGTCAAAGCGCTGGCGGGCGAAAGACACTTCGACCCGGTTGTCATAGGCCAGCGCCAACCCGGCCACGTCCAGCCGATAATCCGGCAGGTTGACCGTGGTGGCGAACGCCGTGGCACCCCACTCGTGCTGTTCGCCGTAGCCGGTCAACACCGCCCACGGCGTGATCCCACCGCCGGCCGTACCCTCGATGCTGCTGGCACCGCCGGTGGCGATCAGGCGACCGCTATCGGCCAGGGTGGTTTGCACCGTCAGGGCGGCCAGGCAGCCGATCACTAGAGAAAGACGCACGTCAGCCACTCAATGAACCAGGGAAGTTTGCGCACTGAGGGGCAAGGCCACCCAGGCTTCGAAAGCGTCGGCGCTCAAGGGCCGGCTGATCAGATAACCCTGGGCCGTATCGCACTGCCAGCGTTCCAGAAGACGCAGGCTGTGGGCGTATTCAACGCCCTCGGCGACCACTTTGAGGCCCAGATTGTGGCTCATCTCGATGGTGGAACGCACGATCACTGCGTCTTCACTGGTTTCATCGAGGTTGCGCACAAAGGATTGGTCGATCTTCAATTCTTGCACCGGCAAGCGCTTGAGGTGCGCGAGGGACGAGTAGCCAGTGCCGAAGTCATCCACCGACAGGCTGATGCCGCAATTGCGCAGCAGGTGCAGGACTTTGAGGGCTTTTTCCGGCTCGCGCATCACCGCGCTCTCGGTGATTTCAAACACCAACTGCTCCGCCGGCAAGTTATAGCGCCGCAACAACGCCAAGACTCGGTGAGCCAGCTCATCGCCGAGCAAGTCGTCTGCCGAGATGTTCAACGACAGCTGCAGGTACAGGCCACGGCGGTTCCATTCACACAACTGACGAATGCCTTCCTCGATCACCCAATGGGTCAACAACTGGATGCTGCCCGAGCGTTCGGCCAGGGGGATGAACTCCGCTGGCGAGACCATGCCGAACTGCGGGTGCTGCCAGCGCAGCAAGGCTTCGGCCTGGCGCACATGGCCTTGGCGAATGTCCAGCTTGGGCTGGTAATGCAGCAGCAGTTGGCCCTGGTTGGGCGCGTGACGCAGGTCGCGGATCAGGGTGATCTGGCGGCGGTGCGCGAGGTCGCGGCCCTGCTCGTAGATTTGCAGGCGGCCGGGCATTTGCGCGGCGTCTTTCATGGCGATGGCTGCGCGCTCGAGCAAGGTGTGCGGGCTTTCGCCATCGGCCGGGAATGCCGCGATGCCCAGGCGGCAGTCCAGCGCCAGGTCATGGCCGTTGATGCGCTGGGGGCGCAGCAACAGTTGCTGGAGTTTGTCGGCCATGCCCACCGCCTCGTCGCTGCCGGCGCCTTCGAGCAGGAGCAGGAACTCGTCGGCAATCAAGTGCGCCAGGGTATCGCCGGGACGCAACACCGCCTCCAGGCGACGACTGACGGCCAGCAGCAATTGGTCCACCGCATCCGGCCCGGCGGTTTCGCTGGCGGCGCGCAAGTTGTCGATGCCCAGGTAAATCAGCGCGACCGGCCGATTCAACGCAATGGCGCTGCCCAGGCGCTCCATGGCCAGCGCGCGGTTCGGCAGGCCGGTGAGCCGATCATGCAGGGCGTTGTGGGCAAGCTGCTGTTCGCGCTCGGCGATCCCGCTTTGCATGGAGTTGACCGCATGGGCCAGCAAGCCCAGTTCGTCGCTGCGGGCCAGGGCCACCGGCGTCTGATAATCGCCCTGGCCAATGCGTTCGGCCGCCAGGGCCAGCGCCTGCACCGGGCGCGATACGGTGCGCGCCAGCAACAAGGCACCGATCAACGAGGCCAGCAATGCGATCAATGCGATACCGAGGATCTTTTCATCCAACGGCACAAAGGCCTGCATCGCCGCATCCAGCGGGCTTTGCAGCAAGGCCAGGACCTTGCCGTTTTCATCACTGGCCAAGACCAGCGACTGGCTGAGGAAGCTCTGCTCCAGATGATCGGTGGTGGACACGCCACGGCGCGTGGAATCGCCCTGCATCAGGCTCAGGATACTCCCGCGCAGCGCCTGGGGCTGGGTGGTGACCAACTCGCCGGGCTGGTCTTTATCAATCGCCAGGAACGACACTTCGAGGTTGCTCAACGAACGCAACTCATCGGCGAACACGCCGTCCATGCTGAAGCCCATCACCACCCGCGCAATCGGCAACGGCGCCAGCACCGAGGCCTCCACCAGCAGGTGCGGCTTGCCTTGCAGCGGCACGATCAGCATGGCCTGGCGATTGCGCCGGGCTTCGCGCAGCGATTGGTCATAGTGGAAGGTCGAACCTTCGGGCACTTCGCTCAGGGTGCTGGCCAGGACTTTGCCGTCCATGCCCAGCAGGATCATGTCGCTGGCGTTGATGCGCTTGCCGTGGTTGAGCAGCACCGAGCGCATCGTCGCCGAATCGCCACTGGCCACCGCATCACGAAAACCGAAGTCGGCCGCCAGCAATTGCACGCCGTCGGCGAGGCGCCGGCCGCGTGCGTCCAGCAAGCGCTCGAACACCCGCGCGCCCACGTCCAACTGGGCCAGCGCCTGGCTGCGCACCGCCGAGCTGGTGGCGGCCTTGACGCTGAAGTACAGCGCACCGATCACCACCAGCAGCAGCAGGATCAGAACGCTGGCGACCCGCGCCTGGAAACTACTGCGCAGGTTCACGGGCAGCTCGGTTGAAGGCATCGCCAAAGGCGCTTGGCATCGGTGTGGGTGGAAGATCTTCGGACGCGGGCTCAAGGGCCAGCACCACGCGGTGGCTCAGGCCGGCGGCGGGAACATGCAGGGTGCCGCCATCCAAGGGCTGCATATTCGCCAATTGCGGATGCCACAGGGTGGCGTGGTAATCGCCGGGAGGCAGTTGCTCCAGGCGCACCTGGCCCTGGGCATCGCTGACGCCAAAGTGCGGATCGTCGGTGACGTAGATATAGCCGAGCATCCAGTCATGGATATTGCAGCCCAAGACCACCACGCCGGGCTTGTCGAACAGCAGCGGCTCGCTGGGCGTGCCTTCATACAGGCGCAGTTCGAAGCGTTTGGCCGCGGAGAAGGAATACACCTGGTGCCGGATGTTATCGCTGTTGGGGAAACGCACCTGGGTGCCGGTATGGACCGCCAGCACATGTGGGGCAAAACGCTGGCCACGTTGGTCCATATTGGCCTTGAGCACACCGGCAGGCGCGCCTGCCGGGCCCTGGAGGGTCACGACTGCATCGGCAACCGGGCTGCCATCGGCCTGGCGCATCGAGACCTCAAGCGTGGCCGCCGACGCGGGGCATGCCACTGCCAGCACCAGCGCTACACGGGATAAGAAGTCAGTCATTCGAGCCATGGGATATCCGCAAAAAATGGAAAAAGAGCGGCCAGCCCTGGCACAACGAAGCACAGCCATGATGCCGCAAGCAAGGCAAAATGCCATCACTGATTATGAGATGAGGCTTGACCGTTGGTCGGCAAAAACCTATGCAATCGGTCAAGCTCTGTAGAGGATGTCGACCATTCAAGAGAAAGCTGTAGCCGAGCGCCCGTTTTTTCCGGCCGCCACGGCTACCTCAATCTACTGCCCTGGCCATGCTGGTTTGCGAACCGATCTCTACCGCAAACTTGCTGTTGAAGGGCAAGTAATGGTTGTAAGCCTCGGCAAAGGCTGTGGCGTCTGAAGAAGACAGCTTGATACCCGCGAGCGACGGATCCGTTGCCGCCCAACTCAAGTCATAGGCGCTGCCCATGGTTTTCCTCAGCACGTCGTTGAACAAGGTCGGCCCCGTGACTTCAAAAATCCTGGTCTGGTACTCATTGAACGTCTTTATCTGCTCGGCGGTAGGGGTTCCCTTCAAGTAAGGGCGATTACCTTCGAGCCATTGCTGATTGCCTTTGAAACGACGGTACAGCTCATCGCTGATATCGCGCAGCACAGGATTATTGGGATGACTTGCAAACACACTGGTGTTGTAGCCAATAAAATCGGTGTCTGCATAGGAAACATGCGAGTTCAATAACACCTGATTACCCGTCGCCTTGAGTTCCACCTCACCGATATTGGCCGTGACCACGTCATCACTGTCCAGGTAAATACCGCCCCGGTGGTTGATCAGCGGGTAACGTAATGCATCACTGGCCGCCGCGTAGTTTTGCCCCGCGCTTGGCGGAAGAACTGATAAACCTCGCCTGAATCCGATGCCTTGAAGGCTTTGAAAAAGGCATCATCGTTCAAGTTACGCACGTCCAGGTTGCGGCCTTTGCCCTGAAGTTGCGCTTTTATCTGCTCAAACACCTGCGGTGTGTCCGCATCGATATGCACAATGGTTTTATAAGCAGAGGTCTTTTCTGCGTTACTCAGAACAGTGGCGAGCCGATCATCCGGCATGCTGCCGCCCGCCCAGATGTAATTGATCTCCTTGGGGATGGCGGTGGCTGCCTGGGGAATAGGCAGCGCTGCAACGCGCACGGTTCTGATACTGCTGGGCGAAGGCAATGTGTCTTTGACTTTCAAGTATTCCTGTAACGGCCCGGCGCGCCAGTCGTAAGGCCCGGCTCGCCAGAAAACATCACCCAGCGCATCGCCCCGGCCGATTTTACGCCAAGCGCCCAGTTCGGCATCAAACCTGACTTCAGTCGTAAAGTTAGCGAGAAAGGTTATTTGCCCATCCCTCCTCACCACTTGCTCAACCTCGTCCATCGGCAGTTCAACCAGCTTGTAGTCCTGTGACGCAATGCCGTCTCCACCCTGTAACCCCAAGCGACGCCACTGTTCGTTGCCACGGTTGCTGAACAAGAACTCGGTTTGCCGGTTGGTCTTCGGGTTAATCAGCCGCGCCTGCACACTCCCCGGGCTGCCGGCCTGCGACACCTCGCGAACTTTATAAACCGAGGTTTTCCCCGAGCCGTCCGCGTTGCGAATGTACTGTGCGCCGTCCTCCCCTCGGTAGATACCCTGGCTGTCAGGCGTCAACCCCGCCAACTTCGCTTTACTGACCGCATACTTGTCGAAGTGCACATTATCAACGGCACCCGGCGCAACTGCGGGTGGGCTGACAGGGCGAAAATCCTTGAGCGCCGGGCCATAGGCCGTGCGAGTAGTGACATCGTAGGCATGCCACTTGCCCCGATGACGCTTGGCAATAACCTTCAATCCCTGCGTCGATGCACTCGCCAAACCCATCTCACCTTCGACAGCACCCGACATTTTTGCGTAGGCGTTGAGATTGAAACCCTGCCCCTGCAGCCATTTCAGTTCCCTGTGACCGGCCTGCCAGAGCGTTTTGATGCCTTGGGTGGCCCGCAGCCCCAAGCCCCCTAGACCTTCCACCGGGTTCAGACCGCTGAGGGCGGCCCGGAACAGGATGTCAGACGCCTTGAACGCTCGCGTTCCAAGCCGCTCAGTCACTTTGCCAGCCACCTTCGCCGCCGAACCCAGCCCCTTGCCGACTGGCACGACGAAACCAAAGATATCCAGCGCAAAATCGCGCACAGCAGCACCGACGTTTCCGTTGGCGGCATTCTCGATCGCGTTTTTGAGCGGAATCAAACCCGTGACAAAATCATGTCCGGCCTTGATCTGCGCCTCCTCATCTTCCACCGCCGTCGACCCGCGTGCGGCCGCTTTCATTGCTGCTGGGTCATACAGCAGGTGATTGGCCATGACCTCAGCAATCTGGCCGAAGCGAGGATGGTCGATAGTCGGAACCGCGTCGTCCATCGCCTTTCTGTCCTCGGGCAAGAGCGGCGCATTGAGTTTTTCGGTCAATAAATCATGGGAGTACGTGCCCGGTCGCGGGGCAGTGCCTGAACGGTAAGCCTCGTAGTCCAGCCATTCGCCGATCCCTTTGGCTTGACGGGCTGCATACCCCTCAGGATCCGCCACTCGGGGCGCTGGATTCGGCGGATTCCTGGGCAGGTCCTCGCGCTTTCGAATGAGCCCCTGCAACGGGAACAACTCATAGGACGCATGCTTGAAGTCGGCATAGGCCCAGCCAGTGTCACGCTTGTCCCTTGGGGTCAGGACCCGCATCCACAAACCGTAGCGCGCCACGGCGGCCTGCGCTTGGGCGTCGGACTCCAGCCCCTCGGCCTGGGCCTCACTGGCCTTGCGCAAGGAAAAAAACTCTACCTGGCCGGACGCGATGGTTTGCCTGTCGCTCAGCGGCAATTGCGAGAGTTGATGTGCGACCAATGTCGTGAGACTCGCCTTCAGGCCACTCACGTATGCATCGAATTGCTCATCGAAGATTTTTCCAACGTCAGGCAGCGGCGTGACCCTGTAATGCCGATTACCCAGGGAAAAATCGTGACGCACCCCTCGCGGGATACGGTCCATTTTGCCGGCCATGTAAATGTCCAGCAGTGAGTGCAGCTCACTCTCGCTGGCATCAATGTGGGTGATGCTGATGTTTGGGACTTCAAAAGAAACATCGTCTCCATAGGCTTTTTTCAGTTCGGCAAGCGCAATGTCTCTTCGGGTGGGCATCGTCGCGGCCAACTGACTCTGCGCCTTTTGCAGCCTGGTCATGGTTTCATTGAAGGTTGTCCGTAACCCATCCAGTTGTTCGGGCGTATACACCCTCGGATTGGCCGGGACTCTGCCCTGGGCAATGCCCCAATCGACCAGCGCCTGCTCCTGGGCGTGACGCTCGACGATTGCCTGAGTCAGCGAGACCGGACCATGGCTCTCACGCGTCATCCACTCGCCAAAAGGAATGCACGCGGCAACACCCGGTATCGCGTGTTCGCTGGCCTCAACCACTGCCGTGAGCCTCATCCAGGCGGGTGACCCCACCACCAGATTGGCGGGCATATCAGGCACAAGAAAGGTCGGTGCCGCGCCCACGAGCAGCAGCCAGGCCGCCGCAGGAGCCAAGGCGGAGGTGACTTTGCCCTGCGCCACCAAGTGCTGGCTCAATCGCTCCACTACCACGGCCGGGCTTACCCCCCAGTTGGCCGGCGCCAGCAAGTCATACCCGGCCACCTGCCCGCGTTGGCTGCCTGCGTGCGGGTCAAGTTCCAGCACCATCGCTGCCATCGCCCATTGAGCGGCGCTGGAAGGTGTAGATACGCCGTCGAAAGCCGCCTCGAGTTTTTTCCCCAACGCTTGGACTTCGGGACTTTCAATCATCTGTTCAATCCGCTGCACGACGCCTGCGGGTCGACTTGAATCAACGTGTTTCTCCTGAAAGAGCGCGAACAAACCCTTGCCAGGCGAAACCTCGGCCAGGGTCTGCGAGACCATCGCCTGCAGCCGACGCCTTTGCTCAGCGTCCAGCGCAAGCGGCATGGACAAAAGGCCCCAGTAGTTGCCCCGTTCAAGCGGCTCGGGCAGAGGGTTTGAACTCGCGTAGAGCAGGTCTGCCAGTTGTTCCGGGGTGTGTGGAACATTCAAGCCGGACTCCCTTAGAAACCAGGCCACCGGCACTTGCGAAGCAGGCTCAAGCCGATTTTCGCGTCCAAACGTTGAAAGGGCATCAGCAGGCATCATCTGACGGTCCAACAAGGTTGCAACCTTCAGGCTCGGGTTTTCCAGCGCGGCCTTTTGCACCGCCCCCAAGGCCGTTATCAGGCTCTGCGTGTTGCGGGTATTGCCAAGCCGTTCTCTCGCTTCATCCAGGCTCTGTTCCGAGCTAGACAGTGACCTTTGCAGCGAGCGCCCAGGGTTTACCTGCACGGCTGCGGGTGGCGAGCTTGAATCATGGATTTGGATGGGTTCGCGCTGATGCCCTTCCCAGGGCAGGGGCGACTGAAGTTCAGGGCGAGATTGGCCAGGGAGGACGGTTGTAGGAATGGTGCGCATGAATTGCCCCTCACAGGCCCGTCGAGAGCGGGCCAAGGTTAGGAAAGGCCGGAGAGAGTTCCGGAGTAACCTGAGTGCAACTTGGAGAAAAATCGGCGAGACGAAAATTTTAGAAGCTGTTTCACCCAGCCAAAACGGCATGGAATAGGTCAGTCACGGTGCCACCCGCTCACGCCGCATCCACCGCTCGAACGCCAGGGCATTCAACGGTCGGCTGATGAGATAGCCCTGGGCCGTGTCGCAGTTCCACTGTTTGAGCAACTTGAGACTAGGCTCGAACTCCACCCCTTCGGCCACCACCTTGAGCCCCAGGTTGTGGCTCATTTCGATGGTGGAGCGCACGATCACGCCGTCGCCCGTGGCGCTATCGAGGTTGCGCACGAACGACTGGTCGATCTTCAACTCCTGCACCGGCAGGCGCTGCAATTGCGCGAGTGAGGAGTAGCCGGTGCCGAAGTCATCCACCGACAGGCTGATGCCGCAGCCGCGCAGTTGCTCCAGCACGCTCAAGGCTTGTTGCGGGTTGTGCATGATCGCGCTTTCGGTGATCTCGAAAATCAGCTGCTGGGCGGGCACCTGGTAGTGCGCCAGCAAGGTGGTGACGCGGGTCGCCAGGTCATCATCGGCCAAGTCATCCACCGAGATGTTCACCGACAACTGAATGTGCATGCCGCGCTGCGACCACTCGCCGATCTGGCGGATGGCTTCTTCGATCACCCACAGGGTCAGGCCGCCCATGCTGCCGGTGCGCTCGGCCAGGGGGATGAATTCGGCGGGCGACACCAGCCCCAGGGTGGGATGCTGCCAGCGCAGCAGGGCTTCGGCCTGGCACACCTCGCCAAGCTTGAGGTCGAGCTTGGGCTGGTAGCACAGGTACAACTCGCCTTCGACGACGGCCCGGCGCAGGTCGCGGATCAGGGTGATCTGGCGCTGGTGGGCGAGGTCGCGGTCCTGCTGGTAGATCTGCAGATAACCCGGCAGCATCGCCGCATCGTGGCGGGCGATGGCGGCGCGACTGATCAACTCTTCCACCTGCTGGCCATCGGCGGGATAGGCGGCGATGCCGATGCTGACTTCGTGGCGCACTTCGTCATTGCCGATGCGCTGGGGCTCGGTGAGCAGTGCGTAGAGGCGGTCGGCGCGGGTCACTGCACGGTCGATCTCGGTGTTCTCCAGCAACAGCAGGAATTCGCTGCCGGTGATGCGCGCCGCGGTATCGCTGGCCAGAAGGCTCATGGACAAACACCGGCTGGCTTCACGCATCATCTCCTCCACGCCCTCGGGGCCGAAGCCTTCGTTGATCACCCGGTAGTTCTCGATGCCCAAGTACAGCAACACCACCGGCCGCCGCGCACTGATCGCGCTGCCCAGGCGCTCCATCGCCAGCGCCCGGTTGGGTAGACCGGTGAGTGGGTCGTGCAGGGCGTTGTGGGCCAGTTGCCGTTCGCGCACGGCGATGCCGCTTTGCATGGCGTTGAAGGCGCGTGCCAGCAAACCGAACTCATCCTGGCTGCGTACCCGCACCGGCGTGCGGTAATCACCGGCGCCGATGCGCCCCGCCGCCTCCACGAGGGCGTTGAGCGGGCGCGACACCCGCCGCGCCAGGAACAACGCGCCGGCCAACGACACCAGCAGCACCGCCAGGGCAATCCCGAGAAACTGCCGGTCCAGCGGCGCAAAGGATTCCAGCGCATGGTCCAGCGGGCTTTGCAGCAATACGCGCACGTCATCGCCGTCGCCGGTATTGGCCAATGGAAGCACGCGGCTGAGCACGCGCTGACCGTGGAACCCATGGATCTGTGCCTCAGGGTTGAGCGGAGCGTCGTGCAGCAGGCTGAGGGCGGTGGCCCGGTACGCGTCGGGCTGGGTGCTGAACAGCGGGCCGGGCGTGCCGTCCTGCACACTGAGAAACGACACTTCCAGGTTGCTCATGGAGCGCAGTTCATAGGCGAACAGTTGGTCCATGGCAAAGCCCATCACGATGCGCGCGATGGGCAACGGGTCGCGCACTTCATCCTGCACCAGCAGGTAAGGCCGCCCATCCAGGGCCACGATCACCATGTGCAGGCCATTGCGCCGCGCATGGCGCAAGGCGGCGTCATAGGGGAACGGCTGGCCGCGGGTGAGGATAGGGAGTGTGCTGACCATGACCTTGCCATCCAGGCCCAGCACAAACACGTCGCTGGAACGGATGCCGGTGCCGTGGCGACGCAGTGCCGCCAGGATCGGCGCGGGCTTGCCTCCGGCCACGGCCTGCTTGAACGGACCATCGCCGGCGAGCCAGTCGAGCCCGTATTGCAGGCGCCGCCCGCGCAGGTCCAGCAGACGCTCGAATACCTGGGTTCCGGTTTTCAGTTGGACTTGTGCCTGGTTCTCCACGGCACGGCGGGTGGCGCTCTTGACGGCGAAATAGGTGGCGGCGACCACCACCAGCAGCAACAGCGCCAACACCCCGGCGATGCGGGTTTGAAAGGTATGGCGCCATGTCATGGCAGTGCCCTCTGGCAGCGTTCGCCTCTCTCTGCCGCCGCGTCCCTTAGTCATGTGCAGTCCCTGCGCCCAAACCCGCCGTCAAAAAAACATCTATTTAGACTGGACATTTTGTTTTAGCAGAGTAGCTGGGACAGAGCAGAAGCGCACCGAATAAAACCGGGGATTTAACTGTCATTTTATTGGCGACAACCGCTTGGCCATACCCGCCTGTCAGCTGCGGGCGCGCATGAAGTCCCCCCAACGCCGCACCAGATAGTTGTGCTCATCCATGACCGAGTTCCACACCGCAATATGCCCCATGCGCTGCTCATAGGAGCCGCCATCGCGCACCTCGCCGATATCGATCAACGGCAACCCATCACTGCCGAGCAGCTCCTCCCGCGCAGGCTTGCCGGCGTACCAGTAATCCCACTCGGCACTGCTCAGGTGATCACGGCTGCGCGCCGGGTTGCCGATGTAGTAACCCTGGCGCGCCATCACCGCGCCCGGCCAGCCGGACAACCACCAATTGAGGTACGCGTAGGCCGCGTCCAGCACCGGCCCCTGGGCATGGCGCGACAATGACAAGCCGCCGAACCAGGCGCGATAGCCTTCGCGGGGCACCGCCAGGCGGTATTTCACCCCGGCGCGGTGCAGGCGCATCAAGGTTGGCGACCACAGGCTCTGGATATCGATGCTCGGGCTGAGCATCAGTTGCGCCGCCTCTTCATCGTCGGACCAAAACGCAGCGAAATGCCCTTCCTTCTGCTTGCGCACCAGAATATCGGCGAGCACGTCGATCTCTTCGATGCTCATATTGCCTATGTCGTTGAAGCGCGCCAGCCCCGCGCCCTGTACCGCCAGCGCCGCATCCAGTGCACCGATGGCGGCGTCGCTTTGCAGTGCCGTGCGGGCACGCCAGGCCGGGTCCAGCAGCCAGCCCCAGCTTTCGTTGCCGTGGCAAAAACCCTCGGGCAGGCGCTCGGGGCGGTAGGCAAAACTGTCCGCATTGTGGGTAAGGGGCAGCATGCTGATGCGTTCGGTGACGGTGCTGCCCAGGCTGCCATCGTGCTGCACGAACAACCGCTCACTGGGCACACTGCCGCTGCCCAGCCGGTCGTTGGGTGACAGGCGACCGCGCTTGGGCAAGTCGTTGATCTCGTGCCACAGCGCGATGCGCCGCGTGTCAATGGGCTGGATCGCCCGGGCCGGCCACACGAAGTCGACGTTGTGAAACCATTGGTCGTACAGGTCGTAGCTGTCGGGCTGCATCACTGCGATGCGCTGGGCCTGTTCCACATCGTGCACCTGGTACACGAGGCGAATCCCCAGTTCCTGTTCGGCGCGCACGCGCAGGCATTCGAGCAAAGTGACCGAGGTGCCGAGCACTCGTAAGGTGATCATTCGGCGAACCGCCGCGAGAACACCTCAAACGAGCGCTGCAGCAGCGCGGGGTCCAGGCCACGCAGGATAAACACCAGCCGCGATTGCCGCTCGGTGCCTGGCCACGTGGGCAGATGGACCGGGGCATGCAGGCAATGCTGCACGCCATGAATGACGATGGGGGCGTTACTGGCGTTCACGTTGAGCAGTCCTTTGACGCGAAGGATTCGTTCGCCGTGGCATCTTAACAGCATCGACAACCACACCCCGAAGCCGACCCAGTCCAGCGGCTGGTCAAAGGTCATACTGCACACTTGGGCCGCCCCATGGCTGGCGCTGGTGGTCTGGTGCAATTGCCAGCGGCTGACTTCCAGGGCGGGTTCGGCACTGCGCAGGCCTTCGCCGAGCAACAGTTGGTCGCCACTGTGGATAGCGTGGGTATCGAGGATCGGCGTACCGGTGTTGAGCGCCTGCAGGTGCGCACGCAGCGGTTCGCAGTCATCCACAAGATCAGTCTTGCTCAGCAGCAAACGGTCTGCGGCCGCAACCTGGGCCAGCCATTCCGGGTGCAGGCGTTCCTGCAACGCGGCGTGGCTGGCGTCGACCAGCGTCACCACCAGGCCGATATGAAAACGCCCGCGCAGTTGCACATCGTTGTTCAAGGTGGCGAGGATCGGGGCCGGGTCGGCCAGGCCGGTGGTCTCGAGGATCACCCGTTTGAACGCAGGAATTTCGCCACGCTCGCGGCGTTGCAACAGGCCGAGCAACGCGTCCTTGAGCTCGCCACGGATGGAGCAGCAAATGCATCCGCTGGGCAGCAGCACAGTGTTCGGCGCGACTTCTTCCACCAGCAGATGGTCGATGCCGATATCGCCGAATTCGTTGATCAGCAACGCGGTGTCGCCCAGGCTTTCGCCTTGCAGCAGGCGCTGGAGCAAGGTGGTCTTGCCACTGCCGAGGAAGCCGGTGATCACATTTAGAGCAATGCTCATATTTACCTCCACGCCCGGTAGGAGCGAGCTTGCTCGCGAAAAACCCGAGAGCGCCACGTACATCCAGACAACACGCGTTATCGTTGACGTTTTTCGCGAGCAAGCTCGCTCCTACAGTGGGGTGTTTTCCAGGTGGTCAAGCAGACGCGGATCAAGGGGATCCAGCGGCCGGCCGAGCATGGCTTCAGCTGCCTGCCACAGTTGATCCAAGCCGCTCGCCAGTGCCTGTTTACCGGTGGCGCCCAACAGCAGATAAGACGCGCCCTGGAAGTCTTCGACCTTGAGCCGGAACACCGCCAGCACCTGGTTGATCGCGGCGATACGGCGCAGGCGTTCGCGGCGCCTGGGCAATTCATCACCCAAGGGGTCGCTCCAGTGCAGGTCTTCGCCGAGCAATCCGCAGAGTCCGCACATGGCTACACCCCGCTCATGGCATGACATCGCCGGAGTTCGGGCCCAGGGTCTGGCCGACGAACAGGTTGCCACCCGGTTCACTGGCCAGCAGCACGGCGGTGGGCGCCACTTCGTCTGCCAGGCCGAAGCGCCCCAAGGGCAGCTCCTTGGCCTTGGCGCGCTTCCAATCGTCGCTGATACCGCCCACTAACGGCGTCTCGATCGGTCCGGGGGCGATGGCATTGACCAGCACATTGTCCTTGGCCACCTCCAACGCCAGGGACTTGGTAAAACCGATCACTCCAGCCTTGGCGGCCGCGTAGTGAGTCAGTTCGGCGCCGCCCTTGATACCCAGTTGCGAAGCCACGTTGATGATCCGTCCCCAACGCTGCGCGAGCATATGGGGCAAGGCACGTTGGCTGGCGACGAACACGCTGGTGAGGTCCACGCGCAGCATGTCGTTCCACATTTCGATGGACAGGTCGACGCAACGCGCCTGGGTGAGCATCCCGGCATTGTTGACCAGGATATCGATGCCGCCGAAGTGGTCGACGCAACGGTCGACACTGGCCTGGGCGCCTTCGACCGTGCCCACATCGGCCACGCACTCGACCACCTCGGCGCCCAGGTTACGGCAGGTGATCGCGGTTTCGGCGAGGCTGGCGGAGTTGCGGTCGGCCAATAACAGGCGCGCGCCTTCAACGGCATAGGCGCGGGCGATGGCGGCACCGATGCCGCTGCCGGCGCCGGTGATCACGGCGCGGCGGTCAGTCAGTTGGAACATGTTAAATCTCCTGAAGCAAACACAGTTTCAATGTGGGAGGGGGCTTGCTCCCGATAGCGGTGGTTCAGTTAGAACTGCTGTGACTGACCCACCGCTATCGGGAGCAAGCCCCCTCCCACATTTGGATTGAGTACATCAGTCAGTCGGGCCAGCGTACGGTCAGGCCGCCGTCGATAACGATGCTCTGCCCGGTCAAATAGCTCGACGCTTCACTGGTCAAGAACTGCACCAGCGACGCCACTTCATCCGCGCGCCCTACCCGCCCCAACGGAATCGCTCGCGCCGCTTTTGCCAGACCTTCCGGACCCAGCGAGTTCTTCGCATCCAGCGACTGCGGCGTCTCGATCAACCCCGGGATCACCGCATTGCAGCGAATGCCCAGGGGCGCCAATTCCACCGCCAGCGAACGGCACAACCCCGGCACACCGGCCTTGGCCGCAGCGTAATGGCTGTGGTCGTGCCAGCCATACACGCCGCCGGCAATCGAAGAGATCGCCACCAGCGCGCCGCCTTCGTTCATATGCCGCGTCGCCGCGCGGAAGGTGCGCATCACCCCGGTCAGGTCGACATTGAGCATCTCGTTCCATAACTCGTCGGTCATTTCCAGCAGCGGCGCACGGCGCAGCAAACCGGCGTTGGCCACCGCGTAATCCAGCCGACCGAAATGCTGTACCGCCTGTTCGGCGAGGGCGTCCACCGAGACGGTATCGCCCACGTCCAGCGGCAACATCAGGCACTCGCCCCCCGCCTCTTCCACCAACGACACGGTGGTGCCCGGGTCGTGGGGATCGGCCGGGTAATACCCGCCCACCACCGCCACGCCACAACGTGCATAGGCCACGGCGAGGGCTTGGCCGATGCCACTGGCGGCGCCGGTAATCAAGGCAACTTTACGGCTCATCGAACTCTCCTTACTGAACGGTTTCCGGACGCACATGGCGGGCGGCAAACATCAGGGCGCCGGACAAGAAGCACGGCAGCGCGCCGAACCACAGCGCGGCGGTCTGCCAGTCACTGCCGGCGGACAACACCTGGGTCGCACCAAAGCCCGCGACCACGGCACCAATCGGGCCCATGGCATGGATGATCGCGCCGCCGGTGGCGCGGATGCTGGTGGGGAAACTTTCACTGATAAAGAACAGCGCCGCCGAGTACGGCCCGATCAGGAAGAACAGGCCCAGGCTGTACAACCCGACCACCATCGGCATATTGCTTGGGCCAAACAGCATGCCGGCAAACGCCAGGCCGCCGAGCATCCAACCCAGGCCGATCACATTGCGACGGCCGATCTTGTCGCCCATCCAGCCGTGGCTGAGGTAGCCGCAGTAACCCACCAGGTTGGACAGCACGAGGATGATCAGCGAGTTCTCGAACGAGATGTGGTGCACGCTGACGATCACCGAGGTGCCGAGCACGCTGAACACCTGGATCGCTGCCCAGTTGAGCAGCAGCGCAGCGCCGATCACCAGGGTGGCGCGACGGGCCGGGCCACGGAAGGCCGCCTTGAGGCCGGCCTTGCTGTGTTCGTCGTAGTCCACACCGTAGGTCACGGCAACGTTTTGTGCTTCTTTCACCGCGCCGCTTTTACGCAACTGACTGATGCGCTGGTGGATCTGGAATTGCGGGCTCTCCTTGAGCTTGCGCGCCATGATCGCGATCACCACCGCCGGGATCGCGGCGAAGATGAAGCAACCCTGCCAGCCGATGATCGGCAGCAACAGCGCGGTCAAGCCGGCGGCGATCAACGCACCGACCGGCCAGCCGCCCTGCACGAGGCTGTAGATGAAGCCGCGGCGCTTGGTCAGTCGCGGGTCTTCCGAGGCGCCATACAGCTCGGTCAAATAGGTGGCGTTGACGGTTTCTTCGGCATACCCCAGGCCGCCCAGCGAACGAATCAGAATCAGCGGCGACTTGCCCCACGCCCCGCCAATGGCGGTCAGCGCCGAGCACAGTGCGGAACCGGCCACGGTGAAAATAATCCCTTTGCGCCGCCCCAGCTTGTCGACGATCGGCCCGATGGCCAAGGCAACCACGGCGGTACCCACCGCCACCCAGGTCGCGATTTCAGCCTGCTCCACTTCACCCCAGCCGAAGTGTCGGCCGATCTCCGGCAGCAAGGTGCCGAACAGGATGAAGTCGTACACCGCAAACACCCAGGCGAAAAACGCGATCCAGGTGGCGAAGCGCACTTCCTGGGACGTCAGTTGCCGGGGTTTCCAGCCAGTCAGGTCAAGCTTGTTGTAGATGGACATAATCGCGCCTCGGGAGGTGGAGTGGGCTTTCTGTAGGAGCGTGCTTGCTCGCGAAAATCGTCAACGATGACGCGGGCATCCTGAATGCACGCGGTGCTCTCAGGCTTTTCGCGAGCAAGCTCGCTCCTACAGGGTTGGGATCAGGTACGCGGTTGGCGGCGGATAAAGTCGTCGGCGATTTCGTCGAAGGTGACGAAGCGCACGCCGGCATGGCTCTGGATGTGTTCGATCAAGCGTTCAAGCATCAGCAGCACTTGCGGGCGGCCGGACACGTCGGGATGGATGGTCATGGTGAATACCGCGTGTTCGTGCTCGCGGTAGACCCAGTCGAACTGGTCGCGCCACATTTCTTCGAGGTGGCGCGGGTTGACGAAGCCGTGGCTGTTGGGGGCTTTCTTGATGAACATCATCGGCGGCAGGTCGTCGAGGTACCAGTTGGCCGGGATCTCCACCAGATCGGTTTCTTCGCCGCGCACCAGGGGTTTCATCCAGGTGTCGGGGTGCTGGCTGTAGTCGATCTTGGTCCAGCTGTCGCCCTTGCGCACGTAGTAGGGATGGAAGTCGTTGTGCATCAGGCTGTGGTCGTACTTGATGCCTTTTTTCAGCAACAGCTCGTTGGTGACCTTGCTGAATTCCCACCACGGCGCGACGTAGCCGGTGGGGCGTTTGCCGGTGACTTGGGTGATCAACTCGATGGATTTATCGAGGACGATTTCTTCCTGCTCGGCGGTCATCGCAATCGGGTTTTCGTGGCTGTAGCCATGCACGCCGATTTCGTGGCCGGCGTCGGCCACGGCCTTCATCTGCTCGGGGAAGGTTTCCATCGAGTGGCCGGGGATAAACCAGGTGGTGCGCAGGCCGTAGCGCTCGAACAGTTTGAGCAGGCGCGGCGCACCGATTTCACCGGCGAACAGGCCGCGGGAGATGTCGTCGGGCGAGTCTTCGCCGCCATAGGAACCGAGCCAGCCGGCGACGGCGTCGACGTCGACGCCAAATGCACAGAGGATGTCTTTAGCCATGGTGTGTCTCCTTAAAAGTTAAGTACGGACTCGACGGACAAGGCCGCACGCAACAGCCGCGCGTCTTCTCCGCTCGGGGCGCTCAGCAGCAGCCCGGTGGGCAGGCCCTGGGCATCGCGGCCACTGGGTAAGCTGACGCCTGGCATGTCGAGAAAGCTGCCGGGCATGGTCAGGCGCAGGGTGGCGAGGTTGGTTTTGACGAACAGTTCGTCGTCGGCCTCAAGCGGTGCCAACGCCGGGGCGACATGGGCGACGGTGGGGGTGATCAGGATCGCGCCGTCAAGCGCGTCGAGCAGTTGCTGTTGCAGGCGACGGCGTGCGTCGGTCAGGTGGATCAACTGGCTGGCCGGCAATGCGCGCGCGGCTTCAAGGCGGCGGCGCACACGGGGGTCGAGGTGTTCGGCGTCAGCACTGTCGAGCAGGTCCTGGTGCAGGGCGAAGGCTTCGAACGCGCCGAGCCAGCCTTGGTGCTTGATCAGGTCCAGGGTGGCCTGGAACGGGGTGCTTTCACGCTCTTCAATCAGCGCACCGTCCGCCTTCAGTCGCTCAACGGCGCGCAGCAGGTTGTTGCGCACGGCAGGCTCCACGTCAGCCAGCACACCCTGTTCCAACACAAAACGCTGCCCTTTCAGGCGACGGGCACTGTGCTGCCGGGCACGGCCATGGAGCAGGTCGTCGATGGCCAAGGCATCGCGCACGCTGCGGGTCAACGGGCCAAGGCTGTCGAGGGAACGGGCCAGGGGAAACACACCGTCGCGGCTGTAGCGTCGGCTGCTGCTGCGGTACCCCACCAGGCCGTTGAGCGCTGCCGGAATGCGGATGGAGCCTGCGGTGTCGGTGCCCATGGCGATCGGCACGATACCGGCCGCAACCGCCACCGCCGACCCGGACGACGAGCCGCCGGGAATGCGCGCCTGGTCCGTGTCATGGGGATTGTGCGGCGTGCCGAAATGCGGGTTCAGACCCAAACCGGAATAGGCGAGTTCGCTGAGGTTGGTCTTGCCGACGCTGACCATCCCGGCACGGCACAACAGGCCAACGCTGGGGGCGTCGAGCAACGCGGCGGGCGCAGTACGGCGGTAAGCGGCGCCGGCGGTGGTGATGCTGCCGGCTACGTCGAACAGGTCTTTCCAGGCCAGGGGCACGCCATCGAACACGCTCAAGGGCTGGCCGGCACGCCACCGGGCGGCGGACGCTTCGGCTTCACGGCGGGCGCGCTCGGCGGTCAGGGCAATAAATACGCTGGTCGAGCGGCTCGCTTGATCGAGTGCCTGCTCAAGGACTTGCACCGGGTCGCTGCGACCGCTGGCGAAATCCTCGGCCAGTGAAGTGGCGTCTGACATCAGGGAAACCTCATAAAACGTACATATTAATAAAATGTACATTTTACAAAGGCAGCTTTCGTGCCAGTCTCTGCGTAGCGCTCTTGGCGCGATTACGCATTCTTACCCAGAGCTACAGGATAGATGGTGTTGATCGATGGAAAAAAATCTTGCGCCACGGTTACGAAGCGTCCTCAATGAAATAATGTATCTTTTATTAATAAGTACATTTTGGTGCAGAAAAGTAACATTCCTACATTCAAGGCCCCAAAAAAGTGCCACCGACGTGGCGCAGAGTGACAGGCGCAACTTATGAGAGAATCCCCGGCCATCGTCCTACATGCCTTTGAGAAATCGATGAAAGCAGTGTCCGCCTCGGCCTCCCGTTACGCGATGATTCACCAGGTGTTGCGCGACGCGATCGTCAATGGCACCGCCCGCCATGGCCTGGTATTGCTGGAAGCGCCCCTGGCCGAGCTGTTCGGCACCAGCCGCGTGCCGGTGCGCAAGGCGCTGGACCTGCTGCACGCTGAGGGCTTGATCTGCCGTTTCAACGGCCGGGGCTACCTGATCAACCCCGACGGCCTGGCCATGGAGCCGTTGCGCCTGCCCTTGAGCCATGGGCACCTGGGCCTCAATGGCGAAGCCGAACTGGTGGACACCCGGCCGCTGGGCGAGCGCATCGTCGAGGAAATCGGCGCGGCGCTGTCCACCTGTATCGCCTTTGGCCATTACCGCCTGGATGAGCAAGCCGCCGCCGACCACTACGGCGTCAGCCGCGCGGTGGTGCGTGAAGCGCTGATGCGCCTGCGCGACCGCGGCCTGGTGGAAAAAGAGCCCTATTCCCAATGGCTGGCGGGGCCCTTGACCGCGCGGGAAGTCACCGAAGATTACGAACTGCGCGCCTGCCTGGAACCCGAAGCCCTGCGCCAGAGTGCCCCGAACCTCGACCGCGACATGCTGGAAGCCATGCTGCAGCGCGTGCTGGATGCCCAGGACAGCCCCCAGTGCAGCCTGGAAGCCATCGAGCAGATCGAAGAGGACCTGCACCAGCACTGCCTGGCCGGCCTGCAAAACCGCAAGATTGCCGCGCTGATTCGCCAGGGCCAGAGCCCGATGATCATCAGCCGGATTTTTTACCGATTGCTGGGGATCGGCGCTGATCCGGCGATGCTTGCCGAACATCGATTGATTCTGGAGCTGCTGCTGCATGGCGCATTCGATGCGGCGGCGTTGAACCTGCGCGAGCATTTGCAGCGGGCGCGGCAGCGGATGTTGCAGCGCCTGAAAGTGCTCTCGGTGCTGCCAGAACAGCCACTCCCCACCTACCTCCACAAAATCAGCTGACCCATATTGACCAATGTCGCCGCAGTAATTTCCTGCAATATGTTGCTATCTCACCCCCACCATTGAAACCACTGCTGCCCCGCCCCATCTAAGCTGCATACTTCCTTATGCAGGTGCCCCATGAGCGACCAGCAAGAATTCCCTGATTACGACCTCAACGATTACGCCGACCCCGAAAACGCTGAAACCCCTTCGTCCAATACCGGCCTGGCCCTGCCTGGGCAAAACCTGCCGGACAAGGTCTACATCATCCCGATCCACAATCGGCCGTTCTTCCCGGCGCAAGTGCTGCCGGTGATCGTCAACGAAGAGCCGTGGGCCGAGACCCTGGAGCTGGTGAGCAAATCCGACCATCACTCCCTGGCCCTGTTCTTCATGGACACGCCGCCGGAAGATCCACGCCATTTCGACACCTCCGCCCTGCCGCTGTACGGCACCCTGGTGAAGGTGCACCACGCCAGCCGCGAGAACGGCAAGCTGCAATTCGTCGCCCAGGGCCTGACCCGCGTGCGGATCAAGACCTGGCTCAAGCACCACCGCCCACCGTACCTGGTGGAAGTGGAATACCCGCACCAGCCGAGCGAGCCGACCGACGAGGTCAAGGCCTACGGCATGGCGCTGATCAATGCGATCAAGGAACTGCTGCCGCTCAACCCGCTGTACAGCGAAGAGCTGAAGAACTACCTCAACCGCTTCAGCCCCAACGACCCGTCGCCCCTCACCGACTTCGCCGCCGCGCTGACCTCGGCCACAGGCAATGAGCTGCAGGAAGTGCTGGACTGCGTGCCGATGCTCAAGCGCATGGAAAAAGTCCTGCCGATGCTGCGCAAGGAGGTGGAAGTCGCGCGCCTGCAAAAAGAACTCTCCGCCGAGGTGAACCGCAAGATCGGCGAACACCAGCGCGAGTTCTTCCTCAAGGAACAGCTCAAGGTCATCCAGCAGGAACTGGGCCTGACCAAGGACGACCGCAGCGCCGACGTCGAACAGTTCGAGCAACGCCTGGAAGGCAAGGTGCTGCCGGCCCAGGCGAAAAAACGTATCGATGAAGAACTGAACAAACTGTCGATCCTCGAAACCGGCTCGCCGGAATACGCCGTCACGCGCAATTACCTGGACTGGGCCACCTCGGTGCCCTGGGGCGTGTATGGCGAGGACAAACTCGACCTCAAGCACGCACGCAAGGTGCTGGACAAGCACCATGCCGGCCTGGATGACATCAAGAGCCGCATCCTCGAGTTCCTCGCGGTGGGCGCCTATAAAGGCGAGGTCGCTGGCTCCATCGTGCTGCTGGTGGGCCCGCCGGGCGTGGGCAAGACCAGCGTGGGCAAGTCCATCGCCGAGTCCCTCGGGCGGCCGTTCTATCGCTTCAGCGTCGGCGGCATGCGCGACGAGGCCGAGATCAAGGGCCATCGCCGCACCTACATCGGCGCCCTGCCGGGCAAGCTGGTGCAGGCGCTCAAGGATGTGGAAGTGATGAACCCGGTGATCATGCTCGACGAGATCGACAAGATGGGCCAGAGCTTCCAGGGCGATCCGGCTTCGGCACTCCTGGAAACCCTCGACCCGGAGCAGAACGTCGAATTCCTCGACCACTACCTGGACCTGCGCCTGGACCTGTCCAAGGTGCTGTTCGTGTGCACCGCCAACACCCTGGACTCGATTCCCGGCCCGCTGCTGGACCGTATGGAAGTGATTCGCCTGTCGGGCTATATCACCGAAGAAAAAGTCGCCATCGCCAAACGCCACCTGTGGCCAAAACAGCTGGAAAAAGCCGGCGTTTCGAAAAACAGCCTGAGCATCAGTGACGGCGCCCTGCGCGCACTGATCGACGGGTACGCCCGTGAAGCCGGGGTGCGCCAGCTGGAGAAACAACTGGGCAAACTGGTGCGCAAGGCGGTGGTCAAGCTGCTGGACGAACCGAACTCGGTGATCAAGATCGGCAACAAGGACCTGGAAAGCTCCCTCGGCATGCCGGTGTTCCGCAACGAACAGGTGCTGTCGGGTACCGGCGTGATCACCGGCCTGGCCTGGACCAGCATGGGTGGCGCGACCCTGCCGATCGAGGCGACCCGTATCCACACCCTCAATCGCGGCTTCAAGCTCACCGGGCAGCTGGGTGAGGTGATGAAAGAGTCCGCCGAAATCGCCTACAGCTACATCAGCTCCAACCTGAAGTCGTTTGGCGGCGATCCGAAGTTCTTCGACGAAGCCTTCGTGCACTTGCACGTACCGGAAGGCGCCACGCCGAAGGACGGCCCGAGCGCCGGGGTGACCATGGCCAGCGCGCTGCTGTCCCTGGCGCGCAATCAAGCGCCGAAAAAAGGCGTGGCCATGACCGGCGAACTGACGTTGACCGGGCATGTGCTGCCGATTGGCGGGGTACGCGAGAAGGTGATTGCGGCGCGCCGCCAGAAGATTCACGAGCTGATTTTGCCGGAGCCCAATCGCGGCAGTTTTGAAGAGTTGCCGGAGTACCTGAAGGAGGGCATGACCGTGCACTTTGCCAAGCGCTTTGCGGATGTGGCGAAGGTGCTCTTCTGATACCTCATTAGCCCGAGTGGGCCCCTGTGGTGAGCAGGCTTGCCCTGCGTTGGGCTGCGCAGCAGCCCCGAAACTGACGACCCTGTTCTTTCAGAAAGAATGGGGGTCTTTTTAAGAGGGGCTGCTTCGCAGCCCAGCGCAGGGCAAGCCTGCTCGCCACAAACGGCACCCGGCAGCCCTCTTGTCACACCTTGTCTCATCTTCGGTTATGCTCGGTCTTCGTCGCCAAACAACGGAGCCCCCATGATCGCCGCCCGCCTGCTTCTCCCCCTGAGCCTTTGCCTGCTCGCCGCCTGCGCCAGTGCGCCGAAGCAAAACGTCACCGTGGACAACCAGAGCGCCTGCCCGCTGCAACTCAAGACCGGGCAAAACCTGATCCTCACCCTGCCGAGCAACCCCACCACCGGCTACCGCTGGGCCATCCAGGATTCCGCCGGCGGCGTATTGCGGGCCCTGGGCCCCGAGGTGTACAGCAGCTCGGAATCCGGTGTAATCGGCGGCGGCGGCCAGTCCACCTGGCGCTTCCAGGCATTCACGGCCGGCCAGGGTCGTTTGCGCCTGACCTCCCAGCAACCCTGGGAACCGGAAGCCGAGCCCGCAGAGACCTTCGATTGCGCCATTACGGTGAACTGATATGCCATGGCTGATTCTTGCGTTGATGGGCGCAGGCACCTTTATCTACGGCCTGAGCACCCATGCCACGTTGCTGTGCCTGCTGGTCAAGCCGCTGCCGGTGCTGGCGCTGCTGGGTTGGCTGCATGATGCGCCGCCGACCGACTATCGACGCTGGATCAGCCTCGGGCTGATTTTTTCCCTGGTCGGCGATGTATTGCTGGCCTGGCCGGGCGACCTGTTTATCTTCGGCCTCGGCGCTTTCCTGTGTGCCCACCTGGCCTATCTCAGAGCCTATTTCAGCGACTGCCGCCGTCTGGCGCTGCTGCCGTTGGCGTTGGCGCTGGGCGTGGGCGCGATCCTGCTGGGCATCCTGATCTCCCACGGTCTTGGCGAACTGCTGGTACCGGTGGTGATTTACGCACTGGTGATCAGCGCCATGCTCTGGCGCGCGCTGGCACGTGTGGGCAGCGATGTACCGAAACGCTCGGCGCTGCTGGCGGCGGCGGGCGCGGTGTCGTTTGTGTTTTCCGACACGCTGATCGGCATCAATCGGTTTGTGCTGTCATTCGACGCCGCGCCGTATTTGTTGATCGTCACCTACTGGCTCGGACAGTGGGGCATCACCGCCTCGGCTTTCCATCAGACAACCCGCGCACACGAGGGCCAACTTGGCTAAAATGCCGGCCTTTCCCCTTCGTCGCCGGAACAACCGTGAGCAAAGAACCCGATCGCCTATTCGCCCAGCCCCTGCCCCAGGTGCCGGACTTCGCCTTTAACGAGGACGTGGTGCGGGTGTTCCCGGACATGATCAAGCGTTCGGTGCCCGGTTACCCGACGATTGTCGAAAACCTCGGCGTGCTTGCAGCGCAGTTTGCCCAACCACACAGCGTGCTCTACGACCTGGGCTCGTCCCTGGGAGCGGTGACCCAGGCCTTGCGCCGTCATGTGCGCACCGACGGTTGCCGCGTGATCGCGGTGGATAACTCGGCGGCCATGGTCGAGCGCTGCCGCGAATACCTCAATGGCCAGGACTCGATGTTCCAGGAGCTGCTGCCGGTCGAGGTGATCGACGGCGACATCCTCGCGCTGCAGTTCCAACCGGCCTCGGTGGTGGCGTTGAACTTCACCCTGCAATTTATCGCCCCGGATGAGCGCCTGGCGTTACTCGGGCGTATCCGCCAGTCGTTATTGCCCGGCGGCGCACTGATCCTTTCGGAAAAGCTGCGCTTCAACGACCTGGAAGAACATGCGCTGCTCACCGACCTGCATATCGCGTTCAAACGCGCCAACGGCTACAGCGAACTGGAAATCGCCCAGAAGCGCAGCGCCATCGAAAACGTCATGAAGCCCGACAGCCTCGAAGAACACCGCGAACGCCTGCTGGCGGCCGGGTTTTCGAAAGTCGTGCCGTGGTTCCAGTGTCTTAACTTTGCCTCGTTGATTGCCTTGCCATGATTGATCTGTCCCCCCTCGCCCGCCATCTGGTCGGTACCCCCCTGGCTGTATGGGCCCAAGGCCTGCAAGCGCAGCTCGATAGCAAGATGGAAAAGGGTCATGGCGACCTGGAGCGTTGGCAGAGTGCCCTGGACGCGCTGCCCAAGATCCAGCCCAGTGAAGTCGACTTGCTCAATGGCCTGGTGCTGGACACCGATTGCGACGACGCCACCCGCGCGCAGATGCACACCGCGCTGATGGGCTTGAGCCCGTGGCGCAAGGGCCCGTTCCACCTGTTCGGCGTGCATGTGGACACCGAATGGCGCTCGGACTGGAAGTGGTCGCGTGTGGCCCCGCACCTGGACCTGAAGGGCAAGCGTATTCTCGATGTCGGTTGCGGCAACGGTTACTACATGTGGCGCATGCTCGGCGCCGGGGCCGACAGCGTGATTGGCGTCGACCCGAACTGGCTGTTCTTCTGCCAGTTCCAGGCCGTACAGCGTTACCTGTCCGAACCCAAGGCCTGGCACCTACCGTTCCCGTTTGAAGACCTGCCGGCGAACCTGGAAGGCTTCGACACGGTGTTTTCCATGGGGGTGTTCTATCACCGCCGCTCGCCGATCGAGCATTTGCTGGCGCTGAAGGACACCTTGGTCAAGGGCGGCGAACTGGTCCTGGAAACCTTGGTGGTGGAAGGCGACCAGCAACAGGTGCTGGTGCCGGAAGACCGTTATGCGCAGATGCGTAATGTGTGGTTCCTGCCCTCAGTGCCGGCGTTGATGCTGTGGCTGCGGCGTGCCGGGTTCAGTGATGTGAGGTGCGTGGATGTGAGCGTGACCACGGTGGAGGAACAGCGCGGGACGGCGTGGATGAAGTATCAGTCCCTCAGCGACTTCCTCGATCCACAGGATCACTGCAAGACGATTGAAGGGCTGCCGGCGCCGATGCGGGCGGTGATCATCGCTAAAAAGTAAGCCCCCAAGCTCCCTGAAAAAATGAAGTGTTCTTTAGAGCGGGGGCTTGGCTCGGCGGGCCTTGAAGAATTCGCTCAACACCGTGCCGCACTCCTCGGCCAGCACCCCGCCTTCAAACAACACCCGATGGTTAAGAAACCCTTGGGTAAAAAACTGCCCCTGGCTTTGCACGATCCCCGCTTTCGGCTCAAGCGCGCCATACACCACCCGCGCAATCCGCGAATGCACGATCAGCCCGGCGCACATGCTGCACGGTTCCAGGGTCACGTACAGCGTACTGCCCGGCAGGCGGTAGTTGCTGACAGCCTGCGCAGCGGCGCGAATGGCGACCATTTCGGCATGGGCGCTGGGGTCATTGCCGCTGATCGGGCAGTTGAAGCCGCGACCGATGATTTCACCGTCCTGCACCAGCACCGCGCCCACCGGCACTTCGCCCAGCGCCGCGCCTTGGGCGGCAAGCGCCAGGGCTTCGCGCATGAAATCCTGATCGCGGCTGCGGTCGATAATCGCCGTGGGGCGAAACTGGCGCATCACGCCACCTCGATGGCGGCCATCAGGCCGGTTTCCATGTGGTCGATCACATGGCAATGGAACATCCACACCCCGGGGTTATCCGCCACCAAGGCCACGCGGGCGCGTTCGTTCTTGCCCAGCAGGTAAGTGTCGGTGAAATACGGGATCACCTTGTGGCGGTTCGAGGCGATCACCTTGAAGCTCATGCCGTGCAGGTGGATGGGGTGCTGGTACTGGGTCATGTTCTTCAATTCGAAAATGTAGCTCTTGCCTTTTTCCAGCTTGGCAATCGGGCGGTCGGCGCAGGTCTTGTCGGTGATGTCCCAGGCCTGGCCGTTGATCTGCCACAGGCTCGGCGGCTTGCCATTATCGACATTCACCGACACTGAACCGACCCACTCGAAATTGAAGTTGAGTTTCTCCGCATTGGCCAGGTCCGGCTCGGCAATCGGGTTGGCGGGCAATGCCGGGGGCCATTCGGTCGGTGCATCGGCGTTGACGACTGAGCGGAAAGTGCCCAGGCGCACCGGGCCGTTGCGGATCGACAGTTCTTCACCCGCCGGCGGCGCCTTGATCGCGAGGCAGATGCGCATGCCCGGACCCAGCCAGTATTCCTTGCCCAGCGGGCGCGGTTCGACAGGGTTGCCGTCCAGGGCGTAGATCTGCGCTTCGACGTCGGGGATGTTGATGCGATAGGTCAGGGTGTTGTCGAGGTTGAGCAGGCGCACACGGGTGATCTGCCCGGCAGGCAGGTCGATCACCGCCTGGGATACGCCATTGATCGTCGACAACCGCCCGGCCGTGCCCCCGCGCGCGGCCTCACGGGGAATGCTGAAGGCGACAAAGGCGCCCTCTTCGTCCACATGCCAGCTCTTCAGGCTCAGGGTGCGTTCGTGCTTGAACCCGGTGGGTTCGCGTTCTTCGATAATCAGCGGGCCGACCAGGCCGCGGCCGAGTTCTTCGCTGCTGTTCACATGGGGGTGGTACCAGTAGCTGCCGGCGTCGGGCACGCGGAATGTGTAGTCGAAGTATTCGCCGGGCAGCACCGGCAATTGCGAGACGTAGGGCACGCCGTCCATTTCCAGCGGCAGGCGGATGCCGTGCCAGTGGATCGTGGTGGCGACCGGCAGGTGGTTGATAAAGCGCACCCGCAGCCACTCACCCTGGCGCACGCGCAACTCGGTGCCCGGTGCCGAAGGGCCGAAGGCCCAGGCTTGGGTCTTGTGCCCCGGCACCAGTTCTACGTCGAGCGGCGCGGCGATCAGTTCGTAATCATGCCCCGCTTCGGCTTCGGCGACTTTCCCCAGCCAGTAGCGGTAGGCGCCACCGGCACCGACGCCCACTACGGCCAGGCCGGCAAGACCACCCAGGATTTGTCGACGGGAAAAGGATCGGGACACAACAACCTCACGTATCTGCCGCAGGCGCAGGGCCTGCAAAGGGCGGATACGATACACCTGCATTGGCTAAACAGTAAGGCTTCGCATTGCCGCGGATCTGCGATCAGCGCTTGGCGGCCGCCAGGATCAGGGCTTTCATCTCGGCCACCGCGCCTTTGAAACCGACGAACAGCGCGTGGGCCACCAGCGCGTGGCCGATGTTCAGCTCGTTGATGCCCTTGATCGCGGCCACGGCTTCGACGTTGTGGTAGTGCAGGCCGTGGCCGGCATTGACGATCAGGCCTTCATTAAGGCCGCAGTTCACACCGTCAATGATGCGCTGCAGTTCATCCGCCACTTCGGTCGGTGTGGTGGCGTCGGCGTACCGGCCGGTGTGCAGTTCGATGGCCGGCGCGCCGACACGGCGGGACGCTTCGATCTGGCGTTCGTCGGCGTCGATGAACAGCGAGACTTCGCTGCCGATCTTCGACAGGCGCTCCACGGCGGCCTTGATCCGCGCTTCCTGGCCGGCCACGTCGAGGCCGCCTTCGGTGGTCAGTTCCTGGCGGGTTTCCGGGACCAGGCAGATGTGCGCCGGACGGATGCGCTCGGCGAAGGCCATCATTTCTTCGGTGACGCCCATCTCGAAGTTCATGCGGGTTTGCAGCACGTCCTTGAGCAGCAGCACATCGCGCTCCTGGATGTGGCGGCGGTCTTCGCGCAGGTGCACGGTGATGCCGTCGGCGCCCGCTTCTTCGGCGTCCAGCGCGGCCTTGACCGGGTCAGGGTAACGGGTGCCCCGGGCCTGGCGCAGGGTAGCGACGTGGTCGATGTTGACGCCAAGAAGAATGCGATTGCTGGTGGTCACGGAAGCGCTCCTGAAAAGGGGAAAGAAACGCTGCACAGCATACACGGGGATGTCAGGGCTTTCGAAACAACTCGCGACTGACCAGCGGCCGTCCACCCAAGTGCACGGCCAGCGCCTGGCGCATCAAGCGCTTGGCGGCGGACAAGGCGCCCGGTGCAGTCCAGTCGGCTTCACTCATGGCCAGCAGCTCGGTGCCCTGGAACAGCCCCGGTTGCAGCAGGTACACACGCTCCAGACCCGCATCCACCTGCAGGCGATACATGCCGTCGGCGGCGATGGGGTCGCCGTGCAGGTCGTTGTGCAGTTCGAAGCCGTAGCCCAGGTCGTCAAGCAGGCGCCATTCGAAGGCGCGCAACAGCGGCTCCAGGGGGCGGCCCTCGGCCAGGGCCAGCAAGGTGGCGGCATAGTGATCGAAGACCGCCGGGTGCGGGTCTTCGGCGGGCAACAGGCGGATCAGCAGTTCATTGAGGTAGAGGCCGCTGAACAGTGCATCGCCATTGAGCCAGGCGGACGTGCCGACGCTTTCCAGGCGGCCGACGTTTTTCAGCTCGCCCTTGCCGCGAAACTCCACGTCCAACGCCACGAAAGGTCGCGCCAATGTCCCCGCCTTGCCCCGCGCGCTGCGCAACACCGCGCGCAGGCGGCCTTGGGGCGTGAGGAAATCCACCAGCGCGCTGGTCTCGCGGTAGGCGCGGCTGTGCAGCACGTAGGCGAGTTGGCTGGTGGGTGGGGATTGGGACATGGGTTCTCTATCTTGAAAACAATACAAACCTAATGTGGGAGGGGGCTTGCCCCCGATGGCGGTGGCTCAGTCACTTATTTATTAACTGATCCACCGCTATCGGGGGCAAGCCCCCTCCCACATTTTTTGCCCTGCGGTGTCTTTACAGGTCGCCGTAGCCGAGGGAGCGTAACGCACGCTCATCATCGGACCAACCACCCTTAACCTTCACCCACAGGTTAAGCATGATCTTGGAATCGAACAGCAATTCCATGTCCTTGCGCGCTTCGGTGCCGATGCGTTTGATGCGCTCGCCCTTGTCGCCGATGATGATTTTCTTCTGGCCGTCACGTTCGACGAGGATCAGCGCATGGATATGCAGGGTCTTGCCCTGCTGCTTGAACTCTTCGATTTCAACGGTGATCTGGTACGGCAGCTCGGCGCCCATCTGGCGCATGATTTTCTCACGCACCAGTTCGGCGGCGAGGAAACGGCTGCTGCGGTCGGTGATCTGGTCTTCCGGGAAGAAGTGCTCGTTCTCCGGCAGGTAGCCGGCGATCACGCGCTCCAGGGCTTCGAGGTTGTGGCCGTGCTGGGCCGAGATCGGCATGATCTGGGCGTTCGGCAGTTGCTCCTGCAGCCAGCTCAGGTGCGGCATCAGCTCGGCTTTGTCTTCGATGCGGTCGGTCTTGTTCAACGCGACGATCAAAGGGCCGGTGACGTACTGCACACGCTCGAGAACCATCTGGTCTTCGTCGGTCCACTTGGTGCGGTCGACCACGAAGATCACCACGTCCACGTCTTTCAACGCCGCCGAGGCCGTCTTGTTCATGTAGCGATTAAGGGCTTTCTCGCCGCCCTTGTGCATGCCCGGGGTGTCGACGTAGACCGCTTGCACGCTGCCTTCGGTCTTGATGCCCAGCATGTTGTGGCGGGTGGTTTGCGGCTTGCGCGAGGTGATTGCAAGCTTCTGGCCGAGGATATGGTTCAGCAGCGTGGACTTGCCCACGTTCGGGCGGCCGACGATGGCAACATAGCCACAGCGTGTTGCGGTTGAATCAGTCATGGCCATTCTCCACGCCCAGGGCAATCAGTGCTGCAGCGGCCGCTACCTGTTCGGCAATGCGACGGCTCACACCCTGACCTCGGCTTTTTTCATTCAGTAAGGTGATTTCACATTCCACGAAGAACACGCGGCAATGGGGCTCACCCTGGATATCCACCACTTCGTAGCGTGGCAGGTCGCAACCGCGCGATTGCAGGAATTCCTGCAGTCGGGTCTTCGGATCCTTGTTGGTGTCGACCAGCGTGAGGCTTTCGATCTCGGAGGTCAGCCACGCGGTGACGCGCTCCTTGGCCGCTTCCATGCCTGCATCGAGGTAGATCGCGCCGATCAATGCCTCAAGCGCATCGGCCAGGATCGACTCACGGCGGAACCCGCCGCTCTTCAACTCACCGGAGCCGAGGCGCAGGTACTCACCCAGGCCAAAACCACGGGCCAGTACGGCCAGGGTCTCGCCCTTTACCAGGCGTGCGCGTAAACGCGACAGCTGGCCTTCACGGGCTTGGGGAAAGCGCTCGAACAGAGCTTCACCGGCGACGAAATTGAGGATGGCATCACCGAGGAATTCCAGGCGTTCGTTGTTACGCCCTGCAAAGCTGCGGTGTGTGAGGGCAAGGACCATCAATTCCTGATCCTTGAAGGTGTAGCCGAGCTGGCGCTCGAGACGACTTAGAGAAACGGTCACGGTTTACCCATATCTGTGTGGTGGCACCGGCGGCCATCGACGATTGACGCAGTGTTCAAATTCAAATCCTGGTTGGTATTGCACGGGGACGGGAAATGTCCAGGCCCCAGAAAAGCATTCGGCGCTGTGTGCACAGCGCCGCTTGTATTACTTGATCAGCCCGACCCGCGAGAAGTTCGGCAGGTGGCTGAGCTTGGGTTCCGGCCAGCTCATCCAGACCGCAAAGGCCTTGCCGACGATATTCTGGTCGGGAACCATGCCCAGCAGGTCCTTGGGAATGCTCGGGTCATCCCAGTAACGGCTGTCATTGGAGTTGTCGCGGTTGTCGCCCATCATGAAGTAGTGCCCGGCCGGCACTTTCCACTCACCATCAGGCATGGCACGGTAGCGGCTCATTTCCTTGCGGATTTCGTGCTCTACCGCACCGAGTTTTTCCTGGTACAGCTCGGCACTGCCCAGGCTGTTCGGTTCGGAACCGATCAGCTTCTCGGCCACCGACTCGCCGTTGATGAACAGGCGCTTGTCGCTGGTGTAGCGAATCACGTCGCCCGGCAGGCCTACCACACGCTTGATGTAGTTGACGTTCGGGTCGCTCGGGTAGCGGAACACCATCACGTCGCCGCGCTGCGGATCACCGACTTCGATGACCTTCTTGTCGATCACCGGCAGGCGAATCCCGTAGGAGAACTTGTTCACCAGGATGAAATCGCCCACGTCCAGGGTAGGTTTCATCGAGCCCGACGGGATCTGAAACGGTTCCACCAGGAACGAGCGCAGCACCAGCACGATGAACAACACCGGGAAGAACGACTTGCCGTATTCAACCAGCAAGGGCTCTTTGTTCAGCTTCTCGATCACCATGCCATCGGGCTGGCTGACGCTGCCCTGATAGGACGCGATAGCCGCCCGCCGACGCGGGGCGAAGAACACCAGATCGAGCAACGCCAGGAGACCGCAAACGGCAACGGCGATGACCAGCAACAGCGGGAAATTTAGCGACATAGGACCTAACTATCCAACCTGAGCACCGCAAGGAAGGCTTCTTGTGGAATTTCCACGTTGCCCACTTGCTTCATGCGTTTTTTACCGGCCTTTTGCTTCTCAAGCAGCTTGCGCTTACGGCTGACGTCGCCACCGTAGCATTTGGCCAGTACGTTCTTTCTGAGTGCCTTGACGGAGGTTCGCGCAATGATCTGCCCGCCAATGGCGGCCTGGATCGCGACGTCGAACATCTGGCGCGGAATCAGTTCTTTCATCTTCTCGGTCAACTGGCGACCTTTGTAGTGCGCGTTGTCCTTGTGCACGATCAGTGCCAGGGCATCGACCTTGTCGCCGTTGATCAGCACATCCAGTTTCACCAGATTAGCCGATTGGTAACGGTCGAAATGGTAATCCAGCGAAGCATAGCCGCGACTGGTGGATTTGAGACGGTCAAAGAAGTCCAGGACCACTTCGTTCATCGGCAAATCGTAGGTCACTTGCACCTGGGTACCGAGGAACAGCATGTCGTGCTGCACGCCACGCTTTTCGATACACAGGGTAATGACGTTGCCCAGGTGTTCCTGCGGCACAAGGATATTGGCCCGCACGATCGGCTCGCGCATGTCTTCGATGGAAGACAGGTCTGGGAGCTTGGACGGGTTGTCGACGTAAATCGTTTCACCGTTTTTGAGCAGCAGCTCGAAAATAACCGTCGGCGCCGTGGTGATCAGGTCCAGGTCGTACTCGCGCTCAAGGCGCTCCTGGATGATTTCCATGTGCAGCATGCCGAGGAAGCCGCAGCGGAAGCCGAAGCCCAGGGCGTCGGAGCTTTCCGGGGTGTACTGCAACGACGAGTCGTTGAGGGTCAGCTTTTGCAGGGCTTCGCGGAAGTCTTCGAAGTCGTCGGAGCTGACCGGGAACAGGCCGGCGTAGACCTGCGGCTGGATGCGTTTGAAGCCCGGCAGCACGTCGACGTCAGGGGTGGAGCTCAAGGTCAGGGTGTCACCCACCGGCGCACCATGAATGTCCTTGATGCCGGCGATGATGAAACCTACTTCACCGGCTTTCAGATCAGTGGTCGCGGTGTGCTTGGGGTTGAATACACCGACGCTGTCCACCAGGTGGATCTTGCCGGTGGACTTGACCAGGATCTTGTCGCCCTTCTTCACACGGCCGTGGCGCACGCGTACCAGGGAGACAACCCCCAGGTAGTTGTCGAACCAGGAGTCGATGATCAACGCCTGCAGCGGATCTTCGTAGTTGCCGGTGGGGGCCGGGATAGTCTTGACCAGGCGCTCGAGCACTTCGTCGACGCCCAGGCCGGTCTTGGCGCTGCACTCGACGGCGTCGGTGGCGTCAATGCCGATGATTTTTTCGATTTCTTCTTTTACGCGGTCCGGATCGGCCTGTGGCAGGTCGATCTTGTTCAGCACCGGCATGACTTCCAGGCCTTGCTCGATGGCGGTGTAGCAGTTGGCCACGGACTGGGCTTCAACACCCTGTCCCGCGTCCACCACCAGCAGCGCACCTTCGCAGGCCGCCAGGGAGCGGCTGACTTCATAGGTGAAGTCCACGTGGCCCGGGGTGTCAATGAAGTTCAACTGGTACTTGATACCGTCTTTGGCGGTGTAGTACAGGGTAACGCTGTGGGCCTTGATGGTGATCCCGCGCTCGCGTTCGAGGTCCATGGAGTCCAGCACCTGGGCTTCCATTTCACGCTCGGCAAGGCCGCCGCACATCTGGATGAATCGATCGGCCAGCGTCGACTTACCATGGTCAATGTGGGCGATGATGGAGAAATTGCGGATATGACTCAAATCACTCACGGATCAACACTCAAAAAGGCTGCAGGCAGATTGCCCGCTGAAAAATAGCCGGGAATTGTACCTGATGCTCAGGCCGGGCGTCATCTTTGCTGACCAGAACAAAAATGCCCCACTCATCCGAGCGGGGCATTTTTTATCCAACGGTGCGGTATCAGCCGGCCCGGCGCAGCAGCCAGAACCCGGCCAGGGCGCAGATGGCCGTCGGCACCAGCACTGCAAACAGCGGCGAGAACCCGAACACCAGGCTCGACGGGCCGAGCAGATCCTGGGCGATGCGGAAGGTGAAACCGACCAGCACGCCAGTGAATACCCGCTGGCCGAGGGTCACGGAGCGCAACGGACCGAAGATGAACGAGATCGCCATCAGCACCAGTGCGGCGGTCACCACCGGCTGCAACACCTTGACCCAAAATGCCAGCCAGTAACGACCGTTATTCAAGCCTTGATCCTTCAGGTAGTGGATATAGCCCCACAACCCGGAGATCGGCAGGCTTTCGGGGATCATCACCACCGTATTGAGCAGTTCCGGCTTGAGGGCGATATCCCACTCTTCACTCGGCACATTGATCACTTCGGTGCTGGCCTTGGTGCCTTGGCCGACATTGCGGAAGTAAGTCGTGGTGACGTCGGTCAGTTGCCATTTTTCGTCGCCGTACTGCGCGCGTTTGGCGAAACTGGACGACAGCATGTGACGTTCCTTGTCGAACGTATAGCGCGTCACACCGATCAACAGCCCGCCCGGTTGCACGGCGTTGATGTGGATGAACTCATCACCCTGGCGGTGCCACAGGCCATGCTTGGCGCTTTGTGCATCGCCCGAGCCCTGGGCCAGGGCTCGATTGGCCTGGGCGGTGGTTTCGGCCGGCGGCGCTACGTACTCACCGATCAGCACGCTGCACAGCATCAGCAGCAACATAGGCTTCATGACCGCCCAGACGATACGCCCGATGGACACACCGGCGGCGCGCATGATGGTCAGTTCGCTGTTGCTGGCCAGGCTGCCCAGGCCGATCAGGCAACCGATCAGCGCGGCCATCGGCATCATGTCGTAGAGACGACGCGGCGCGGTGAGTGCCACGTAGCCGAGCACGTCCCATACGGTATAGGTGTCGCTGACGTTGCCGACTTCATCGATGAAGGCGAACAACGAGGCCAGACCCAGGATAATGCCCAGTACCGCCAGGATGGCGATCAGGACGCTGCTACCAATGTAGCGATCGAGCTTAGCCACGAGCCAACTCCTTCTGGCCACGACGGCTCATCATTTTCAAACGGATAGGCTCCCAATACAGCAGCCCCAGGCCGATCAACAGGAACATGCCGTGCACCCACCACAGGCCCAGGACCGGCGACAGCTTGCCTTTCTCCAGGGAGCCACGGGCGGAAATCAGGATGGTGAGGTAAGCCATGTACAGCAGGATCGCCGGCAACAGCTTGAGGAAACGGCCCTGGCGCGGGTTGACGCGCGACAGCGGCACGGCCATCAGGGTCACGATAAACACCAGCAGCGGCAGGGAAATCCGCCATTGCAGCTCGGCGATGGAGCGCAGTTCCTTGCTGCCGAGCAGGTCCGCCGTGGGGATCGCGTCGCGGTCGGTGACTTCGTCGCTGATATCCGGGCGGGCCAGCATCACGCCATAGGTGTCGTACTTGATCGCGCGATAGTCGGCCATGCCTGGACTGCCATCGTAGCGATAGCCATTTTCCAGGATCAGGTAGCGGCTGCCGTCAGGACGCACTTCCTGGCGGCCCGAATCGGCCACCAGTACGGAAATGCCCCGGTCTTTCTTGTCCTGGCCAAACCGTTTCTCGGAGATGAACACACCGCCCAGGTTGGCGCGGTCGTCGGTCAAGGTTTCCGTGTAAGTCACCCGCGAGCCATCATTGAGTGCCTGGAAACGGCCCGGCTCGAGGGTGTCGAACTCGGTCATCGCGTCCTGTTTGTTCAGCACCAACTGGAACTGCATCGCGCCCTGGGGAGCCAGGCTCAGGCTCAACCAGGCCACGATCAGCGCAACGCCGGCCGCCGGAATCATGGTCATGCCCAGCAGGCGCTGCTGGCTCATGCCGGTGGCCGAGAGCACGGTCATTTCACTTTCAAGGTACAAGCGGCCGTAGGCCAGCAGGATGCCGAGGAACAGGCCCAGCGGCAGGATCAGTTGCAAGAATCCCGGCAGGCGAAAGCCCATGATCAGGAACAGCGAGCCTGGGTCCAGGGCGCCGGAGGCAGCCTGGGCCAGGTATTTGACGAAACGACCACTCATGATGATGACCAGCAGGACCGCACTCACGGCACTCAGGGTCAACAGGACTTCGCGGGACAGATAACGGAAGACGATCAAACCAGACACTCCAGGGTTGTCAGGCTAAGGCGGCCAAACAAGCAAGCATACCGAGTCAGCCCGTTTGCACCGGGCCGGCTAAAAAGATGGCGCATTATCCTGTGATTGACCGCGCCTGTCACTGCGCAACCTCATGCGCAGGCACAAAGGGTTGTCAGGCTCCGTCGGCGAGGTTCAAACTGCGGCCTTTGTCGCTGGTGGTTTACACAGCCGCCACGCTTTAAAGCCTGCGTACAGACGCCAGGCTCTCAGACCTTATATAAGGGACCCGAAAATGGAATTGGTTGTAAAAAGCGTTAGCCCCGAAACGTTGAAAACCGCCACCCTCGTGGTCGCCATCGGCGAAGGCCGCAAGCTCGGCGTAGCCGCCAGGCAGCTCGACGAACTCAGCGGCGGCGCGATCAGCGCGGTTCTCAAGCGCGGCGACCTGGCCGGCAAAGTCGGCCAGAGCCTGCTGCTGCAAAGCCTGCCTAACCTGAAAGCCGACCGCGTATTGCTGGTGGGCGTGGGCAAGGACGCTGAACTGGGCGACCGTCCGTTCCGCAAGATCATCAGCGGCATCCTCAACACCCTCAAGGGCCTGGGCGGCAGCGATGCGGCACTGGCACTCGATGAAATCGTCGTAAAAGGCCGTGACAGCTACGGCAAGACCCGCCTGCTGGCCGAAACCCTGGTGGACGGCGGCTACATTTTTGATCAGTTCAAGAGCCAGAAAACCGAACCCCGCGCCCTGAAGAAAATCACCCTGCTGACCATCAAGGCCGCCCAGGCTGAAGTCGAGCGCGCCGTGACTCACGCCCAGGCCATCGCCAATGGCATGTCGTTCACCCGCGACCTGGGCAACCTGCCGCCGAACATCTGCCACCCGACCTACCTGGGCGAACAGGCCAAGGCATTGGGTAAAGAGTTCAAGGGCCTGAAAGTCGAAGTCCTGGATGAGAAGAAGATCAAGGAACTGGGCATGGGCTCGTTCTATGCCGTGGGCCAGGGCAGCGACCAACCGCCACGCCTGATCGTGATGCAATACAACGGCGGCAAGAAGTCCGAGAAGCCTTACGCCCTGGTGGGTAAAGGCATCACCTTCGACACCGGCGGCATCAGCCTCAAGCCGGGCCTGGGCATGGACGAGATGAAGTACGACATGGGCGGCGCCGCCAGCGTGTTCGGTACCCTGCGCGCCGTGCTGGAACTGAAGCTGCCGATCAACCTGGTGTGCATTCTGGCCTGCGCCGAAAACATGCCGAGCGGCGGCGCGGCCCGTCCGGGCGACATCGTCACCACCCTCAGCGGCCAGACCGTGGAAATCCTCAACACCGACGCCGAAGGCCGCCTGGTGCTGTGCGATGCCCTGACCTACGCCGAGCGCTTCAAGCCACAGGCCGTGATCGACATCGCCACCCTGACCGGCGCCTGCATCGTTGCCCTGGGTTCCCACACCTCGGGCCTGCTGGGCAATAACGACGAGTTGATCGAGCAGCTGCTCAGCGCCGGCAAGGCCGCCGACGACCGCGCCTGGCAACTGCCGCTGTTCGATGAGTACCAGGAACAGCTGGACAGCCCGTTCGCCGACATCGCCAACATCGGCGGCCCGAAAGCCGGCACCATCACGGCTGCGTGTTTCCTGTCGCGCTTCGCCAAGAACTTCAACTGGGCGCACCTGGACATCGCCGGCACGGCCTGGACCAGCGGCGGCAAGGACAAGGGCGCCACCGGCCGTCCGGTGCCATTGCTGACCCAATACCTGCTGGACCGCGCCAAAGCCTAAACACCTGCCCAACTGCCTGCCGCGGTCAACTGTAGGAGCGAGCTTGCTCGCGAAGAGCGTCAACGATAACGCGTTCATCTTGGATGAACGCATTGTTCTCAGGTTCTTCGCGAGCAAGCTCGCTCCTACATTATGACGGCGGCAGGCGCGGCAGCCCAGGAACCGCAATGACCCAAGTCGACTTCTATATATTGCCCAGCGCCGATCCGCTCGCGCGCCTGGACTTCGCCTGCAAACTCACCGAAAAAGCCTGGCGCATGGGCCACCGCATCTACCTGCATTGCAGCGATGCAGCCCAACGCGACGAGCTCGACGCCCGCCTGTGGCGTTTCAAGGGCGAAAGCTTCGTGCCCCACGGCCCCGCAGAATCAGAACCCGAAGGCCAGGTTGTCCTGGGTTTGGGGGACAGTTGCGGCAATCACCAGGACCTGCTGGTCAACCTGGACCTGAAAGTACCGCCTTTTGCCAAGGCCTTCGCCCGTGTGGCGGAAGTGGTGGTGGAAGATCCGGCTATTCGTCAGGCCGCGCGGGAGAGTTTCCGTTTCTACCGCGAACAGGGCTATCCTTTGCAAGATCACCGGCTACAACGACTTTGAGTACATGATGGACACTCCCAACCCGACAAAAAAAGATGACCACCTGCTGGACGACCTCGAGTCGATCCGTCAGTTGCTGGGTGATGATGACTTGCAACCGCCGCTATTGACCGAACAGGCCGATGGCGAGGTACAGATTCCGCTGTTGTTCGACATGGTCGGCGGCAAGCAGGTCGCCCCGGAACCGGTTGTCGAAGCCCCCGTTGTGGTGGACGCTGCCCCTGCTGCGGCTGAAAAGGGCCCCGACGCCCTGCTGCTGCACCTGGACAACGAACTGCGTGCCGCTGCGCAATTGATCATGCAAGACGTGATCGACGACTTTGCCCCCCATATCGAAACCGAGATCAAGCGCCGGATGGATGCGCGGATGGAGCGGCTGCTCAGCCAGTACCAGTCTTAAACCGTCCATAGACCCCCTGTGGGAGGTGGCAAACTCCTCCCACATTTGATTGCCTGCACCTTAAGCCCGCCTTCGCCTCGCCCTGCGCCCTATCCCCCGTTATACTTGCCGGCTTTCCTGAATATATGCCAACTAGGGTCCCGCCGCGCATGGATAAGACCTACCAGCCGCACGCTATTGAAACTTCCTGGTACAACACCTGGGAGTCCGAGAACTATTTCGCTCCGCAAGGCGCGGGCGAGTCCTACACCATCATGATTCCGCCACCGAACGTCACTGGCAGCCTGCACATGGGCCATGGCTTCAACAATGCGATCATGGATGCGTTGATCCGTTTCCGCCGCATGCAGGGCCGCAACACCCTGTGGCAGCCGGGTACCGACCACGCCGGTATCGCCACCCAGATGCTGGTGGAGCGCCAACTCGAAGCCACTGGCCAGAACCGTCACGATCTGGGTCGCGAGAAATTCCTGGAAAAAATCTGGGAATGGAAAGACCAGTCCGGCGGCAACATCAGCCGTCAGATCCGTCGCCTCGGCTCGTCCGTGGATTGGAGCCGCGAGCGCTTCACCATGGATGACGGCCTGTCGGAATCGGTGAAAGAAGCCTTCGTGCGCCTGCATGAAGACGGCCTGATCTACCGCGGCAAGCGCCTGGTCAACTGGGACACCAAGTTGCACACGGCGATTTCCGACCTTGAAGTGGAAAACCACGACGAGAAAGGTTTCCTGTGGAACCTCAAGTACCCGCTGGCCGACGGCGCCAGAACCGCTGAGGGCAACGATTACCTGATCGTCGCCACCACCCGTCCGGAAACCATGCTTGGCGACGCCGCCGTCGCGGTCAACCCGAACGACGAGCGCTACCAGGCACTGATCGGCAAGTTCGTCGAGTTGCCGCTGGTAGGCCGCCGCATCCCGATCATCGCCGACGATTACTGCGACCCTGAATTCGGCACCGGCTGCGTGAAAATCACCCCGGCCCACGATTTCAACGACTACGAAGTCGGCAAGCGCCACAACCTGCCGTTGTTGAATATCTTCGACAAGAATGCCGCCGTGCTGCCGGCCTGCCAGGTGTTCAACCTGGACGGTACGCTGAACGACAGCATCGACGGCAAGATCCCGGCCGAATACGCCGGCCTTGACCGTTTCGAAGCGCGCAAGCAGATCGTTGCTGCCTTCGACGCTGCAGGCCTGCTGGTCAGCGTCGACGACCACGCCCTGAAAGTGCCGAAGGGCGACCGCTCCGGCACCGTGATCGAACCGTGGCTGACCGACCAGTGGTACGTGTCCACCAAGCCACTGGCCGAGCCGGCGATTGCCGCCGTGGAAGACGGCCGTATCCAGTTCGTGCCCAAGCAGTACGAAAACATGTACTTCTCGTGGATGCGCGACATCCAGGATTGGTGCATCAGCCGCCAGCTGTGGTGGGGCCACCGTATTCCGGCCTGGTACGACGAGTCGGGCAAGGTCTACGTGGGCCGCGACGAAGCCGAAGTACGTGCCAAGCACAATCTCGGCCCGGACGTGGCGTTGCAACAGGACAACGACGTACTCGACACCTGGTTCAGCTCGGGCCTGTGGACGTTCTCCACCCTGGGCTGGCCGCAGCAGACCGAATTCCTGAAGAAATTCCACTCCACCGACGTGCTGGTCACCGGCTTCGACATCATTTTCTTCTGGGTTGCCCGGATGATCATGCTCACCATGCATTTGGTGAAGAACGAGGACGGCACCCCGCAGGTACCGTTCAAGACCGTGTACGTGCACGGCCTGGTTCGGGATGGCCAGGGCCAGAAGATGTCCAAGTCCAAGGGCAACGTCCTCGACCCACTGGACATCATCGACGGCATCGACCTGGAAACCCTGGTGCAGAAACGCACCTCGGGGCTGATGCAGCCGAAACTGGCGAAGAAGATCGAGAAGCAGACCCGCGACGAATTCGCCGACGGCATTGCCAGCTACGGCACCGATGCGCTGCGCTTCACCTTCTGCTCGCTGGCGTCCACCGGTCGCGACATCAAGTTCGACATGGGCCGCGTCGAAGGCTATCGCAACTTCTGCAACAAGATCTGGAACGCCGCGCGCTACGTGCTGGACAAAGGCGAAGACTGCGGCCAGAACGGCGAGGCCATCGAACTTAGCCTGGCCGACCGCTGGATCATCTCGCAGCTGCAGCGCACCGAGGCCGAAGTGACCCGTCAACTCGACCAGTTCCGTTTCGACCTGGCCGCACAGGCCTTGTACGAGTTCATCTGGAACCAGTATTGCGACTGGTACCTGGAACTGTCCAAGCCCGTGCTGTGGGACGAAAACGCGCCGATCGAACGTCAGCGCGGCACCCGTCACACCCTGGTACGCGTGCTCGAAGTCGCCCTGCGCCTGGCGCATCCGTTCATGCCGTTCATCACCGAAGAAATCTGGCAGCGCCTCGCGCCGCTGGCCGGCAAAGACGGCAAGACCATCATGCTGCAACCTTGGCCGGTGGCCAACGAAGCACGTATCGATGAGGCGGCCGAAAGCGACATCGAATGGCTCAAGACCCTGATGCTCGGCACGCGCAACATCCGCGCCGAAATGAACATCGGCCCGGGCAAGCCACTGGCGGTATTCGTGAAGAACGCCAGCGCCGAAGACCAGCGTCGTCTCACCGAGAACGATGCGCTGCTCAAGAAGCTGGCGAAGCTGGAATCGATCACCGTATTGGCGGATGGCGCCGAAGCGCCACTGTCAGCGACCGCGCTGGTCGGCGAGATGGAAGTGCTGGTGCCGATGGCCGGCTTGATCGACAAGGGCGCGGAACTGGCCCGTCTCGACAAGGAAATCCTGCGCCTGCAAGGTGAAGTGGCGCGGGTGGGCGGCAAGCTGTCCAACGCGGCATTCGTCGACAAGGCACCGGCTGAAGTGATCGATAAGGAACGCGCCAAGCTGGCCGAGGCCGAACAGGCTTTGGGCAAGCTGGCGGAGCAACATGCGCGGATTTCCAGCCTCTAAGGGGCAATCCGTGTGAAAAAAGAGACCTTCGGGTCTCTTTTTTTGTGCTTGCGGTCAATGTGGGAGGGGGCTTGCTCCCACATTTGACCGAGTTATCCTCGGGAATGTGTGACAATGGCCGCCACTTTGAGCCAACACCAGAATCATCATGACCGCCCCCACTACGCCCAAACCTCCACGCAAGAAGCCTAAGACCGCAGCCACGGCCAAACCCGTCGCGCCGCGCAAAGAGGCTACCCTGCACCCACGCAACCGCCACACAGGCCGTTACGACTTCCAGGCGTTGATCAAGACCACGCCGGAACTGGCGCAATTCGTGATCATCAACCCCTATGGCAAAGAGAGCATCGACTTCGCCAGCCCGGACGCGGTGCGGGTGTTCAACCGGGCGTTGCTCAAGGCCTTCTATGGCATCCAGCATTGGGACATCCCGGCGGATTACCTGTGCCCGCCGGTACCGGGACGTGCCGACTACGTGCACTTCCTCGCCGACCTGCTGGCCAGTGTCAACGAGGGCAAGATCCCGCGCGGTTCAATCGTCAAGGTGCTGGACATCGGCATGGGCGCCAACTGCGTCTACCCGCTGATTGGCTATATGGAGTACCGCTGGAACTTCCTCGGCTCGGAGGTCGACCCTATCGCCGTGGCCGCCGCCAAGGCCATCGTGCAGTCCAACGACCTGAGCAAGGTCATCCAGTTGCGCCAGCAGGAAAACCCCAAGCACATCCTGCTGGGCCTGCTGGAACCGGGTGAGCGTTTTGACCTGACCATGTGCAACCCACCGTTCCATGCGTCCATGGACGAAGCCACCAAGGGCAGCGAGCGCAAGTGGCGCGCCCTGGGCCGGGCCGATCCCAAGCGCAAATTGCCGGTGCTCAACTTCGGAGGCCAATCGGCCGAGTTGTGGTGTGAAGGCGGTGAAGCGCGCTTCGTGACGCAATTGATCGCCGAGAGTGCGCACTTTGCCCACAAGGTGTTGTGGTTCAGCACCCTGGTGTCAAAAGCGTCAAACTTGCCCGCGATCGAGACCGCCCTGAAAAAAGCCGGCGTGCTGGAAAGCCAGGTGGTGGAAATGTCCCAGGGCCAGAAGCAGAGCCGTTTCGTGGCCTGGACCTTCCAGACCAAGAACGAACAGCAGATCTGGCGCCAGCGCTGGGTGCGATAGAGACAAATCCCAGGCAACAAAAAACCGTGCCCGGATCGCTCCGGAGCACGGTTTTTTTTGCTGCGTCTTACTTGTTAACAGCGTCGGTCAGGCCTTTGGCCACAACCAGCTTGATAACTTTCTTGGCAGCGATTTCGATGGCAGCGCCAGTCGAAGGGTTACGGCCAGTACGGGCAGGACGCTCGGTCACTTTCAGTTTGCCAACGCCTGGCAGAGTGATTTCGCCGCCGTTTTCCAGCTGGTCAGCAACAACTTGGCTCAGTTGGTCCAGCAGAGCGCGCACGGTGGTTTTCGGTGCGTCTACTGCTTCAGCCAGGTCAGCGATCAGTTGGTCTTTAGTAATAGCCATTGTGGTGTTCCTTCCCTATCAAATTCATATGGATTGCAGAGTGCAGTGTCAGCCGTCGAGCCCGACCGTCATGGCCTGGCACCCCCGGCTATAACCACGGAGATCGGGGTTATAGATGCTTGAAACGGGGATTGGTTCGACCTGACAGATGCTGAATGCACGCTTATCGCCGAGACTTGGCGTAAGACGGGGCAAAACTAGCACAGAGACGGGGAAATATCCGCCTCTACCTACCCATTTGGTCAGCTTTATCGCTCTAAACCGTGAAAAAAAGGCATATGCCTCGTCCGAGAGCACCCAAAATGCCCTTCGACGCGTGTCTTGACCAATGGGTGCGGTACACTGGGCGACTTTTCGGGGAGGCCGACCGCTCCCCTTCAACCAGCCGAGAAGCCCATGCCGATCCGTCATTGCATCGTCCACCTGATCGACAAAAAACCCGACGGCACACCTGCAGTTCTCCACGCCCGCGACTCCGAGCTTGCCGAGTCGGCCGCCATCGAGAACATGCTTGCCGATCTCAACGAGAGCTACAACGCCAAACAAGGCAAGGCCTGGGGTTTCTTCCATGCCGAATCCGGCGCGCACCCGTTCAGCGGCTGGTTGAAGGAATATTTCGAGGGTGGCCAGGATTTCACCACGTTCAGCCGCACCGCCGTCGAACATCTGCAAAAACTGATGGAAGAGTCCAACCTCTCCACCGGCGGCCACGTGCTGTTTGCCCACTACCAGCAAGGCATGACCGACTACCTCGCCATCGCCCTGCTGCACCACAGCGAAGGCGTGGCGGTAACCGACGAGCTGGACGTCACCCCGTCGCGCCATCTGGACCTGGGCCAGTTGCACCTGGCAGCGCGTATCAACGTGTCCGAGTGGCAGAACAACAAGCAGTCCAAGCAGTACATCTCGTTTATCAAAGGCAAGAACGGCAAGAAGGTCTCGGAATACTTCCGCGACTTCATCGGCTGCCAGGAAGGCGTCGACGGCCCGGGCGAGACGCGCACCCTGCTCAAGGCCTTCAGCGACTTCGTCGAAAGCGAAGACCTGCCGGACGAATCCGCCCGCGAAAAAACCAAGACCCTGGTCGATTACGCCAGCAGCCAGGCCAAGCTCGGCGAGCCCATGGGCCTTGAAGAGCTGTCGGGCTTGATCGATGAAGATCGGCCCAAGGCGTTCTACGACCATATCCGCAACAAGGACTACGGCCTGTCGCCGGAAATCCCGGCGGATAAACGCACCCTCAACCAGTTCCGCCGCTTCACCGGGCGCGCCGAGGGCTTGTCCATCAGCTTTGAAGCACACTTGCTGGGCGACAAGATCGAGTACGACGAGGCCGCCGGCACCTTGATCATCAAGGGCCTGCCGACCCAACTGACCGACCAGCTCAAGCGCCGCAACTGATGCTCGGCGGGGTCCTCAAGAAAGTCCTGCTGGTGTTGCTGGTGGTGGTGGTTATCCAGAACTGGGGCAAGATCGAGCGGCTGTTCAACCCCTCCCAGGTGGTCCCGGAGCAGACGCGAGCCTCGGCGCGGGTGGTGCTGTATGCCACCGAGTGGTGCGGCTACTGCAAGCAGATCCGCCGCTTCCTGGACCAGAAGGGCATTCCGTACCAGGCCGTCGATATCGAGAAGGACGCCCAGGCGCGCAAGGCGTATGAGGCGCTGGGTGGTGGCGGGATTCCGTTTGTGGACGTTAACGGGACGCTGATTCGCGACTACAACCCTGACGCGATCATGGCCGCGCTGAAATAATCAGCGCACCACGATTACCCGCCCCAACAGGCTGTGCTGCTCGAACCCCAATACCGCTTGCAAGGCGTTGAGTACCGCCTGCGGGTCTTTGCTCGGGAAGCTGCCGCTGACGCGCTTGGCACCCATCTCTTCGTTGAGCAGCAGGATGCGGCCAGGGTAGTAACGCCCCAAGTCCTTGACCACCTCCGCCAGCGGCGCCTTGTAGTAGTTGAGCCAGCCATCCCGCCAGGCCAGGCGGGATTCGCTGTCGACCGCGTGCAAGGGATCGGCGCTGCCATCGGCGTAGGCCACTTGCTGGCCCGCCGTCAGAATTTGCTGCGGACCCTGTTTCGACGCGGTCACGCCCACCCGTCCCGACAACACCGTCACCTCGGCCCCCGCCGGTTGCAGGCGCACTTCGAACTGCGTCCCCAGCACCCGCGCTTCGCCGCCGCCCGCCTCGACCACAAAGGACTCGCCGGTGTGGGTGACGCTGAAAAAACCTGCACCGCGACGCAATTGGATATGCCGCTCACCGTCGCTGAAGTCCACGGCAATGGCGCTGTCCGCATCCAGCGTGACCCGGGATTGATCGGCCAGGGTGACGGTCTTCACTTCTCCCGGTGCGCTCACGTAATCGGCGCCGAAGTCATCGATCCACCGCGAAGGCTGCCAACCGGCGCCCATGGACACCATCAACACCAGGCACGCCGCCATGGCTAATGCGCCGGACCAGCGCACCACCCGCGAGCGCGTCGGGGTGTTCATCGCATTGAGGTAACCCTGCAATGCCAGCGCGTCTTCATCCGCCAGTTGGCGTGCCGGCACTTCGCTCAACTCCCAGAGCACCTGGGCCTGGGCATAGGCTTCGACGTGCGCAGAATCTGCCCTTAGCCAGCGGCTGAACGTGGCCTGGTCGCCACTGCTGGGCTGGTCGTGCAACAGGCTCAGCCAGGCCAGTGCGGCTTGTTCCTGGTCAGGTGTGGGGGTCGGATTCACGGTGCTTTCCCTGGCGTGCGCGATGGCGATGGTTCGCGAAGGCTGGCTTTGCAGGCTTCGAGGGCACGCATCATATGTTTTTCCACGGCGCTTTGGGACAGGCCCATGGCCTTGGCGATTTGCGCGTACTTGCGCCCGTGAATGCGGTTGAGCAGGAAGATCTGCCGGGTGCGCTCCGGCAGGCTGCGCAGGGCGGCTTCGACATGCCGCAGGTCGTTGCCCGCCTCGAGCGCCGCCTGGGGTTCGGAGCCCTGGTTATCCTGCTGTTCCGGCAGCCAGCCTTCACTGCTGCGCACCCGCGCGCCTTCGCTGCGCAGGTGGTCGATGGCGATATTGCCGGCGCAGCGCAACAGGTAGGTGCTGAGTTCTTCGACCTGCACCAATGGCCGACGCCAAAACCGCAGGAAGAGGTCCTGCACCAGGTCGGCCGCCGTGGCGCGGCACCCGACACGGCGGCTCACCAACGCTTCCATCTGCGAACGCTGGGACAAGAACACCTGCAGGAAATGCGCGCGCCCACCCGCCGCGTCAGCCTGGGGGCTGTCCTGGGAATCGGGTGGGGTGCTGATCATCATGGCGGCGGCTCAGAACGTTGCGAAGGCGGCAACAGGGCAGGCCAGCAGGCCGACGCCTGCCAGGATCAAGGCCAGCCTTGGCCGATACGGCAACAACAGCACCAGCAACAGGGCGCTGAGCATCAACACCGCGCACCACTCCACCAGGCCCTGGCCCCAACCGGCGACAGCCACGGCGGGCCAGATCGAGACGGTCAGCAGCAGCCAACCGATGACGCGCAAAGCAATACGCCGCCGAGGTGATGGCCTGCTGTGCAGCAGTTCGCCGTGGTGACGGTCGGTGGACAGGCACAAGGCGGTAAACCCGGCGTAACACATCAGCAGCGCGAGGAGCATTCAGTTCGCCTCCTGCTTGAGCTGCAGCGGCCGCGCCCGTTCGGTCTTGGGCTGCGGGGCCTTGCGGTGCTGCATCTTCCAGGCTGCCCAGGCGAGGAACACACCGCTGGCCAGGCAGGTCAGGTCGAAGCCCGCCATGGCCCAGTCGCCCGTCGCCAGTGAAGCGCCCAAGTGCTGCGACGTGGTCAGGGCATTAAGCAACGGGATTGCGGCAAACAGCAGTGCTGCGAAGCTCAATTGCTCAACCCAACCCTGGCGGCCCCGGCGCAGGATCGCGTGCAACAGGCTCAGGCCCCAGGCGATAAAGAAGGCCTGCACTTCCCAATCGGAGCGCTCGGCAAAGCCCACCGGCAATAAACGGTTGGCCCAGAAGAAGGCTGCAATGGCGATCAACAGCCCGGACATGCTGGCGATGTTCAGCACTTCCACCAGCCGCAGTTCAAACGGCATCACGCCGTTTTTTGCATGTTTGAGTTGCCGCTTGCCGAGCCAGATCACCAGTCCCGTGCCGATCATCGCCGTGCCCGCCAGGCCGCAGATAAAGTACAACCAGCGCAGCACCGGACCGGCGAAATGGCCCATGTGCAGGCCATAGAAGCTGCCGCCGATCGCCGCCGGCAGCGATTGTTCAGCACTGACCCGCAACAACTCACCCGTGTTGCCGTTGAACGACACGGTACTGCCGAAGTCATGCACCACGCGGTCGGAGCTGGCACGGAACAGGTTCACCGAAGCGTTTACATCACTCGGGTTGTTCACCGCCAGCCGCCCGACATGCCCACCCGCCCACTGCGCCCTCGCCTGCTCGTACATCGGCAGCAATGACAGCAATTGGCCTGGCTGGCCCAGCGCCGGCGCGTTGTTGGTGGCGGGGAACACGTCATTGAAGAAGGCCCGGGTGTCGTTGCCATAGGAGGCCACGATCGGCGCCGGCATCACCATGCTCATGAAAATCACCAGGCTGCTGTAGGTGATCATCAGGTGAAACGGCAGCACCAGCACACCCACCGCGTTATGCCCGTCGAGCCAGGAACGCTGGCCTTTGCGGGGGCGGAAGGTGAAGAAGTCCTTGAAGATTTTCTTGTGGGTGATGATGCCCGTGATCAACGCCACGAACATCACCATCGCTGCAATGGTCGACAGCCAGCGGCCCCACGGGTAAGGCATTTGCAGCTGGAAGTGGAAGCGGTAGAAGAAATCCCCGCCCATGCTTTCCCGGGCCTCTACGGCCTGCCCGCTCACGGGGTCGAGGGTTTTCTGAATGAAATTGCCGCGTTTGCCGGGGTCGACTTTGTCTTGCCACATCACTGACAGGCCAGGGTCGCGGCTATCCGGCAAGGTGATGAACCAGCGTGCGGCCGTGGGTGCGACCTTCTGCAGGTAGTCTTGGGCGACACTCAGGCTGCGCGCATCATCCAGGGGATGGGCCTGCACTTCGGGCTGCATCCAGTGACTGATCTCATCCTTGAAATAGGCCAGGGTGCCCGTCAGGAAAATCGCAAACAGCAGCCAGCCAAAGATCAGCCCGGCCCAGGTATGCAACCAGGCCATGGCCTGACGAAAGCCCTCTTTCATGTGCGTGCCATCCACAAGCCCAGGCCTGCCAAGGTGGCGAACGCCGCGCTCGGCAGCATCACGCCGCACCACGCGCGCCATGCCGTACGGCAGGCGAAGCACCACAGCACTGCCAACAGGTAGAACACGAACGAACTCATCATCCCGGTGATCACCGCATCGGCGCGGGAGACAGGCATCCACAGTGCCAGGCAGATACTGGCCAGGGACGCCATCAGGTAACCGCCAACCACAGCGGCGAGCACCCGCGATGTGACAGCGAGACGATAGGAAGCAGGCAGTGAGGTTTTGCTTTTCATGCGGGAGGCGCCAGGTTCATCAGCGCGCAATATTAATGATAAATATTCTCATAAGCAAAACAGAACGGATGAAACACCTGCCTTCACGCATTGCCGAACGGTTGGCGGCGCCCTACAATGCGAACAATTCTTGTTCTCTAAAGCATGCCCATGCTTGTGGAGTGTTTGCGTTGCAGCCGTCCAACCCTGTCGAAGTGCTCTACAACGACCATCACCACTGGCTCACCGGCTGGTTGCGAGGCAAGCTCGGCTGCCCGGAAAGTGCTGCAGACCTGGCACAGGACACCTTCATCCGGGTCCTGACCGCACGGGAGGCGCCGACGCTGGTCGAGCCCCGCGCGTTCCTCACCACGGTCGCCAAGCGTGTGTTGTTCAACTTCTACCGCCGCCAGGACCTGGAGCGCGCCTACCTCGACGCCTTGGCGCAGATGCCTGAGCAGGTAGCGCCATCAGAAGAAGAGCGCGCGATCATCCTGCAAACCCTGCTGGAGCTGGACCAGTTGCTCGATGGCTTGCCCACCCAGGTCAAACGCACGTTCCTGCTGGCCCAGCTCGACGGCCTGACGTATGCGCAGATCGGCGCCGAACTGGGCATCTCCATCGCCACCGTCAAACGCCACCTGAATAAAGCCGCCATGCGCTGCTATTTCGCCCTATGAATGTCTCGACCCAGGTTGCCGAACAGGCCGTGCACTGGCTGATGGAAATGCAGCAAGGCGCGCTCAACCCACGCCAGCAGGCGGCCTGGCAACAATGGCTGAATGCCCATAGCGAACATCAGCGCGCCTGGGACCATATCCAGCGCGTCAACCAGCGCCTGCGCGGCATGCCCTCGCCCCTGGTCCATGCGGCGTTGAACGCACCTAAGTCCAGCAGCCGGCGCCAGGCGCTGAAGTTGTTGCTGATCCTCGGCGCCGGTTCGGCCGCCGCCTGGAGCCTGCGCCAGCAGCATATCCTGCCGCCGTTGAGCGCCGACTATCGCAGCCCCGTCGGCCAGCGGCGTAAGGTGCAATTGGCCGACGGCAGCCAGTTGCAACTCAATACCGGCAGCGCCGTGGATGTGCACTTCGACGGCCGGCAACGGCTGATCCGCCTGCTCGAAGGCGAGATCCTGCTCACCGGCAATGCCGGCAGCACGCCGCTGCAGGTGTTGACCGGCCAGGGCCTGCTCAGCAGCCAGGCGGCGCGCCTGAATGTGCGCCAGTTCAACGACCACACCCAACTGGCGGTCTTGGACGGCCGCGTCGAGGTGATGCCCAACACCTACAGCGGCCTGCCCCTGACGGTCGAAGCCGCGCGCCAGGTCAATTTCACCCGTAAAGGCTGGGACACTCCGCGCCCTACCGACGCCAACAGCGGCGCCTGGGCCGACGGCATGCTGGTGGCCGCGCATATGCGCCTGGAGGACTTTCTCGCCGAACTGGGTCGCTACCGCCGTGGCCAGCTCAATTGCGATGCGCAAGTCGCCAACCTGCTGCTGTCCGGCAGCTACCCGCTGGACGACAGCGAACGCATCCTCGACCTGCTGGAGGTCAGCCTGCCGGTCAAGGTGCGGCGTTTTACCCGCTATTGGGTGAGCGTCCAGGCACGTGCATAAATTATTTTCAGCCACCGTGAGCCGTTTTCCGCACCTCGCGTGACAGAGAAGGAAAGCCACCTTGATCCTTCCTTCTCAGGACCGCCCTCCATGCCCCAGCAACCCACCCTTCTCGCCCGCACCTTGCGCCAACTGCTGCTGGGCGCCAGCCTCAGCCTGACCGTACTGCCTTGCGTGATGGCGGCCGATACCAAGCCGTATCACATCGCCCCAAGCTCGCTGGAAGCAGCCCTGAACCAGTTTGGCCGTGAAGCCGGCGTGTTGATTTCCTTCGGTTCCGAAGTCACGGCGGGCATGCAAAGCCGTGGTTTGTCCGGCAGCTACAGCGCCGCCGAAGGCCTGCAGAAGCTGCTGGAAGGTACCGGCCTGCAAGCCCGCGCCGAAGGCGACAACGCCTACAGCCTGCAACCGGCAACGGCGCCGGCGGCTGTCGAGTTGGCGACCTCCAGCGTGGTCGGCGACTGGCTCGGCGATGCGGCGCAAACCAATGTCTTCGAACACCCCGGCGCCCGTGACGTGATCCGCCGCGAAGAGTTCGAACGCCAGGGCGCCACCCAGGCCAAGGACGTGCTCAACCGCATCCCCGGCGTCAACGCTCCGGACAATAACGGCACCGGCAGCCACGATATGGCGCTGAACTTCGGCATTCGCGGTCTCAACCCGCGCCTGGCCTCGCGCTCAACGGTGCTGATGGACGGCATCCCTGTGCCCTTCGCGCCGTACGGCCAGCCGCAGCTGTCCTTCGCGCCGATCAGCATGGGCAACATGGACGCCGTGGACGTGGTGCGTGGCGGCGGCGCGGTGCGCTACGGCCCGCAGAACGTCGGCGGCGTGGTCAACTTCGTGACCCGCGCGATCCCGGATGCACCCACCGTCAAAGGTGGCTTGCAGACCGAGACCAGCCCGTCTTCCAGCCATGACGGCTTCAAGACCACCGGCAACCTGCTGGCCGGCGGCACTGCCGAGAATGGCCTGGGCGGCGCGATTTTGTATTCCGGCACCCGTGGCGGCGACTGGCGCGAAAACAGCAACACGCGCATCGACGACCTGATCCTCAAAGGCAAATACCAGCTCGACGACGCCAACAGCTTCAACGCCATGGCGCAGTACTATGAAGGCCAGGCCGATATGCCTGGGGGCTTGAACGTCGCGGACTACAAGGCCGATCCATATCAGTCCACCCGCCCCTACGACAAATTCTGGGGCCGCCGTACGATGTTCAACGTCGGCTATCGCTACGAGCAGGACCGCCGCGAATTCACCGTCAACAGCTTCTTCACCAAAACCCTGCGCAGCGGCTACCTGGACCAGGGCACCTTCCTGTCGCTGTCCCCGCGTGAGTATTGGGTGCGCGGCTTGGAAACCCGTTTCGCCCAAGGCTTTGACCTCGGCCCGACCAGCCATGAAGTGGGCGTCGGCTACCGCTACATCAACGAAGCCGGCCACGAGTTGCGCTACCGCACGCCGATTTCCGCCAACAACCAGCAAATCCCCAGCACCGACAGCCGCAACGACCGCGACACCCGCGGCGGCACCGAAGCCAATGCGTTCTTCGTCGATGACCGGATTGATATCGGCAAGTGGACCATCACCCCGGGCATCCGCTACGAGATGATCGAGTCCCAGCAGAGCAACAACCTGACCAACGTCAAATACAAAGGCGACTACAACACCGCGCTGCCGGCGTTGAACGTGCTCTATCACCTGACTGACGACTGGAACCTGTACGCCAACACCGAAGGTTCATTCGGCAGCGTGCAGTACAGCCAGATGCCCAACCGTGTGACCAGCGGTGAAGTGAAACCGGAAAAAGCCCGCACCTGGGAACTGGGTACCCGCTATGACGACGGCACCTTGCGCGCAGAGATCGGCGCGTTCCTGATCAACTTCGACAACCAGTATGAAAGCAACCAGACCAACGATTCGGTGATCGCCCGCGGCGAAACGCGCCACCAGGGTATTGAAACCAGCGTCAACTACGCCCTCGATGGCTTGAGCCCGGCGCTGGCCGGTTTCGATGTGTACGCTACCTACGCCTACGTCGACGCCACCATCCGCGAAGACGGCCCGAACAAAGGCAACCGCGTGCCCTTCTCGTCCAAGCACAAGGGCACCCTTGGCGTGGGTTACACCGAAGGGCGCTGGAAACTCAATGTGGACAGCAGCTATCAGAGCAGCCAGTTCGCCGACAACGCCAACACTCAGGCAGAAAGTGCTGACGGCGCCAACGGTCGAATCCCCGGCTACATGCTGTTCAGCAGCCGCGCAGCCTATGACTTCGGCCCGCAACTTTCGGATCTGAATGTGGCGGTCGGCGTGAAGAACATCTTCAACACGCAGTACTTCACCCGCTCGTTCGACGACAACAACAAGGGCAAATACGTGGGTGAGCCGCGTACGCTGTACGTGCAGACCTCCATCGCGTTCTAACTGCCCGCCAGGCAACTGGGGGTGGCGGCGACCAGAGCGTCGATTGCACAACGCGTCTTGGCCGGCATATGCACGGCTGTCGGCCAGATCACATGGATCGGCGCAGGTTGCTCGCGATAGCCGGGCAACACCGCGACCAACTGCCCCCGCAGCACATAGTGCGCAATCAACCAACTCGGCAACCAGGCCAGGCCGACGCCCGCGATGGCGGCATCGGCCACCGCCTGGAGGTCGTCCATCATCAACGGCGAGGCCACGGGATTGCGCTGCGAGGTCGTGCTGCGATAGGCAATGCCGCGATGGCCGGCAAGGTCTTCGATGCATTCAATCGGCCCGACGCGCTGCAAGTACGCCGGTGACGCCGCCAGCCCAACGGCCTGTTCGCCCAGGCGACGTGCACTGAGGCGGTCGGTGTCGGGCAGCGGGCCGATCCGCACAGCGACGTCGAAGCCTTCCTGTGCCAGGTCCACCAGCCGATCGGCGAAGCTGATCTCGATCTCCAGTTCCGGATAGCGCGCCATCAACCCCCACAATGCCGGGGCCGCGTAGTGATGCCCGAAGGCCAGTGGCAAACTCGCCCGCAAGCGGCCGCGTGGGTGTTGCCGGCCGCTTTCCAGCACCGATTCGGCCGCCTCGAGCTCCGCCAACGCGCGCAGGCAATGCTCGTAGTACGCCTGGCCGTCCTCGGTCAGACGCTGGCGGCGGGTGGAGCGCTGCAACAGGCATGTGCCCAGGCGCGCTTCCAATCGCGCCAGGCCCTTGCCGACCGCAGAGCGGGTGAGGTTCAGCCGTTCGGCTGCCCCGGTCAGGTTGCCGCTTTCGACGATGTGCAGAAACAGCTCAACGCCATCAAAACGCGGTGTCGTCATGGCTCTATTGTCGCCCTGAATTCCCCTATGAGCGGAAAACTTATCACGAATAACGAAACAGATTCCCCTGAAAATAACACGACACTTCATCCACAGGAGAATCCCATGCCACCCGCCGCCACGTTAACTACCGCCAGCCCCCCGCGTACCGCCAGGAATGGGCTGGCCCTCACGGCCGTGTGCCTTGTCGCCCTGATGTTCGGCCTGGAGATTTCCAGCGTGCCGGTGATCCTGCCGACGCTCGAGCGGGAGTTGGGCACGGGCTTCCAGGACGCCCAGTGGATCATGAACGCCTACACCCTGGCCTGCACCAGCGTGCTGATGGCAGCGGGCACATTGGCCGACCGCTTTGGCCGTCGCCGCATGCTGGTGCTGTGCCTGTGGGTGTTTGGCCTGGCTTCACTGGCCTGCGGGCTGGCCGAGGATGCCTCGCTGCTGATCACGGCGCGGTTTATCCAGGGCATCGGTGCCGGGGCGATGATGATTTGCCAATTCGCCATCCTCTCGCACCTGTTCCGCGAACCGGCAGCACGGGCACGGGCGTTTGCGATATGGGGCGTGATTGCCGGCGTGGGCCTGGGCTTCGGGCCGATGATCGGCGCATTGATCCTGGCGGTGGCAGATTGGCGTTGGGTGTTCCTCGTACATGTGCCGCTCACCCTGTTCACCCTGGTGCTGCTGCGCATCAGCGTGCAGGAATCCCGCGACCCGGCCGCCCATCGCCTGGACATCGCCGGCATGCTCACCCTGACCCTGTCGGTGTTTGCCCTGGTGTACTTCATCACCCAAGGCAGCGAACACGGTTTCGGCACACCGGCCATGCTCGGTTGGGCGGCGTTGTCGGGGCTCGGCCTGCTGCTGTTCATCACGGTCGAGCTTCGCAGTGCGCACCCGATGTTCGACTTCTCGGTGTTCCGCATCCAGCGGTTCAACGGCGCGTTGATGGGTTCGATCGGCATGAACTTCAGCTTCTGGCCGTTCATGATCTACCTGCCGTTGTACTTTCAGGCAGGCCTGGGTTACGACACCTTGACCACCGGCGCCGCTCTGCTCGCCTATACCCTGCCGACCTTGCTGGTACCGCCACTGGCCGAGCGCCTGGCCCTGCGCTATGGCGCCGAACGCATCATCCCCCTCGGCCTGGGCCTGATGGGCGCGGGCTTTCTGGCCATGGCCGCCGTCAACGGCGCCGAGCACCCACGTATCGGGCTGGTGCTGCTCAGTTGCGTGATCGCCGGCGCAGGCCTGGCGCTGACCAACTCGCCCACCACCAATACCACCACCGGCTCGGTATCGGCCGACCGCGCGGGCATGGCCTCCGGCATCGACCTCAGTGCGCGGCTGATCACCCTGGCGCTCAACATTGCCCTGATGGGGTTGGTGCTGTTGCTGGGGATCAGCCATCACCTGGCCGAGATGCTGCCCGCCACCACGGCAATGGATTGGCCGGTTATCAGTCAAAACATTGCCGCAGGAAAACTCGAATCGATGGGGCTGACAGTCAACGACACCCAGGCGGCACTGCGCCACGGCGCCGGTTGGGCGATGCTGTTTGCCGGGTTGGGTGCTGGCGGGCTGGCGATGCTGAGCCGGTATTTTTTCCGACGCGGCGCCTGAACGAAAACGGGCCTGCAGATGCAGGCCCGTTTGCAGGGGGTGAAAAGAACGTCAGCCGTTGATGACCGCGTTTTCGTTTTCCAGGAATTCCTGTTCCAGCGCGTCTTCGTTCACTTTGTTGATGGGCTGGTTTTTCGCGGCAGCGCGGGGCTTGCCTTGCAGTCGACCAAACAGATGTTCCAATGCGTGATCCAGCTTGGTGGCCGCGCTGTCAATCGCTTGTTCCAGGGTATCGCCCTTGGCGGACACCGACAGCGGTTGATGGCCTTTTGGCCGCGCTTCCAGTCGGCAACTTAAATCGTGGGGACCGGGCTTATCGCCGTTCTCATCCCGCAGGTAGACCTCCACTCGGGTCAGGTCTTCTTCATAACGTTCGAGCGTGCTCTCAATGGTAGTACGTACCCACTCCTCCAGTCGGATGCTGCTTTCAATATGGTTATCGCTATTGACTTGGATTTGCATAGTTCTTCCCTTATTTCAGCTAGCTCGCGAGAGGTCACAAACTGCAACACCGGGGTGGTGAAACCATGACCTCTTGATTACACAATTGAGCAGCTAGAGAAACATTTCAACCCCTTTGCAAAGATAAATCCCACATTACAAATTAACCCTGACGACGAGCAGAAACGCTGTTAGGGTGGGGAGTTAGTTACATCTTCTTACGCCCCGCAATCCTCACAATTGCCCCTCCCCCAGCGGGTGCAAGGCGCGAAAAATCCCTGCTTCCTCCACCAGCCAGTCATGCACCGCGCGTACGCCCGGATGGCTCAGGGCGCCCGGCGCATATAGCAACACATAACGTTTATAGTTGGGCACCGCGAGGCCGAACGGCACAATCAAGGTACCGCGTTCCAGCTCATCGTTGAGCAAGGTGCGTCGCGCAATCGCCACGCCCATGCCGGCGATGGCGGCTTCGATGGTCAGGTGGTTGCGGTTGAAGGTGTGGCCACGGCGTACATCGGCGACGTGATAGCCGATGGCATTCAGGTAGAACTCCCACTCCGCATACTCATAACTCCCACGCCAAGCGGTAATGTCATGCAGCAGCGGGAAATGCACGAGATCGGCCGGCCCGTGCAAGGGCGGTCGACCCCGCAACAGGCTGGGGGCGCAGACCGGGAAAATCTGCTCATCCAGCAGGGCTGTGGATAACAGGCCGGGGTAGCTGCCGTCGTTGAGGTCAATGGCCAGGTCAAAGTCGCCCTCGTGCAGGGCGATGCTGCTGTCCTCGGCAACCATACGCAGTTGGATATCCGGGAAGCGCTGCTGCAAGCGCGGTAAGCGTGGGGTCAGCCATTTGCCGAGAAATGATGGAATCGAGCGCAGGCGAAGCGTGCCGCTGATCATCCCCGCATCCAGCCGCTGCAACTCGGCGTCGATGCTGCCGTAGGCCTCCCCCACCGTTGCCGCCAGGCGCTGGCCCTCGGCACTCAGCTCCACCCCCCGTGCCCGTCGATGAAACAGCCGAAACCCCAGGCGCTCCTCCAACTGGCGGATTTGCTGGCTCACCGCCCCCGGCGTGATGTGCAGTTCTTCGGCGCAGCGGGTGAACGACAGATGCCGGGCAGCGCAGGAAAACACGTGCAACCAGACATAAGTCTGGCCATGGAGAGGGCGAGCCATATAGTTTAGTCCTGCTAAAGGGTGTCTTAGGATAATTCGTTGGTCAGTGCCGATCTAGAGGCTCAGTATCGCGCCAATTGCGCTCGTCCTACAAAACATGGCAGCGATTCCTACTCCATTTCTTGTAAGGCTTTAGCATGGCTATCAGTGTTTTCGATCTATTCAAGGTGGGCATCGGCCCTTCCAGCTCCCATACCGTCGGCCCCATGCGCGCGGCGGCGACCTTCGCCCAGGCCTTGAACGACCAGCACTTGCTGAATGAAACGCGCCGGGTCGAAGTGCGCCTGTATGGTTCGCTGTCCGCCACCGGTGTCGGCCACGCCACCGACCACGCCTGCGTCATGGGCCTGATGGGCGAATGGCCGGATCAGGTCGATCCCACTTCGATCAACACGCGAATCCAACAGCTGCGCGAGTCCGGACGGTTGTTGCTGGCCGGTCAACAGGAAATTGCTTTCAACTGGCAAAGAGACCTCCTGCTGCTGGACGAAAGTCTGCCCTACCACCCCAACGCCATGTCCCTGCACGCCTACGGCGACAACGGCCTGCTCAGCGAGCAGACCTATTATTCGGTGGGTGGCGGTTTCATCATCGAAGCCGCTGAAGCGGCTTCGGGCATCGCGCCGGCCAACGATGTGCAATTGCCCTACGACTTCTCCAGCGCCGTCGAGCTGCTGGCCCTGTGCAACAAACACGGCCTGCGGGTTTCCGAATTGATGATGGCCAACGAACGCGCCTGGCGCAGCGATGAACAGATCCGCAGCGGCCTGCTGCATATCTGGTCGGTGATGCGCGAATGCGTGGAACAAGGCCTGCGCCGCGAAGGCATCCTGCCCGGTGGCCTGCACGTGCCACGGCGTGCAGCGAAATTGCACCGCAGCCTGTTGGAAATCGGCAAACCCAATGTGATCACCTCGACCTTGTCGGCCATGGAATGGGTCAACCTGTTCGCCCTCGCCGTCAACGAAGAAAATGCCGCGGGCGGGCGCATGGTCACGGCGCCGACCAATGGCGCAGCGGGGATCATCCCGGCGGTGCTGCATTACTACATGAAATTCAATGCCGACGCGTCTGACGACGATGTGGTCAATTTCTTCCTGGCCGCCGCAGCCGTCGGCATTCTGTGTAAGAAAAACGCCTCGATCTCCGGTGCCGAAGTCGGTTGCCAGGGCGAAGTCGGCTCAGCCTGCGCCATGGCCGCCGCCGGCTTGGCCGACATCCTCGGCGCCACCCCCGAGCAACTGGAAAACGCCGCCGAAATCGGCCTGGAACACAACCTCGGCCTGACCTGCGACCCGGTCGGCGGTCTGGTGCAGGTGCCGTGCATCGAGCGCAATGCCATCGCCGCGGTCAAGGCCATCAACGCCACGCAAATGGCCCTGCGCGGTGACGGCAAGCATTTCATTTCCCTCGACCGGGTGATCCGCACCATGCGCGATACCGGCGCCGACATGCACGACAAATACAAAGAAACTTCACGGGGCGGCCTGGCGGTCAGCTGGGTGGAGTGCTGATTGCGCTGTCAGCGATCGTTTTTTCCGTGTTGCCCTGAAACGGATCACCGATTTCAATAACAACATAGAACCCATGTGGGAGGGGGCTTGCTCCCGATAGCGGTGCATCAGTCAATGAATACTTGGCTGATGCACCGCTATCGGGAGCAAGCCCACACACATAAGGAGCTCATTGTTTGACAGATCGCTGTACGGCACGCCCTTTGCTGTACAGCTCATGAGGTAAACGGAATTTGTACAACCTCAGCGACGGAGTGGCCGGTGGTCAGGCAACGCGAACTAATCACGACACCGGTCGTCAATGACTGCATGTTCTTATCAGGCGGTAACGCACCATGGACAATCCTTTTCAGATCATCACCGACACCTTCACCCCAAAATACCGCGTCAACCTGAGCATCCAACGGCTCGACGGCAGCATCATGCTCACCCTCTCGGATGAGACGGGCGTAGTCGCCAAACGCATGATCAGTGCCGAACAACGCAACGACCCGCAACGGCTCAAACGCCTGGTGCAAAGCATTCAATTCGGCATCGCCATCGAGCAGGGTCACAGCGCCATGGAGATCCTGGCGGTGATGACGGACGGCGACAGCCACAAACTGCTGCAGCGGCCACCGACCCGTCCCCTGCCCTTCAGCGTCGGGCTTTAAAGCTCGCCCTTCTCGGTCTCCAGGTTCGCCTCGCCCTTGCGACGCGGGCCTTCGACCTTCACCGACGGGAACGCCGACGACGCGTAGCGCACCACCAGAATCGCAAACGCCAACAGCAGAATCCCACCGCACAGGTAGATGATGCCGATGTCGGGCGGGTTGTGGTGAGACACGTTAGAGATCAATAGGCGCGTCAGCGCGGTGATCGCCACGTAGATCAGGAAGCGCACCGGCATGTGGTTGGTCTTGAAATAAATCCCGACCATCGCGCCCAATTCCAGGTAGATGAACAGCAACAGGATGTCATCGATCTTGATGTGTCCATTCTCCAGCATTCCCAGAAATTCCATCACCGCTGCCCAGGCGGTCACCGCACCGATGGCGAACAACGCCAGGTAGTGGAACGACTCGACAAACAGGTTACCCAGGGACTCGGCCAGCCCATGGACGTTCTGGCGCAGCTTTTCGGCCCAATTAAATTTCACGATGGTGCTTCCTTAGGTCGGTTCGACCGGATAATGCGGGTTGGACGTGACGGTTGTTCTGCATGCAGAAAAAAGGCCAGAGGCGGGAAGTGAGATGGTGGCCGCTTGATATGAGGCACTTATTCGGGGGGAGGGGTTAAAAGCTTGGCCTTGATCAGTGCGTTCATTTCGCTCATGACTTGTTCATGAGCGACTCCAGGGCGAGGGTCATCCAAAGCTTCTTGCACTTTGGTCCGAAACCAAAGGTCGTAGGACGCTTCGGAATCAATGCCTTGCGCAATTTCAGGAAATTCACTTTTCAAAGGTATGAACGCCTATATCTGTGGCGAGCGAGCTTGCTCGCGTTGGGGTGCGAAGCTCCCCCCAACCTGTCACCGAGATTTATCTGGAAGAACACCTTCGCCTGACTCGGGGCTGCTGCGCAGCCCAACGCGAGCAAGCTCGCTCGCCACAACAGGCTCGCTAGGCAAAGGTATTGGTGAGTCCTCAGGCAGGTGCGACTTGCTCCAGTGCCCGGTCGACCAGCAGACCGCTCATTTCCACCAACTGGTGAATCGCCAAAACCAGGCTTCGCTGTGGCCCATCAAGATCAAATGCCAGCGTACTGGCCATTTCACGGACGCTGTTTAACGTTTCGCTGGCATGGGCCAGTAGAGTTTCTTTGTCTGCGTTGGGCGTTACGTTGAAAAGCGTGACAGGCGGCTCAGGACTCAAATAATCGGTATCACGGGGAGGATTTTTCCCCATGGTGCAACTCCGCTGGTTAACTGGATAGGTTCCCTTAAATTCAAGCCGCCAAGCTCGGCCCTGCACAATCAGGACCCGGAAAAGGTAAGCCGGCGTAGGATTACCCGGCAACCTCAGCGTGTTGTCAGAAATTTCCGTTGTAGTAACCCCCTATTTCCCGGCTACATTAAAAAACTGCTACCCAAACCCCACGGTTTGGCTTACCCTTTTAGCTGTATATAAATACAGTAATCGCAAAAGACAACTATCGTGAAGGCATGTGAGGTGGTGAATGGCCGTCGAAGTGGTATACCGCAGCAGCCGAGATCTGGAGCGTTTGTTCATGGATAAAGCCGAAGCTGACCGTCATGACAAGATGCTTGAACTCGCTGAGTTGCTCGCAGAAGTGTTGCAAAAAGCCGTGCCGTCACTGAGCGAGCAGCAGGTGGAGGAAGCCGGGATCTACATGGCGAAGAATCGCGATGTATTTGCCAAGGCCTTCAAGAGCCAACCGGACGCGTTGTCCGAGTTGCTGAACGCGCCGGCGGAATAAAGCCCGAATTGAACAGACCCTGAATCATGGATTCAGGGCCTTTTTAATGCGTGGTCTATTTGTAGAGCAATCGCTCGGCCAGTTCGTCCGCGACCCGTGCGGGTGAGCGTTTTTCGGCCTGGGCGTGGGCGAATATTTCCGTCAGGCGCGTGCCGATATTGGACAGGTGCGCGGTGATGGTAGGCAGCTCGGCGCCGCTGTGCTTGAGCGCGACGTAGATCAGGCCGCCGGAATTGATCACATAGTCCGGGGCGTAGAGGATGCCGCGGCCTTCGAGTTGGTCGGCCACTTGCAGGTTGGTCAGTTGTGCACTGGCGGAACCGGCGACGGCGGCGCAGCGGAGCTGGCCGACGCTCTGGCGGTTGAACACGGCGCCCAGGCCGCAGGGTGCGAGGATGTCGCACGGGGTGCTGAGCAAGGCGTCGTTGGCGATGGGATGCGCGCCGAGCTGTTCCATGGCCAGCTGCACCTTGCCGTGGTCGATGTCGCTGACCAGCAGCTCGGCGCCGGCGGCGTGCAGTTGTTCGGCCAGGGCGAAGCCCACGTTGCCCAGGCCCTGGATGGCCACGCGCAAGCCTTCGAGGTTGTCGCTGCCCAGGCGGGCCATGGCGGTGGTGCGGATACCGGCGAACACGCCCATGGCGGCATGGGGCGAAGGGTCGCCGGCGGCGGTGGTGCTGGTAACGAAGCGAGTGTGCTGGGCGATGCAGTCCATGTCGGCGACCGAGGTGCCGCTGTCGGTGGCGGTGATGTAGCGACCGTCGAGTTGCTCGATGCAACGACCGAAGGCTTCAAACAGCGCCGCACGGTTTTCCACATGGGCGGGGCGCAGGATCACCGCCGTACCGCCACCCACCGGCAACCCGGCCAGGGCGGCCTTGTAGCTCATGCCTTGGGCCAGGCGCGCGGCGTCCGCCACGGCGCTTTCATCGTCGGGGTAGGCAAGGTAGCGACAACCACCCAAGGCTGGGCCCAGGCGGCTGTTGTGGATGGCTATGACCGCCTTCAACCCCGTCACCGGGTCGATGCTCAGGTGCAGCGATTCAAGGCGGGTGCTGTGCATGAGAGCAAACATCGTCGAGCTCCCGAATCACTTCTTGTGTCGCCAAGTATAGGCTTGCGGCAGAAAACTGCCGAAGTGCGCTGGAATAAGCCGTCCGGTTTTGTAGGTCTTGTGACATAAGCGGATAGGATATTTCTTAAGCCACTGGACGAAAATTCCCAGCAAGGCTAAAACGGGGGCATTCGCCGGAGAATGCAATGAATCCCCGTCACGCTTTTTTCGCCTGCCTGGAACGTTCGCCCCCCGCGCTGTTTGAAGCCGCGCTGTGGATCGCCGCCGAGCATGACCCGACGGTGCAACCGGCGTTGATCATGCAGGACCTGAAACTGCTCGAGCAACAGGTCAGCCTGGGCATGCCCCTGCTGCCGGCGGATGAACTGGGCCAACCCTTGCTGCGACGCATGAATGACCTCGGCTTCGCCCAGGATGACTTCACCCCGCTGCGTCCCGCCGCCGCCCTGCTGGACAAGGTGTTGCAACGCAAACGCGGGCAGCCCCTGGCCATGGGGTTGATTGCCATGGAGCTGGCGCGACGCCTGGGCATTCCCATGGTCGGCGTCAACTTTCCCGGCCACTTCCTGCTGCGGGTGCCCGGTGCCGATCACCTGCTGGACCCCTGCGGCGGACGACGCCTGTACCCCAACGATTGCCGCGAGCTGCTGCAACGCCAGTATGGCCCCAACCTCAAGTTGCAGGTCGACCACTTGCACACCGCCGAACCCCGTTCGATCCTGCAACGGCTGTCCCGCAACCTGCGCCAGTTGCACCTGGCCAATGACAACCCCCTGGCCGCGCTGATCGACGCCGAGCGCGTGCTGGAACTGGGCAATGCCAGCGCTGCCGATTACCTCGCACGGGCCAGCCTGTATCAACGCCTGGACTGCCCCAACGCCGAGCGCTTCGACCTTGAACACGCGCTGATGCTCAGCGAAGACCCGATCCAACGCTTGCGCCTGACTGAACGCCTGGGGCACCTGCCGCCCAACTCCGTGGTGCATTGAACCCACTGCTCTCAAGCGCCTATTTCCCTGTGGCAAGCGGGCTTATGTGGTGAGCGGGCTTGCCCCGCGCTGGAGTGCGAAGCGCTCCCACGATTTTTAGGGCCGCTACGCAGCCCAGCGCGGGGCAAGCCCGCTCACCACAGTGATCCTGCTCGATGTAGATGCAACATCTTCAGTGATTGGCCGGTACCTTGAGGATATCGCCGTGCAAAGAGCTCTTCGGCGCGTCAGGCGCGGGCGAGCGCACTTGAATGATCAACAACGCCGCGATCACCGCCGGAATCGCGCAGAAGAAGAAAATCTGCTGCACCGGAATATGCATCGCCAGCAGCATGCTGCCCAGCAACGGGCCCAGGATCGAGCCGAAGCGCCCTACACCCAATGCCCAACCCGTACCGGTGGCGCGTACATGCGCCGGATAAAAATTGCTGGCGAAAGCATTAAGGGTCAGTTGCCCGCCGATGATGCAAAACCCGGCGGCAAATACACAGGCCACCAGATAGCGCGGATTGTCGTGGTTCAGCCCCAGCAGCACGGTACACACCGCCGCCGCCGCCAGCACGCCGGACAACAGCCGCACCTTGCGCTTCAATCGGTCGGCAAACCAGGCCATGCCGATGGCACCCAAGGTGCCGGCGAACAGGAACATCGAGGTCACCAGGTTGGCTTCACTCAACGCCAGGCCACTTTCCAGCAGCAGCGACGGCAACCAGCTGATCATGAAATACAGCAGGATCAGGCTGACAAAGAAGGTCGCCCAGATCAGCACGGTCGGGCGTGCATAGCCATGGCGAAACAGCTCCACCACCGTCAACGGGCTGCCCTGCTCGTGGCGGTTTTCTTCCTCGCCCGCCAGCGGCGCACGCCACCCAGGCAACATGCGCGCGGTGACCTTATGCAAGCGTGCATACGGCGGCGCATCGCGCAGCAGGCGCGGCAGGGATTCCGGCAGCAGCCACACCAGGAAAGGGAACAGCAGCAACGGCGTCACGCCGCCGGCAAGAAACACCGCCTGCCAGCCAAAGCCGTCGATAAATCCTGCGGCCACAAACCCACCGGCTGCGCCGCCGAACGAGAAGCCGCACGCCGCCAACGTCACCATCAAGGTGCGCAAACGTGGCGGGGAATAGTCCGACATCAACGCCATGGCACTGGGCATCGCGCCGCCCATGCCGATACCGCAAATAAAGCGCGCCGCCATCAGCGTTGTCAGCGAGCTGGCGAAGATCATCAACACCGTGAGGCTGGCATAGATCAGCACGCAGCCCAGCAGGATGCGGCGTACGCCAAAGCGGTCGGCCAGGGGTGTCACCAGCAACGAGCCCAAGGTCAGCCCCAGTAGGTTGGCACTGAACACCGGTCCGAACGCGGCCTTTTCCAGCCCCCAATCCGACGCCAGCGCCGGCACCACATAACCCAGCACCTGGGCATCGTAGCCATCGGTTACCAGCAACAAGGCCAGCAACAGGAGAATCAACCACTGGTAGCGCGACACCGGACGGGCATCGAGTGCCGCGCGAAAGCTGGCAATCTGATTGTGCATCGCAAGGTACCTGTTTTTATTATTGTGCTCACGCTCTGCGTGGGCACGATCACTCAGGAGTGTCGGGTTGATTGGCAGGATGGGCCTGGATAAATGCCGGATGCTGCGCCGCCAACGCCGCCACCCTGCCGATGCGTGGATACGCCCCCAACGGCACCTTGAAGCGCTCCGCCGCATACAGTTGGGGAATCAGGAAGGCTTCGGCCATGCCCGGCTGCTCGCCAAAGCAATACCCCTTATCGCCAATCAACTGTTCCACCGCACCCAGCCCCTGGCTGATCCAATGCCCGATCCACTCCAGCACCTGCGCCTCGTCATGTCCCCACTGACGCAACAGGTTCTGGGTGCTGGAGTTGTGCAGCGGGTGAATATCGCAGCCGATGATCGACGCCACTGCGCGTTCATGGGCACGGGTGGCCATGTCCTTGGAAAGCAGCGGCGCCTGTGGATAACGTTCGTCCAGGTATTCAATGATCGCCGCGGACTGAATCAGCAGCTCGCCGTCATCGGTGCGCAAGGCCGGAACGCGACCTTGGGGGTTGATGGCCAGGTATTCGGGCTGGCGATTGGCGCCACCCGCCGGCACCAGCAGGTTGACGGGCACCGCAGTGAAAACCAGGCCCTTGAGCGCAAGGGCGATGCGCACCCGGTAGGACGCCGTAGAGCGGTAGTAGGTATAGAGTTCCATCGCCCTGCCCTCCTAGCGCGCCGAGACCACAGTGCCACGGCATTCGCCGAAGCCGATGGAGGCGAAGCCTTCACGGTTGCAGCGGGCGCGCAGGATGACTTCATCGCCATCCTCCAGGAACCGGCGCACTTCGCCGGAAGGCAGCTCGATGACCTTCTTGCCGCCTTCGGTCATCTCCAGCAGGCTGCCGAACTGCCCGGCCTCAGGACCCGACAACGTCCCCGAACCAAACAGGTCGCCGGCCTGCAATTGGCAGCCGTTGACGCTGTGGTGCGCCACCAATTGCGCGACGGTCCAGTACATATGCAGGCTGTTGCTCAGGGCCAGGCGATGAGCCGGCAGGTTCTGTTCGCGCATGGCGGCGGTGGTCAACAGCACCTCAAGTTCGATATCCAAGGCGCCAGCGGCCTGGTCACGCTTATCCAGCAGGTACGGCAGTGGCTGCGGATCGCCTTCGGGCCGCGCCGGCTGTGCTTTGCGGAACGGTTCCAGGGCTTCGGCCGTGACCACCCACGGTGAAATGCTGGTGATGAAGCTCTTGGACAGGAACGGGCCCAGCGGCTGATATTCCCAGGCCTGGATGTCCCGCGCCGACCAGTCATTGAGCAGGCAGAAACCGGCGATATGCTCGGCTGCATCGCCGATGGCAATCGAGTCGCCGATGGCGTTGCCCTGGCCGATCCAGATGCCCAGCTCGAGTTCGTAATCCAGGCGCGCACAGGGGCCGAAGCTTGGTTCGGTCTGGCCGGCCGGCAAGGTCTGGCCTTTGGGGCGACGGACGTCAGCACCCGAGGGGCGAATGGTCGAGGCGCGGCCGTGATAACCGATCGGCACGTACTTGTAGTTCGGCAACAGCGGGTTATCCGGGCGGAACAGTTTGCCGACGTTTTGCGCATGCTCGATGCCGACGTAGAAGTCGGTGTAGTCGTTGATCTTCGCCGGCAGGTGCATCTGGCAATCGGCGGCGCGGTGCAGCACCTGCGCTTCACGGGCCTGCAGCTTGCTGCCCTCGGCGAGCAGCTCCAGGAGGCGCTCGCGCAAGGCCACGCGCGGGCCACGGCCCAGCTCGAAAAAGGCGTTCAACTGGCCGCCCGCAGTCGCATCAACGGCGCGGCGGGCTTCGCCTTCAAACTCATCCACGGCGGCGTGCAGGTCGAGGATCGCGTCGCCAATCGCCACGCCACTGCGCGGCACCGAGCCGTTGATGCTGAACACACCCAGCGGCAGGTTTTGCAGGGGGAAATCACGGTGACCATTGGCGGAGGCTACCCAACTGCGGGTAGGGGTTGGCTGCGTCATGGGTTATCTCCGGTTCGGGTTGAAGGTGACGGGCAACGAGGCCCAGCACGCGTCATAGGAAAGTTGCAGTTGCGGGCACTCCAGGGCGAACTGAGTGGGACGCAGCACTTGGCTGGTCTCGAACATGAAGGCCATGGTGTTATCGATCTTGTGCGGTGCCAGGTCCACGTTGATGGCCTTGGTGCAGGTCTCGCCGTCCGGGCCGTGGGCGCTCATGCAGCTGTGCAGCGACGCGCCACCGGGCAGGAAGCCTTCGGCCTTGGCGTCGTAGGCGCCCTGGATCAGGCCCATGTACTCGTTCATCAGGTTGCGGTGGAACCACGGCGGACGGAAGGTGTTCTCGGCCACCATCCAGCGCGGCGGGAAGATCACGAAGTCGAGGTTGGCCAGGCCGTGCACGCTGGTGGGCGATGTCAATACGGTGAAGATCGACGGATCGGGATGATCGAAACTCACGGTGCCAAGGGTGTTGAAGCGGCCCAGGTCGTATTTGTACGGCACGTTATTGCCGTGCCAGGCCACCACGTTCAGTGGTGAATGGTCCAGCTCGCACGCCCACAGTTCACCGAGGAATTTCTGCACCAGCGTGGTCGGTTGCCTGAGGTCTTCGTAGTGGGCCACCGGGGTGAGGAAGTCACGCGGATTGGCCAGGCCGTTGCTGCCGATAGGCCCCAGGTCCGGCAGGCGCAGCGGCGCGCCATGGTTTTCGGCGACGTAACCGCGCGCCTGTGCATCCAGCAGTTCGACACGAAATTTGAGGCCACGGGGCAACACGACAATGTCCAGCGGCTCGACGTCCAGCACCCCCAGTTCGGTGGCGATGCGCAGGCGGCCCTGCTCGGGCACGATCAACAGTTCGCCGTCGGCATTGAAGAACACGCGGTCCATCGAGCGGTTGGCGCGGTAGGTGTAGATGCTGATGCCTGAGGGTTTTTCCGCCCCTGAGTTGGCCACCATGCCGACCAGGCCGTCGATAAAGTCCGTCGGCTCACTCGGAATATCCAACGGGTTCCAACGCAGGCGATTGGGCGTCACCGTCCCCAACGGGCCGCCGGCCAGCTGCCGCTCCAGCTTGACGAACGCCGGGTGATTGGCCGATGGCTGGATGCGGTACAGCCAGGTGCGGCGGGCTTCGCTGCGCACCATGGTGAAGGCGGTGCCGGAAAACAGTTCGGTATACAGCCCGTAGGGTGCTTTTTGCGGAGAGTTCTGGCCGACCGGCAAGGCGCCGGGCAGGGCTTCGCTGGCGAATTCATTGCCGAAGCCCGACAGGTATTCGAGGTTCATGGATCATCCTCAAGGCGGAAGTTGTTTTTATCGTAATCCAGTTACGCATAACGTAATTTGATCACTATCGACCGTCAAGCTATAAAGACGCCCATTCATCTCTCGGATTCTCGCCCCTCCATGGAAAAGCCCCGCGACACCGGTAAACAGAAAGTCCGATCGGCCGAAGTAGGCACCGACATCCTCAAGGCCCTGGCCGAACTGTCGCCCTCCACGTCGTTGTCGCGGCTGGCCGATCATGTGCAGATGCCGGCGAGCAAGGTGCATCGTTATTTACAGGCGCTGATCGCCTCGGGTTTTGCCGAACAGAACGCCGCCACCAACCATTACGGCCTGGGGCGCGAAGCATTGCGCGTGGGCCTGGCCGCACTGGGCAGCATGGACGTGCTGAAAGTCGGCGCGATGCCCCTGGCAGAGCTGCGCGACGAGTTGAATGAAACCTGCTTCCTGGCGGTATGGGGCAACCAGGGCGCGACGGTGGTGCAGATCGAACCGGCAGTACGCGCGGTGACGGTGGTGACGCAATTGGGGTCGGTGTTGCCTCTGCTCAGTTCGTCCACCGGGCTGGTGTTCAGTGCCTTCCTGCCGTCGCGGGAAACCGTCGAGTTGCGTGAGCGTGAAATCCAGGCCGGCACCGCCCATGCCCTCGCCGACGACCAGGCCTACGCCATGGCCTGTGAACAAATCCGCCGGCGCGGCCTGCACTTTGTGCATGGCCTGCTGATGCCGGGGGTGGATGCGCTGTCGGCACCGGTATTCAACGCGGTCGGGCACGTGGCGGCGGTGATGACCGTGGTCGGCCCCACCTCGCTGTTCCACGCCGACGAAGATGGCCCGGCGGCGCAGCGCTTGCTGGCAGCGACCCGGGCCGTGAGCTGGCGGATGGGCTACCAGCCCTGAATCAGTCGTGCCAGTGCGCCAGGGCCACGGCCAGGCGGTTTTCCAGGGCGCGGATCGGTGCCGCATCGCTCAGGTAGTTGTTGCTGATCATCGAAAACACCAGCCGCCGCCCGTCGGCATCGGTGATATAGCCGCTCAGCGATGACACGCCGGCCATCGAGCCGGTCTTGGCATGCAGGTTGTTTTCGGCCGCCGTCCCGCGCAGTCGATAACGCAGGCTGCCGCCGGTCATACGGTCGGCATTGCCGGCAATCGGCAAGGCGTTGTACCAGGCGTCGAACCAGGGCTGTTTGGCGCTAGCCAGCAGCAGGTCGGTCAGGTTCTGCGACGAGACCAGATTGCGCCGCGACAAACCTGAGCCATCCACCTGGCTGAGCGTCGCCGGGTCCAGGCCCTGGCGCTGCATGAACGCCGCTACCGCCACCACGCCCGCCGCCGCCGTACCCGCGTTGGCCGTTTTGCGGCCCATGGCCTTGAGCAACGCTTCGGACATGTTGTTGTTCGAGAGCTTGAGCAGCGGTGTGATCAAGTCCTGTAACGGCGCCGATTGATGCTCCGCCAACACCGTCGCCGTCGCGGGGCTGGCGCCACCGATCACGCGCCGGCCCAGCACCTGGATGCCCTGCTGCGCCAAGGCCTGCTCAAACAGATTGGCCACCAGTTGCGTCGGTTCCCACACACTCACCCACTGCCGACTTTGCTTGCCCGGGGCGAGCGCGCCGCTGAGTTGCAGCAGGTTGGTACCGTGCTGGCGGGTAATGGCGTAGCTGTTGCCGGGGCCGCTGACGGCACGGTTGCTCAGTTGCACGTAGTCGGTGGACGGGCTCAGCATCACGCTTACTGGCTGGCCGAGCGCGACGGGCGCCTTCGCGGTGACAAGCAAGGTGCCCGCGTCAAAATCCGCATTGGGAGACACCGTCAATGCCGAAATCTGCGCGCCGTAGTAGGTGCTTTCATCGTCTTGCGCCCAATCCACGCCCAGGCGTTCGGCGTCGAACCAGGTGTCGTCGAAAACCAGGTCGCCTTGTACCTGGCGCACGCCCAGGCTCGCCAACTGGGCGGCCAATGCCTGGTAGTCGACGAACTGCGTGGTCGGGTCGCCGAGGCCGCGCAGGTACAGGTTGCCGGCCAGGCGCTCGCCTTGCCGGGTGCCGTTGCTCAACAGCTGGGTGGAAAAACGGTATTGCGGCCCCAGCACATCCATCGCCGCAGCGGTGGTGAGCAACTTAAGGTTGGAAGCCGGAATCAGACGGGTGCACGGGTTGTGCTGATAGAGGGTACTGCCGCTGCGGGCGTCGCGCACCATGATAGAAACCGTGGCGCCGTTGAGGACAGGATCGGCCAACAGCTGATCCAGGGTTGAAGGCGTGGAAGGCTGCGAAACACTCGCGCAGCCGCCCAGTAAAACGCTCAGGCACAGCAGGTGCAGCCATCGTCCAAAGTGCATCAGTACTGTGTTCCGCAAAGCCATTAATGGCCGCAACGCTAACAGCTCCGTACCTTTGTGGCGAGCGGGCTTGCCCCGCGTTGGGTGGCGAAGCCGCCCTTAATGATGCCGTCGCGTTCTTTCAGGAACACCATGGAGTCTGTTTTGGGGCTGCTTCGCAGCCCAACGCGGGGCAAGCCCGCTCACCACAGGAAGCCCACTCACCAGAGGAAGCCCACTCACCAGAGGAAGCCCGCTCACCAGAGGAAGCCTGCCCACAACAAGGAGCACACTTGCCATAGGGAGCTCGCCAGGTTTTAGAACTCCAGGGTGCTGGACACCGATACCTGCCGCGCATCGCCCATGGACACAAACAAGCGACTGGCCGCCGAGGTGTAGTAAACGCGGTCGAACAGGTTTTTCACGTTGACCTGGAACTTGACCTTCTGCCCGTCGATCCTGGTGTCGTAGGTGGCGAAGGCGTCAGCCACGGTGTAGCCCGGCAGGTTGAAGTCGTTGGCGGCGTCGCCTGCGCGTTCGCCGACGTAGCGTGCACCGGTGCCCACGCGCAATTGGTCGCCGCCGAAAATGTTGCCGAAGTCGTAGGCCACCGACAGCGAGCCGGTGTGCTTGGCCACGTTTTGCAGGCGGTTGCCTTCCAGCGTCGGGTCGTTGTCCTTGATGTCTTCGGCGTCGGTGAAGGCGTAGCTGCCGATCAGGCTCCACTTGTCGGTCAACTGGCCGCTGGCGTCCAGTTCCAGGCCACGGGAACGCACCTGCCCTGCGATGCTGTAGATGGTGTTGGCGCCGGAGCCCACCGACACCAACACATTGCGCTTGTCGATAGTGAACAACGCTGCGCTGGCGGTGATGCGCCCGGGGATGTCGAGCTTGGCGCCCAGCTCCCACGACTTGGATTCCTCCGGCGTGAGGTCACCGGTCAACGTGCTGCCATCGGCCAAGGCGGCGATGGTGGAGTTGGGTTTGAACGACTCGGTGTAGCTGCCGTAGAACGACAACTCATCGGTGTAGCGATACACCAGGCCGGCACGCGGCACCCAGGCCTGGCCGTTGCCGTCGGTGTTGGCCTTGAACGGCACGCCCTTGCCGGCGTACTGGTCATACATCTGATAGCGCGCACCGGCCACAAAGATCCACTGGTCGGTCAGGTGAATCGCGTCCTGGAAGAACAGCGAGTCGCTGCGCAACAGGTCGGTCTGGGCGCTGTCGGCGGCGCTGACGGTAGTGCCCGCGACTTCGTTGCCGTACACCGGGTTGTTGTAGTTGAACGTACCGCGCGAGTTCTGGCGAATCAGGTCGGCGCGGTAGATCTTGCGGTACTCGTCGTCCAGGCCGAACACCAGGTCATGCTGCATGCCCAGCACATTGACCTTGCCTTCCAGGCTGGCCGTGGCGAAACGGTCGGTGGTGATCGCACCTTTGGTGCCGTCCATCTTGCGGGTCAGGGTGCCGTTGGTATTTACCGCGCTGACACGCACCTGGCTGGCATCATAGGTCTCACGGTTCCAGCTGTAGCCGAAATGGGCTTTCCAGTCGTCGTTCAAATCGTGGTCGGCTTCAAAGCGGTACAGGTCGGAACGCCCTTCCATGTTGTTGAACGGCTCGTCCAGACGGCGAGTGGCCGGGATGTCCAGCGGGTGGTTGGACTTGTCGATGGCGGTGCCGCGGTCGAACGGCGAGAGAAATTCGCGGTGTTCGTAGGCGAACAACAACTTGGTTGAATCGCCGTACCAGGCCAGGGACGGCGCCACCAGCGACTCGCGGTGGGTGCCGAAATTGCGCCAGTAGTCTTCGTCTTCATGGTCGACGATCAGGCGATAGGCCAGGCCCGAGTCACCGATCGGCCCGGTGGTGTCGAGGCTGCCACCGCTGCCGTTCTTGCCGTTGCCGAAGGTGGAGCCGCGCACGGTCAGGGCTGTGGATTGGGTCAGCTCGGGCTTTTTGCTGACGATATTCACCACGCCGCCCGGGTCCTGGATGCCATACAGCAGCGAGGACGGGCCCTTGAGCACTTCGACACGCTCCGCCGTGGCGTTCAACGCACGGCCCTGCACCACCGGCATGCCGTCGCGCATGATCGAGCCGTTACGGTTGTCGCCAAAGCCGCGCAGCATCACCGCGTCCTGGGTGCTGGCCAGGGTGTTGGCCTGGGTGATGCCGCTGATGTTGCCCAGGGCGTCATCCAGATTGCGCGGGGTCTGGTCGCGCAGCACTTGGGCGGGGACCACGTTGACGGTCTGCGGGCTTTCCAGCAGCAAGGCACGGGAGCGCATCACCGAGCTGGTGGGCGGCGGCTGGTAGCTGGTGCTGTCCTGGGGTTGGCCGATGCCACTGATGGTGGTAGCGCCGAGGTTGACCGCGCCGTCGGTCGGCAGCGGCTCAAGCGCCAGGGTGCGGGCGTCGATCTGGCGGAAGGTGAACCCGGAGTTGCCCAGCAGGCGTTGCAAGGCCTGCGTCGCGCTCATCTGCCCGCTGACCGCCGGGGCGCTGAAGCCGTAGGGCGCTTCATCGGTGTAGATCACACTGATACCGGTGACCCGGCTGAAATCACTCAGGGCCTGGGGCAGCGGTTTGGCAGCCAGGGCAAACTTGAACTGGGCGCTTTGCTGCTCCTGCGCCTGTGCCACACACAGGGGCAGCAAGGCCAGCCCCGATACCGCCAGTACCGAGGCTCCCAGCCACTGTTTAACCAAACCGCCCGCCGTCGACTTCATGCTGTGAGAACCCGTGTAGAAAACGCTGTTAATGCGAATAGATCGCAGTTTCAAGAACTACACGGATGGGCCGCCGGTTTACCTCACGTTTATTTGCAAATATTTTCAGTTAGTGCGCCTGAAGGCGAAAACCAAAGCGCGGGAAGTGCACGTGCACGGTGCCGGCGCGTGGGTCGGTACGGCGCAGGATCAGTTCTTCGCGCCCGGCAAACAGCAATTCGCCGGCGACCGGGTCGACGCCGTAGTCGATGGCGCTGATGCTCACCTGCTGGCCGGCCTTAAAGCCATTCAAGTCCTCGAACACTTCGTCCGGCAACGCTGCCGGTGTGGCGTCGCGCGCAACCTCCAAGGCTTGCTCGGCCGTCATCTGGCTGGACGTGCCGTGGCCGAAACCGAGCACGCGACCCAGCCATGCAGACACAGCCGGATAAGCATCCACCAACGGCGCAGTCACCGGCGTGGCCTTGAGGAACCACAACGGGTGGGCCAGGGCAAAGTCGGCAATCGACGGCTCGCCAAACAGGAAGTCCCCGGCCTCGCGCTGCAATTGCTGCTCCAGGCGCGCCATGATCGCTGGCCATTGGTGCTTGGCCAGTTCGGCTGGCAACTTGCTCGCGGTGCCGCCGCTGAACAGCGCGGCGCGGTCGGCGAGAAACGCCTTGATCGCTTCCGGCGGCAGTTTGCCGAAGCGCACCGCCACCGATTCCGGCTGAAACACCAGGCTCACCGCGTGGGCAAACACCACGCTGTCGGCCCAGGTAGCAAAGGTTTGGGTGATCATTTCCTGGCCGAGCGGGAACAGCGCGGGCGCGGTTTTTTCCTGCTCCAGGCGGCGGGCGATCAAGGCGGTGTCGCAGTAGATATCGGCGCCCACTTGCAGCACTGGGGTTTTACGGTAGCCGCCGGTGAGGGCTGTCAGGTCTGGCTTGGGCATCACCGGCGAGATATGCACCGAATGCCAGGACAAACCTTTGAAGCCCAGCAGCAGCCGAGCTTTTTCCGCGAAAGGAGACGTTGGGTAGTGGTGCAGGATTAGCTCAGGCATGCTGGGGTCCACGGGGTAAATGAACCCGCAGCTTAGCGTGCAACCGGCTCTGGTGGCGTGATGGGAGCCTATCAGTCAGATCAATGAGCCCTGCGCCGCCAGACATTCCTTGGCGCTCTTCTTCAGTTTCTTGATCAACCGCTCCTGGCGCAGCGCCTCGCCCTTGCTCGCGCATTGCTCCGTATACACCAGCGCCACCGCCGGGCTGCTCAGGAAAAACCGCGCGCCTTTGCCGCTCTGGTGCGAGGCGAACCGGCGCAGCGGGTCATTGCTGATGCCGCAATACAGCGCGCCGTTGGCGGCGCGCACCAGGTAGACGTACCAGGGTTTGGGTTCAGCGGGATCAGTCACGGCAAGCTTCAACACACCAGAGGAGCGCCAAGCTTATCAACGACTGGCCTGGAATGCCTTCAAGCCTTTGTTCGCCTGGGCGCGCACGGCGTTTTTCACCAGCGGCGTCCAGCCCAGCAGCAGGCCCTTGGTGCCCAATGCCTGGCGCGACCAACGCCACAGGTCGAAGTGATCGTGGTGCTCGCAGATCTTGCCGTTACGAAACACAAAACGCGCCTGGATATCGTTGACCACAATATTGCCGGTCTGGCTGAACAGGTAAGTCGCCACCCAACGGGCACTGCCCGTGGTGTCATCGCTGCGAACCTGGTCGAACGTCAGCGAAAAATCCTTGGCCCGCGTGGTCAGCATGCGCCACATGTCGCCGGCATCGCGCCCGCGCAACTCGCCGAAAGCCGGGTCGCTGAACAGTACATCCTCGGTGTAGCAGGCACTCATGGCCTCGGCATCCAGCCGTTGAAACGCACTGTAGAACGTGGTGATCAGCGCGGTGTGGGCGTCACTCATGGGCAGCTTCCATCCATCAGGTTCAGGGCTCGGTACGATAAGCCCTGGCGCGGTTGAACACTATCGGCATTTATCCGGCGAATGCCGGTGCACCTACGGCACCATGCCGCAACTGCGGGCATAGGCGAACAAGTCGACATCGGTAGAGATGCACAGACGCTGCATCGCCGTACTTTTCTGCTTGCTGATGGTCGAGATGCTGCGATTGACCCGAGCGGCGATCTGGCTGACCGTCAGCCCACTGGCCAGCATGCGCACCACCTCCCGTTCCTTGCCCGACAACTGTGGCTGTTGCGACTGGTCGCCGGTTCCAGCCTGTATCAATTGCACCCGCAAGCACTCGCTGACAAAGGTCTGGCCTGCGCTGACCGAATTGATCGCCAGCGGCAACTCTTTGGCCGAGGCACTTTTGGCCACAATCGCCTGGGCCCCATGGGCAAAGGAGGCGCGCAACGTGGCGACGTTGGCGAACATCGTGACCAGAATCACCGGCAACTTCGGGTACTGGCGGTGCAACAGGCTCAACAAGCCATACCCGTCGGCCTGCTGGCCACCCGGCATGGCGAAATCGGTCACCAGCACGTCACAGGGGGTCGTTTCCAGCAAACGCAGCAGTTGGTCAGGCCCATCGGCCTCGCCGACCACTTTGCACCTGCCATTGGCCTCGACCACCACTCGCTGCCCGATACGCACGATGGGATGGTCGTCAGCAATAATCACGCGAAGCATAAACACCCACAGATGATGGCAACTTGATTCAGCGCAAAATACCCTCGCCCGCGGCCCTCAACAACCGTCTAAATCCAGGCGTTTGCGTTGCGATCAACGTTTCGTAGCTGCTCTATGCAGGCCTACAAAATAAAAAGAAAAACCCTACATCCATAGACTGCAATTCAGGCTTTATTTTTCCTACAAACAGCAATGGCTTCACAGGGAACCCAAGTACGTGAGGTAGTCACGCAGCTCCCGCTCAAAGGCTTCCAACGCAGGCGTGCTCTGCCTGATGCCCTGAGCATGGACTTGATCGATCAAGCTCATGCCTCGCCCCTCCAGTTCAGCCACGCCGAGAAACGCCAGGCTTCCCACCAGGCGATGCAGGCGTTCGACAGTCGAAGGGACATCCGAGGCCAGTCGGGCTTGAAACAAGGCAGCGCTGTCCTCCTGGGCTTCACAGAGCAGGCTGGCCAGCATCTGGCTCACCACTTGGGCATCTCCAAAGGTATCAATCAGCCCGGCACGGGTTGGCCAACGCGCTGACAGCCGATAAACCGGTGCAGCAACGGGCGGGCCGGGAAGCCACAGTGCCAGCACTTCACGCAGTTGATCGAAGGTCAATGGTTTGAGCAGCCAGGCGTCCATGCCTGCTTCGCGGCAACGTTGCGGATCGTCGTCTACCAAGTTGCCGGTCAAGGCAATAATCGGTACGCGTGCCGACGCATTCGCGCATTCGCGCCGTCGAATCGCCCGGCTCATGCTGTAGCCGTCCATGACGGGCATCTGGCAGTCGCTGATCACCAGATCGTAGGGGTATTCGGCGAGCGCCGCGAGGCCGTCCAGCCCATCGACGGCCAGCTGATGGCCAAGCCCCAGTTTATGCAGAAACCACCCCATCAAGGCGCGGTAGGCGGAGTGGTCTTCCACCACCAGCACCTTCAAATGCTGCCAGTGTGGTGGCAGCGCGGTCGAGGGAGTCAATTCACGGGAAAGCACTGCGCTCAACGATACGCCAGTCTCCATGGTCACCTCAGTGTTGCGATCGGTTCGCCAGCGCCCGGTTGGCGCTGGCGCAAGAGTCAGAGATGCGCCTAAGCACACTCATATGACCGTTATCGCCAGACTAAAATATCTTCATGACCACTTCTAAGACGATGCAACAACTACGAAAAACCAATTTTCCTACATGATCTCGCATCTATTCCGACATGGACCCGATTGACTTTCAGGCCCCCTCGGCATTGTCGTAAAAGTTGTATTTCTCGCGGCCCCTCCCCTCGCTACATTGCGCCCCACCCCGATCAGAGGGAACGGGCTCGCCGCACTGCGGCAGCCTCGACACAGCGCGCCAAGCCACCTTGCAACCTGCCCCTCAACGGGACTGGTAAAGGCTTGCGCACGCCTTAAACAGCCGACCTTGCACTGGAACAATCTGAACAATGAACAAGTCCCTGAATCTGGTGGGCACCGCCCTGTTACTCGCCAGCACAACATCGGCCTTCGCCGCCAGCTCCGTAGACCTGACAGTAAAGGGGTTGATCACGCCGAGCGCCTGTACCCCCAACCTGCCTGGCGCCGTCGACTTTGGGAAAATCTCCGCCAAAGACCTGAGTCAAGAGAGCCAAACCCTGCTTGAGGTCAAAACCCTGCAACTGACCGTGAGTTGTGAAGCCTCCACGCTGTTTGGCATCAACCCCGTCGACAACCGTGCAGGCTCCTCAATGCGCGCCGGTGCCTATGGCCTGGGTCTGATCAACGGAACAGAGAAGCTGGGGCGGTATTACATCACGCTGCGCAATCCCGTCACCGATATCCCCTCGATCATGCTGACGATGTTCACTGACGGGCGGTGGTCAGAGCTTTATGAGGACGATGCGGTGGAACCGAATCGATTGTTTGCCTTCGGCGATTTCAACGGTGAGAGCGGTTGGGCACCTCACCCCCTCAAGAATGCAGCCGTGGAAATCGTACTCAACACCGCTATCGCGCCAGCAAAAGACCTGACCTTGACCAATGAAGTGGCATTGGACGGCTCAGCGACACTGGAAGTGAAGTACCTGTAACCCGGTCGACGCTACGTAGACCCCTCTTGTAAAGAGCCCTTTGCCTATGAACGCTTTTGCCTCCCGACTCATGTTGACACTGTTGTTCGCGCCGCCGGTAATGGCCGCCAGCAACACCGACCTCACCGTCAAAGGCACGATCACACCCAGCGCCTGTGCGCCACTGATCTCCGGCGGCGGCACAATCGACTTCGGAAAAATGGCAGTCAAGGACCTCAACGCCGGGCAATACACCTCATTGCCCAACCAATCCATGCAATTGAGCGTGCGTTGTGAAGCACCGACGTTCTTCACCCTGACCACCGTCGACAACCGCGCCGGCTCCTCTGCCAACCACCAGTACTGGCATGGGCTGGGCCTGACCCAGGAAGGCGAAAAGCTCGGCGGCACGGTTTTCCATCTCTATGGTCCCGTGGCTGATGGTGTCGCGGTACGCACCATCACCTCACAAGACGGCGGCGTGACGTGGCTACCAACCAGCCTGCTGACGCACACCCTGCTGACCGCCGTCGCGGTGGGCAACCAACTGGTGCCGATCGCGGTGAAGGATTTCGACGCTGAAATCCGCCTGTTCACCCACATCGCCCCCGCCGATAGCCTGACGCTGACGGATGAAGTGCCCGTCGACGGGCACGCCACGGTCCAGGTCAGCTACTTGTAAGTGCCACACACAGACTCGTTCGAAAGGAACTCGCCCCTATGAAAGCCCTGTTAACCACCCTCACCACCAGCCTGCTGCTGCTCGGCTCCGCCAGCACCTACGCCGCGTCTACCGTCGACCTGACCGTCAAGGGCCTGATCGTGCCTAGCGCCTGCACGCCAAACATGAGCAGTGGCGGGATCATCGACCACGGCAAGATTTCCGCAAAAGACCTGCGTCCGGACAACCCTACACACATCGGGACCCATGTCATGACCCTGGTGGTGGTGTGCGATGCGCCCATTCAGTTTGCCCTGCACTCCATCGATAACCGTGCTGGTTCATCCATTTCCTCTTCCGACTACGGCTTGGGCCTGATCAACGGCACCCAGAAGCTGGGCTGGTACAAGCTGATGCTGCGTAACGCCGTTGCCGACGGCGCACAGATGCAACCGATTGCCTCCTCGGATGGCGGCAACACCTGGTACAGCGAAAAGTTCTGGGACGCCGGCTTGTACATGGCGCTGGCCACCCTGGACGACGCCACCCAACCGGCCTCCATCAAGGAACTGGTGACGGAGTTGGTAGTAGACACCTCCATCGCCCGCACCGATGGCCTGGACCTGAGCAACGAGGTGACGCTCGACGGCTCGGCCACCCTGGAAGTGAAGTACCTGTAAGCCTTGGGCGCCCATGCCTGGCGGGAACAGGCAGGCATGGGCATTTCTTCCGTTTCGGCCGTTTGCACGTCGGCCAGTGGCGCAAACCGATGACTACCTACCCTCGCCTCTTGGCGACAGTCCTTTTACTGACGAACGCTACGGCGGCCTTTGCCGCGTCGTTTGTCGACATCACGGTGACCGGTCGGCTGACGCCGGACGCTTGCCACGTGACGCTGTCTGACGAGGGCACGGTCGATCACGGCAAAATCCCGGCTCACACCCTCAGTCCCAGCGAGTTCACCCTACTGCCCAGCCAGGCATTGGCGCTGAATGTGCAGTGCGCCAGGCCCATGCTATTTGCCCTGGTTGGGATCGACAACCGCGCAGAGTCCGCCTTGGCCCCCGGGCTTTACAGCCTGGGCAGAAACATCCACGCGCCCGCCGAACGCCTGGGGTCGGTGGCGCTGTCTTATCGCAACCCGTTGGGCGATGCGCAACCCATGCAAGCGCTGGCTTCCAGCGACAACGGCGAAACCTGGGCACCGCACCCCAATGCCTCCCCCAGGACCTACGTCGGTTTTGCCCCCATCGGTGATCGCCAGCCCGACTTCATCGGCCAGTTGAGCGCCCAACTGCAAATCGACACCGCCATCAACCTGGCCCAGTACCTGACCCTGAACCAGGAAGTGCCGCTCGACGGCTCCATCGTCCTAGATTTGCGCTACCTCTGACTTCTTTATGCTGCCCCTATGGGAAACCCCGTCATGACGACGACATTGTTGAAAACCGCGGCCTGCCTGGCTGCCCTGACGTTGCTGCCGGCCACTTATGCACAGGCCGATGGCATGGTCCCAGACACCTCCGTGGTGATCATTTACGAAACCGATGGCGAAGCCGCCGTATCGGTGACCAACACCGACAGCCAACTCGCCTTGCTGCACGTCACCCTGGAAGATGTTCCCGAGGACACCGAGTCGTTACTGGTGGTCACGCCGCCACTGTCGCGGGTCGAACCGTCCAAATCGCAACTGGTGCGTTTCATCCTGCAAAGCCAGCAACCGTTGCTCACCCAGCGACTCAAGCGGGCAATCTTTGAAGGCATGCCCCAGGGCCGGCCGGCCACTGAAGCCGGGCATGCACGGGTAGGCGTGACGGTGCGCCAGAACTTGCCGGTGATCATTCATCCCAAAGGCCTGGCGCGCAATCGCACACCGTGGACTCTACTGAGTTGGTCGCAGCACGGCGCCACCTTGCAGGTGCGCAACGACAGCCCGTATGTGGTGCGCCTGGCCCAGGAACTGCGCCTGCTGCCCGGTGATGGCAAGGCGATGCTGCCGCGCACCTACGTGTTGCCGGGAGAAACCCTGAGCATGCCGGCCACCGGCGGCCCGGCCAGCACCGTACGGCTGCAACCGGCCACGGTGTATGGCTTTGCGGTAGCCGCCTACGAAGCCCCTCTGACCTGACGGCATACACCAGGCGCCCGGCGCCTGCATAACGAAGTGACGGCTCGAAGACCGTCACCAGGGCGCACAGACGCCCATCACTTGAGTGCCTTTCGTGAAAACAGTATTTAGCGACCGTGACGGCGAAGCCGTGCCCGACACACCTGCCCGCATCACTCGCCCGGCCATGCTGTTGGCGTGTGTGCTCTGGCCCGCAGCATCCTGGGCCGAAGCACGACCGGGGTTTGATGCCACGACCCTGCACCAGCGGGGCATTGATCCACAATTGGCCAGCCTGTTGCTCGACGCACCGCGCTTTGCCGCAGGCCGACATGCTGTCAGCCTGCGGGTCAACGGCCAGCGCCGGGGGCGGCTGGAGGTGGGGTTTGATCAGCAGGGGGCACTGTGTTTTGACCGCGCCCTGCTGGACGCCGCCAACCTGATCGTCCCCGCAGATGACGGCCCCTGCCATGACTTTCTGGAACGCTACCCACAAAGCCTGGTGGAGCCCGACCCGGCCAGCCTGACGGTGTCGCTGGTGGTGCCGACCGAGGCGTTGCGGCCTGCGCAACAAGACGTCTCGGGCTATGAAACCGGTGGGGTTGCCGGTTTGCTCAATTACGACCTCACCGGGTTCTACAACCGCTTCGGTGACGGTGACAGCCGTTTCGGCTCGGCCAATACCGAAGTCGGCTTCAACGCCGGCGACTGGATCGTGCGCAGCCGCCAGGTACAGACCTGGCAGGACGGTCTGTCGCGCAGCACGCACCTGGAGGCCTACGCCCAGCGCACGTTCGCCAGCCACCAGGCCGTGCTGCAACTCGGGCAGATCAACCTCTACAACCCAGTGCTGTCCGGCGCGCAGATCACCGGGGTGCAGGTCCTCACCGAACAGGCCCTTCAAGAGCAGGGCCAGGGCGCGACCATCGAGGGGATAGCCAACAGCCCGGCGCAGGTCGAGGTGCGGCAGAACGGCGCGTTGATTCACTCCACAGTGGTCCCCGCCGGGCCGTTTTCCCTGACGGACGTGCGCCGTTTGAACTCGCGCTCCGACGTCGAAGTCATCGTCCGCGAAAGCAGCGGTGGCGAGCGGCGTTTCACCGTCCCGGCGGCCATGCTCGGCCTTGGTTTGCCAGCACCGGGCTATTCGGTCGCAGCGGGGCGCGTGCGCAACATCGGCAATGCCCAGGGCGATGATCCTTGGGTGGTCAGCGCAGGCTGGACCGGCGCCGTGCACCCGCAACTGTCCCTGGGCAGCGGCGTGCTGGCGTCCAGCGAATATCGCGCGGGCGGGTTGAGCCTGGGCTGGCTGCCGTGGCTGGACAGTCAAATCCAGCTGTCCAGCCAACTCGCCGATACCCAGGCACGGGACAAGGTTCGCGGGCTGCAGACCGACCTGTCATGGGCCCAGCGCCTGAATGATCAGTGGTCGTTCAGCGTGGCCAATTCCTGGCGCACGGCGGGCTATCGGGAGCTGGAAGAAGCCACCTACGAACCCGAGACCACTCAGCAACGGCGCTCGCGTTATCGCGATCAACAAAGCGCGACGTTGGGATGGTCCCACCCGTGGTTGGGCGCGTTCAGTGCGGGGGCTTCACGCTCCAGCAGCTTTGATGGCGACAGCAGCAGCCGGGGCCTGGTCTCCTGGGGCACCAGCGTGCGCGGGGTGTCGCTGTCGGCCAGCGGCGAATGGCAGATGGGCGGCCGCCAGCAACAAGACAATGCGGTGTACCTGAACATCAGCGTGCCCTTGGGCGAGAGCCGCCGGGCCCGCGGCTGGGTGCGCAACTCCGGTGGCGAACACCGCGCCGGGCTGGGTTTGAGTGAGCAGATCGACGATCAACTGAGCTACCGCGTCAGTGCCGAACACGACACCCGTGATCGACAGGTGGAAACCACGCTGGGCCTCTCCGCCCTGCCGCGCTATAGCCAACTGGACTTCAGCTACAGCCGCTCCGACGCCGAGCGTTCGAGCTACCAAGGCAGCGCCCGAGGCGGTGTGGTGATGCATGGCGGCGGCGTCACATTATCGCCCTACCCAGTGCGCGACACCTTCGCCGTGGCATCGGTGGGCGACATCAGCGGCATCAAACTGAGCACCCCCAGCGGGCCAGTGTGGACCGACTGGCAAGGCCAGGCCGTGGTGCCGCAGGTCAGCGCTTACGGCCGCAGCCCGGTGGAAGTCCAGACCCGCTCGCTGCCACGCAATGCGGATATCAACAACGGCCTGGCAATGATCGCCGCCGGGCGCGGGGCCGTGGATCGGGTCGAATTTGGCGTGACCCGCACACGTCGGGTATTGCTGCACGCGCACAGCGAACAGGGCACACCCCTGCCGCGCGGGGCGTCCGTCAGTACCGCTGGCGGGGAGTTCGTGACCCTGGTCCAGGATGGCGGCCAGGTGTTCCTGCCCAATGTGCTGGAGCAACCGCAATTGTGGGTCAGCGCCCCTGGCATGACGCGTTGTGCCCTGCGCTTCGAGTTGCCGGAAAAGAGCGACCCCCAGGTGTATTTCGAAACCGCGTCCGCACGCTGCGATAAATCATGAGGACCCTCACCATGAATACCGCTTCTACCCTGTCCCGCCTGGCCATGAGCGTGATGCTGCTGATAGTCGCCAGCAACGCCCTTGCCGAGGACGAGTGCCAACTGAACCTCAGTGAATCACTGCTGGATTTCGGCCTGATGAGCCGGATCGCACAACAGGACAGCGCCCTTGAGCGCCCGTTGGGTGAGCGCCGCGTCAGCCTGAATGTGAGCTGCGCGCAGCCGACCGACATGAGCCTGTTTTATCAGGCGCTGGCGGCCACTTCGCAGCGGCTGCGGTTCACCGAGCATGGCAGCTACGCGATCCAGGCCAGCGACGCGGTGCTGGACGGCACCGCCGTGGAGCTGGGATTGATTTCCGCACTCGGCCAGCCGCCGGTGGCCCGTGGCGCGCTGCTGAACTGGCGCACCGGCCACGGCATCGCACCGGTCAACGGCGAGACGCTACTCAACGGCCAGCATTTTTCCGTGCAATTGACCTTCAGCGCCTTCGCCGATATCGCCGCCACACGGGTCACGGACGCCACCACCTGGGAAGCCTCCGGGACGTTCCATGGCCGTCATAGCGCGCGCGAAGTAAATCTGCGCGCCCACTTCGCCCCCGCCGCGTGCAAACCTCAACTGTCCAACGGTGGCCTGGTGGATTACGGCACGTTGCTGGCGAAAGATCTGAGCCCCACCCACGAAAACCCACTGCCCACCCGCACCTTGCAGTTCTCTGTCAATTGCGACGCGCCCACCCCCTTTGCCCTGCTGATGCACGACAACCGCTCCGGCACGGCCACCGGCGGCACCGATGAAACCGCCTATGGCTTGGACCTGGACAACAGCGGGAACAAGATCGGCCGCTACTACCTGAACATCGACCCGGCAGACTTCACCGCCGACGCCTACCGCACGCTCTACCGCACCGACTCCACCAGCAGCGGCCAGGCCTGGAGCACCTCCAGTGCGCGGCAGATTCCCATCGCCGCCCACAGCCTCATGGGTTTTACCGACAGCGCCGGCAACACCCGCGGCCCCATTGCCCTGCAGAACCTGGCCGGCACCGTGCGTATCAAGGCGTACCTGGCGCCCACCCAGTCCATGGACCTGCGCACGGTGGTGCACATCAATGGTTCCGGCACCCTTGAAATCATCTACCTCTAATCACTGGAATCCGCTGAATGAACAAGTACTGCCTGGTTTTTTCTTCACTGCTATTGCTGCCCTCGACCGCGCCGGCACTGGCGGCGTCGACCGTGGAGCTGATCGTCAAGGGCAGGATCACGCCCGTCGCCTGCACGCCGCTGCTGTCCGCTGGCGGCTTGATCGACTACGGCAAGATTTCCCAGCAGGACCTGAACCTCGACAGAGGCACACGACTGCCGATCAAACATCTGCAAGTCAGCATTGGCTGCAACGCGCCGAGCCGCTTTGCCTTGCGCATGCGTGACAATCGCGATGGCACGGCCACGGTCAATAGCGAGATTTACTACGGGTTGGGGCTGGACCAGAGTGGCAATCGCATCGGCCTCTATTCCATGAGCTTCGACCCGCGTAGCACCCAGGCAGACAGCACCACACCCCTGTACGGCACCGAGTCCACCACCGGTGGCCTGGCCTGGCGCACCGCCAACCTCAACCCTATCGATATCGGGGCCAACAGTTACCTGGGGTTCACCACCGCCGAAGGCAGCACCGCCGGGCCCTCGGCGATCCAGGCGTTAACCAGCACCGTCAAGGTCGAGGCGGTGATCAATGCCAAGCAGAACCTGGACCTGAGCAGCGACACCTTGCTCGACGGCTCGGCGACCCTGGAAGTGCTGTACCTCTAGACTTTCTCGCTGCTGACCTTCACATACAGCGCCCGCCCCGCCCCCAGCCCGGCAACGATGGCGCCCAGGCCGATCACCGCGAAAATCCAGCCGATGGCCGACCAGCCGCCCGTCCAGTCGTGCACCAGGCCCACCGCAAATGGGCCAATGGACGCCAGGGTGTAGCCAAAACCCTGGGCCATGCTCGACAGGTTGGCCGCCACATGGGAGTCGCGCGAACGCAGCACGATCAGGGTCAGCGCCAGGCTGAACGTACCGCCCTGGCCCAGGCCGAGCAGGATCGCCCAGCCCCAGAGGCCGTCCAGCGGTGCATACAGGCAACCGAACAAACCGCCGAGGGTCAGCAGCATCACCACTACGATCGCCAGGCGCTGGTCTTTGCCACGGGTGGCGAGCCAGGGTGCGGCGAGGGAACTGAACAATTGCATGACGATAGAGCCGGACAACGCCAACCCGGCTTCGGTGGCGCTCAGGCCACGACCGATCAGGATCGACGGCAGCCAGCCAAACACGATGTACGACAGGGACGATTGCAGGCCCATGTACAAGGTGACCTGCCAGGCCAACGGATCACGCAGCAGGCCCTTCACTCGATAGGCGACCTGGTGGGTAGCGTGTTTGCGGCCGACCTGCGGTAACCAGAACAACGCCGCCGCCAACGCCGGCAGAATCCAGAAGCCCAGGCCAATGGTCCAGCGGTCACCGAAGTAATGACTCAGCGGCACCGTGGCACCGGCGGCCAACGCCGCGCCCAGGCACAGGGCCATGGTGTAGACCCCGGTCATGGCACCGGCCTGCCTGGCGAAATCACGCTTGATCAGGCCCGGCAGCAAGACGCCGATGATGCCGATGCTCGCACCGGCGATCAGGCTGCCGGCGAACAAGCCCACTTCGCCAAAAGCGCTGCGCAGGAGGATGCCGGCGGCCAGGGTCAGCAAAATCCCCAACACCACCCGCTCGGCGCCAAACCGCCGGGCCAGGATCGGCGCCGTGGGTGCGAACAGGCCGAGGCACAACACCGGCAGGGTGGTGAGCAAACCGGCCTTGGCCGCCGACAACCCCAGGCTGCTGGAGACGTCGGCCAGCAATGGCGCCACGCTCGACAGCGCCGGACGCAGGTTCAAGGCCACCAGAATCAGGCCCAGCAGCAGCAACCAGGGGCGACTCACCACCGGGTGGCTGCTTTGCACCACTTCGTCGTCGGCCTCGGCGTCGATCAACAGTTCGTCCAACTCGCTCGTACGTTTGGTTTCAGGGTTCATTGATCAACTGCCGGCAAAGGGATTTGGCGCGTTCCGGGTCCTGGTGTTCCACGGCTTCGAGCAGGGCGATATGCAGGTCGAACACCGCCTGGCGACGCGGCGAAATGTTCAGGGTCTGGCGCAACTGCGCGCCGACGATGGCGGAAAAGTACTGGTACAGCTCGCTCAATGCCGGGTTGTGCGCGGCGTCCACCAGGCGTTTGTGGAACAGCAGGTCGGCGCTGATATAGGCCTCGAGGTCACCGTGGTACAGCACCGCGCTGGCCTTGAGTGCCTCATGCAAAGCGGTGAGGTCGGCTTCGGTACGGCGCACCGCCGCGAGCCCGACGGCCTCCACTTCCAGTATCTGCCGCGTCTCCTGCGCCTGCTCCAAGGTGCAGTGGGATAACGCGCGCATGGCCCCCAGCGGGTCGGTCATGGAGCGCAGGTAACTGCCGTCGCCCTGGCGGATCTCGATCAACCCGGAAAACGCCAGCACGCGCATGGCCTCGCGCACGGTGTTGCGGCTGATGCCCAGTTCGGCGGCCAGCTCCGGCTCGGTGGGCAGGCGTTCGCCGATGGCCCACCGGCCTTCGCTGATACGCCAGCGCAATTGCTCAAGGGCCTGGTCCACCAGGGAGCGTTTGATCAAGGGGGCGATGTCTGTCATGGGATGCAGGCTTTCGTCCAATCATAGGATGAATTTTCCTACAGCCTATTCAGAGTTGCCTACAAAGGCAACGCACTACGGTTCTTAGGCAGCAAAAGGAGCAGTATTTTCGATTGGTAAAATTACCCTCAAAGGGTAATTATTCGGCTCAGGTGTCTTATGGAAAAGTACACACCTCATTACGATCTGGCGGTGATCAAGGCGGATGTCAGGCGGCTTGGGAGGAAAGCGTTCACCCAGTCAGCACAACGATGCGGCTGGGATCTGCGCTTTAGCCTTGAGGACATGCAGGACGTCATCTATGAGTTGCAAAACTGGATGTTGTACAAGTCGATGACCACTTATGGAGACCATCGAGTCTGGCAGGACGTGTACCACACTCATTCGAAAGGCATGGAGATTTACATCAAGGTCACTTACCGCACAGACGGTAGGCCTCCGGTGATCTCCTTCAAGGAGAAAAAACCATGAAAAAAACCGAGCTGTGCTACATCTGTGGCGCCCCTGATGCGTTGAGCTATTTCGAGGGCCGCAGCGAAACCATCAGCGTCAAAGGCATGGAACGTCGAGTCGACAATCTGGCAGGCTGGGAATGCAACGTATGCGGCGACGGCTTTTGGGACCCCGATACCGATAGTGCAGATCGCTATGGACAAGCGGGTGACGAGCTAGTCCTCGCCGCCCGAAAAATGATCGGCGCCGAGATGAAGCGCATCCGCCGAAAACTGCACCTTACGCAAAAGGAAGCAGTGGATCTGCTGTCCGGTGGCGGCCACAACGCATTCTCTCGCTACGAACGCGGCGAACTTCTTGCCCCCAAGCCCTTGGTGCTGCTGATGCGATTACTGGATCGCCACCCGCATCTGCTTGCGGACGCGAAAGTCCTGGCTGAAGGCGCGGATATGCGCGGCGCCTTCACCTACACCGTGAACAACGACATTGAAGCAATCAAAGCGTCCTAACCCTCAAAAATAAACCCGGCCAGGCCGGGTTTATTTTTTCAGGCATCGATCAATGCAGGATCTGGCTCAAGAACAGCTTGGTCCGGTCATTCTGCGGGTTGTCGAAGAAGTCATTCGGCGCCGCCTGTTCGACGATCTCGCCCTTGTCCATGAAGATCACGCGGTTGGCCACGGTGCGCGCAAAGCCCATTTCGTGGGTGACGCACAACATGGTCATGCCGTCTTCGGCCAGGCCGATCATGGTGTCGAGTACTTCCTTGACCATTTCCGGGTCGAGGGCCGAGGTCGGCTCGTCGAACAGCATGATTTTCGGCTTCATGCACAGGGCACGGGCAATCGCCACGCGCTGTTGCTGGCCGCCGGACAGTTGCCCCGGAAACTTGTGAGCCTGCTCCGGGATGCGCACACGCTCCAGGTAGTGCATGGCGATTTCCTCGGCCTTGCGCTTGGGCATCTTGCGCACCCACATCGGCGCCAGCGTGCAGTTCTGCAGGATGGTCAGGTGCGGGAACAGATTGAAGTGCTGGAACACCATGCCGACTTCACGGCGGATCGCTTCGATCTGCTTGAGGTCGTTGGTCAGCTCCACGCCATCGACCACGATGCGGCCCTGCTGGTGCTCTTCCAGGCGGTTGAGGCAACGGATGGTGGTGGACTTGCCCGAACCCGACGGGCCGCACAGCACGATACGCTCGCCCTGCTTGACGTTGAGGTTGATGTCTTTCAACACATGGAACTGGCCGTACCACTTGTTGACGCCCTGCATCTGGATAATGCCTTCAGGGCTCACAGGCTGTTTGATCGCTTCGCTCATAACATCAACTCCTAACGCTTGTGGCCTGTGTCGAGCTTGTGTTCCAAATGAATGGAATAGCGCGACATACCAAAACAGAAAATCCAGAACACCAGGGCGGCAAACACATAGCCTTCGGTGGCCATACCCAACCATTTAGGGTCGGCGGCGGCTTGCTTGACGCTGTTGAGCAGGTCGAACAGGCCGATGATGATCACCAGGCTGGTGTCCTTGAACAACGCGATAAACGTGTTGACGATGCCCGGGATCACCATCTTCAGGGCTTGCGGCAGGATCACCAGGCCCATGCTGCGCCAGTAACCCAGGCCCATCGCCGCAGCCGCTTCGTACTGACCTTTGGGAATCGCCTGCAAGCCACCGCGCACCACTTCGGCCACGTAGGCCGACTGGAACAGGATCACGCCGATCAACGCCCGCAGCAGCTTGTCGATGCCCATGCCTTCGGGCAGGAACAAGGGCAGCATCACCGAGGACATGAACAGCACGGTGATCAACGGCACGCCGCGCCAGAACTCGATGAAGGTCACGCAGACCACACGAATCGCCGGCATGTTCGAGCGCCGCCCCAAGGCCAGCACAATGCCCAGAGGCAAGGCGCCGGCGATGCCGACGGTGGCGATGACCAGGGTCAGCATCAGGCCGCCCCATTGGCTGGTGGCCACATTGGTCAGCCCGAAGATCCCGCCGTGCAGCAGGAAGTAGGCGATGATCGGGTACAGCACCAGGAAGCTCAGGCCATAGACCGCCTTGCGTGGGAAACGCGAGATGAACAACGGCGCCACGCCGACGATGGCCAGCCACACGGTCAGGTCCACACGCCAGCGCAGGTCGCCGGGGTAATAGCCGTACATGAACTGCCCGAAGCGCTGCTGGATAAACACCCAGCACGCGCCTTCCTTGGTGCAGTCGGCGCGGGTGGTGCCGACCCAGTTGGCATCGAGGATGGCCCACTGCAGGATCGGCGGCACCACCAGGTAGATCAGGTAGAACGCCAACAGCGTCAGCAGGGTATTGAGCCAACTGGAGAACAGGTTGGCGCGCATCCAGGCCATCGGTCCGAAGACTTTGCTCGGCGGCGGCATATCAGGTTTGAAAGTATGCGAACTCATGTGCGTTTCCTCACCGCTCGATCAGCGCAATGCGCTTGTTGTACCAGTTCATCAGCAGGGAAATGCTGATGCTGATCGCCAGGTACACGCTCATGGTGATGGCAATAACCTCGATGGCCTGGCCGGTCTGGTTGAGCACCGTGCCGGCAAACAGCGAAACCATTTCCGGGTAACCGATACCGGCGGCCAGCGACGAGTTCTTCGCCAGGTTCAGGTACTGGCTGGTCAGCGGCGGAATGATCACCCGCAGGGCTTGCGGGATGATGACCTTGCGCAGCGTCGGCCCAGGGCGCAGGCCCAGGGAGCGCGCAGCTTCGGTCTGGCCGTGGCTGACGGACTTGATGCCCGAACGCACGATCTCGGCGATAAACGCTGCCGTGTACACGGTAAGCGCCAGGGTCAGCGCCAGCAGTTCAGGGATCAGTACCCAACCGCCGACAAAGTTGAAACCTGAAAGCTTTGGTATTTCCCAGTGCAGCGGCGCGCCGAAGATCAAGGCACACAGCGCCGGGATCACGATAAACAGCGCCAGGCCCGCCCAGAACTTATGGAAGGGTACGCCGGTCGCTTCAAAATGCTTGTTGGCCCAACGCGCCATCAGCACGATGGCCACGATGGCAACCACGATACTGGCCACAAACGGCCAGAACCCGTCAGCGGCCAGCGCTGCCGGCATGTTCAGGCCACGGCTGCTGACAAAGAAGGTGTCACCGAAGTTATGGCTGTTGCGCGGTCCCGGCATGGTCAGGAACACCGCGAAGTACCAGAACAGGATCTGCAGCAGCGGCGGAATGTTGCGGAACACTTCCACATACACGGTCGCCAGCTTGTTGATCATCCAGTTCGGTGACAGGCGCGCCACGCCGATGATGAAGCCCAGCAGGGTCGCCAGGATCACCCCGATAAAGGTCACCAGCAAAGTGTTGAGCAGCCCGATCACAAAGACGCGGGCATAACTGTCCGATTCGGTGTAGTCGATCAAATGCTGCGCGATGCCGAAGCCGGCACTGCGCTCAAGAAAGTCGAAACCAGAGGTAATGCCCCGGTGCTGAAGGTTGGTCTGGGTATTGTCGAAGAGGTACCAGCCCAGCGAGATCACCGCCACAATCGTGATGATCTGGAAGAGCCACGCACGCACTTTGGGATCGCTGAAGCTGAGCTTCTGCTTTGGTGCGCCGATTTGATTTTGCATGAAGTGCCCCGGAAAGAATGGAACAGAACATCACCCGGCGGTTGGCCCACCGGGTGACAGAACCATCAGCGATCAGCGCACAGGGGGTGCGTATTGAATGCCGCCGGCGTTCCACAGCGCGTTCAGGCCACGGTCGATTTCCAGCGGGGTGCTCTTGCCCAGGTTGCGCTCGAACACTTCACCGTAGTTACCGACTTGCTTGACGATCTGTACGACCCAATCCTTCTTCACTTTCAGGTCTTTGCCGTATTCGCCGTCAGCACCGAGCAGACGCGCAACGTCCGGGTTCTTGGTGGACTTGGCTTCAGCTTCAACGTTTTTGGACGTGATGCCGGCTTCTTCAGCGTTGAGCATGGCGTAGCCCACCCAGCGCACGATGGCCAGCCACTCGTCATCGCCGTTACGCACGACCGGGCCCAGCGGTTCCTTGGAAATGGTTTCCGGCAGAACCACGTAGTCCTTCGGCGCGGCCAGCTTGCTGCGCTGGGCGAACAGTTGGGACTTGTCGGAGGTCAGTACGTCGCAACGACCGGATTCCAGCGACTTGGCGCTTTCATCGGAGGTGTCGAAGGTGATCGGGGTGTATTTGAGGTTGTTGCCACGGAAGTAGTCGGAGACGTTCAGCTCAGTGGTGGTACCGGCCTGGATGCAGATGGTTGCACCGTCCAGTTCCTTGGCACTTTTGACGCCCAGCTTGTTGTTAACCAGGAAGCCGATGCCGTCGTAGTAAGTGATGAAGCCCGGGAATTTCAGGCCCATGCCCGCATCGCGGGAGCTGGTCATGGTGGTGTTGCGCGACAGGATGTCGACTTCGCCGGATTGAAGCGCGGTGAAACGCTCCTTGGCGTTCAACTGGCTGAATTTGACCTTGGTGGCGTCGCCGAAAACGGCAGCGGCCACGGCGCGGCAAACGTCAGCATCGATCCCGAGGATCTTGCCGCTGGCATCCGGTACCGAGAAGCCCGGCAAGCCGTCACTCACGCCACATTGCACAAAGCCTTTCTTCTGCACGGCGTCCAGAGTGGCGCCAGCCTGGGCGAAACCACTGACACCCAGTACAGCCGCCGCGCTAACGATGGCCAGGGTGGATTTCAATACCTTCATTCAAACCTCCAGTTGCTCTTGTTGTGTCGAAGCTCCAACCTCAGCGCACCCTTATGAGGCGATATCGACCCGTGTTGGCTTTTTTTGGGGTCAAGCGGCATGAGGCTTTCGCGGTAATTCCAGCGGCTATCCTGAAAGCGGCAGTCACTGATAGTGTTACCGTCCCAGGAAAGTTCTGACATCGACCTACACATAGCAAGGCGCGTACCAGAGTGGCGGCTGAGTCGTTTCAGCCCCTCGTCAATGGAAAAAGATTCAACCTTGCGACATTCTCTTAACAGATCAACCTGTCGCGCACCGTTACGACGCACCCAATCGGAGCGCACGCACATATATGGAGCAGACATGACCGAACCCTTGATTCTTCAGCCCGCCAAGCCCGCAGACGCCTGCGTAATCTGGTTGCATGGCCTGGGTGCCGATCGCTACGACTTCCTGCCGGTGGCCGAGGCGCTGCAGGAAAGCTTGCTGTCCACCCGCTTTGTATTGCCCCAGGCACCGACCCGTCCGGTGACGATCAATGGTGGCTACGAGATGCCCAGCTGGTACGACATCAAGGCCATGAGCCCGGCCCGCTCGATCAGCCTGGAAGAGCTGGAAGTGTCGGCAAAAATGCTGACCGATCTGATCGAAGCACAGAAGAGAACCGGAATAGACGCTTCGCGGATTTTCCTCGCGGGCTTTTCCCAAGGTGGCGCCGTGGTATTCCACACCGCGTTCCTGAATTGGGAGGGGCCATTGGGCGGCGTCATCGCCCTCTCCACCTACGCGCCCACCTTCAGCGATGAGCTTGAATTGTCGGCCAGCCAACAACGCATTCCAACGCTATGCCTGCATGGCCAGTACGACGAGGTGGTACAGAACGCCATGGGCCGCAGCGCCTACGAGCATCTGAAAACCCGTGGTGTCACCGTGACATGGCAGGAATACCCAATGGGCCACGAAGTGTTACCCCAGGAGATACACGATATAGGGACTTGGTTGACCGCTCGCCTGGGCTGAACCCCAAGTTTATGTAGCCGTATGACAGACGCACTACGCCGCGCCCGATTCTTGCATTACACTGGCCGGCGTACATTCCTTAACCAATTAATGAGATCACCGTGCTCAAAGCACTCAAGAAGATGTTCGGCAAAAGCGAGGCTGAGCCGCTCGCGCCTGTTCCCAGTGCTCCTGTCCCCACCTCCGGCAGCCGCAATGACGGTCAACAGCCAGGCCGGACTGCACCTGTCGCCCAGCCGAAGACGCCGACGGTGACACCGCCCGAACAGGCAAAACTCGAGACGCAAGCCGCACCCGCCCCCAAGCCTCGCCGGGAACGCGCGCCCAAACCGCCGGTGATCCCGTGGAAACTCGAAGACTTCGTCGTCGAGCCCCAGGAAGGCAAGACCCGCTTCCACGATTTTGACCTGGCCCCGGAACTGATGCACGCCATCCAGGACCTGGGGTTCCCGTACTGCACGCCGATCCAGGCGCAGGTATTGGGCTTTACCCTCGCCGGCAAAGACGCCATCGGCCGTGCCCAGACCGGTACCGGCAAGACCGCCGCGTTCCTGATCTCGATCATCACCCAGCTGCTGCAAACGCCGCCGCCGAAAGAACGCTACATGGGTGAACCGCGTGCGCTGATCATCGCGCCTACCCGTGAACTGGTGGTGCAGATCGCCAAGGACGCCGCCGACCTGACCAAGTACACCGGTCTCAACGTCATGACGTTCGTCGGCGGCATGGACTTCGACAAGCAGCTCAAGCACCTCGAAGCCCGCCACTGCGACATCCTGGTGGCGACCCCCGGCCGCCTGCTGGACTTCAACCAGCGCGGCGACGTGCACCTGGACATGGTCGAAGTGATGGTGCTGGACGAAGCCGACCGCATGCTCGACATGGGTTTCATCCCACAAGTGCGTCAGATCATTCGCCAGACCCCGCCAAAGGCCGAGCGTCAGACCCTGCTGTTCTCCGCGACCTTTACCGAAGACGTGATGAACCTCGCCAAGCAGTGGACGACCGAGCCGTCGATCGTCGAGATCGAAGCGCTGAACGTCGCCAGCGAAAACGTCGAACAGCACATCTATGCCGTGGCCGGTGCCGACAAGTACAAGCTGCTCTACAACCTGGTCAACGACAACGGCTGGGAACGCGTGATGGTGTTCGCCAACCGCAAGGACGAGGTGCGCCGCATCGAAGAACGCCTGGTGCGCGATGGCGTGAATGCCGCGCAGCTGTCCGGCGATGTGCCGCAACACAAGCGCATCAAGACCCTGGAAGGCTTCCGCGAAGGCAAGATCCGCGTGCTGGTGGCCACCGACGTGGCCGGGCGCGGGATTCACATCGACGGCATCAGCCACGTGATCAACTTCACCCTGCCGGAAGTGCCGGACGACTACGTGCACCGCATCGGCCGTACCGGCCGAGCGGGGGCTGCGGGCGTGTCGATCAGCTTTGCCGGGGAGGATGACTCGTATCAGTTGCCGTCGATCGAGACGTTGCTGGGGCGCAAGATCAGTTGCGAGACACCGCCGACGCACTTGCTGCGGGCTGTAGAACGCAAACGCCCGTAAGCTGAAATGCGATAAAAAATGTGGGAGGGGGCTTGCTCCCGATGGCAGTGGGTCAGTCACAGATAAAGTGACTGACACCCTGCCATCGGGATGCAAGCCCCCTCCCACATTTGGTTCTGTGTTCGGCTGGCTATTTCCAGCGATCCGCTGCAGCGTGGTCGCTGTCTCGCCCTTCCACCCAGCGCGCGCCTTCGCTGGTATTTTCCTTCTTCCAGAACGGCGCACGGGTTTTCAGGTAATCCATCACAAACGCACAGGCATCGAACGCGGCCTGGCGATGGGCACTGGCGGCGGCCACGAACACTATCGGCTCGCCAGGCTCGAGCGCACCGATACGATGCAGCACTTCGAGCTTGAGCAGCGGCCAGCGTTGCTCGGCTTCGACGGCGATCTTGGCCAAGGCTTTTTCAGTCATGCCCGGATAGTGTTCGAGGAACATGCCAGACACCTCGCGCCCCTCGTTGAAGTCGCGCACATAGCCGACAAAACTCACCACCGCGCCCACGCCCACATTCGCCGCGTGCATCGCGTTGACCTCGGCACCGGGGTCAAACGGTTCGACCTGTACACGAATGGCCATGTTCAGCCTCCGGTCACGGGCGGGAAGAACGCGACTTCATCACCGGCCTGCAACGGCTCGTCGAGAGCGCACAACTCTTGGTTGCGAGCACACATCAAGCTGGTTTCGTTGAGTACTTCAAAGCCCGGATCAGCGGCCAACGCCTGGCGCACGGCATCGACCGTGGCGAAGTCGCCTTCCATCTCAAGTGAATCCAGGCCTATTTTTTCGCTGTAACGCGCGAAAAACAGTACGTTGATGCTCATTGTCCATCCGCCTTGAAATGCCCGCTCTTACCGCCAAGCTTTTCCAGCAGGCGAATGTTTTCGATGGTCATGCCGCGATCCACGGCCTTGCACATGTCGTAGATCGTCAGCGCCGCGACGCTGGCCGCCGTCAACGCTTCCATCTCTACGCCGGTCTGCCCGGACAGCTTGCAGCGTGCGACGATGTGCACCGAGTCTGCGCCATCGGCACTCAGTTCGACCTTGACACCGGTCAACATCAGCGGGTGACACAGGGGGATCAAATCACTGGTTTTTTTCGCCGCCTGGATCCCGGCGATGCGGGCCACGGCAAACACGTCGCCCTTGGGATGGGCGCCGTCGACAATCATTTGCAGGGTCTCGGGCAGCATGCGCACCCGCGCTTCGGCCACCGCCTCCCGGAACGTCACGGACTTGTCGGTGACGTCGACCATATGGGCGCGACCTTGGGAATCGAGATGAGTTAGCACGAGGCCTCCTTGAGGCAGCAAAAAAGCTACAAGCTGCAAGCGGCAAGTGAAAAGCTCACAGGACGCACTTGCAGCTTGTAGCTTAAAGCTTGCTACTCAGAGATGCGACTCTGCGTATTCAGCCAGAATCGAGCGAGGCACCCCTTGCAGCGCGATATGCACGCCGTTCGGGAAGTCCTTGAAGCGTTCCGTCAGGTAGGTCAGCCCGGAGCTGGTCGCGGACAGGTAAGGAGTGTCGATCTGTGCCAGGTTACCCAGGCACACCACTTTGGAACCGGCGCCGGCACGGGTGATGATGGTTTTCATCTGGTGCGGGGTCAGGTTCTGGCATTCATCGATCAAAATCAGGCTCTGCTGGAAGCTGCGACCTCGGATGTAGTTGAGGGATTTGAACTGCAACGGCACTTTGCTGAGGATGTAGTCGACGCTGCCATGGGTGTTTTCGTCATCCATGTGCAAGGCTTCGAGGTTGTCGGTGATCGCCCCCAGCCACGGCTCCATTTTTTCCGCCTCGGTACCGGGCAAAAAGCCGATTTCCTGGTCCAGGCCCTGCACGGAGCGAGTGGCGATGATGCGGCGATAGCGCTTGGTCACCATGGTCTGCTCGATGGCGGCAGCCAGGGCAAGGATGGTTTTACCGGAACCGGCAGCGCCCGTCAGGTTGACCAGGTGGATGTCCGGGTCGAGCAGCGCATACAGCGCCAGGCTCTGGTAAATGTCACGCGGTTTCAGGCCCCAGGCTTCCTGGTGCAACAGGGGTTCCTGATGCAGGTCGAGGATCAGCAGCTTGTCGACCTGGATCTCTTTGATCCAGCCCACGAAGCCCTGTTCGTCGACGATGAATTCATTGATATGCACGGCCGGCAGATTGTCGATCAGTTGTACCTGGTGCCAGGTACGGCCATGGTCCTGACGGGTTTCGACCTTGCTGACACGGTCCCAGAACGAGCCGGTCATCATGTGATAACCACGGGACAGCATCGACACGTCGTCGACCAGTTGGTCGGTACTGTAGTCCTCGGCAGCGATCCCACACGCTCGTGCCTTGAGGCGCATATTGATGTCTTTGGTCACCAGCACCACGCGCAGGTCCTTGTCGCGAGCGTGCAGGTCGATCAATTGGTTGATGATTTTGTTGTCGTTCAGGTTTTCGGGCAGCAGGCTGTTGGGCTCGCTGCGCTTGCTCATCAGGATCGACAGCAAGCCCTTGGGCCCGCTTTTGCCGCGCTGGATCGGCACGCCGACCTCAACGTCCTCGGGTGACGCTTCGCCCAGGGTCTTGTCGATCAGGCGGATGGCCTGGCGGCATTCGGCAGCCACGCTGTGGTGCCCACTTTTGAGTTTGTCGAGCTCCTCAAGCACGATCATCGGGATGGCGACGTGGTGTTCTTCGAAGTTAAGCAGTGCGTTTGGATCGTGGATCAGTACATTGGTATCAAGCACATAAAGGATTGGCTGGTCGGAAGAAGGGTTACGTCCATGATCATCCATACTCGGTCACCTTTGTGGGAGCCAGTCGACGCAATACCACAACAGTGCTGCGCCTCGATTCGACCACCGACTGCACCTGAGTGACGTCAAGCGCAGTGCCCACATGAGGAGTCTTGGAAGACGCCACCTGTGTTGCAGGTTTCGGCGATCTGACTTCGTAATACCGCAAAACCCATGACAGGAAAAAGCACTTTGACGCTTTTTTGAAGTTTATTTTTCAGGATGACGAATAGCACTAGCCGAGTGCCCCATGCACCGTTAAAGTCGGAAGTCCGCCTGCATCGAAATGTCGCACAAAATCAGCGTAAAAATGCCTCGCACCCAACAGGGCCGGGCACTTCATCCTTTTAACGAAACGCCTCCCGGCAGTCCTGCCAACCCAGCCCACTCTGCGCCGTTGCCTGCAGCAACATCGGCAGTGCTACCCGCGCCTTGTCCTGGGTGTCGTGAAACACAATCACGCCTTTGCGCCACAACAGCATCAACGTCAGCACCCGTTGCGCCGACTCATCGGCCTTGAGCTTGCCCGGCTCGTCCTGGGAATCGATGTCCCATAACGCCACCTGCAAGCCCTGGGACTGGAAGAACCCCTGGCTGTCCGCGCGCCGCTGCCCGTAAGGCGGGCGGAACAGCGGCACGTAGTTTTCCGGCATCAGGTTCTGCACCAACTGCGCGCTGCGGGTGATGGAACTCTGCCAGTCCACCCAATGGCTGTGGGAACGGTACTGCCAGCCCTGGGTGCCGACGCACTGGCCCTGGTACAACGCCTCCACCTCAGCGGCGGAACTGCGCTCCACACGGGTTTGCAGGCTGCTGCCGAGGACAAAGAAGGTGGCGTTCATCTTCTGCTTGCGCAGGTAGTCGGCGAGCCAGTCGGTATTGCCGCTGACCGGTGCCGGACCGCCGTCGAAGGTCAGCAGGAACAGGCGGTCGTTGAACTCGTCGCCGTTGCGTTCATGGTCGCCAAAGCGCGCGACTTCGCTGCTGATCTGCGGAAACAGCGCGGCCTTGCGCAGCAGTTCGTCCAGATAACGCTCATGGAAGGCATGGCTGGGTGCAGCCCAGCCTATATAGAAAGAGTCTTCGCTGATCGCCAGCTTGCCGGCCTGCTCCCGCAGGTCGTCCATGCTCTCCACCAGGTAGCAGAACGAGGCGTCGACTTCGCAGCTCTGCTGGGCGAACGTGTAGTTCTCCAGCAGGCGCTGCCACAGCTCGCGGCGCAGGTCGTCGATGGCCGCCAGGTTGATGATCTTCAAGCCCAGGCGCTGCTTGAGTGCGGTTTCATCCTGGGATTCACTGGCCAGCAGGCTGTGGGCGAACATCAGGATTTCCGCACGCGAGGCCACATCGAACAGCGCCGGGCTGCTGAGTTTTTCCGGCCAGGTGCCACGGTCCAGGCTGGCTACATCCACCGGCGCCGCCTGGGCATTCAGGCACAGCAGGCACGCCGACAACAAAAGCGCTATTCGCACACAGGGTCTCCCTCTCCAGAGTCACCGGCCATCATAGCGGATCGCGTCTATCGCCATCATAGGTGGAGTCAAATCGCCCCAGCCCCTAGAATCCCCGCACGATTTACAGGAGACGACTTCATGCTGATGGTGATTTCCCCCGCCAAGACCCTCGATTTCGAGACCCCAGCGGTGACCCAGCGCTTTACCCAGCCACAGTACCTGGACCATTCCCAGGCGCTGATCGAGCAACTGCGCGAACTGAGCCCGGCGCAGATCAGCGAATTGATGCACGTGTCCGACAAGATCGGTGGCCTCAATGCCGCCCGCTTCGGCAGCTGGAACCCGGCCTTCACCCCGGAGAATGCCAAGCAGGCCTTGCTGGCGTTCAAGGGCGACGTGTACACCGGCCTCAACGCCGAGACCTTCAGCGATGCCGACTTCAGCTACGCCCAGGACCACCTGCGCATGCTCTCGGGCCTGTACGGCCTGCTGCGCCCCCTGGACCTGATGATGCCGTATCGCCTGGAGATGGGTACCAAACTCGCCAACGCCCGTGGCAAGGACCTGTACGCCTTCTGGGGCACGCGCATCAGTGAGTGGCTGAACGAAGCCCTGGCCGAACAAGGCGACGACGTACTGCTCAACCTGGCCTCCAACGAGTACTTCTCGGCGGTCAAGCGCACAGCCCTGAACGCGCGGATCATCAACACCGAGTTCAAGGACCTGAAGAACGGCCAGTACAAGATCATCAGCTTTTACGCGAAAAAGGCCCGGGGCATGATGAGCCGCTTCGTGATCGAAGAGCGCATCAACGATCCGACCAGGCTCAAGCAGTTCGATGTGCAGGGTTACCGCTTCAATGCGGAGCAGTCCAAGCCGGACAATCTGGTGTTCCTGCGCGATCGTGCACCGGAATAAGGCCGTACCCGCCTCTTTCAGACAATGAAATCCAAATGTGAGAGGGGGCTTGCCCCCGATTGCGGTGGTTCAGTCACGAATCTATCGACTGATGCACTGCCATCGGGGCAAGCCCCCTCCCACATTTTTATCCGCGCTTCACGCCAAGAATCGTCATTTATTTGACGTCAAAAAATATCCCGACACATCCCTAACATTTCTTTCACTCGACATTTGCGATTTTTTTTCGTAGTGGCACCACTTTTTTAAAACACTAGTGGCACAAAACTATCCCTTCGCGCCAACTACCCGTAACTACTGGCCCAAATAGCAAGTGCTATCAATATAGTACCAGTGCCATCTTTACCTATATTTCAAGAAATTTCGGGAAACAGGATGAGCGGCCAGGAACTTCGTCCTGAAGCGCCGCTCATACCACCGGTAACGAAATTCTCTGTTTCTGTAGGAGATGACTTACAAGGCGGACCAACGGAAGTAGCGAAGTTGTCATATTCAACTTTGACTCAGTGGTCACATTACCAACCGATTAGTTGAGAGCGGCGATAAGGATCCATTGCCACGAACTATAAGGCCAAGGCTGTGCTTACCCTAATGGGTCAGTGAGACAACCCAAGGCATTGATATGTAAAGGCTTACAGCCTCTATCAAGGCCCTGCGGCACTGGCGTCAGGCCCTTCTCCCAGGAAGGCTGGCTGCATTTCAGGGCAGGCCCCAATAACAAGGCCAAGTTGCGCACAACTTGAGTGCAATAGTTAGTCACTCGTTATTCAACATGCCTGCACGCGGCAAGTCGGCGTCTATTCGCCCAACTTTCGCGGCATTTGTGACGTTTGCAAACATGAACTCCGGCCATCTAATGGCATGATTTAAATACAGAGGTAATTGCGATGCGCATCAGCATATTTGGTTTGGGTTACGTTGGCGCAGTGTGTGCCGGTTGCCTGTCTGCCCGTGGCCACGAAGTGGTCGGCGTAGACATCTCCAAGGAAAAGATCGACCTGATCAACGCCGGCAAATCGCCGATCGTCGAGCCGGGTCTGGGCGAACTGTTGAGCCAGGGCATCGCAAACGGTCGACTGCGCGGCACCACCAACTTCGCCGAAGCCATCCGTGATACTGACCTGTCGATGATTTGCGTCGGTACGCCGAGCAAGAAGAACGGCGACCTGGAACTCAACTACATCGAATCGGTATGCCGCGAGATCGGTTTTGTCCTGCGTGACAAGACCACCCGCCACACCATCGTGGTACGCAGCACCGTGTTGCCGGGCACCGTCGCCAACGTGGTGATCCCAATCCTCGAAGACTGCTCCGGCAAGAAAGCCGGCGTCGACTTCGGTGTTGCGGTCAACCCGGAATTCCTGCGCGAATCCACCGCCATCGCCGACTACGACCTGCCACCGATGACCGTCATCGGCGAATTCGACAAAGCCTCCGGCGATGTCCTGCAGTCACTGTACGAAGAACTCGACGCACCGATCATCCGCAAGGACATCGCCGTAGCCGAGATGATCAAGTACACCTGCAACGTGTGGCACGCCACCAAGGTCACCTTCGCCAACGAGATCGGCAACATCGCCAAGGCGGTCGGCGTCGACGGTCGCGAAGTGATGGAAGTGGTCTGCCAGGACAAGACCCTCAACCTGTCCCAGTACTACATGCGCCCAGGCTTCGCGTTCGGCGGCTCCTGCCTGCCTAAAGACGTGCGCGCCCTGACCTACCGCGCCGGCTCCCTGGACGTGGAAGCGCCGCTGCTCAACTCGCTGATGCGCAGCAACGAATCCCAGGTGCAGAACGCCTTCGACATCGTCGCCGGCCACGACAAACGCAAAGTCGCCCTGCTGGGCCTGAGCTTCAAGGCCGGTACCGACGACCTGCGCGAAAGCCCACTGGTCGAGCTGGCGGAAATGCTGATCGGCAAGGGTTACGACCTGAGCATCTACGACAGCAACGTCGAGTACGCCCGTGTCCACGGTGCGAACAAGGACTACATCGAAGGCAAGATCCCCCACGTGTCGTCACTGCTCAACTCGGACTTCGATGATGTGATCAACAACTCCGACGTGATCATCCTCGGCAACCGCGACGAGAAGTTCCGTGCCCTGGCGCAGAACGCACCGCACGGCAAGCAAGTGATCGACCTGGTGGGCTTCATGTCCAAGGCCACCAGTACGACAGGCCGTACCGAAGGCATTTGCTGGTAACAGCAACGGTAAGTTTCGAGCCGCAGGCGTACCAATCCCCAGCGCTTGCAGCTCGAAGCCTTCTTCACCTTCGGATGACGCTTATGTCCAAGTTAAAACACGTACTGCTCCAATCCGCCGGCTGGCTGTTCTTTCTGAGCCTGCTGATGGGTCTCGCCCTGCTGTTGCCGGCGAGTACGTTCGACTCCGAGTCGAAGAATTTTATTTTCCTGATTGGCGCCGTCGGTATCTGGCGCTACTCGATGGGTGCTACGCATTTCTTTCGCGGCATGCTGTTCCTGTATGTGGTCTACCCGCACCTGCGCCGTAAAGTGCGCAAGCTGGGCAAGGCTGCCGACCCGTCCCACGTGTTCCTGATGGTCACCAGCTTCCGTATCGATGCGCTGACCACCGCGCAGGTCTACAGCTCGGTGATTCGTGAGGCCATCGAATGCGGCTTCCCCACCACCGTGGTCTGTTCGCTGGTGGAAATGTCCGATGAGCTGCTGGTCAAGAGCCTCTGGGAACGCATGAACCCGCCGGATCACGTCAAGCTCGACTTCGTGCGGATCGCCGGTACCGGCAAGCGCGACGGCCTGGCCTTCGGTTTCCGCGCCATCTCCCGCCACCTGCCGGACGACCGCGCGGTGGTTGCCGTGATCGATGGCGACACCGTGCTCGCCGAAGGCGTGGTGCGCAAGACCGTGCCGTGGTTCCAGCTGTTCGGCAACGTCGGCGGCCTGACCACCAACGAATTCTGCGAAGTGCGCGGCGGCTACATCATGAGCGAGTGGCACAAACTGCGCTTCGCCCAGCGCCACATCAACATGTGCTCCATGGCCCTGTCCAAGCGCGTGCTGACCATGACCGGCCGCATGTCGGTGTTCCGCGCCAACGTCGTGACTGACCCGGGCTTTATCGCCGACGTGGAAAGCGACTCGCTGCAGCACTGGCGCCTGGGCCGCTTCAAGTTTCTCACCGGTGACGACAAGTCCAGCTGGTTCAGCCTGATGCGCCTGGGCTACGACACCTTCTACGTGCCGGACGCCGCGATCCACACCGTGGAACACCCGCCGGAAAAGAGCTTTATCAAAGCCAGCCGCAAGCTGATGTTCCGCTGGTACGGCAACAACCTGCGCCAGAACTCCCGCGCCCTGGGCCTGGGTGTACGCCGGCTGGGCCTGTTCACCAGCATCGTGTTGTTCGACCAGCGCGTGTCGATGTGGACCTCCCTGCTCGGCCTGACCGTGGCAATCATCGCCACCTTCAAGTACGGCGGCGCGTTCATCCTCGCGTACCTGCTGTGGATCGGCATCACCCGCCTGATCCTGACCCTGCTGCTGTCGTGCTCCGGCCACAAGATCGGCCCGGCTTACCCGGCGATTCTCTATTACAACCAGATCATGGGCGCGTTGGTGAAGATCTACGTGTTCTTCCGCCTTGATCAACAGTCCTGGACCCGCCAGGACACCAAACTGACCCGCGATTTGGCCAGCTTTCAACGTTGGTTCAACACCTGGTCGTCTCGGACCATGACCTTCTCCGCCGGCAGCATCTTCGTTGCCGTGTTGCTGATGATGGTCTGACCCTGCCAAGCCTGAATTAACCAAGGAATTACACCGTCATGAACAGCCAAGTAAACGCCAACGTTGTCCACGAATCCGAAGCACAGCGCCAACATGCCCGGGTCAAAATCCCGGCCAAGCTGCGCTTCTTCAACACCGACCGCACCCAGACCGAAGCACGGGTGATCGACCTCTCGGCCGGCGGCCTGGCGTTCACCGCCACCCAGCCGTTGACCGTGGGTGAAGTGCACAAGGGTCGCCTGCAATTCGTCATCGATAACCTCGGCCTGGCCATGGACGTAGAGCTGCAGATCCGCTCCTACGACCGCCAGACCGGCCGCACCGGTTGCCAGTTCCAGAACCTCGACGCCCAGGATATTTCCACCCTGCGCCACCTGATCACCTCGCACCTGTCGGGCGACATCGTGACCATGGGTGACGTGCTGGCAACCCTGCAACGCGACAACTTCACCAAGGCGCGCAAGGTCAAGGACAGCGGCAGCAACATGAGCGCCTTCGGTCGCCTGCGCGCCGTGACGTTCAGCCTGGCGATCTTCCTCGTCGGCCTGGCAGCCTTCGGCTTCGTGTTCAAATCGGTGTACGGCATGTACTTCGTCAGCCACGCCCAGGCGGGCCTGGTCAGCGTGCCCGGCATGAACGTGACCATGCCCCGCGACGGCACCGTGCAAAGCCTGCTCAAAGGTGACGCGGTGGCGGCCAAAGGTGCACCACTGGCGACCTTCAGCACCAGCATGCTGGATGTGCTCAAAGGCCACCTGGACGAAGACCAACTGCAACCGGCCAAGGTCGAAGAACTGTTCGGCAAGCAAATGACCGGCACGCTCACCTCCCCATGCGATTGCGTGGTGGCGCAGCAACTGGTCGCCGACGGCCAGTACGCCAGCAAAGGCGACGTGATCTTCCAACTGGTGCCACGCGGCAGCCAGGCTAACGTCGAAGCTCGCTTTACCTACCGCCAGTTCGGTGACGTGCGCCCAGGCACCCCGGTGAGCTTCCAGGTGGCCGACGAAGAACAGACCCGCACCGGCACCATCGTCAGCAGCACCAGCCTGAACAGCGCCGACCTGTCCTCCGACATCCGCGTCCAGATCAAGCCTGACGCCCCGCTGGACAGCGCCTACGCCGGCCGCCCGGTGGAAGTGACCAGCGACCGTGGCCCATCCCTGAACTGGCTGATCGATAAAGCCATGGCTGCGGGTCTTTAATCATGAGCGCCCTTCGAACCCTGCCGGTGCCCCTGGCGCTGGCCATCGCCCTCGCCGGTTGTGCCGGCCTGCCCGACCAACGCCTGGCCAATGAAGCGCTCAAGCGTGGCGACACCGTCACCGCGCAGCAGAATTACCAGCAACTGGCAGAACTGGGTTACAGCGAGGCCCAGGTGGGCCTGGCCGATATCCAGGTAGGCACCCGCGATCCGGCGCAAATCAAACAGGCCGAGGCCACTTACCGTGCCGCGGCGGATACCTCGCCGCGCGCCCAGGCCCGCCTCGGTCGCCTGCTGGTGGCCAAGCCGGGCTCCACCGAAGCCGAACATCATGAAGCCGAAGGCCTGTTGAAAAAAGCCTTTGCCAATGGCGAAGGCAACACCCTGATCCCGCTGGCGATGCTGTACCTGCAATACCCCCACAGCTTCCCCAACGTGAATGCCCAGCAGCAGATCAGCAAGTGGCAGGCCGCCGGTTACCCGGAAGCCGGCCTGGCCCAGGTCCTGCTGTATCGCACCCAGGACACCTACGACCAGCATCTGGATGATGTGGAGCGCATCTGCAAGGCCGCGCTGAACACCACCGATATCTGCTATGTCGAGCTGGCCACGGTCTACCAGAAAAAAGCCCAGCCGGAAAAACAGGCCGAACTGCTCAAGCAGATGGAAGCCGGCTACAGCCGCGGCACCGTCACCGCACAACGCGTCGACAGCGTCGCCCGCGTATTGGGCGACGCCACGCTGGGCAAGACCGACGAGAAAACCGCCCAGGCCCTGCTGGAAAAAATCGCCCCCGGCTACCCGGCTTCCTGGGTCAGCCTGGCGCAACTGCTCTACGACTTCCCCGAACTGGGCGACGTCGACCAGATGATGAAATACCTGGACAACGGCCGCGCCGCTGACCAGCCGCGCGCCGAGCTGTTGCTGGGCAAGCTCTACTACGAAGGCAAGTGGGTGCCGGCGGACGCCAAGGCGGCTGAAGCGCACTTCCAGAAAGCCGTGGGCCGCGAAGTAGCTGCCGACTACTACCTCGGTCAGATCTACCGCCGTGGTTACCTGGGCCAGGTCTATTCGCAAAAAGCCCTGGACCACCTGCTGACCGCTGCGCGCAACGGCCAGAACAGCGCCGACTTCGCCATCGCCCAATTGTTTTCCCAAGGCAAGGGCACCAAGCCCGACCCATTGAATGCCTATGTCTTCAGCCAATTGGCCAAAGCCCAGGGCACGCCAGAGGCCAATGACCTGGCCACGCAGCTCGAAGCCCCGCTCACACCGGAACAACGCGCCCAAGGCCAACGCCTGGTGCAACAGGAACTGGCCGCCCGCGGCACCCTGGCCCAGAGCACGCTGCAACTGCACGCCCTGGAAGAAGAAGACGGCGAGGAATCCCTATGAAGCTCAATCCATTCGTGCAGGCCGGCATCGGCCTGACCTTCGCCCTGCTGTGGTCGTGCCCGACCCTGGCCGCGCTGACCGAAGCCAAGAATTTCGGCCTGGAAGTCAAAGTCACCGGCCAGTCCGAAGATGACCGCGACCTCGGCACCCAGAAAGGCGGCGACGTCAACGGCATCGGCCTCGACCTGCGCCCGTGGATCTACGGCGAAAGCGGCAACTGGAGCGCCTACGCCATGGGCCAGGCGGTGGCTTCGAGCGACATCATCGAGACCGACACCCTGCAACAGTCGGCGGATGACGAAAACCAGCAAACCACCAACAACGACCGCAAGACCAAGAAAAACTACCTGGCCATGCGCGAGTTCTGGGTCGGCTACAGCGGCTTCACGCCCTACCCCGGCGAGATCCTCAAGCTCGGTCGCCAACGCCTGCGCAATGACGACGGCCAATGGCGCGACACCAACATCGAAGCGCTGAACTGGACCTTCGACACCACCCTGCTCAAGGCCAACGTCGGCGCCGCCGAACGTTTCAGCGAATACCGTACCGACCTCAAGGAACTGTCGCCCAAGGATAAGGACCGTCAGCACCTCTACGCCGACGCGTCCTACCAGTGGACGCCGGGCCAGTGGATCGGCCTGCGTGGCCACCACACCCATGACAACGGCAAGCTCGACTACCCGGAACCGGGCGTCGCCACCGACTCCCTGGACAAGCGCGAGAACGGCGACCTGACCTGGCTCGGCATCGAAGCCAACAGCGACGCCTACAACTGGCGCAACACCAACACCGTCAACTACTGGGCCAGCATCACCGGCATGAAAGGCGACCGCGACTCGGTCAATGCCTTGAACGCCGACGGCACCCGCCCGACAGAGGCCAAGCGCAGCGATGACGTGAGTGGCTGGGCGACCGACCTGGGTATCCGCCTGCGTCTGGACCCGCAATGGCAAGTGGGTGCGGCCTATGCCCGCGCCAGTGCCGAGTACGAGCAGAACGGCCTGCAAAGCAACCGTTCGAACTGGACCGGTACCCAGTCCCGCGTGCACCGTTTCGGCGAAGCGTTTCGTGGCGAGATGAACAACATGCAGTCCATGAGCCTGTTCGGTTCCTGGCAACTGCGTGAGGACTACGACGCCAGCCTGGTGTACCACAAGTTCTGGCGCGTCGACGGCAACAAGCCGGTGGGCAGCAATGGCATCGACGCCGTGCAGAACAACACCGATGACGTCACCGGCGCGATCCTGTCCAGCACTTCCCTGCCCCTTGAAGACGGCAAGAAAGACCTGGGCCAGGAGATGGACCTGGTCGTCACCAAGTACTTCAAGACCGGCCTGCTGCCAGCCGCACTCAGCCAGTCGATCGACGAGCCGTCGGCCCTGGTGCGTTTCCGTGCCGGTGTGTTCAAGCCAGGTGATGCCTACGGCAGCCAGGTCGACTCGTACATGCACCGCGCGTTTGTCGACGTGATCTGGAAATTCTGATGGGAGCCTGCGCAATGAATGCTCAAAGCCTACTCGTCGCGGCAATGCTGATGGCCAGTGCCACAGCGTTTGCCGATACGGCGGCCAAGGCGCCGACCATCGCCAAGGAACTGCAACAGGCCAAGACCTACACCATTTCCAGCCCGCCGACCGCGCCGCTGGAAATGGCCAAGCCAGCCCTGCCGGACCTGTCGGGCTACACCGCCGCAGCCATGGAAAAGAAGATCGTACGCACCAAGCCCGGCAAGATCAGCATCCGCCGCATGATGCAGGAAGACGCCCTGAAGGACTTTATCGGCGGCGACAACAAGATGGCCGAATGGGTGGTGCGTCAGCACGGTATTCCCCAGGCGATCTTTGTCGACGACGGTTACATGAACCTCAAGGACCTGCTCGGCAAAGTGCCCAAGCAGTACTTCAGCGAAACCTCGCCGGGCGTGTTCCTGGCCAAGTTGCCGATCGTGGTCGGCCGCAAGGGCATCCTGGACATCGATAAAAACACCCAGGAACTGCGCCTGTCCCAGCAAGCCGGTTCGTTCCTGATCAACGACGGCCAGCTGTTTGTGCGTGACACCAGGATCACCGGTTGGGACGAAAAAGCCAACGGCCCGGCGCTGTTCAAGTCGCCCAAGGAATTCCGCCCGTTCCTGCTGGCCTGGGGCGGCACCGAGACTTACGTCTCCAAGACCAAGATGGCCAGCTTCGGCTATGCCAACAGTAAGTCGTACGGGGTGAGTATTTCCCAGTACACGCCGAACATGGCCAAGGTGCTCAAGCGCCCTGAGCCGACCGGCTGGATCATCGATTCCGAGTTCTCGGACATGTGGTACGGCTTCTACTGCTACGAGACCACGGGCTTCGTGATCAAGGGCAATACCTACAAAGACAACATCGTCTACGGCATTGACCCCCATGACCGTTCCCACGGCCTGATCATCGCGGACAACACCGTCTACGGCACCAAGAAGAAGCACGGCATCATCATTTCCCGTGAGGTGAACGACAGCTTCATCTTCAACAACCGCAGCTACGACAACAAGCTTTCGGGCCTGGTGATCGACCGTAACAGCGTGAACAACCTGATCGCCGACAACGAGATCTACCGCAACCACACCGACGGCATCACCCTCTATGAGAGCGGCGACAACCTGCTGTGGGGCAACAAGGTGATCAGCAACCGTCGCCACGGCATCCGCGTGCGTAACAGCGTGAACATCAAGCTGTACGAAAACACCTCGATGGCCAACGGCCTGACCGGCGTGTACGGCCACATCAAGGATTTGACCGACACCGACCGCGACATCGCCCTCGACCCGTTCGACGCCAAGGTCTCGCTGATCGTGGTCGGCGGTGAACTGGCGGGTAACGGCAGCGGGCCGCTGTCCATCGACTCGCCACTGAGTATCGAGCTGTACCGCGTATCGATGCTGGCGCCGACCAAATCCAGCGGCATCAGTTTCTCCGGCGTGCTGGGCGATCGTCAGGAAGAAATTCTCGACCTGCTGGTGCGCCAGCAGAAAGCCGTGCTGATCGACCCTGTCGAACGCCAGACCGAAATGCAGGACTGAGGATGACCCTTATGCACCCACACATGATCAAACTGCTGAGCCTCTCGGGTCTGACCCTCGGCCTGCTTGCGGCCAGCCAGGGCGTGCGCGCCGACGAAATCAAGGCGCCGACCTTCACCGCCGAGCCCTGCTGCAGCCTGTGCCCGGCCGCCCACGACGCGAAGAACTACACCACGCGCTACCAGCAGAACTTCACCACCCTGGTGCAAGCCCAGGGCGACTGGCTGTTCCGTACCCAGGAAGACCTGCGCACCGAATTCGACACCAGCCCGGCCGGCTACAAGCGCATGCAACAACTGCACGACGCGTTCAAGGCCAAGGGCGTGGAACTGGTGGTGGTCTACCAGCCGACCCGTGGCCTGGTGAACCGCAACAAGCTCAACCCCGCGGAAAAAGCCTCGTTCGATTTCGACAAGGCCCTGGGCAACTACAAGACCATGCTCGGCCGTTTCGCCAAGATGGGCTACGTGGTGCCGGACCTGTCACCGTTGACCAATGAGCAACTGCCGGACGAACTGCCGGCCCACGACTTCTACTTCCGCGGTGACCAGCACTGGACCCCGTACGGCGCCCAGCGCACGGCGAAAATCGTCGGCGCCAAGGTGCGTGCAATGCCTGAGTTTGCCGATATTCCCAAGCGCGAATTCGAGACCAAACGCTCCGGGCGCATGGGCAAGACCGGCACCCTGCACAACATGGCCGGGCAATTGTGCGGCACCAGCTACGCGATCCAGTACATGGACCAGTTCACCACCGAGCCGAAAGGCGAAGCCGGTGACGGCGACCTGTTCGGCGATTCGGGCAACCCGCAGATCACCCTGGTGGGCACCAGCCACAGCGGCAAGAACTACAACTTCGCCGGCTTCCTGGAACAGGAAATCGGTGCTGACATCCTCAACGTCGCCTTCCCCGGCGGCGGCCTGGAAGGCTCGATGATCCAGTACCTGGGCAGCGACGAATTCCAGAAGAGCCCGCCGAAAATCCTTATCTGGGAATTCTCGCCGCTCTATCGCCTGGACCAGGAGACCATCTACCGCCAGATGATGGCGCTGCTCGACAACGGCTGCGAAGGCAAGACCGCGCAGATGAGTGCGAGCACAACATTGAAACCCGGCAAGAACGAATTGATGGTTAACAGTTCGAATAAAGACCTGCGCAACGCCAACCATCAGGTTGATATCCGCTTCGCCGACCCGTCGGTGAAAACCTTGCAAGCCACCCTCTGGTACATGAACGGGCGCCACGAGGACATCAAGATCGAGAAACCCGAAACATCCGATACAGATGGGCGTTTCGCCTTTGAACTGCGCACCGATGAAGACTGGGCCTCGCAGAACTTGCTGGCCGTGGAAGTGCAGGGCCCCGAAGCGGGCGCTGCCGCGCAGAAGGTCGAAGCGAAAATTTGCACACGCAACGTATTCCCAGCGGGCGGTCAACAGACCGCCTCGACGCCGTGAAATAAGCGTGCAATGAGGTTACTTATGCAGAAGTTATGGATTCCATCGTTGCTGGGCCTGGCGATCTTCGCCGGTGCAGCCAACGCCGCCGCCCCGCTGCGTCCGCCCCAGGGCTACTTCGCACCGATTGAAGCGTTCAAGACCGGCGACTTCAAGGAAAACTGCGACACCATGCCGACGCCCTACACCGGGCCTCTGCAATTTCGCAGCAAGTACGAAGGCTCCGACAAGGCCCGTTCCACGCTGAATGTTCAGTCGGAAAAAGCCTTTCGCGACAGCACCGCCGACATCACCAAGCTGGAAAAAGACACCAGCAAGCGCGTGATGCAATTCATGCGCGACGGTCGCCCGGAGCAGCTCGAATGCACCCTGAACTGGCTGGTGTCGTGGGCCAAGGCCGATGCGTTGATGTCCAAGGACTTCAACCACACCGGCAAGTCCATGCGCAAATGGGCCTTGGGCAGCATGGCGTCGGCCTATGTACGCCTGAAGTTCTCCGACTCGCACCCGTTGGCCAACCACCCGCAGGAATCACAACTGATCGAAGCCTGGTTCAACAAACTGGCCGATCAGGTGGTGAGCGACTGGGACAACCTGCCGCTGGAAAAAACCAACAACCACTCCTACTGGGCCGCCTGGTCGGTGATGGCAACCTCCATCGCCACCAACCGTCGCGACCTGTTTGACTGGGCCGTGAAGGAATACAAGGTCGGCGTGAACCAGGTCGACGACCAAGGCTTCTTGCCCAACGAATTGAAGCGTCAGCAACGCGCCTTGTCGTACCACAACTACGCCCTGCCGCCGCTGGCGATGATCGCCAGTTTTGCCCTGGTCAACGGTGTTGACCTGCGCCAGGAAAACAACAGCGCACTCAAGCGCCTGGGCGACAAAGTGCTGGCCGGGGTCAAGGACCCGGAGATCTTCGAACAGAAGAACGGCAAGGAGCAGGACATGAAGGACCTCAAGGAGGACATGAAGTATGCCTGGCTCGAACCGTTCTGCACCCTCTACACCTGCGCGCCGGATGTGATCGAGCGCAAGCACGGGATGCAACCGTTCAAGACCTTCCGCCTCGGGGGTGACCTGACCAAGGTCTACGACCCGACGCATGAAAAAGGCAACAAAGGTAGCTAAGGCTGAATGGATTACCTGTAGTGAGCGGGCTTGCCCCGCGCTGGGCTGCGAAGCAGTCCTAATCGATCCGCCGCCGTGTGCCAGGCATACCGCGGTGTAGGGTTTTGGGGCGGCTTCGCCACCCAGCGCGGGGCAAGCCCGCTCACTACAAAAGCTGCATCGCCGCCCATGAAGTTGTGGGGGGTTTGGGGGGGCTCTGGCCCTTGACTGTTGGTTAAACATGGAGAGATCGGGATGGTTTTCTCGTCCAATGTGTTCCTGTTTCTGTTCTTGCCGATCTTTCTCGGCTTGTACTACTTGAGCGGGCAACGCTATCGCAACCTGCTGCTGCTGTTGGCCAGCTACGTGTTCTACGCCTGGTGGCGAGTGGACTTCCTGGCGCTGTTCGCCGCCGTCACGCTGTGGAACTACTGGATCGGCCTCAAGGTCGGTGCCGCCGGCGTGCGCACCAAGCCGGCCCAACGCTGGCTGCTGCTGGGCGTGGCGGTCGACCTGTGCATCCTCGGCTACTTCAAGTACGCCAACTTCGGCGTCGACAGCATCAACGTCATGATGAAGTCGGCCGGCCTGGAGCCGTTCATCCTCACCCACGTGCTGCTGCCGATCGGGATCTCGTTCTACATCTTCGAGTCCATCAGCTACATCATCGACGTGTACCGTGGCGATACCCCGGCGACCCGCAATCTCATCGACTTCGCGGCGTTCGTGGCGATCTTCCCGCACCTGATCGCCGGCCCGGTGTTGCGTTTCCGCGACCTGGCCGACCAGTTCAATAACCGCACCCACACCCTCGACAAATTCTCCGAGGGCTGCACGCGGTTCATGCAGGGTTTCATCAAGAAGGTCTTCATCGCCGACACCCTGGCGGTGGTGGCCGACCATTGCTTCGCCCTGCAAAACCCCACCACCGGCGATGCCTGGCTCGGCGCGCTGGCCTATACCGCGCAGCTGTACTTCGACTTCTCGGGCTACAGCGACATGGCCATCGGCCTGGGCTTGATGATGGGTTTCCGCTTCATGGAAAACTTCAAGCAGCCGTACATCAGCCAGTCGATCACCGAGTTCTGGCGGCGCTGGCACATCAGCCTGTCCACCTGGCTGCGTGACTACCTGTACATCACCTTGGGCGGCAACCGTAAAGGCACGCTGACCACCTACCGCAACCTGTTCCTGACCATGCTGCTCGGTGGCCTGTGGCACGGTGCGAACATCACCTACATCGTGTGGGGTGCCTGGCACGGCATGTGGCTGGCGATTGAAAAAGCCATCGGCCTCAACACCGCACCGCGCAGTTTCAATGTCCTGCGCTGGGCCTTCACCTTCCTGCTGGTGGTGATGGGCTGGGTGATCTTCCGCGCCGAGAACCTCCACGTCGCCGGCCGTATGTACGGTGCGATGTTCAGCTTCGGCGAGTGGTCGCTGTCGGAACTCAACCGCGCCAACCTCACCGGCCTGCAAGTCGCGACCCTGGTGGTGGCGTACGCAACATTGGCGTTCTTCGGCCTGCGCGACTTCTACACCAACCGCCCTGCCGAGAAAACCAAGCCGGCCGACCCGAGCCTGATCAAGGCCGTGCCGGGCGACAACCCGGGCAGCATCCACGAGCCAGGTTTCACCGTTGGCCGTGACGCTGCCGTGCAACCGGCCTACTGGACTGCTGACTGGCCACGCTACGCCATGCGCGCTGCAGTGCTGCTGCTGTTCGTGGCGTCGATTCTCAAACTGTCGGCGCAGAGTTTCTCGCCGTTCCTTTACTTCCAATTCTGAGGGAGCCGACCATGACCCGTTCATTACGCGTCCTCTATATCGGCCTGTTCCTGGTGCTGCTGCTGGCCCTGGGCGCCTGGTCGCTGCGCAGCTTCCTGGACTTTCGCACCAACGCCGACGCGACCGTGCTCAACGGTCGCTGGACCAAGGCCGTCGAGACCCATTACGACGAGGAGTTCCCGATCAAGCGATTGGGCACCAACCTCTGGGCCGCGCTGGACTACAAGCTGTTCAATGAAGGCCGCCCTGGGGTGGTGCTGGGCCGCGATCACTGGTTGTACAGCGACGAGGAGTTCAACCCCGCCGTCAACGAAGACCAGAACCTTCAAGGCAACTACGCGCTGGTCGAAGGCGTGCGCCAGAAGCTCAAGGCCCAGGGCATCCAACTGGTGATGGCGATCGTGCCGGCCAAGGTGCGCCTGTACCCGGAACACCTGGGTGAAGTGAAACCGGCGAGCATCCACGCCAACCTGTACCAGGACTTCCACGCCCGTGTGGCCGCCGACAAGATCATCGCCCCGGACCTGCTCGGCCCGCTGCAACAGGCCAAGCTGGGCGGCAAGCAGGTGTTCCTGCGCACCGACACCCACTGGACCCCGGACGGCGCCGAAATCGCCGCCAAGCAGTTGGCTAAAACCATCGCCGACAAGACCCCGCTCCACGGCGAGCCGCAGCGTTTTGTCACCGAGGCCGAGAAGACCGAGCCGCATAAAGGCGACCTGCGTCTGTTCCTGCCCCTGGACCCGCTGTTCGAAAACCTGATGCCACCGAAAGAGCCGCTGGAAAAACGCGTCACGCACCTGGCCGAAACCAAAGGCGACGACGCGCTGTTCAGCGACAGCGAAACCCCGGTGGCGCTGGTGGGCACCAGCTACAGCGCCAACCCCAACTGGAACTTCGTCGGCGCCCTCAAGCAAGCCCTGGGCAGCGACGTGGTCAGCTACGCCGAAGACGGCCACGGCCCGATCCTGCCGATGCTCAGCTACCTGAAAAGTGACGACTTCAAGAACAGCCCGCCACAGGTGCTGATCTGGGAGTTTCCTGAACGTTATCTGCCCGTGAACAACGAAATCGGTGATGCCGACCCATCGTGGGTTGCGCAACTTAAACAAGCCGGTTCGCGCCAACAAAACATGGCACTGAACACCCCAGCTAAAAACCCAAAATCCGAGACGCCCGACCGGGCGCAAAACTGAAAGAGAGGTAACTCACATGACTTTCACTACTACTCCGCGTCGTCTCGCTAAGACTCTGGCCCTGGCTGCCGGTATGAGCTTGGTATCCCTGTCCGCCTTCGCCGGTGACGCTGCCTTGTACGGCCCAGTCGCACCGAAAGGCTCAAGCTTCGTGCGGATCTACAACGCCTCCAACCAGGAAGTCAGCGCCACTGTCGGCAGCACCAACCTCAGCGACGTGGCCCCGCTGGCCAGCAGCGACTTCAGCTTCATGCCCGGCGGCGACTACAGCGCCAAGGTCGGCAGCCAGACCGTGCCGGTCAAGCTCGCCCCGGACCACTACTACACCCTGGTCAACAACAACAGCGGCCAGCCACAGCTGATCGAAGAACCGCCGTTCAAGAACAAGCAGAAATCCCTGGTGCGCGTGCAGAACCTCAGCGACAAGGCCCTGACCCTGAAGACCGCCGACGGCAAGACCGACGTGGTCAAGTCGGTGGCTGCCAAAGGCCGTGGCGAACGTGAAATCAACCCGGTGAAGGTGAGCCTGGCGTTGTATGACGGCGACAAGAAAGTCGGCGACGTGAAGCCAGTGGCCCTGGAGCGTGGTGAGGCAGCGGTGCTGTACGTCACCGGTTCGGGTTCGAGCATTTCGCCAGTCTGGGTAAAACGCCCGGTGTCGACCCGCTGAATGAATTTTCCGGGTCGGCTTCGGCCGGCCCGGACACGAGACAAAAACAAGAGTGAAACGACAAACCTTCGTAGCTCTGACCCAAATTGATTCAAGGAGAAACACATGATCCCAGTAATCCTTTCCGGTGGTAGCGGCTCACGTCTTTGGCCGCTTTCCCGTAAACAGTTCCCAAAACAATTCCTGGCCCTGACCGGCGAGCACACGCTGTTCCAGCAAACCCTGGAACGCCTGGTGTTCGAAGGCATGGACGCCCCGATCGTGGTCTGCAACAAGGACCATCGCTTCATCGTCAACGAGCAACTGGCCAACCGTAAACTGGAGTGCCAACGCATCCTGATGGAACCCTTCGGCCGCAACACCGCGCCGGCCGTGGCCCTCACCGCGATGATGCTGGTCAACGAAGGCCGTGATGAACTGATGCTGGTCCTGCCGGCCGACCACGTGATCGACGACCAAAAAGCCCTGCAACGCGCCCTGGCCCTGGCCACCGTGGCCGCCGAGCGTGGCGAGATGGTGCTGTTCGGCGTGCCGGCGACCCGTCCGGAAACCGGCTACGGCTACATCAAGTCCACCAACGATTCGCTGCTGCCCGAAGGCGTGAGCCGCGTACAGCAATTCGTGGAAAAACCCGATGAAAAACGCGCCGTCGAGTTCGTCAAAAGCGGTGGTTACTTCTGGAACAGCGGCATGTTCCTGTTCCGCGCCAGCCGCTTCCTGGAAGAGCTGAAAAAGCACGATCCGGACATCTACGACACCTGCGTGCTGACCCTGGAACGCAGCCAGCAAGACGCCGACACCGTGACCTTCGACGAAGCCACCTTCGCCTGCTGCCCGGACAACTCCATCGACTACGCCGTGATGGAAAAAACCCAGCGCGCCTGCGTGGTGCCGTTGAGCGCCGGCTGGAGCGACGTGGGTTGCTGGGCTTCGCTGTGGGCGGTCAACGATAAAGACGCCAACGGCAACGTCACCAAGGGCGACGTGGTGATCCAGGACAGCAAGAACTGCATGATCCACGGCAACGGCAAGCTGGTATCGGTGATCGGCCTGGAAAACATCGTCGTGGTGGAAACCAAGGACGCGATGATGATTGCCCACAAGGACAAGGTCCAGGGTGTCAAGCAGATGGTCAACACCCTCAACGAACAGGGCCGCAGCGAAACCCAGAACCACTGCGAAGTCTATCGTCCGTGGGGCTCCTACGACTCGGTGGACATGGGCGGCCGCTTCCAGGTCAAGCACATCTCGGTCAAGCCGGGCGCGTGCCTGTCGCTGCAGATGCACCACCACCGCGCCGAACACTGGATCGTGGTCAGCGGCACCGCCGAAGTCACCTGTGACGAGAACGTGTTCCTGCTCTGCGAGAACCAGTCCACCTACATCCCGATCGCCTCGGTGCACCGCCTGCGCAACCCCGGCAAGATCCCGTTGGAGATCATCGAAGTGCAATCGGGCAGCTACCTGGGCGAAGACGATATCGAGCGGTTTGAAGATATCTACGGGCGCTCGACGCCGGTTGAACGCGGCGTTTCGGTGAAAACTATCGCGCAGTAAAACAGTCGTACAAGAAGCCCTCACCCAGCCCATTGCGTCCCCTATCCGCAGTGGGTTGGGTGGGGGCTTTTTGTTTGGGATTTGCGCTGGCGGTGAGGGCCTCATCGGGGCATGGGTATCTACACAACTTCCAGTGAATACGGAATCTATGGCAATCAGGCTTCTGTGGTGAGCGGGCTTGCCCCGCGCTGGGCTGCGAAGCGGCCCCTAAAACGTTCACCTCGACTGATTCTGGCACTCTGCGGTGACCTTATTGGGGCTGCTGCGCAGCCCAGCGCGGGGCAAGCCCGCTCACCACAGAGTTATGTGTCAGCCTTTAAGAGTTGTGTAGATACCTATGCTCATCGGGGGCAAGCCCACCACAGCACTCAAGCTACCCAATCCCACCTACGCTTAAGTTAGGATGCTCGTTCCCTACTCGAGGTGGTCTCCATGTTCTTCGGCGTTCTACTGATCATCACCTGGCTGATCCTCCTGCTGCGCTACCCGGCCAAGGCATTGCCGGTGTCGTTGGCCGCTGCCGTCGGCCTGGGTCTTGTCGCGGTGTGGGTGGTGTGGCTGGACAACCGCGAAGCCTCGCAACTGGCGCGCCTGGAACTGCGCATCACCTACGCCCCGCAGGAATGCCCGGCCGACCGACCACTCAAGCTGACCCTGAACAACGGCAACGACGTCCCCCTCACCGAACTGCGCTGGCGCGTCGCCGCCTATGCGCCGGGCGATACGGTCAACCTGGCCGACAACGTCTATGCTGCCCCGCGCTATCGCGGCCCCGGCGAGTTGCAGGCCGGCGCCACTTGGGACGACTGCCTGCCGACCCCGCCCCTGCGCCCCGGCTACCGCGCGCAAACCCTGGAATTTCGCGCCGAGCACCTGCAAGGCAGCTTCTCGGACTGACAAAGGACTGATCCATGCCCAACGTACTCATCACCGGTTGCTCCAGCGGTATTGGCCGCGCCCTGGCCGAGGCCTTCAAATCCGCCGGTTTCAACGTGTGGGCCAGCGCCCGCCGCCCGGAAGACGTCACCGCCCTCGCCGCCGCGGGTTTCAATGCCGTCGAACTCGACGTCAATGACAGTGCCGCTTTACAGCGCCTGGCCGAACAACTGGGAGAGCTGGATGTACTGATCAACAACGCCGGCTACGGCGCCATGGGCCCGCTGCTCGATGGCGGCACCGAGGCGATGCAGCGCCAGTTCGAGACCAACGTATTTTCCATCGTCGGCGTGACCCAGGCGCTGTTCCCTGCCCTGCGCAAGCGCAAAGGGCTGGTGGTGAATATCGGCAGCGTTTCCGGCGTGCTGGTCACGCCGTTTGCCGGCGCCTACTGCGCGTCCAAGGCGGCGGTGCATGCGTTGAGTGATGCACTGCGCATGGAGCTGGCGCCGTTTGGCATCCGAGTGATGGAGGTGCAGCCAGGCGCCATCAATACAAGCTTCGCAAAAAACGCCGGCGCCCTGGCCGAACTGTTAATCAACGAAAAATCGCCGTGGTGGCCGTTGCGCGAGGGCATTCGCGCACGCAGCCAGGCCTCTCAGGACAAGCCCACCCCGGCCGGCGTGTTTGCAGCGGATGTGCTCAACGCCGTGCAACAGGCAAAGCCGCCACGCCTGTTACGCTCGGGCAATGGCAGCCGGGCGTTGCCGTTGATGGCGGCGTTGTTGCCCAAAGCATTATTGGAAAGCGTGTTGAAAAAACGCTTTGGTTTGAAGGGGAGTTTGTAAATGATCGACTACAGCGACTTTTTCGAAGAAGTCATCCAGACCCACGTCGAGATCGAGCAATGGTTTGCTGGGGTTGCGCCTGACGGCACCTTGCAAAACCTGCTTGCGCGCTTCTCGCCGGAGTTCAGCATGATCGCCCCCGCCACCGGCACACGCGTCAATGCAGCCGGGGTCAACGCGCTGTTCACGCGCCTGGGCGGAATGCGTCCGGGGCTGAAAATCACCTTGAGTGAAATGGCTGGGATTGACCGGCATGCACGCGGTGCGACGGTGACTTATCGTGAGCATCAGGTGGACAACAGCGGCACCCAAACGGATCGGCGGGCCACCGTGGTGTTTGAGAAGCAGGCGAGTGGCGCGCTGTTGTGGCGCCATTTGCATGAAACCTATGTAGCTCAATGAACTAACTGCCCAGCCGGATCCTACAAAAAACAGCGAATGGGCTGACAGCATTACAAGGAAACTATCCCCAGGCTCTTTCACCTCTGTCTACTCACAGGTGAAAGGATGCCAAGGGATTTTATGCGAAGCGGTGTGCCGGATGCGCACACCACGACTCGCCAGCGGCTGACCAGCCTGCTGGACCTGCCCAAACTTTATCGAACCATTGACGCCGACCCGGCCATCGTCGGGGCAGGTGTGGTGCATATCGGCAGTGATTATCAGGTGACGGTGCTGCGTGAGTTTGTGCCGTTGTGCAGTATCAGGCCCAAACGGGTGATTCTTCGGGAAGTGGCAGGTCCGATGATGACTGCCGAGGAGTACGCACAGTGGATGGCAAACTCGCCGCGCGAGTCGCAGCTATGGCGCGAGGCAGCGGGGATGACCCTAGCGTGTGGTGGGGCTGTGATCGGGATTATCGTTGCCAAGGCAGGTATCGCATCGGCGCCTCTCAGCTTAGGTTCCAGCCTTGCAGTTACTTACATTGCTTACACCGCTGCGGCTGCCAGTGCTTTGCAGTGTGGCAACGGCATATGGAGAACCTACAAAGAACTAACCAACCCGGCTGAAAACGATTATTACGACAGCCTTAGTTGGTATCAGGCAATGACCGTAGCCTTGGATGGCATTTCGCTGGTGGGCGCGGGCAGTACCACGTTTGTCACGGTAAAGGCTGTGATGACGATCAAAAATACGACGGGCCGCAACCTGACCGACATTTTGAGGCGCATGAGCCGCCAGGAACGCGCAAAGCTGACAAACGAAGTTCTGCGCCTGCAGAACCCTAGTCATCCTCGCGAAATAATTCGGCTAAAGCAGCTGGCCGGAACACTCCCCAAGCGCTTCAACAATGCCCAGTTACGCCAAGACCTTCTCATTCAACTCTCCGATCAGGTGGGTGCCGCTCTGGCAGTTACCGGCAGCGGCCTGTCCGGAAACATCCACGCTATTGTTATCGGCATTTATGAAGAGTTCAGCAGCCATGAACAATGACATCAATACCCTGCAAGATCCCCGAACGTTAACTCGATACACCCGACGGTTTGCATTTACCGTGGGTATGGGGATCTCAATGAACCTAGTCAGTATTTCAGGCAGCCTGTCACATAGCCTGTCGTATTACGCACGAATAAATTATCTCCCTGGCGAATATGCGGTCGTGGCGAGCATGGCACTGCTACTGGCCATGTGCATTGGCCTGACCTTGGTGGCGCTGGGGTTTCGCTCTGGGCCGCCACTGCTTGCAGGCGTCGCGGCCTTGAACGCCTTGCTGTCGGCAGGCTACCTGGGGAACAACCCAGTTACGTTGTTTGCACTATTCCCACTATTTCAATCGCTGTTCTGCCTGCTGATTCTTAATACAAGAAACCACCGCCGCTTCGTCAGCATGCTGCGGGTAAAACGTCGACGAAAAATCAGAGCCAACACACAAACCTGAAGCGGCGCCCAATCTGCCTGTCAACAAAAATCGAATGTGGGAGGGGGCTTGCTCCCGATTGCGGAGTATCAGTCACTTGATACGTTGACTGAGTCACCGCAATCGGGAGCAAGCCCCCTCCCACATTTCAGTTCGGCGTTTGGTTGACGATCACCGTGCACGTAATCCCCGCCGCCAACAACACCCCCTCCGGCACTTCATCAATATGAAGCCGCACCGGCACCCGCTGGGCCAGGCGCACCCAGTTGAAGGTCGGGTTCACATCGGCGATCAATTCGCGGCTCTCGGGGTTGTCGCGGTCGTAGATACCGCGGGAGATGCTTTCTACGTGCCCCTTCAACGTCTCGCCGCTCATCAACTGCATGTCAGCTTTGTCGCCGACGTTCACATGGGGCAGCTTGGTTTCTTCGAAGAAGCCATAGACCCAGAACGAGTTCATATCCACCACGGCCATCTTGGCTTCGCCGATGCGCGCGTAGTCGCCGCGATGCACGTTGAGGTTGGTGACGTAGCCGTCCACTGCCGCCACGACCTGGGTGCGTTTCAAGTTGAGTTCGGCCGCTTCGAGTTGTGCCAGTGCGTGCTGGTAATCCGCCAGGGCCGAGTCAGCGATGTTGCTGGCGTCGTCGCGGTTTTCCCTGGAGATCACCAGGGCGTCGAGGTCGGCGCGGCGGTGGGCGTTGACCTTGCGCATTTCCCAGGTGGCCTTGCGCGAGGCGACCAGGGACTGCGCCTGCTTGACCGCGATGCGGTAGTGCTCGGGGTCGATCTGCATCAACAGGTCGCCCTTTTTCACCAACTGGTTATCGCGCACCGGCACGTCGACCACTTCGCCGGTGACGTCGGCGGCGACGTTGATGATGTCGGCACGCACGCGGCCGTCGCGGGTCCACGGCGTTTGCATGTAGTGCACCCACAACGTGCGGCCAATCCAGATCGCCAAAGCCAGTACCAGCAAGGTCGCGAGCAGGCTGAAAAACTTTTTCATCGGGGCATTCTCAACGGTAGACGGTCAGCGCCAGGGCGCCGAACAGGCAAACGAACAGGCTCAGGCGCAGCAGCGCCGGGTGCCAGAAAAACCGGTACAGGTCGAAGCCGGCCAGGAGGCGGTCCAGGGCCCAGGCCAACGCGGCCGCGATCAGGAACATCAGGGTCATGGTCGGCATATAGATGCCGTGGAATGCGATTTCACGAGGCATTCGGGGTTCCTTTGAGGGCCGCCAGCGGTGATTGCGGGTCCAGCAACGAGGTGCGGATAAAGTGCAGGTAGCTTTTCACCCGGCGCAGGGCCGAGGTATCGAAGTGCGGGGCGAAGGGTTCGTCTGTGGCCTGCACGCGGCTGATCGCGTGGTCGACGGCGATCAGGCCACGCTCCAGGTTGCTGGCGCTGGGTTGCAGGAACAGGCGCACCAACGAACGCCCCATGACCCGGATCGCCTGGCGCCACGGCTGGGATTCGGCATAGGCCGGGTGTACCGGCAGGATCGCCTGTTCCTTGCGCAACTCGATGATCGCGTGGCCGACTTCCAGCACCACGAACATCCAGCGCAGCAGGTCGCGTTGCACTTGCGGCTGGCCGACAGCGAGGCCGTAGGCCTGGTGCAGGAGGTCTCGGGTGCGGCTTTCGAAACTCGACGCCAACCCCTTGAGCTTGCCGCTGATGGCATACACCACCTGTTCGCGCAGGTCCTGCTCCAGGCGCCGCCACAGCCAGCGGCTGTTGGGCGGCAGGATGATCGCCCCCGCCGCCGCGCATACCAGCATGCCAATGATCATGGCGATGTAGTCGTTGATAAAGATGTAGGGGTTGTAGACCGTGAGGTTGTCCGGCACCGAACCGGTGCTGAAGAAAATCAGCAGGCCTACGCCCACACCGGCATATTGCGGGCGTGAGGCGAGGAACGCGCCGAGGATGATCACCGGGGCGAGCATCACGCACAGCAGCGGGAAGCCGTCGATCCACGGGAACACGAAGAACATTTCCACAAAGCCCACCAACGCGCCGATCAAGGTGCCGCAGGCCATCTGGAACGCCATGCGCTTGGGGTTGGGCGTGGCGGCGGACAGGCCGACGGTGGCAGCGGCGATCAAGGTCATGGTGGCACCGCTGGGCCAGGCCGTGGCCACCCAGTAACTGCCCAGCACAATCAGGATGAACGACGCGCGAATCCCCGAGGCGGCGCAGGCCAGCCAGTTGGTTTTCGGGCTGAAGGTTTCGTCCCATTGCTCCCGTGCATGGCTGTGATCGGCCAGGGAGGCATGGGTTTGCGCGTAGTTGTGCAGGTCATCGACGAAGCGGTAGAGCAGTTCATAAGCGGTGTGAAAATCCAGCTGTTCGGCCTCACTCGGGTTGCCCTCCTGGAAGGTCGCACGCAGGCTGCGGACTTTGGCAGGCAGGCTGTCCTTGTAGGCACTGAGCTGGTTGACCAGGCGCGCGGCATCGGGGCTGGTGAGGGCACGGCCGGAGAAGCCGTCGAGGACTTCGGCGAGGTCCTGCAGGCCCGGTTTGATCGCCGCCACCACATGATCCGCGGAATCCGTGCGCAGGCGTTCGAGCAACTGGTGCAAGGCATTGAAGCGCGTGGTGATGCTCATGAACTCGCTGTTGAGGCGACTGAGCCGACCGTTGCGCCGGCGCATATGCGGGTCTTCGAACACCGTGAGGCTGCGCAGCCCTTCCAGGCCCACGGCCTCGGCGATAAAGCGCACGTTGCTGGCCTCGAACCCTTCACGTTGGCTGCGCCCGCGCAGGCCGTCGGTGACGAACAGCGCGAACACGCCAAAGCGCTGATAGAGCGCGTTGCGCATCGCTGCACTGGAGGTCTGCGGCAGGATCGCCGCGCTGACCAGGGTGGAACACAGGATCCCCAGGGAGATTTCCAGCACCCGCCACACCGCCGCCATAAAGGCGCCGTCCGGATGGGCCAGGGCCGGCAGGCCGACCATCGCTGCCGTGTAACCGGCCAGCACGAAGCCGTAGGCGCGAAAGTTACGGTTGCGTGTCGCGCCAGCGGTGCAAATGCCGACCCAGATCGCCAGCGCCCCCAGGAACAACTCGGTGTTCTGCGCAAACAACGCGATCAACACCACCATCACCGCCGACCCGGCCAGGGTGCCGAGGAAGCGATAGAAGCTCTTGGCAAACACCTGGCCGCTCTGCGGTTGCATCACGATAAACACGGTGATCATCGCGGTGCGTGGTTGCGGCAGCTCCAGGCGCATGGCCAGCCACAGCGTGAGGAACGCGGCGATCAGCACCTTGAAGATGTACACCCAGGTCACGCCGTCGCTGCGTGCCCAGTCGAAAAAACCACGGCGCCACTCAAGGGAATGCAGCCAGCGCAGCGGTGCAGGCATCGGAGTCATTAAATCCTACTCAGTGACCAAACTATTCAGTGATCAAACATGGCAAGCGCCGCCGGGGTCTTGCTCGGGAGGGTCTTGGCGTCCTGCGGTAGGTCTTTGCCGGCGTCGAGACCGCCACCCAGTGCGGTCACCAGTTCGGCATGGGCGCCAAGCCGCGCGGCCTGGACCTGCTGCTCGACCTGTTGTTGGCGAAACAGCAGGGTCTGGGCATTGAGTACATTGAGGTAATCGGTCAGGCCGCGCTGGTAGGCGATCATCGCGATGTCGTAGGTCTTCTGCGCCGAGGCCACCGACTGCGCCGCAAATGCTGCTTGTTTGTCCATGGATTCACGGCGAATCAACTGGTCGCTGATGCCCTTGAGCGCATTGACCAGGGTCTGGTTGTAGCGCGCCACGGCGATGTCATAGCCGGCGCTGGCTTCCCCCAGCTCGGCACGCAGGCGGCCGCCGTCGAAGATCGGCAAACTGATCGCCGGGCCGACGCTGTAGTTGAATTTCTTGCCGGCGAGAAACGCCAGCATGCCGCCGCCGGTGGCCATGTAGCCGAGGCTGCCGACCAGGTCGACGTTGGGGTAGAAACCGGCGTGGGCCACATCGATGCCACGGGCTTGCGCCGCGACCTGCCAACGGCTGGCAACCACATCCGGGCGCTGGCCGAGCAATTGCGCGGGCAGGCTCGAGGGCAGTTTCAGTGGTGCGGCAAGGGACAGCGTCGGACGCTGCAACGTGGCCCCCTCCCCCGGGCCTTTACCGGCAAGCGCCGCCAGCTGGTTACGGCTCAGGGCGATTTCCTCGTCCAGGGCATCCAATTGGCGATGGGTTTCCGGCAGCGGCGTTTCGGCCTGGCTCACGTCGAAATGGGTGCCGATCCCGGCGTCCAGGCGTTTGTTGGCCAGGTCGAGGATCTGCTGTTGCTGGGCCAGGGTCGCCGCGACGATATCGCGGTTGGCGTAATGCAACGACAGCTGGATATAGGCGCGCACCACGTTGTTCTGCAGTTCAAGCTGGGCCTGGCGGGCTTCGGCCGCGCTCATGTGGGCCAGGTCGACGGCACGCTCGGTGGCGTTGCTTTCGCGGCCCCACAGGTCGAGGGCGTAGCTCAACCCCAGGGACGCATTGTTGTCCCAGGTGTTGGCACCGCTCAATTCCCCCGGGCCGTAGAACTGATCCTTCGGCCAATTGTGGCGTTTGAGGGTGGTATCAGCGTTGATCTGCAGCGACTCGGCCGACTCGGCAACCCCGGCCATGGCCCGCGCTTCCCGCACCCGCGCGGCAGCCATCGCCATGCTCGGGCTGTTTTGGGTGGCGAGTTCGACCCAGCGGTTGAGCTGGGGGTCGCCGTAGGCCTGCCACCATTGTGCGGTGGGCCAATGGGCATCCTGAGCGGCGCTGCGGATCGCTTCGTCGGTGGCCAGGGTAGTGGCATTGAGGGCCTGGCCTTGGGGGGCGATTCCTCCGGTTCCGATGCAGCCGCTGATTGCTAACGATAAAGCGCAAACACTGAGAGCCTTCAGCGCTCGGTTAATGAGAGTCTTCAGCTCTCTGCTGATGCGACGCGGCACGGCGAACGAATTCCTGAGGTGGTGTTGCGGGGGGAGGTGGCGCAATTCTAGGCGGCGGCATGGAGGACGATAAGCTGGCATTCCTGTGAATCTTTGTTACCGTTCAAGCGATAATCCGTTGGTAGGGATCCCTGGACGGCGTAACTTTCTGTCACAATTTGGCATCTCCCCTGAGAACTCTCCATGGACACTTTGCAAAACATGCGCGCCTTCAGTTGCGTGGCCGAAGCGGGCAGCTTCACCGCCGCCGCCGCGCAACTGGACACCACCACCGCCAACGTCTCGCGCGCGGTCTCCAATCTTGAGGCCCACCTGCAAACCCGCTTGCTCAACCGCACCACCCGCCGCATTGCCCTCACCGAGGCAGGTAAACGCTACCTGCTGCGCTGCGAGCAGATCCTGGCCTACGTCGAAGAAGCCGAGGCCGAGGCCAGCGACGCCCACGCCCGCCCCGCCGGACAGCTGAAAGTGCACACCATGACCGGTATCGGCCAGCACTTCGTCATCGACGCGATCGCCCGCTACCGCCGCACCCACCCGGACGTGACCTTCGACCTGACCCTGGCCAACCGCGTGCCGGACTTGCTGGACGAGGGCTACGACGTGTCCATCGTGCTCGCCAGCGAGCTGCCGGACTCGGGCTTCGTCTCCCAGCGCCTGGGCATCACCTACAGCATCGCCTGCGCCTCGCCGGACTACGTCAAGGCCAAAGGCTGTGCGCAGCGCCCCCAGGACTTGCTCAACCACGCCTGCCTGCGCCTGGTCAGCCCGGTGATCCAGTTGGACAAGTGGACCTTCAACGGCCCTGAAGGCCAGGAAAGCGTGGCGATCAATACGTCGCCGTTCCTGGTCAACTCCGCCGACGCGATGAAAACCGCGATCACCAGCGGCATGGGCGTCGGCCTGCTGCCGGTGTATGCGGCCATCGAAGGCCTGCGCAACGGCACATTGGTGCGGGTCATGCCCACCTATCGTTCCCAGGAGTTGAATCTGTACGCCATCTACCCGTCTCGCCAGTACCTGGATGCGAAGATCAAGACCTGGGTGGAATACCTGCGCGGTTCGTTGCCGGAGATCCTGGCGGCGCACCAGGCGGAGCTGGTGGCGTATGAGTTGAGCGGCAGCCTCAGCGGTGCACGGCTGGCGAACTGATTTCTACCAGGCGATACACGTCTTTAAATGTGGGAGGGGCGGTGTCCTGACAATTGCCGGCAGGAATGTTAGCGTGCTTGGCATTCTTCCGTAGTCGATGAGCCCGCCTGCAATGAAAAAGACCGTCCTCGCCTTCAGCCGTGTCACCCCGCAAATGATCGAACGCCTGCAACAGGATTTCGACGTGATCGCGCCCAACCCCAAGCTGGGCGACATCAACGCTCAATTCAATGAAGCCCTGCCTCACGCCCACGGTTTGATCGGCGTGGGTCGCAAGCTGGGCCGCGCGCAGCTCGAAGGCGCGGGCAAGCTGGAGGTGGTGTCCAGCGTGTCGGTGGGCTACGACAACTACGATGTGCCGTACTTCAACGAGCGCGGGATCATGCTCACCAACACCCCCGACGTACTGACCGAAAGCACTGCCGACCTGGCCTTCGCCCTGCTGATGAGCAGCGCGCGCCGGGTGGCCGAGCTGGACGCCTGGACCAAGGCCGGCCAATGGAAAGCCAGCGTCGGCGCGCCGCTGTTCGGCTGTGACGTGCATGGCAAGACCCTCGGTATCGTTGGCATGGGCAATATCGGCGCGGCCGTGGCCCGGCGTGGGCGCCTGGGCTTCAATATGCCGATCCTGTACAGCGGCAACAGCCGCAAGACCAAGCTGGAACAGGAACTGGGCGCGCAATTGCGCAGCCTCGACCAGTTGCTGGCCGAGGCGGATTTCGTCTGCCTGGTGGTGCCGTTGAGCGACAAGACCCGCCACCTGATCAGCACCCGTGAGTTGGGTCTGATGAAGTCCAGCGCGATTCTGATCAATATCTCCCGTGGTCCGGTGGTCGACGAACCGGCGCTGATCCAGGCCCTGCAAAACCAGACCATTCGCGGTGCCGGGCTGGATGTGTATGAGCAGGAGCCGTTGGCCGAGTCGCCGCTGTTCCAACTGAGCAACGCGGTGACCCTGCCGCATATCGGTTCGGCGACCCATGAAACCCGCGAAGCCATGGCCAACCGCGCGCTGGACAACCTGCGCAGCGCCCTGCTGGGCCAGCGCCCGCAGGACCTGGTGAACCCGCAGGTGTGGAAGGGCTGACACGGGCCCAGCCCGACAAAAAATCGGGTTAAAGCCTGGCTCTCCCGAGTCGATAACCTTCAATAGAAGTTCGTCATCCCTGATCCACAGAAGGTTTTTATGTCCACCACCAAAGCCCGCGCAGACTCACTCTCGCTTCTGCTCTTTACCTTGCGCAGCGGCAAGCTGATGGCCATCAACCTGCTGAAAGTCAGCGAGATCATCCCTTGCCCGCCGCTGACCAAGCTGCCGGAGTCTCATCCCCACGTCAAAGGCATCGCCACCCTGCGTGGCAATTCGTTGGCGGTGATCGACCTGAGTCGCGCCCTGGGGGAAATGCCCCTGGAAGACCCGAACGGAGGCTGCCTGATCGTCACCGACGTGAGCCGTTCCAAGCAGGGCCTGCATGTGCAGGCCGTCAGCAAGATCGTGCACTGCCTGACCACCGATATTCGTCCACCGCCCTACGGCTCCGGCGGCAACCGCGCGTTTATCACCGGGGTAACCCAAGTGGAAGGCGGCCTGGTGCAGGTGCTGGACATCGAAAAAGTCATCCACGGCATCGCCCCGGCGCCGATTGAAGCGGCGCCTACCGACCTGACCATGGAAGAGGCGGAAGTGCTCGGCAATGCGCGGATCCTGGTGGTGGATGACAGCCAGGTCGCCCTGCAGCAGTCGGTACACACCCTGCGCAACCTTGGCCTGACCTGCCACACCGCACGCAGCGCCAAGGAAGCCATCGATGTGCTGCTGGAGCTGCAAGGCACCGCCGCGCAGATCAATGTGGTGGTGTCGGACATCGAGATGTCCGAAATGGACGGTTATGCCCTGACCCGCACCCTGCGTGAAACCCCGGACTTCCAGGATCTCTACGTGCTGCTGCATACCTCCCTGGACAGCGCGATGAACAGCGAAAAGGCGCGCCTGGCCGGTGCCAACGCGGTGCTGACCAAGTTCTCCTCGCCCGAACTGACCAAATGCCTGGTGGTCGCCGCCCAGACCGTGGCGCAACAGGGGCTGTAACCGGTGGCGGAGCATTTCCAACTGCTGCGCCGCGACCTCACCGGCAGCCTGCCTGCACCTCAATGGCCGGCCCATACGCAGTTGGATCACTACCGCGACGAGCTGGCCCCGGCGATCCATGCGGTGCTGCGCATGACCCAGGAGCAAGGGGGAGGCCGCGTTCCTCATCTGCACGCCTGGCAGCATCTGTTTGTCAGCGACGCCGAATTCGATCCCACGCTGTGCCTGGTGGCCAGCAATGGCGATGGCATTCTCGGCGTGGCGCAGTGCTGGACCAGCGCGTTTATCAAGAACCTGTCCGTGCATCCTTGCGCTCAAGGCCAAGGCTTGGGCCGCGCGTTGCTGCTGCACTGCTTCCAGGTGTTCAAGCAGCGTGGCGAACCCTATGTCGACCTCAAGGTACTGGAGAGCAACCGGCGCGCCCGGCAACTGTACGAAAGCGCGGGCATGGTCTTTGTGCTGCGGGATGTGGTCGCCGAGGACTGACAGGCGCTGGCGCATAACTTGCTTCCAGAGCAGCACAACGGTGGATAGAGGTAAAAACCCGTCACTGTTCCTGTGTGCCCTCTGACCTAGCCTGGTGACAGATCCGCCATGAACACCCATTTTTCCTGCGTCGGTTGCGGCAAATGCTGCAGCGATCACCACGTCCCCCTGACCCTCCAGGAAGCCCGCCAATGGGCGGCTGACGGCGGTAACGTCATCGTTCTGGTGGAGGGTTTCCTGAGCAATGGCCTGGGCCTGCCTCAGCAGCAGCGCGAACATGCCGAGCGCCGTTCGGTGGTGGTGCCCAGCGGCAACACCGAGGCGTTTGTGGCAATCACCTTTGCCGCCTACAACGCCGGGCGCTGCCGGAATCTTGACGCAGACAACCTATGCCGCATCTACGAGCGCCGCCCGTTGGTGTGCCGCATCTACCCGATGGAGATCAACCCCCATATCCCGCTCAACCCCGCCGCCAAGGATTGCCCGCCGGAATCCTGGGAACAGGGCCCGGCGTTGATCGTCGGGGGTGAATTGATGGACCAGGAACTGGTGGAGCTGATCCAACGCTCGCGCCAGGCCGACCGAGACGACGTGCAGACCAAAGAGGCGGTGTGCGCCTTGCTCGGCATTCGCACCACGGCGCTCAAGGGGGATGGATTTACCGCGTACCTGCCGGACATGAGCGCGTTTGCCCAGGCGATTGAGCTGGCGGTGGACCAGCCGTCCGTGGCCAGTGAGTGGGTGTTTCATGTCTCGGGGATGGACATCGCCGAGCAGATGCTGGATGCCGGGGCGCAGATTGCCACCGAGGTGCCGGCCAACTATGCGTTTATCTCGCTGCGGGCGGCGTAGACCTTAAAGGCCGCCTCGTGCGGCGGTCGATCAGTGCTCGGCAGGAACGGCGTCAAGGCGGTAGGGCTGGATGATCCGCTGGTACTCGCCGCTCTGCTTCAGTTGTTCAAGGGCGCAGTTGAGTTCGTTGCGCAATGCGGTGTCAGGTTTGCGCACTGCGATGGCCACACCATCGCCCAAAAGCTCGGACGAAATGGCAGGGCCGACGAAGTCGAAATCGTGGCCGTCTTCGGTGTCGAGCAAGGCTTCACGAATTTCTACCGTGCCTTGCAGGGTCGCATCAATCTCGCCGGCTTTAAGGCTGCTGACTAATTCATTGTTGAGCCAGAAGCTCTTGACGATGACGCCATTTGGCGCCCACATCGAGCGGGCAAAAGCCTCACGGTTACTTCCCAGCAACACGCCGACACGCTTGCCCTTGAGCGACTTTACCCGCGGCTGCAAGTTGGACATGCGACGGGCCACCAGGCGCGTGGTGAAGGGGTAGAGGTTATCGGTGAAGCCCACCCAGCGTTGCCGTTGCGACGTCGGCGCCATCCCCATGATCGCGTCGAATTTCCTGGCTTCAAGGGAGATGAAATCTTCGGCAAGCACCTGGTCGACCCAGATGCAGCGTGCATTCAACTGCACGCACAGGGCGTTGCCCAACTCGATATTCAAGCCGACCAACTGCCCTTGCGGGTCGCGGCTCTGGAACGGGGGGAACTGTGCAGCAACGGCGAAACGGATTTCACGCAGCGGTGGATCATCGGCCGCAGAGACATCCGCCGCAAGCAACAGGGCAAACACTACACAGATGTGTATCAGAGCCAAGGGAGACGTCCTTTTCCGGAAAGACCAGCATCGCCCTGCTTCCCCCTGAAATCACAGGGGCAGAGCAAAGGCTGTGCAAGCTTTCAAGAAACGGTCGTAGGCCTACAATCAGAAATTTCAGCAGAGGCTGTAGGCAATAATCGACACGATGTGCGACTTGTTAATCTCAGCGTTTACCCATCGAACGACGAGTACCCGGCGGTGCCATGCCTGGCGACTTGGTATGGCCGTTCTTGGCGCCGTTTTTGTACCACGGTTGGGCCGCATTCCTGGCCCCAGCCAACTCACCCGGCTTGAACGGAAACTTGAACGCCGGGATCTCGGCTTTTTCAACGCCTTCGGCGCTGGCCGGATCGACGATGTCGGTCGCTTCAACAGGGGGTTGTGTCGGGGAAGTCATGAAAGCTCCGGGGCGTGCAAAAAATGATGCGGGGCCGGCTTGCGGGCCACACTGGCGCGCAGTATACCTGCGAGCTTCAGATCTTTAACCACCACCGGTACGAATGGTCGGAGTTTGCTGACAGCGCTGTCAGTTAGCCGTCACCGTGCTGACCGGGTTGAAGGGCTATAAAGACCGCTCACTCTCCCCATCCTTTGCCCCGGCGCCTCACCCATGCACATTCAACGAAAAACTGCCCTGATCGTGGGTGTCCTCGTGGTCGTGGCGGTTGCAGCCTGGGCGCTGACCCGGCCAGCCAAGGCCAGACTGGCGGCACCCACCGCGATCCCGGTGCGGGTGGTGAGCGTAGCGCAGCAGGACATTCCACGCTTTGTCAGCGGCATCGGCACGGTGCTGTCCCTGCACAGTGTGGTCATTCGCCCGCAGGTCGACGGCATTCTCACCCAATTGCCGGTCAAGGAAGGCCAGTGGGTCAAGGCCGGCGACTTGCTGGCCAGAATCGATGATCGCTCGATCCGCGCCAGCCTCGACCAGGCCAGGGCGCAACTGGGCGAGAGCCAGGCGCAGTTGCAGGTGGCGCTGGTCAACCTCAAGCGCTACAAGGAATTGAGCGTCGACGACGGCGTGTCCAAGCAGACCTACGACCAGCAACAAGCCCTGGTCAACCAACTCAAGGCTACCGTCCAAGGTAACCAGGCCGCCATCGATGCAGCCCAGGTCCAGCTGTCCTACACCCAGATTCGCTCACCGGTCAGTGGCCGCGTCGGTATTCGCAATGTGGATGAAGGCAACTTCCTGCGCACCAGCGATACCCAGGGCCTGTTCTCCGTGACCCAGATCGACCCGATTGCCGTTGAGTTCTCTTTGCCGCAACAGATGCTGCCGACCCTGCAAGGCCTGATCGCCGCGCCTGCCAAGGCCAGCGTCGACGCCTACCTGGGTGCCGACACCGACGGCCAGACCGGCGACCTGCTCGGCGAAGGCCACTTGAGCCTGATCGATAACCAGATCAGCTCCACCACCGGCACCCTGCGCGCCAAGGCCGAGTTCAACAACGCCTCGCAACGCCTGTGGCCGGGACAACTGGTGACCATCAAGATCCAGACCGCCCTCGACAAAAATGCCTTGGTGGTGCCGCCGACCGTGGTGCAACGCGGCCTGGATTCGCACTTCGTGTACCGGGTCAACGGTGACAAGGTCGACGTGGTGCCGGTGCAAGTCACCTATCAGAACAGCGACGTCAACATCATCAAGGGTGTGCAGGCCGGTGACGTGCTGGTCAGTGATGGCCAGTCGCGGCTCAAGGCCGGTGCCCAGGTGGAGGTGCTCAAGGAGCCCCCGCAGGTGATCCAGACCGTCGATGCCAAGGTGCAGCCATGAACGGCAGCCGGTCGCCCTCGGCCTGGTGCGTCGACCACCCGGTCGCCACCCTGCTGCTGACCTTCGCCCTGGTGCTGCTCGGGGTCATTGCCTTTCCGCGCCTGGCCATCGCGCCACTGCCGGAGGCGGAATTTCCGACGATCCAGGTCACCGCACAACTGCCTGGCGCCAGCCCGGACACCATGGCCTCCTCGGTAGCGACGCCGCTGGAAGTGCAGTTCAGCGCCATCCCCGGCATGACCCAGATGACCTCCAGCAGTGCCTTGGGCTCAAGCCTGTTGACCCTGCAATTCACCCTCGACAAGAGCATCGACACCGCCGCGCAGGAAGTGCAGGCAGCGATCAACACCGCATCCGGCAAGCTGCCCAGCGACATGCCAAGCCTGCCCACCTGGAAGAAGGTCAACCCGGCGGACAGCCCGGTACTGATCCTCAGTGTCAGCTCCGACAGCATGCCCAGCACCGAGCTGAGTGACTATGTGGAAACCCTGCTGGCGCGGCAGATCAGCCAGATCGACGGCGTCGGCCAGATCAACATTACCGGCCAGCAGCGCCCGGCGATCCGCGTGCAGGCTTCCCCCGACAAACTCGCGGCCATCGGCCTGACCCTGGCCGATATCCGCCTGGCCATCCAGCAATCGAGCCTCAACCTGGCCAAGGGTGCGATCTACGGCGAGAACAGCGTGTCGACCCTGTCGACCAACGACCAACTGTTTCACCCGGAGGACTACGCCCGACTGATCGTGTCCTACAAGGATGGCGCCCCCGTTCAACTGCGCGATATCGCCAAAGTCATCAACGGTTCGGAAAACGCCTACGTGCAGGCCTGGTCCGGCGACACTCCGGGCGTCAACCTGGTGATCTCGCGCCAGCCCGGCGCCAACATTGTCGAGACGGTGGACCGCATCCAGGCCGAACTGCCGCGCCTGCAAGGCATGCTGCCGGCTTCGGTGCAGGTCAGCGTGTTGACCGACCGCACCAAGACCATCCGCGCGTCCCTGCATGAAGTGGAAGTCACCCTGCTGATCGCCATCCTGCTGGTGGTGGCGGTGATGGCGCTGTTCCTGCGCCAGTTGTCGGCGACGCTGATTGTGTCCAGCGTGCTCGGCGTGTCGCTGGTCGCCAGTTTTGCCCTGATGTACCTGATGGGCTTCAGCCTGAACAACCTCACCCTGGTGGCGATCGTGATCGCCGTGGGCTTTGTGGTCGACGATGCCATCGTGGTGGTGGAAAACATTCACCGCCACCTCGAAGCGGGGCTCGACAAGCGCGAAGCGGCGATCAAGGGCGCCGGCGAGATTGGCTTTACCGTGGTGTCCATCAGCTTCTCGCTGGTGGCGGCGTTTATTCCGCTGCTGTTCATGGGCGGTGTGGTCGGACGGCTGTTCAAGGAATTCGCGCTGACGGCCACTTCGACCATCCTGATTTCGGTGGTGGTCTCCTTGACCCTGGCACCGACATTGGCCGCGCTGTTCATGCGCGCCCCGACCCATCCGGCCCACGACAAACCCGGCTTCAGCGAACGCCTGCTGGCCGGCTATGCGCGCAACCTGCGCCGCGCGCTGGCCCATCAGCGCAGCATGGCCGCGCTATTCGTGGTGACCCTGGCCCTGGCCGTGGCCGGCTACGTGTTTATCCCCAAGGGCTTCTTTCCGGTACAGGACACCGGTTTTGTGCTCGGCACCAGCGAAGCGGCGGCCGATGTGTCATACCCGGACATGGTCGCCAAGCACAAGGCCCTGGCTGAGATCGTCAAGGATGACCCGGCGGTGCAGGCGTTTTCCCACTCGGTGGGCGTGACCGGCAGCAACCAGACCATCGCCAACGGGCGCTTCTGGATCGCCTTGAAAGACCGCGGCGATCGCGACGTGTCCGCCAGCCAGTTCATCGACCGCATCCGGCCCAAGCTGGCGAAAGTGCCGGGCATCGTGCTGTACCTGCGCGCGGGGCAGGACATCAACCTCAGCTCCGGCCCCAGCCGCGCCCAGTACCAGTACGTACTCAAGAGCAACGACGGCCCGACACTCAACACCTGGACCCAGCGCCTGACCGAAAAACTGCGCGCCAACCCGGCGTTTCGCGACCTGTCCAACGACCTGCAACTGGGCGGCAGCATCACCCATATCAGCATCGACCGCCAGGCCGCCGCGCGCTTTGGGCTGACCGCCACCGATGTCGACCAGGCGCTCTACGACGCCTTCGGCCAGCGCCAGATCAACGAGTTCCAGACCGAGATCAACCAATACCAGGTGGTGCTGGAGCTGGACAGTCAACAGCGCGGCAAGGCCGAAAGCCTGAACTACTTCTACCTGCGCTCGCCACTGACCAATGAGATGGTGCCGTTGTCGGCAGTGGCCAAGGTCGACGCGCCGACCGTGGGGCCCTTGTCCATCAGCCATGACGGCATGTTCCCCGCCGCCAACCTGTCGTTCAACCTGGCACCCGGTGTGGCGCTGGGTGACGCGGTGATCATGCTCAACCAGGCCAAGAATGAAATCGGCATGCCGACCACCATCATCGGCAACTTCCAGGGCGCGGCACAGGCGTTCCAGAGTTCGCTGGCCAGCCAGCCCTGGCTGATCCTCGCGGCGCTGGTGGCTGTCTACATCATTCTGGGTGTGTTGTATGAGAGCTTCGTGCACCCGCTGACGATTATCTCCACCTTGCCCTCGGCGGGGCTGGGCGCGCTGATCATGCTGTCGCTGATGGGCCAGGACTTTTCGATCATGGCGCTGATCGGCCTGGTGCTGCTGATCGGCATCGTGAAGAAGAACGGCATCCTGATGATCGACTTCGCCCTGGACGCCCAGCGGGTACGCGGGCTGCCGCCGGAAGAGGCAATCTATGAAGCCTGCATCACGCGGTTCCGGCCGATCATCATGACCACCCTCGCCGCTCTGCTGGGCGCGGTACCGTTGATGCTCGGCGCTGGCCCTGGCGCGGAAATGCGCCAGCCCCTGGGCATCGCGGTGGTCGGCGGCTTGCTGGTGAGCCAGGCGCTGACGCTGTTCACCACACCGGTCATATACTTGTACCTTGAGAAATTTTTCCACCGGCCCAAGCCAGGTGCCGAGCTGGCGACCACACACTGAGGCCAAGGCACCGCCCTGGAGCAAAAGGCTCATGCGCGTACTGATTGTTGAAGATGAAGAAAAAACCGCCGATTACCTGCACCGAGGCCTGACGGAGCAAGGCTACGCCGTCGATGTGGCGCGCGAGGGCGTCGAGGGCCTGCACCTGGCGCTGGAGAACGATTACGCGGTGATCGTGCTCGACGTGATGCTGCCCGGCCTCGATGGCTTTGGCGTGCTGAGGGCGTTGCGTGCGCGCAAACAGACACCGGTGATCATGCTGACCGCCCGCGAGCGCGTGGAAGACCGTATCCGCGGCCTGCGCGAAGGCGCCGACGATTATCTTGGCAAACCGTTTTCCTTCCTCGAACTGGTGGCGCGCCTGCAAGCCCTGACCCGCCGCAGCGGCGGCCACGAGCCGGTGCAAGTGACCGTTGCCGACCTGTGGATCGACCTGATCAGCCGCAAGGCCAGCCGCAATGGTGTGCGCCTGGACCTGACCGCCAAGGAGTTCTCGCTGCTCAGCGTATTGGCGCGGCGCCAGGGCGAGATCCTCTCCAAGACCTCGATTGCAGAAATGGTCTGGGACATCAATTTCGACAGTGACGCCAACGTCGTGGAAGTGGCGATCAAGCGCCTGCGCGCCAAGCTTGACGGGCCGTTCGAACACAAGCTGCTGCACACCATTCGCGGCATGGGTTATGTGCTGGAGAATCGCAGTGTCGGCTAATTCCATTGCGCTGCGCCTCAGCAGCATGTTCACCCTGGTGGCGGCGCTGATATTCCTGTTGATCGGCGGCGCGCTGTATCAGCAGGTGGATCGCAGCCTGGGCTTGCTGCCAGGGGCGGAGCTGGATGCGCGCTACAGCGTGTTGGAATCCTCTGTGAACCGCTTCGGCACGCCGGACCATTGGGTGAAGATTCAAGCCAAGCTCAAATTATTGGGTGAGGAAGACAAGCGTATCCGCTTCTGGGTCGTCAGCAGCGATCCGAACTACGAGTACGGCAACCCCGATGCGCGGATCCGCACCTTCGCCGAAGGCCCGACGGGCAAGCGCGACCTGCACCTGCCGGGGCGCGAATACCCGTTCAAAGTGCTGGTGAGCCAGTTCCCGGCCAAGGACCAACGCCCGCCGCTGCGTTTCATGATCGCCATCGACACTGAGAACTTCCGCGCGACCCAGCACCATCTGCTGGTGGCACTGGTCAGCCTGGCGCTGGTCGGCGTGGCGCTGGCGGCGCTGCTGGGGTTCTGGGTGTCGCGCATTGGCCTCAAGCCGCTGGGCAAACTCTCGGATGAAGCACAGAAGCTGGCGCCGCCGAAGCTCTCCGGGCGCCTGCAACTGTCACCGCTGCCGCCGGAGCTGAGCCAGTTCGTCAACTCGTTCAACTCCACACTGGACCGCGTGGAACAGGCCTACTCGCGCCTGGAGTCGTTCAACGCCGACGTCGCCCACGAACTGCGCTCACCGCTCACCAACCTGATCGGCCAGACCCAGGTCGCCCTGACGCGCGGGCGTTCGGCCGAGCATTATTTCGAGGTGCTGCAATCCAACCTCGAGGAATTGGAACGCCTGCGCTCGATCATCAACGACATGTTGTTCCTCGCCAGCGCCGACCAGGGCAGCAAGGCCACCAAGCTGATTGAAAGCTCATTGGCCGACGAGGTAGCCACCACCCTCGACTACCTGGACTTCATCCTCGAAGACGCCCAGGTCCGGGTGCAGGTCCACGGCGACGCCCAGGTACAGATCGAAAAAGCCCACCTGCGCCGCGCGCTGATCAACCTGCTGAGCAATGCGGTGCAGCACACCGCGCCCGGGCAGGTGATCGACGTGAACATCGACGTGCTGGAGCATCAGGTAGCAATCGGCGTGACCAACCCTGGCGATGTGATTGCCAGCGAACACCTGCCCCGGCTGTTCGAACGTTTCTATCGGGTGGATGCGTCGCGCAGTAACAGCGGGGCGAATCACGGTTTGGGGCTGGCGATCGTCAAGGCGATTGCGCTGATGCATGGCGGCGATGTGTTCGTGCGTAGCGATGTCAGCGGCAATACCTTTGGCATCACTCTGCCGGTCTAGACATCTCCCCCATCGCCCCAGCATCACTGTTGCTGTTTTGGCAACAGTCATTATCTTGTTACACTCTGTATCGCAGCGCTCGCCTGCGTTAATTTGACGCATCGATGAGCGCGACGGCAAAGGCAGCTGACCCGCTTACCCGAATTTCCCTCGACTTATTTCCAGGGCTCTACACTGGGAATCTGTCTTAAAGCCGCTGACTTCAGCGGCTTTTTTTTGCGGTAAAAAAAGGCCAGGCACACCCCCACGACACTGGCCGTTTTCGATTGACCAAAGGAGCTCCACCGGTGAAGAACTCGCTGACGTTCACCCCGTTATTCCTCGCGATTGCAGCAACGATCGTTCCCCTTGCCCACGCGGCAGACACCACCCCCGCCGACGGATTCGTCGAAGGCTCGCACCTCAACATCAACACCCGCAACTACTACATGAACCGCGACCGTCGCGACATCCACACCGATGACAGCAAGGAATGGGGCCAGGGTTTTATAGGCACCTTCGAGTCCGGCTACACCCAGGGCACCGTCGGCTTCGGCCTGGACGCCCACGCCATGCTCGGCCTCAAGCTCGACGGCGGTGGCGGCACCGACGGTTCCAGCATCCTTCCCTACGGCAGCACTGACGGCAGCGGCAAAGCGCCCGGTTCGTTTTCCACCGCAGGGGGCACCTTGAAGATGCGCGCCTTCGATACCGAGTTGAAGGCCGGCGACCTGTTCCTCAACAACCCGGTGATCGCCGGCGGCATGACGCGCATGCTGCCGCAGACTTTCCGTGGCGTGAGCCTGAGCAACCACAGTTTCGACGGCTGGATGCTCGAAGGCGGCCAGGCCAGCTTCACCAAGCTCTACAACCAGAGCGGCCACCGACGCATCGGCACCAGCTATGGCGCATTGCCGAGCAACGCTGACAGCCAGCACATGAATTGGGCGGGCGTGTCGTTCAGCGGCATCCCGGGAGTGACCAGCAACCTGTACGCTTCCGAACTCAAGGACGTGTGGCACCAGTACTACTACGACCTGGACTACACCTACGCGCTGAACGACCTGGTCAGCCTCAACCCGGGCCTGCACTACTACCACACCCAGGACACCGGCCAGTCGCTGCTCGGGGATATCGACAACAACACCTACAGCCTGCACTTCACCGTCGGCGTGGGTCACCACAGCGTCACCGCCGCCTACCAGCGGGTCAACGGCAACACGCCGTTCGACTACATCAGCCAAGGCGACAGCGTGTACCTGGACAACTCCCAGCAATACTCGGACTTCAACGGTCCCAATGAGCGCTCATGGAAGCTCAAGTACGCCTACGACTTCGCCGGCCTCGGCATGCCTGGCCTTACCTCGGCGGTGTCCTACATCAGCGGTAAGACCGATCTGACCAAAGTCGACCCGCAAAGCCGTGGCTACAGTGCCTGGTACAGCGCTGACGGCAAGGACGCCAAGCACTGGGAACGGGATATCGATTTGAAGTATGTGGTGCAGGGTGGCAAGGCCAAGGATTTGGCGGTGCGCCTGCAATGGGCGACCAATCGCGGCAGTCATGGCTACTCGGCGGTAGACCGGGATGTGGATGAATACCGGGTGATCGTCGACTACCCGATCAACGTGTTCTAACGCGTAGATCTTTCTTTTTAACCGAGTATTTAATTTTCATCGGGTAGAACTAAACTGCCAGCATCCACATCGCTGAAGTCTGCCCGATGAGCCAACGCCATGTCCGTATCCTGCCCGCACGCCCAGAACTGTTAATGGTTTTGGGCAGCGGTATCACTGTTGTCTTGATCGTGGTCATCGTCGCAGCGTTGCTGATCCGCGAACACGCCAGCACCCTGCAGGCCGCTAAGCGCTCAACCACCAATATTGCGCAGTTGATCAATGCCGACGTGCTGCGCAACGTCGAACTCTACGACCTGGCCCTCAAGGGGTTGATTGCTGCCAGGCAACGCGATGACCTGTCCCAGGTTACGGCGAATATCCAGCACCTGGTGCAGTTTGAGTTGTCTACCGCTGCGCCGTTCAAAGGCGAAGTCCTGTTGCTGGACGCAGATGGCGCAGTGATCGCGGACTCTTCTACCCTGCAGCCCACCCCGCGCAACTTTGCCAGCCGCGATTACTTCCAGGTGCATGCCAAAGACGCCCAGGCCGGTTTGTTCATCAGCCGACCGTTCAAGATCCACTGCGATTGCGACCAGGTCTGGCGCATGGCGTTCAGTCGGCGCGTATCAGGCCCCAATGGTGAATTTGCCGGCGTTGCCGTCGCAACCATGCGCCTGGCGTACTTCGATCAGCTTTTCAGTACGCTCACCATCGGCAACGGCAGCAGCGTCAACCTGCTGAGCAACCGAGGCATTTTGCTCGCCCAGCAACCGCTGCTGGAGCGCGACATGATCGACAAGGACCTGAGCGAACGTCCTAACTTCAAGCGCATGCTGCGCGAAGGCAGTGGCAGCTTCCAGGCCATCTCTGCCATCAGCGGCAAGGAGCGCCTGTACACCTTCACCAATGTCGGAGACCTGCCGCTGATCGTGGTAGTAGCCCTGTCCAGTGAAGATGTATTCGCCCCCTGGAAGCGCGCCGCACTGCTGACCAGTGGCGCCACGGGCATCCTGTGTATCGGCTTGTTATGGCTGACCTGGATGCTGCGCCGGGAACTGCGCCGCCGTTATCGCGCAGAGCGCGTACTGTCAGAACTGGCAGCCACCGACGCCCTGACCGGCCTGGCCAACCGCCGCATCCTCGACGAACGCCTGCGCCTTGAATGGGACCGCGCGCAACGTTCGCTCGAACCACTGACCGTGCTGATGATCGACGTGGACCACTTCAAAGCCTTCAACGACCGCCACGGCCATCATGGTGGCGATGCAGCACTGCGTACGGTGGCCCAGGTGATCAACAGCAATATCCGCCGTCCTGCCGACCTCGCGGCGCGTTACGGCGGCGAGGAGTTCGCGGTTGTACTGCCCAATACGGACGCCAAGGGCGCGTGGGTCATCGCCGAGCATATCCGCAGCAGCATCGAACATTTGCCGCGGGTGGCGGGGGATGAGCAGCCGATCACGGCGAGCATCGGCATGAGCACCCGGGACAAGCGCAGCCGGATGTCCCTGGAGGCCTTGCTGCTCAGTGCGGACCGCGCGTTGTATGAGGCCAAGCACACGGGGCGCAATCGGATTGTGGATGCCAGTGAGGGGTGATGATCGCCCCCACGCTGCGCATGGGAACGAGGGAGGCGCGCCACAGGCACATAAAAAAAGGCCACCCGAAGGCAGCCTTTAAAAACTAAAGAAAGAGAGTTGTTACTTACACCGCCGCAACGGGACGCATGTAAGAGATCGGTGCGGTGCTGGCATCTTCGAAGGTCACGACTTCCCAAGCGTCTGTCTGCTCAATCAACTTGCGCAGCAGCTGGTTGTTAAGGGCGTGGCCCGACTTGAAGCCTTTGAACTCGCCTATCAGGCTATTGCCCAGCAGGTAGAGGTCACCGATTGCATCGAGGATCTTGTGCTTCACGAATTCGTCTTCATAGCGAAGGCCGTCTTCGTTCAGTACACCATCCGCGTCGACCACAATGGCATTTTCAACGCTGCCGCCGAGTGCGAGGTTGTGCTTGCGCAGGTACTCGATGTCACTCATGAAACCAAAGGTACGGGCGCGGCTGACTTCTTTTACGAACGAAGTGCTGGAAAAATCCACGCTTGCACTCTGGGTGCGGTCACGGAATACCGGGTGATCGAAATCGATCTCAAAGCTCACTTTAAAGCCTTCGAACGGGACGAAGGTGGCGCGCTTGTCGCCGTCTTCTACTGTCACTTCCCGCAGAATGCGTATGAACTTCTTGGCTGCGTCCTGTTCTTCCAGGCCGGCAGATTGAATCAAGAATACGAAGGGTCCAGCGCTGCCATCCATGATCGGGACTTCGGACGCGGAGAGCTCGACGTAGGCGTTATCGATGCCCAAACCGGCCATGGCCGAGAGCAAGTGCTCCACCGTGTCCACTTTGACGTCACCGTTGACCAACGTGGTCGACATCGTGGTTTCGCCAACATTTTCCGCGCGAGCAGGAATCTGCACCACAGGGTCCAGGTCGGCACGCACAAACACGATGCCGGTGTCGACAGGTGCAGGCTTGAGGGTCAGGTATACCTTCTCCCCGGAGTGCAGACCTACACCTGTGGCACGAATAATATTCTTCAGGGTGCGTTGTTTAATCATGGCTTGGACCGCTTCAGCGCAAATTGCGAACTGGTATCAACAAAGGCTGGCGATAATAGCAGACCAGACCTTTGCTGAACACCAATCACCTTCATAGCCCTGATACATTCCATTAATCGGCCTGACGACGCAGGAATGCCGGGATGTCCAGATAGTCCAGATCATCTTGCGGATTCGGGCTACGGGACGCCGCAGCACCGGCCTGAGCCTGGTTGCGCATCACGGTCGGACGATCCAGGTCACGGTAGTTCACCGACGGCAGTTCCTGGCGCGAAGGCGCTGGAGCGGCAGCCGCTTGGCTCGCGTGGCTGGCCTGGCTGTTATGCAGGGTGTTGTCGATGACCTTCACAGGCTTCTCGATTTTCGCGCCCAGGCCGGTGGCAACCACGGTCACGTGCAGCTCGTCGCGCATGTCCGGGTCGATAACGGTACCGACCTTGACCATGGCGTGCTCGGAAGCGAAGGCTTCGATGATGCTACCCACGTCGGAGTACTCACCCAGGGACAGGTCAGGACCGGCGGTGATATTCACCAGGATGCCGCGTGCGCCTTGCAGGTTCACGTCTTCCAGCAACGGGTTGCGGATGGCCGCTTCAGTGGCTTCGCGTGCACGGTTCGGACCGCTGGCGCAGCCAGTGCCCATCATCGCCATGCCCATTTCGCTCATGACAGTACGGACGTCGGCAAAGTCGACGTTGATCATGCCCGGGCGCTTGATGATGTCGGAGATACCGCGAACGGCACCGGCCAGTACATCGTCAGCCTTGGCGAACGCGGACAGCAGGCTCGCGTCCTTGCCCAGGATGGTCAGCAGCTTCTCGTTGGGAATGGTGATCAACGAGTCGACGCTTTCAGACAGCAGACGGATACCTTCGTCGGCGATCTGCATGCGCTTGCGGCCTTCGAACGGGAACGGACGGGTCACGACCGCAACCGTCAGAATCCCCATTTCCTTGGCCACTTCGGCAATGATCGGCGCTGCACCGGTACCGGTACCGCCACCCATGCCCGTGGTGATGAACACCATGTTGGTGCCCTGCAGCACTTCGGCAATACGCTCGCGGTCTTCCAGGGCGGCTTGACGGCCGACTTCCGGATTGGCGCCGGCGCCGAGGCCCTTGGTCACGGCTGTGCCCAATTGCAGGATGGTCCGCGCGCCGATGCTTTTCAGCGCCTGGGCGTCAGTGTTGGCGCAGATGAATTCAACGCCTTCAATGTTGCTCTTGACCATATGGTTGACAGCGTTGCCGCCGCCACCGCCGACACCGATCACTTTGATGACCGGGCTGGCGGGGATGTTGTCTACGAGTTCGAACATGTTCCCTCTCCTTTCGTTTTCTCTAGTTTTTTCGCCTACTACTTGAAACGGTGTTGCGGTAAATCTTTAGAAATTGCCTTTAACCCAAGCCTGCAACCGCTCGAACAACGGCGCCTTGGCCTCGTCGTCGCTGCGGTAGCTGTCACGGTTGCTTGGGCCCGACAGGGAAATGCCGTCGGTCTGCTTTTGCAGCCCGTACAACAGCAAGCCCACACCGGTGGAATAAATCGGGTTGCGCACCACGTCGCCCAGGCCTTTGACGCCATGGGGAACACCCAGGCGGACCGGCATGTGGAAGATTTCCTCGGCCAGTTCGACCGCGCCTTCCATCTTCGAGGTGCCACCGGTCAGCACGATGCCGGCCGGGATCAAATCTTCGTAGCCGCTGCGACGCAGTTCAGCCTGGATCAGGGTGAACAGCTCGTCGTAGCGCGGCTCGACCACTTCGGCCAGGGCCTGGCGCGACAGCTCACGCGGTGGACGGTCGCCCACGCTCGGCACCTTGATGGTTTCACCGGCACCGGCCAGCTTGGCCAGGGCGCAGGCGTAGCGGATCTTGATTTCTTCGGCGTACTGGGTCGGTGTACGCAGCGCCATGGCGATGTCGTTGGTCACCTGGTCGCCGGCAATCGGGATCACGGCGGTGTGACGAATAGCACCCTCGGTGAAGATCGCGATGTCGGTGGTGCCGCCGCCGATGTCCACCAGGCATACGCCAAGCTCTTTTTCGTCGTCGGTCAGTACCGAATACGCGGAGGCAAGCTGCTCGAGAATGATGTCGTCGATTTCCAGGCCGCAGCGGCGCACGCATTTTTCAATGTTCTGCGCGGCGTTGACGGCACAGGTCACCACGTGGACCTTGGCTTCCAGACGTACGCCCGACATGCCCAGTGGCTCGCGGACGCCTTCCTGGTTATCGATCACGTAGTCCTGCGGCAGGGTGTGCAGCACGCGCTGGTCAGCCGGGATCGCCACGGCCTGGGCGGCGTCGAGGACGCGCTCAAGGTCGGCCGCGCTGACTTCGCGGTCGCGAATCGCCACGATGCCGTGGGAGTTCAGGCTGCGGATATGGTTGCCCGCCACGCCGACGAACGCCGAGTGAATCCGGCAACCGGCCATCAGCTGCGCTTCTTCGATGGCGCGCTGGATCGATTGCACGGTGGACTCGATGTTGACCACCACGCCCTTCTTCAGGCCACGGGACGGATGCGTGCCAATACCGACGATTTCGATCGTGCCGTCTTCCCCGACCTCGCCCACCAGCGCCACCACCTTGGAGGTGCCGATATCGAGACCGACGATCATTTTGCCGCTTTGCACGTTTGCCATGGGTCCTGCCTCTTCTTAATTCTTCGCGACAGCGGGTTGCGCTGCCGTGGGCGCAGCCGGTTCACGCCAGCCGACGGCAAGGCCGTTGGCGTAACGCAGGTCGACGCTCGCAATGTTCGTAATCTGTTCTTTCAAGGTCTTGTCATAGATGGCGATGAAGCGGCGCATCTTTTCCACCAAGCGGTCGCGTCCCAGCAACAACTGGATGCCCGGGCCGGAACTGCCTGCCCCGGTCGTCAAAAACCAGCTACCCCGTTCACGCAGTTCCAGGCGTGCAATGGAGAAGCCCATTGGCCGCAGCATCTGGCTCAGGGCCTGGTACTGCTGCATCACTTGCTGCTGCGCCCGCTGCGGCCCGAACAGCTGCGGCAGGTGCTCGTAGTTGGCCAGCTCACGCGGAGTGAACGCCTGGCCCTGGTTGTTCAACAGTGCCTCATCGCCCCAACGGGCCACGGGGAGCTGTTCTTCCAGGCGGATCGTCACCTGGTCCGGCCAGACGCGGCGGACTTCGGCGTGGGCGATCCACGGCATCTGTTCCAGCTCCCGGCGCATACCCGCCAGGTCAATGGTGAAGAAGCTCGCCGCCAGGAACGGGCCGATACGCTGCTGCACCGCTTGCTGGCTGATGTAGCTCAAATCGCCCTGTACGCTGATCTTGGTGATCGGCCGGTCGGCATAGGGCAATAGACGCTGCGCGCCCTCGTAAGTGCCGAAGCCCAGCACCACCAGCATCACCGGCCAGAACAGCGCCTTGAGGAAACCAAAGTTGGCTTTCGGCAGGCGCGCCGACATCGGCTCTTTAGCCACCATTCGACTGGCACCCCGTGGCACCGGCTTGCGGCTCGGTGCTTGTGGGGGCTGATGACGAAGCGATGCGCCTTTCATGTCCTTAGCCTCTTGGCTCAATGCTGGCGGCCAGAATCGCCAGCACCAATTGCTGGAAATCCAGGCCGGCTGCGCGAGCGGCCATCGGTACCAGGCTGTGGTCGGTCATGCCCGGTGCGGTGTTGACTTCCAGGAACCAGAAATTCCCTTGGTCATCCTGCATCACGTCTGCCCGTGCCCAACCGGCAATACCCAACGCCTCACAGGCTTTCGCCGTGAGGTCCATCAATTCCTGTTCTTTGGTTGCGTCAAGGCCGCACGGGATCCGGTACTGGGTATCGGAGGCCAGGTACTTGGCGTCGTAGTCGTAAAAGGTGTGGGGCGTGCCCAATGCGATGGGCGGCAATACCTGGCCACGCAGGGTGGCGATGGTGTACTCGGGACCCTGGATCCACTGTTCCACCAACACTTGCGAATCGTAGGTACTTGCCGCTTTCCATGCGTCGATCAATTCGGCGGCCGAGTTCACTTTAGCCATGCCGATACTGGAGCCTTCATGGGCAGGTTTGACGATCAAAGGCAGGCCCAGTTCCTTGGCAGCAGAAATACAATCGTCTTCGCTGCACAGAACGCTGTGACGCGGGGTGGGAATACCCAGGCTGTGCCACACCTGCTTGGTGCGCAACTTGTCCATGGCCAGTGCCGAAGCGAGGATGCCGCTGCCGGTGTAAGGGATACCGGCACACTCCAACAGGCCCTGCATGCTGCCGTCTTCACCGCCACGGCCGTGCAGGATGATGAAGGCACGGTCGATCTTCTCGGCCTGCAGGCGGGCGAGGAAGTCATCGCCCACGTCGATCCCGAACGCATTCACGCCGGCACTTTGCAGCGCTTCGAGCACGGCGTTGCCGGACTTGAGCGACACTTCGCGCTCGGCGCTCTTGCCGCCGAACAGCACGGCCACGCGGCCGAAGTCGGCTGGCGTGATGGTGGAGAACAGGGAGCCGTAGTCAGCGGTCATTTCGACGCCCCCTTCTTGGCGGCCGCAAACAGCGGGCTCGCCAGCAACTTAGGCGCAAGGCCGCCGATATCACCGGCGCCCTGGCACAGCAGGATATCGCCGGCACGCAGCAGCGGCTTGACGATCGGTGCCAGGTCCACACCGCGCTCGATGTAGATAGGGTCCAACTGGCCGCGCTGGCGGATGCTGTTGCACAGCTTGCGGCTGTCGGCGCCCGGGATCGGTTCTTCACCGGCCGGGTAGACCTCCATCAACAGCAGCACGTTGGCATCGGCCAGCACATTGACGAAATCGTCGTACAAATCGCGGGTGCGGCTGTAGCGGTGCGGCTGGTAGACCATCACCAGGCGACGCTCCGGCCAGCCACCGCGCACGGCCTTGATCACCGCGGCAACTTCGGTCGGGTGGTGACCATAGTCATCCACCAGCATCACGTCACCGCCTTCCACCGACAGTTGGCCGTAGACCTGGAAGCGTCGGCCGACACCGGCAAAGCGCGACAGGCCCTCGACGATGGCTTCATCGCTGACGCCCTCGTCGGAGGCGATACAGATGGTCGCCAGGGAATTCAATACGTTGTGGTTGCCCGGCATGTTCACCGACACATCCAGCGGCTCGCGGTCGGGACGCAGCACGGTGAAGTAGGTCTGCATGCCTTCCTGGCGCACATTGATCGCGCGCACGTCGGCGTCTTCGCTGAAGCCGTAGGTCACGGTCGGACGCTTGACCTGGGGCAGGATTTCACGCACCACCGGGTCGTCCAGGCAGAGCACGGCCAGACCGTAGAACGGCAGGTTGTGCAGGAACTCGACGAAGGTTTTCTTCAACTTGTTGAAGTCACCGTCGTAGGTGGCCATGTGATCTTCGTCGATGTTGGTGACCACAGCGACCAGCGGTTGCAGGTGCAGGAAACTGGCGTCGCTTTCATCGGCTTCGGCGATCAGGTAGCGGCTGGTACCAAGCTGGGCATTGGTACCGGCTGCATTCAGGCGGCCACCGATGACGAAGGTCGGGTCCAGGCCACCGGCGGCGAACACCGAGGCGATCAGGCTGGTGGTGGTGGTCTTGCCATGGGTACCGGCGACGGCGATGCCGTGGCGATAGCGCATCAGCTCGGCGAGCATCTCGGCGCGTGGCACCACGGGAATGCGGCGCTCAAGAGCAGTGGCCACTTCCGGGTTGGAGGTGTTCACGGCGCTGGACACCACCAGCACGTCAGCCTCGGCAGCGTTCTCGGCGCGGTGACCGATAAAGATCTGCGCGCCAAAGGACTTCAGGCGCTCGGTGACCGGCGACTCTTTCAAATCCGAGCCGGACACCTGGTAGCCCAGGTTCAGCAACACTTCGGCGATGCCGCACATGCCCACGCCGCCGATACCGACGAAGTGGATGCGACGGATGCGGCGCATTTCCGGTTGTGGCATGGCTTTCTGATTCTCAACCATGGGCCACCTCCAGGCAGATATCGACCACGGTGCGGGTTGCGTCAGGTTTGGCCAGGCGGCTTGCGGTGCTCGCCATGTTATTGAGTCGTTCCGGTTGCATCAAAACCTCGGTCAGGCGTGCGGCCAAATCGGCGGCGCCAGTCGTTCTTTGCGGCAGCAGGAAGGCAGCGCCCTCCCCGGCCAAATATTCGGCGTTGCGGGTCTGGTGATCGTCGATGGCGTGGGGCAAGGGCACCAGCAAGGACGGCAGACCGGCAGCAGCCAGTTCACTGACGGTCAACGCACCCGCGCGACAGACCACCAGGTCGGCCCAGCCATAGGCATGGGCCATGTCTTTGATAAAGGGCTGCACATTGGCCGCCACACCGGCGTCGCGATAACGCGTGGCGGTGACTTCATCGTGGTTCTTGCCGGCCTGGTGGAAGATCTCCGGGCGCAATTCCACAGGGAGTTGCGCCACGGCTTCCGGCAGCAATTTATTCAGCGGCTCGGCACCCAGGCTTCCGCCCAGGATCAGCAGGTGCGCCTTGCGCCCTGCGAGTGCTTCGCGGGCGATATCCATAAACAGCTCGGTGCGCACCGGGTTGCCGGTGGTACGGCGCTTATCCGACACACTGAAGGTGTTGGGGAACGCCTCGCACACCCGTGCAGCCAACGGCACCAGCAGACGGTTGGCGGTACCGGCCACGGCGTTCTGCTCGTGCACGATCACCGGCACGCCGGCAAGCCTGGCGGCGACGCCACCGGGGCCGGTCACATAACCACCGAAGCCGAGCACACACACCGGCTGCAATTCACGGATGACCTTGCGCGCCTGCCACACCGCCTTGAGCAACACGAACGGTGCCTTGAGCAGGGACAACTTGCCCTTGCCGCGCAGGCCCGTGACGTTGATCAGGTGCAACGGCAAGCCCGCATTCGGCACCAACTCGTTTTCGATGCCGCGCGGTGTACCCAGCCAGTGCACGGTGTAGCCACGGTTCTGGAATTCCCGGGCGCACGCCAGGGCCGGGAACACATGGCCCCCGGTGCCGCCGGCCATGATCAGCACGTTAGCGCCCATGGGTCGGCTCCTCGGCGAAGTCGCTTTCGCTGAACTCCATCTCTTCGCTGCCCAGGTGGGTTCGACTCTCCCACTCGATACGCAGCAACAAGCCAAGACAGGCGCAGCAGATCACCAACGAACTGCCGCCGTAACTGAGGAACGGCAAGGTCAGGCCCTTGGTCGGCAGCAGGCCGACGTTCACCCCGATGTTGATCAGGAACTGGCCGATCCACAGGAACGACAAGCCGTAGGCCACATAGGCGGCGAAATACTGTTTGGCCTTCTCGGCCCACAGGCCGATGTACATGCCGCGTACACACACGAACACGAACAGGGCGACGGTGCACAGCGAGCCGACCACGCCGAGTTCTTCGGCGAGTACGGAGAACACGAAGTCGGTGTGCGCTTCCGGCAGGTAGAACTGCTTCTGCACGCTGTTGCCCAGGCCCACGCCCAACCATTCGCCGCGACCGAAGGCGATCAAGGCCTGGGTCAATTGGTAGCCGGAACCGAACTGGTCGGACCAGGGGTCGGTAAAGGTGATCAGACGCGCCATCCGGTACGGTTGCGCCTGTACCAGGATGGTCACCGCAGCCACTGCCAGCACCACCATCAAGCTGAAGCGGAACAAGCCCACGCCGCCGAGGAACAGCATCGCCGCCGCCGCGCCCATCATCACCACGGTGGCGCCGAAGTCAGGCTCCATCAGCAACAGGCCGGCCATGGGCAGCAGCACGATGAATGGCTTGAAGAAGCCCATCCAGCTTTCGCGCACTTCCTTCTGGCGACGCACCAGGTAACCGGCCAGGTAGATCACCACGAACACCTTGGCGATTTCCGACGGCTGCACGTTGAACGCACCGAAGCCAATCCAGCGCATCGAGCCGTTCACCTCGCGGCCAATGCCGGGCAGGATCACCATGATCAGCAAGCCGAACGCGCCGATCAGCATCAGCCAGCCCAGGCGCTGCCAGGTAGCGATGGGAATCATCATGGTGACGATGCACGCGCCCAGGCCGATGATCAGGTAGACCAGGTGACGGATCATCATGTACAGGGTATTGCCCGATTGCACGGCGGCCACTTCGGAAGAAGCCGAGGTGATCATCACCAGGCCCAGGCCCAGCAGCGCGAGGCAACCGGCGAGCATCGGGAAATCAAGGTCGATGCCGCGCCCGGTAATGATCGGCGACGGGTACGGCTTGATGATGTTTCTGAAGTCAATGCTCATGCCAAGCCCTCCACGGTGCGGGCGAACAACTGGCCGCGCTCCTCGTAGTTCTTGAACATGTCGAAACTGGCGCACGCCGGCGACAGCAGCACCGCATCGCCTGGCTGGGCCAGGGCTTTGCATTGGGTAATGGCGTCGTCCAGGGAGGTGGCGCGCACCTGTGGCACGGCATCGCCCAGCGCGGCAGCGATCAAATCGGCGTCGCGGCCCATCAACACCACGGCGCGGCAATGGGCAGCCACCGGTGCCTTGAGGTCCTTGAAATCGGCACCCTTGCCGTCGCCACCGGCGATCAGCACCAGTTTGCCTTCGATATCGGCGCCCAGGCCTTCGATGGCGGCCAATGCGGCCCCCACGTTGGTGGCCTTGGAGTCGTTGTAATAGCTGACGCCGTCCAGGTCGCGAACCCACTGACAGCGATGCTCAAGGCCGCCGAAGGTGCGCAGGCTCGACAGCATGGCGTCGAACGGCAAGCCCACGGCGTGCCCCAACGCCAATGCGGCCAAGGCGTTGGATTGGTTATGGGCGCCACGGATTTTCAGCTCGCGCACCGGCATCAGGTTCTGGAATTCGAAGGCCAGGTACTTCTCGCCGTTCTCTTCACGAATGCCGAAGGCCTTGAAGTCGGGTTTGCCCAGGCCGAAGGTCCAGCACGGCATGCCCTCGCCCATCAGCGGACGGCTCAGCGCATCCTGGCGATTGACCACAAATTGCTTGGCGCCGCGGAAGATCCGGTGCTTGGCCAGGTGGTACGCCGGAAGGCCGCTGTAACGGTCCATGTGGTCTTCGCTGACGTTCAACACGGTGGCCACTTCAGCACCCAGGTCGTGGGTGGTTTCCAGCTGGAAGCTCGACAGTTCCATCACGTACAGCTCGACGTCGTCGCTGAGCAGGTCCAGCGCCGGCGTGCCGAGGTTACCGCCCACGGCCACGCGCTTGCCGGCCGCCATCGCCATCTCGCCGACCAGGGTGGTCACGGTGCTTTTCGCGTTGGAACCGCTGATGGCCACGATCGGCGCCTTCGCATTGCGTGCAAACAGGTCGATGTCGCCGGACAGCTTCACGCCACGGGCCGCTGCGGCTTGCAGGGCCGGTGTCGCCAGGGCCAGGCCGGGGCTCACGTAGAGCTCATCGGCGCGGCACAGAAACTCAACATCCAGCTCGCCACAACGCACTTCCACGTGCGGGTAGTCACGGCGCAGCGTGACCAGCTCCGGTGGATTTTCCCGCGTATCGGCCACGGCAAACGACGTGCCCCGGTTCGCCAGGAAGCGAACCAGGGACATGCCGCTCTTGCCGAGGCCGACAACGATGCGGAAGTGGTCTGAAGCGATCAGGGACACTCGTTTCTACCTCAGTTTCAGGGTGGCAAGGCCGACCAGGACCAGAATCACGGTGATGATCCAGAAACGGACAATCACACGCGGCTCAGGCCAGCCCTTGAGTTCAAAGTGGTGGTGAATCGGCGCCATGCGGAACACGCGGCGCCCGGTCAACTTGAAGGACGCCACCTGGATGACCACCGACAGGGTTTCCATCACGAACACGCCGCCCATGATGAACAACACGATTTCCTGGCGAACGATCACCGCGATGGTGCCCAGGGCCGCGCCCAGCGCCAGTGCGCCGACGTCGCCCATGAAGACTTGTGCGGGGTAGGTGTTGAACCACAGGAACCCCAGGCCGGCACCGATCAAGGCGCCGCAGAACACGATCAGCTCACCCGCGCCCGGTACGTAGGGGATCAGCAGGTATTCAGCGAATTTCACGTTACCCGACAGGTAGCAGAAGATACCCAGCGCGCCGCCTACCATCACCGTCGGCATGATCGCCAGGCCGTCGAGGCCGTCGGTCAGGTTCACCGCGTTGCTGGAGCCGACGATCACGAAGTAGGTCAGCACCACGAAGCCGATGCCCAACGGGATGCTGGCGTCCTTGAGCATCGGGATGATCAAGGTGGTTTCCACTGCGCTTGGCGCCGTGGTGTAGAGGAAGATCGCGGCGGCAAGGCCGAACACCGACTGCCAGAAATACTTCCAGCGGCTTGGCAGCCCCTTGGAGTTTTTCTCGATCACCTTGCGGTAGTCATCGACCCAGCCGATGGCGCCGAACAGCAAGGTCACCAGCAGCACCACCCATACGTAGCGGTTGTGCAGGTCGGCCCACAGCAAGGTGCTGATACCGATGGACGACAGGATCAGCGCACCGCCCATGGTCGGGGTGCCGGACTTGGACAGGTGCGACTGCGGGCCGTCATTACGAACCGATTGACCAATTTGCAGGTTCTGCAGGGTGCGGATCATCCACGGCCCTAAAAACAGCGACAAAGACAGCGCGGTCAGCACACCCAGGATCCCGCGCAGGGTCAGGTACTGAAAGACCGCGAAGCCTTTGTGGAACTGTTGCAGATACTCAGCCAGCAGCAGCAGCATTAATGTTTCTCCGTACTTGAGCCACACAAGGCCGCGACGACGTTTTCCATCACCGCGCTGCGCGATCCCTTGATCAAAATGGTTGTGTGTTTGTCTTGTTCTGCCACGCCCAGTGCCTGGATCAACTCGGCCTGGGTGGCGAAATGTCGCGCACCGGGGCCGAAGGCAGCCACGGCATGGGCCATGTTCGGGCCGACGGCGTAGAGGGCGTCGACTTTACCGGTGGCATAGGCCCCGACTTCGCGATGACCTTGTTCAGCCCAGTCGCCCAACTCGCCGATATCGCCCAACACCAGCACCTTGCGCCCGTCGAAGCCTTTGAGCAGGTCGACAGCGGCATTGATGGACGACGGGTTGGCGTTATAGGTGTCATCGATCACACGCATGCCGTTGTTCGCCAGTTGCGCAACAGTACGGCCCTTGACCGGCTGCACCGCGCCCAGGCCCGTGGCGATACCGAACAGCGACACGCCCAAGGCGCCAGCCGCAGCCGCAGCGGCCAAGGCATTGGCGACGTTATGGTTGCCGAGCAAATTCAGTTGCACGTGCTCGCTACCTTGCGGGGTATGCAACGTGAAGGACGGGCAGCCACGGGCATCGACGGTGATGTCGGCGGCATGGAAATCAGCTGCGGCGTTAAGCACGGCAAACGTCAGGACCTTGCGACCGGCGGCGCGTAGACGCCAGGTCTCGAAGGCCTTGTCGTCCAGGTTCAAGACTGCGGTGCCCGATGCATCAAGGCCCTCAAGGATTTCACCCTTGGCCTCGACGATTTTTTCCGGGCCACCGAACTCGCCGACGTGGGCCGTACCGGCGTTATTGATAATGGCGACGTGGGGCTTGGTCAGCGCCACGGTGTAGGCGATTTCGCCGATGCGCGATGCACCCAGTTCGATCACCGCCGCGGTGTGTTCCGGGGCGAGTTCGAGCAGGGTCAGCGGAGCGCCGAAATCATTGTTCAGGTTGCCACGGGTGGCCAGCACGGGGCCGCGCGTACGCAGGATACCGGCGAGCAGTTCCTTGACCGTGGTCTTGCCGCTGGAGCCGGTGATGGCGGCAACGGGCTTATCGAAAGCGGCACGGTTCAGCGCCCCCAATTGGCCGAGGGCCAGGCGGGTGTCGGCGACCAGCAGTTGCGGCAAGGTGGAATCAGCCACTTCGCGCTGCACCAAGGCACCTGCGGCGCCTTTGGCGGCGACTTCGTTCAGGTAGTCGTGACCGTCGAAACGCGGACCGGCCAGGGCGACAAACAGTTGCCCCGGCTGGATCGCACGGCTGTCGATGCTCACACCCCTGAAGCTGCAATCGCTCGACAGTACGCGTGCCGACAAGGCCTGGGTCAGTTCGCTGAACGTCATCGCCTTAAGCATGGGCGACCTCCCAGGCGGTCAAGGCATGATCGGCCTCGACCAGATCGGAGAAGGCATGACGCTCGCCGTTGATTTCCTGGTAATCCTCGTGCCCCTTACCAGCCAGCACAACCACGTCGTCAGCGCTGGCGCTGGCGATCAACTGGGCGATTGCCGCGCCGCGACCGGCGACGAAGGTGGCCTTGGATGCGTCTTTGAAGCCGGTGCGAATGTCATCGAAAATCCGGCTCGGGTCTTCGCTGCGCGGGTTGTCGTCGGTGACGAGCACACCATCGGCCAGGCGTTCGACGATCTCGGCCATCAACGGCCGCTTGCCGCGATCACGATCACCGCCACAGCCGAACAGGCAGAGCAACTTGCCCTTGGCGTGAGGGCGCAAGGCTTCGAGGACTTTTTCAAGCGCATCCGGGGTATGGGCGTAGTCAACCACCACCAGCGGCTGCGTACCGCCACCCAGGCGCTGCATGCGACCGGCCGGGCCTTCGAGCTTCGGCAGCACCTTGAGAATCTCGTCCAGTGCGTAATCCAGGCCGAGCAGCGCGCCGATGGCGGCAAGTACATTACTCAGGTTGAAACGCCCGAGCAGGGTGCTGCGCAAGTGGTGCTCGCCCTGAGGCGTGACCAGCGTGGCGCGCACGCCTTCGTCATTGAATTGGGCTTCGCGGCAATACAGGTACGCGCCGGCGTCTTCCAGGCTGTAGGTGATCAGGCGCGCTTCGCTGTCTTGGGCCGCCAGTTGGCGACCAAAAGCGTCGTCCAGGTTGATCACCCGGCACTTGAGGTCATTCCAGGCAAACAGCTTGGCCTTGGCGGCGGCGTACGCCTCCATGGTGCCGTGATAATCCAGGTGATCGCGGGACAGGTTGGTCATCACTGCCACATCAAAGGCCAGGGCGGTAACGCGGCCCTGGTCCAGACCGTGGGACGACACTTCCATGGCAATCGCCTTGGCACCGGCCTTTTTCAGGTCGGCCAGGGTCGCTTGCACGGCGATGGGGTTCGGCGTGGTGTGCAGGCCGCTTTGCAGCGCGCCATAAAAACCGGTACCCAGGGTGCCGACAATGCCGCAGTGCTGGCCCAGCAGGTCAAGGGCCTGGGCGACCAATTGGGTCACGCTGGTCTTGCCGTTGGTACCCGTGACGCCCACCAGATTGAGGTGGCGGCTCGGATCGCCGTAAAAACGCCCGGCAATATCGGACAGTTGCTTGGCCAGTCCCTTGACCGGGATCAGCGGCACGTCGGTGATCGGCAGCACCGTGGCGCCTTCGACTTCATAGGCCACGGCAGCCGCGCCGCGCTGCAGCGCGTCGGCGATGTGCGCACGGCCATCGTACTTGCCGCCCGGCACCGCCAGGAACAGGTCGCCAGCGCGCACGTTACGGCTGTCCAGGGTCAACTCGCGAATCAGCAGATCGCGGCCGGCGTGGGCAAAAATCTTGTTCAGGCTAAGAGACATCAGCCGCGCCCTCCATTGGCTTTTACTGCAGCGGCCGGTGGTCCGGCATTCGCTTGTTGGGTCGGCGGCAGGTTATCCGGGGTGATGTTCATCAGGCGCAGGGTGCCGGACATTACTTTGCTGAACACCGGTGCCGATACCAGGCCACCGAAGTAACCGGCCTTGCTCGGCTCATCGATCACAACGACGATGGCGTAGCGCGGATCGCTCATCGGGCCGAAGCCGGCGAACAGCGAGCGGTAGGAGTTTTCGGCGTAGCCCTTGGTGCCCACCGACGTCTTACGCGCGGTACCGGACTTGCCCGCCACGTGATACGCCGGCACCTGGGCACGGAATACGCCGCGCGGTGCTTCGATCACTTGTTGCAGCATGCCCTGCATGGTCTTGGCGACGTTTTCCGGGATCACCTGGGTGGCTTTCGGCGCTTCATCGACGTGGATCAGGCTCAACGGCACCATGCGTCCGTTATTGGCCAGCACGGAGAAGGCATGGGCCAGCTGGATGGCGGTCACCGACAGGCCGTAGCCGTAGGAAAGCGTGGCGGTCTCGGCTTTTTTCCAGTCGCGGTAGTTGGGCAGGTTGCCGACGCGCTCACCCGGGAAATCCAGGCCGGTGGGTTGCCCCAGGCCGATCTTCTGCGCCAGGTGGTAGATGGTTTCACCACCGATATCGAAGGCGACCTTACTCATGCCCACGTTACTGGAGTTGATCAGGATACCTGTCAAATCCAGCACCGGGCCTTCAGTACGGGACACGTCACGAATGGTGTATTTGCCCAGTTGCAACGTACCCGGATACACCTCGACCTTGTCGCTGGGTTTCCAGCGTCCGGTTTCCAGGGCGGCACTCATGGAGATGGCTTTCATGGTCGAGCCCGGCTCGAACACGTCGATCATCGCGCGGTTACGCATCATCGCCGGTTGCAGGTTGCGTCGGTTGTTCGGGTTGTAGGTCGGTTGGTTGACCATGGCGAGGATCTCGCCGGTCTTCACGTCCATGATCACCAGGCTGCCGGCCTTGGCACCGTTCTCGATGATCGCGTTACGCAGCTCACGGTTGGCCAAATATTGCAGGCGCAGGTCAATCGACAACGCCAAGGGCTTTCCGGCCTTGGCGTTTTTAGTGACTTGGACATCCTTGATCAACCTGCCGCGCCGATCCTTGATGACCTGTCGTTTTCCCGGTACCCCGGCCAGCCATTCATCGTAGGCGAGTTCCACACCTTCACGACCATGATCATCAATGTCGGTAAAGCCGACCATATGGGCAGTGGTTTCACCGGCAGGGTAGAAACGACGGAACTCCTCGATGCCGTAGACACCGGGGACTTTAAGGTCGAGCACCTGCTGGCCTTGTTCGGGGGTAAGGCCGCGAACGAGGTAGATAAATTCTTTATTCGCCTGGGCCTCGAGGCGCTCAGCCAAGGCTTTCGGATCCTGGCCCAGGGCGGCAGCCAGTTGCGGCCACTTGTCCTTGGCAACCTGCAATTCCTTGGCGTTGGCCCACAGGGTGGTCACCGGCGTACTCACCGCCAACGGCTCGCCGTTACGGTCAGTGATCAGGCCACGGTGCGCAGGGATCTGGATATGACGCAGGCTACGGGCATCGCCCTGGCCGATCAGGAAGTCACGGTCGACCACTTGCAGGTCGATGATCCGCCAGGCAATCGCACCCACCATCAATGCCAGCAAGCCGAGCATCAGGCGGAAGCGCCATGGGTAGAGTGCGCCTTCAAGCTTCATCATGGCGCCACCATGCGCACTTCGGCCGCGCCCGGGATGTGCATTTTCAGCTGTTCGGTGGCCAGCACTTCGATACGGCTATGGGCCGTCCAGGTGCTTTGCTCGAGGATCAACCGCCCCCACTCCGCCTGCGCCTTGTCACGCACGCTCAATTCCCCATAGAGGGTATTGAGCAGTTGGCGGTTGTAATGGGCGCTGTAGGACACCGCAATTGCGGACACCAGCACGCCGACAAACAGCAGCAACATAAAGAAGCTGCCGCCCGGGAGGGGCTTGGCGAAAAGCTTGCTCACCGCAGCTTCTCCGCGACGCGCATGACGGCGCTACGGGAACGTGGGTTGGCCTTGAGTTCGGCTTCGGAAGCGAACTGCGCTTTGCCATGGATTTTGATTTTCGGCACAAAGGCTTCGAAACGTACCGGCAGGTTGCGCGGCAGGTTGTCGGACTCGCCCTTGACCAGGCGGCGCATGAACAGCTTGACGATGCGGTCTTCCAGGGAGTGGAAACTGATCACCACCAGGCGACCGCCTACTTCCAGCGCCTCGAGGGCAGCCTCGAGGCCAGCCTCCAGGTCGCCCAATTCGTTGTTGACGTGGATACGCAGGCCCTGGAACGCGCGGGTCGCCGGGTTCTTGCCCTTTTCCCACGCGGGGTTGGCGACTTTCAGCACTTCGGCCAGGTCGGCGGTGCGCTCGAACGGCTGGATTTCGCGACGTTCCACCACGGCACGGGCCATGCGGCCGGCGAAGCGCTCTTCACCGTATTCCTTGAACACACGGGCGATTTCTTCCACCGGCGCAGTGGCAATGAACTGCGCGGCACTGACACCACGGGTAGGGTCCATGCGCATGTCGAGGGGGCCGTCGTTCATGAAGCTGAAGCCGCGCTCCGGGTCATCGAGCTGCGGCGAAGACACGCCCAGGTCGAGCAAAACCCCGGCCACCTTGCCCGCCATGCCGCGCTCGGCGACTTCGGCACCGAGCTCGGCAAAGCTGCGCTGCACAACGACAAAGCGGCCGTCTTCGGCCGCTAGCGCTTGCCCGGTGGCAATCGCTTGGGGGTCTTTGTCGAACCCGAGGAGCTTGCCGTCGGGCCCGAGCTGGCTGAGGATCAACCGGCTATGCCCGCCCCTGCCAAAGGTACCGTCCAGATAGCAGCCATCCGCGCGTACGGCGAGAGCCTCAACGGCTTCGTCAAGCAGTACGGTGATGTGGTTAAAGCCGCTATCAATAGTCACAGGATCAAATCACGCAGTTCATCAGGCATGGCGCCCGGTTGTTGAATAGCAGCCAGGTCAGCTGCAGAAACAGCATCCCAGGCATCTTCGTCCCACAATTGGAACTTGTTCAGTTGGCCGACCAGCATTGCGCGCTTATCCAGCTTGGCGTACTCGCGCAAACGCGGGGGCACCAGGAAACGACCACTGCCATCGAGCTCGAGGTCGACGGCATTACCAATCAGCAAACGCTGCAGACGGCGGTTTTCTTCACGCAATGAAGGCAAGGCACGCAACTTGGTCTCAATCAACTCCCACTCATCGAGGGGGTAAACACATAAACAAGGGTCAACGGCATCGATTGTGATGATCAACTGTCCGGAACTTCGCGAAATCAGCTCGTCACGATACCGGCTCGGCATGGCGAGACGGCCTTTTGCATCGAGACTGATAGCGTTAGCTCCGCGAAACACAGATGCGTTTCTCCAAATTTTAGCGTTTTACGTTCAAAAAACCCACTTTGTGCCACTTTCCGCCACTTGCGCACACTATAGGAATGCGCCCACCACACCGTCAAGGCGCGGATTCAAGGAAAAGCCTTACAGATCGGAGATTTAGGAGCGTAAAAGGAGGAGAAACCAGAGTTCGGCGGTGTTTTTGGCTCGACAAGCACAAATAGCTCAAAGAGCTACAGATCAAAGTTAAAGTGATTTATTAAGAGTAAGATTTTTTTGGTATTACGAAGATGCATCTGCCAATGATTTGGCAGGGAGGGATTCTTGCGTTACTACCGGTTTTCTGCCCGAGATTCGGACAGAAGGAAAAAGGTGGAGAGTCGATCTGTAAGCCGGGTTCTGTCTTGAACAGTCATTCGTCTACGATGGCCATCACTGGACATCTTTAGCAACCTACCCGGTCCCAGCGCGGGCCACGCCTTGGGACCCTATTTGGTCTTGCTCCAAGTGGGGTTTACCTAGCCACGAACTGTTGCCAGTCGTGCGGTGCGCTCTTACCGCACCTTTTCACCCTTACCGGCACCGAAGTACTTAGGCGGTTATTTTCTGTGGCACTTTCCGTAGGCTCACGCCTCCCAGGCATTACCTGGCACTTCGCCCTATGGAGCCCGGACTTTCCTCCCCCCCCTAATTTTCATAGAGGGCAGCGACTGTCCAATCGACTCTCCGCCGCGCAGGTTAACGGCACGACGGCCTCAGGACAAGTATTAAAAGTGCAGCATTGCCATCACGTTCGGACGGAATACCGGTTTACCCCCGGAACTATTCGGCTTTCTGTTTATCCAGCGCGACTTGATACAACACATTCTTGCGTACCCCGGTGATTTCCGCCGCCAACGCCGCAGCGCGCTTGAGGGGCATCTCCTTGAGCAGCAGGTCGAGGATACGCATGGCCTCGCTGCCGACGGCCTCTTCATTTTCCGGCGCGGTCCAGCCCGCCACCAACACCACACACTCGCCGCGCTGCTGATTACTGTCGCCCTCGACGAACGCGCGCAGCGCTTCCAGCGGCAGGCCCTTGAGGGTTTCGAAGGTTTTGGTCAGCTCACGGGCCAGCAGGGCCAGGCGCTCGCCGCCGAACACCAGCTCCATATCCTGCAGGCATTCAAGAATACGATGAGGCGCTTCGTAGAAGATCAGCGTGCGCGGCTCCTCTTTCAATGCCTGTAGACGCGCACGACGCCCCACGGCCTTGGCCGGCAGGAAACCTTCGAAAATAAAACGGTCCGACGGCAGGCCTGCCGCCGACAATGCAGCGATCAGCGCGCACGCTCCAGGAACAGGCACTACATTGATACCTGCGGCACGCGCCTGGCGGACCAGATGGTACCCAGGGTCGGAGATCAGCGGCGTACCCGCGTCCGAGATCAGCGCCACATCGTCGCCCGCCAACAACCGCACGATAAAGCGACTGCCTTCTTCGCGCTCGTTATGCTCGTGACAAGCCGCCAATGGCGTGCTGATACCAAAATGCTGCATCAAACGCTGGGAGTGTCGAGTGTCTTCCGCCGCAATCAATTTAACCTCGCGCAACACTTTCAGCGCCCGGGCACTGATGTCGTCCAGATTGCCAATGGGCGTCGCCACGACAAAAAGCGAGCCTGCCGTGGAATTCAAAGGACCTGGAGCAGTCAAAGCGCACACCTCGATGGTTGGCAAAAGCCATATTGTAGCGCGTAGGCGCCTTGAAAATATGCCATCACGGCCGATGGCTTTTCAGCCGTGCATGGCTGATCGCACCACTTGCACGACCTAAATCGACGGTTTCACGCCAGTAACATCGCGCCTGGGCCAGTGCTTGGGTACAATTCCACGCTAATTTGATCGGTATCAGGAACACTTACATGATCGCTTGCCTGCGGCTGCTCTCCGCCCTCTGCCTCGCTGCCTTACTGGCCGCTTGCGCCAGCTCGCCCTCGTCCAGCCTTGGCGACCTTCCACGGACCCCGGACGCCAGTATCGAGCAACTGCTCGAACAGGCCACCACCGCCAAGACGCCAGAAAAGGCCGCGTTGCTGCGCCTGAGTGCGGCAGACATGGCCTACCGCCAGAACAACCCTGGCCGCTCGTCGCAGATTCTTGCGCAAGTGTCCCTGGATGTCCTCAAGCCAGCCGCGCAAGTCTTTGCCAGCACCCTGGCTGCCGAATTGGCCATGACGCGCAACCAGCCCAAGGCCGCGTTGACCGCCTTGAACCATCCGAGCCTGCAAAGCCTGAAGGAGCTGCCGACCGAACAGCAGATTCGCACTGGCACCGTGCACGCCCGCGCTTATGAAGCCGATGGCCAGACCCTGGCCGCTGCTCGTGAGCGCGTTGCCATGTCGCCACTGCTCAGCGGCGATGCCGCTAAAAGCAATCACGAAACCATCTGGACCTTGATCGCCGCACTGCCTGCAGAACAACTGCAAGCCAGCGGCAACCCAACGCTGGACGGTTGGATCACCCTGGCCCAGGCGGTCAAGGGCGCCGGTACGCTGGAGCAACAACAGGCCGCTATCGACACCTGGCGCGCGCAGAACCCAGGCCACCCGGCCGCCGTGCAACTGCCAACCCCGTTGACCAAGCTCAAGGAGCTGGCCAGCCAGCCCTTGAACAAGATCGCCCTGCTGCTACCGCAGGAAGGCCCACTGGCCTCCGTCGGCAAGGCGCTGCGCGAAGGCTTCATGGCGGCCCACTACCAGGCTGAACAAGCCGGGCAGAAGCCGCCGGTCATCGAGTTCTATGACAGTTCGCGCCTGACCTCCATCGACGACTTCTACGCCAAGGCCCAGGCCGCCGGCGTGCAACTGGTGGTCGGCCCGCTGGAGAAGCCGCTGGTCAAACAACTCAGTGCTCGCCCTCAATTGCCGATCACCACCCTCGCGCTGAACTACAGCGAGACCGACCAGAGCCCGCCGCAACTGTTCCAGTTCGGCCTCGCCGCTGAAGACGAAGCCCGCGAAGTGTCGCGCCGCGCGCGTGCCGACGGCCTGCATCGCGCCGCTGCCATGGTGCCGCGTGGCGAATGGGGCGAGCGTGTCTACAGGGCCTTCCGCCAGGATTGGGAAGCCAACGGTGGCACGGTTGTCGGTGTCGAGTATGTCGACCAGCCGGTCGCCCTTGCCCAGCAAATCGCCGACCTGTTCCAACTGCGTAAAAGCGAAGGCCGCGCCAAGAGCCTGCAAAGCACAGTGGGCACAGACGTAGCGGCACAGCCGTCACGTCGCCAGGACATCGAGTTCATCTTCCTGGCCGTTACCCCGCAATTGGCCCAGCAGATCAAGCCGACCCTGAACTTCCAGTACGCCGGTGATGTGCCGGTGTACGCCACGTCCCACGTATTCAGCGCCAGCGGTGACAAGAACCAATACCTGGACATGACCAACGTGATGTTCTGCGAAACCCCTTGGCTGCTCAACACCACCGACCCGCTGCGTAACCAGGTTGCCGCACAATGGCCGCAAGCCAATGGCAGCCTTGGCCGCCTGTATGCGATGGGCGTCGACGCCTACCGTCTGGCGCCGCGCCTTGGTCAGCTCAAGGCACTGCCGGATACACGGGTTGACGGCCTCTCGGGCAACCTGGGCATCAGCACCAACCAGCGCGTTGATCGTCAGATGCCCTGGGCGAAGTTCGTCGGTGGCGAGATCCAACGCCTGCCGGACACCCCGCGCTGATGCCGGAGCGGTCCACCGCACAAAGCGGCAAGGATGCCGAACTTCAAGCGCTGAAGCACTTGCAACAACAGGGTCTGCGCCTTCTGGCGCAGAACTGGTTGTGTAAACGCGGCGAGCTTGATCTGGTCATGCTTGACGGCGATACAGTAGTATTCGTCGAAGTCCGCTACAGAAAACACGCACAATGGGGTAGCGCGCTCGCCAGTATCGACGGGCGCAAGCGTCAGAAGCTGATACTCGCTGCGCAGTTTTTCCTGCAAAAAGAGCATCGCTGGGCCGACGCCCCCTGCCGTTTCGATGTGGTTGCCATGGAAAGCACACCGTCTGGTCAAGTTGATCTGAACTGGCTGCAAAATGCCTTCGACAGCTGATTCGCCGGACACCTTCATCACACACTTTTGCTCTTTGCTTTGCGGGCTGCACATTCCTGTGCCAAACAGCCGCGCTACTTAAGGTCACACAGATGGACATGCAATCCCGAATTCGCCAGCTTTTCCAGGCCAGCATCGACACCAAGCAACAGGCGATGGACGTACTTGCACCGCACATCGAGCAAGCCAGTCAGGTCATGGTCAATGCCTTGCTCAACGAGGGCAAAATGCTTTCGTGCGGCAACGGCGGTTCGGCCGGCGATGCCCAGCATTTTTCGTCCGAGCTGCTCAACCGCTTCGAGCGTGAGCGCCCGAGTCTGCCGGCTATCGCCTTGACCACCGATTCGTCAACGATCACCTCGATCGCCAACGACTACAGCTACAACGAAATTTTCTCCAAGCAGATCCGCGCACTGGGCCAACCAGGCGATGTGCTGCTGGCGATTTCCACCAGCGGCAACTCGGCGAATATTATTCAAGCGATCCAGGCCGCACATGATCGCGAAATGATTGTCGTAGCATTGACCGGACGCGACGGCGGCGGCATGGCCTCGCTGTTGCTGCCCGAAGATGTGGAGATTCGCGTCCCGGCCAATGTCACCGCACGTATTCAGGAAGTCCACCTGCTGGCGATCCACTGCCTGTGCGATCTGATCGACAGCCAACTGTTTGGGAGTGAAGAATGACCGTTAACCGCCTCGGCCTTTTGGCCATTACGCTGTGCCTCGGCATCAGCGGCTGCAGCACGGCAATCACTGCGACACGTGACACCCCTATTCAGGATGACAAGGGCACCCGCACCTTCGGCAGCAAGATTGACGACTCGCTGATCGAAACCAAGGTCGAAGTCAACATTGCCAAAGCCGCCACGGACCTGGGCAACGGTGCTTCACGCATCGTCGTGACCAGCTTCAACGGCGTGGTACTGCTCGCAGGCCAAACGCCACGCGCCGACCTCAAGGCCCAGGCCGAACAGGCAGCCTCGGCCGTACAGCGGGTCAAGAAGGTCCACAACGAATTGCAGGTCATGGACCCGATCACCCTGCTGGCCATCAGCAACGATGCCCTGCTGACGACCAAGATCAAGGCACAGATGCTGACCGACAACGCGATTCCCGGTTCGCGGATCAAAGTCGTCACCGACAACGGTATCGTTTACCTGATGGGCCTGCTGACCCAGGCGGAAGCCACGCGCGCAGCCAACCTGGTGCAGGGCGTGTCCGGCGTGCAGAAGATCGTCAAGGTGTTCGAATACATCGATTGATGTAAGCGGCAGCCATAAAAAAGGGCGCCATGCATTCACTGCATGGCGCCCTTTTTAGTGGCCAGCGTTTATTGGTATTGCTGGTACGGGTTGCCCTGGAACTGGTTGTTCTGCTGCGGCGCTTGCTGCTGCGCGCCAGGCTGGCCGTACTGCTGGCCGGGGATCGGGCCGAGGTTCACTTCTACGCGACGGTTCTGCGCACGACCGTTCACGTCGGCGTTGCTGGCTATCGGGTTATCCGGGCCGGCACCGCGTGCGCTGAGGTTGGCACCATTAACGCCTTGGGAGGTCAGGTAGTTGGCCACGCTCTGGGCACGGCGCTGCGACAGGTCCATGTTCAGTTGGCGGCTGCCGGTGCTGTCGGTGTAACCCACGATCTGGATGGTGTTCTGGTTGAACTGCTTGAGGGAGTTGGCCAGGTTGTTCAGCGGCTGGTAAAAGCTGCTGGAGATCGCGTCCGAGTTGGTGGCGAAGGTGATGTTACCCGGCATGATCAGCTTGATCTGGTCGCCCTGGCGCTGAACTTCAACCCCGGTATTGGCCATGCTCTCACGCAGTTTCTTTTCCTGCTGGTCGGCGTAGTAGCCGTAACCCGCGGCGCCGGCACCCGCAACCACTGCGCCGATTAGCGCGCCCTTGCCACGGTTGTTATGGTCGATGGCAGCACCCGCCAATGCACCGGCCAGGGCACCCAGGCCACCGTACTTGGCGGTCTTGCTCATACCGCTGGATTCATTATTCGCCTGTCCCTGGCTGCCACCGCCATAAGGATTAGGTGAAGCGCAGCCGGACAACAGGGCTACGGCGGTAGCGACAACAAGCAGACGACGCGGAGTGAACATGAAGGGAGCTCCTACTTTTTTTGCATTCTGTGGTGCAAAGGACATTGGCAATGGACCCGTGCCGAGTTTGGAACGCGACAAACGGTAAAAATTCCGTGGGCGCGCCCAGAGCTGTAACAAAACATTCGGGTCTTGCGTTGCTACAGAAACCGTAGCAGACACATGCTGAACGCGGCCTGAGTTTTTGCTACAGCGGGTTGCCGTTCGAACCATTGCTTCACGCCCGCACAAATGGGTTCTCACGCATCTCGTCACCCAGGCGCGTGTCCGGGCCATGGCCGGTCACCACCGTCGCGCCTTCATCCAGCGTGTAGAGCCGTTGCTTGATCGAACGCACGATCGTCGCCTGGTCCCCACCCCACAAATCCGTACGCCCAACACCGCGCCGAAACAGCGTGTCCCCGGCAATCAGCAGCCTGGCATCGGCAAACCAGAAGCTCATCGAGCCTGGCGTGTGCCCCGGTGTATGGAGCGCCACACCGCACCCACAGGCCAACGCCTCATCATCGGCCAGCCAGCGATCCGGCGACGGCACCGGCGTGTAGGGCACACCAAACATCTGGCACTGCATCTCCAGGTTGTCCCAGAGAAACTGGTCTTCCTTGTGCAGGTGCAGGGTTGCACCGGTCTTTTCCTTCAATTGCCCCGAGGCCAGGAAGTGATCGAGATGGGCATGGGTGTGGATGATGCTCACCACTTTCAGGCCCAGGGCATCGAGGCGCGCCAGGATCAGTTCATGATTGCCACCCGGGTCGACCACGATGGCCTTCTTGGTGATGGGGTCGCCAATGATCGTGCAGTTGCACTGCAACGGGCCGACCGGGAAGGTTTCGCGGATCAGCGTGGGCTTTTCGGCTTCCATGGGTGCTCCTATAAAGCGAATGGCACATTTTTGGCACTGTGTGAAAAGCGATGACGAGTGATGTCACCTGCTTTGTTTGTAAGCATCGAGCGCATGCCCGAGGAATGCGTTCATGTGCTCGCGGTCATGATCGTTGGCTGACAGTTTTTCAGAATGTGTTCCTATTGGATTGGTGGCTGTAATCCGAAGCTCAATGTAAGACGCTCGATATAGTCCCCCAGGGCGCCTTTCAGTCCGATGGACTTGAGATCGATCTCTTCGTTCGCCAAGAGCGCCAGAAACGCCCTCATGTCGGTCTGAATGCTTTCCGGCAGGTCGATGGGGTCATCCGTCAATTGGCCGCTCAGATTCAGTACGTCATTTCGATGTTTTTTGATGTTCTTGCTGTCGACCTGTTCGCCAGCCTCCTTTCGCGCTGACAAATTGAGCCAAGCGTGCGCCTTGAGTGGGATCAGCCGGTCGGCGCCGATGAAGGTCAGAACGTCATTGCGCTGCCGGCCCTCAAGCAGGAAATGGTAGTAGGGGTCATCGAGCAAGATGGCGGACAGGCTTGATACCGATTCGTCTGTAGGAATAGAGGTCAGCGTCGCGTCCGCCGGGAGCGCGACACCCTCGGGAGCACGCGAGAACAATTCGATCTGGACGGGATAGGCCTCGTCCTCGGGGTGCTGGAACCGATAGAAAACAGGCCGCTGACCGTCAATCCCACCAACCTGCCGGATGGCGTACCGTCCGGCACGTATGAAGGCCCAGAACGCCCCGGCAAACTCGGCATTGAGCGCTTCGATAACCAGCACGATATCGAGATCCTTGGTTGCGCGGAACGATTGGCCCGCGGCATCCATCGTGAGCCAGGAGGCAACACCGCCAATCAGCACATACTGATCACGAAAATCGCTGAAGTGTTGTCCGAATACGTCTAGTCCTCTGATTTCAGCCAAGTCACTGCCTCCTTAAGTTCATCTAAAGCCAACTGGACACGTTCGTCCGGGACGTTTTCCAAGCTCAGAAGCAATGACGCTTCATCTGCGATGTTTTTTCCTTCCTTTAGGCTTCGATAAGACCATATCTCCACCCATGCCCGGATCTCATCAACCGAGTCGGTTACCTTGAATGCCAGTTCCTGGACCATGTCGTCGAACTGCTTTTTGGTCATTCCAAAAACCGGTTGTATGGGACCCGCCAGCATCGTGCATTTGGCCAGAGCGGTCTCGCCCGCGAGAAATACGCCGCCGCCTGTATGAAGCACTCGGTCGATCGCAACCTTCCGTTTAACGGGAGAGCGCATAAAGGGGCGAACATTTTTGAAGATGCTGGCCGGAGGTGCACCGAACGAATAGCAATTTTTGAACCCCTGACTTTGTGCAGGATGGACGATGCCCAGCTTCAGCAACTGATCGATCACTTTGGCAAGTGTGACGCGGCTGTATTTGAAACCGTTCATGATGCCGTTGGAGTTGAAGATCGTATCGCTGTCCCATCCCTCATACAGGCGAGCCAAGACCATCGCTTGTGCAGCAGGAAGAAGGGCTGAAACGTCTTCCTCGTTTCGGCGCGTCCGAACGGTTTCGCGCAGGTCCATCGCCAACTCTGGGATGAACATCTGATAGCCAGGCTGGATGAAATTGATGTTGTTGGCGATCAGGCTACGCCGCTCCGGCACCGACAGTGACTGGCATACGTACACAACCACCTTGTCCGTGGTTTTTTGTACCTGAGCGATGTGCTTCCCAAGCGTTACGGCTCCCGGGTACTTATTTTCCACTGGAAGCAGTAGGAGCATCGGTAGCGTTTGTTTCGCCTTCGGCCCGACCATAAGGGCCAGATAGACGAGGTTGTAGGCATCCTTGATATGAAAGGGAACCTTCAGGCCTGAGGCTGCTTGAAGGTGCGCTTCCAAGCCCACAGTGGATTCGAGGTAACCCTTGATATCATCCAGTAAAACCGGCATTTCACGCCACCTTGTTAACCACTTTTTTACACCGTAAACCATGGCGATTAACAAGTCAAAAAAGTGGTTAACACTGCAGGAGGATTACCCACCCGGTCCTCTGTAGATCAACGTGAGGGCCAGTCACTCGTCATTGCAGTTGCACTGCAACGGGCCGACCGGGAAGGTTTCGCGGATCAGCGCGGCTTTTTCAATATTCATCGATGCTCCTGCGGGCGCTATGGCATATTCCGCACAGTATGGTTGACGCGGTGCCAGACCTGAAGAGCAGCGACTGCTAAGCTTGCCCACGCCATCGAAAAACAACCCAGGCCCCCGCCACCGTGCCGCGTTGGAGCGATCCCCATGGCGAATCAACTGATCATCTGCGAGCACTGCGACTGTGTGTACGAAAAAGTCACGCTCGCCAAACATCAAAAAGCCCACTGCATACGTTGCGCAGGCGTGCTCCAGCGCTACAACGGCCTGACCGTGCAACAGCGTCTCGCCCTGACGCTGACGGCTGCGGTGCTGTGGACGTTCGCCAATTTCTATCCCGTGATGAGTATCAGCCTGCAAGGCCTGAAAAGCAGCGCCACGCTATGGGACTCGGTGGTAGCGCTGAGCCTGGGGCCGATCACGTTTATCGCGTTGGTGGCGGCCATTTCCATCATCATCGCGCCAGTGTTCCAGTTACTGCTGCTGATGTGGGTCTTGAGCTTCGCCCTCGCGGGCAAGCGCTCACCGGCGTTCCGATTGTGCATGCGTTGGCTGGAGGCACTCAGGCCCTGGAGCATGCTGGAGGTGTGTCTGCTCGGGGCAATGGTGGCGGTGTTCAAGCTGGCCGGCATGCTTGATGTGATCCCCGGCACCGGCCTGTTTGCCCTGGCCGTGCTCAGCCTGTTGCTGATCCGCATTGCCGGGCGTGATGTGCGCGACCTGTGGGACAGCGTATGAGCACACCGCCGACGGCCAGCGAGCTCGGCCTGTGCCTCTGTCACAGCTGCGGATTGTCCTGCGACATGCGCGACGGGCCGAACGAATGCGAGCGCTGCGGCGCGCCCTTGCACCGGCGCAAGGTCAGTTCCCTGACGCGCACCTGGGCCTACATGCTCACCGCGCTGGCGTTCTATGTGCCGGCCAATCTCCTGCCGGTGATGAACACCACCATGCTCGGCTCGGGGGCGGACAGTACTATCATGAGTGGGGTGTTGGAGTTCTGGCAGCACGGCGCGTGGGACATTGCGCTGATTATTTTCATCGCCAGCATCGCAGTGCCCGGCATCAAGTTTGTGTCCCTGGCCCTGCTGCTGGTCACCGTGCAGCGCAATAGCCTTTGGGCACGCAAGGAACGTTCGAAGCTGTTCCGCTTCGTCGAACTGATTGGCTACTGGTCGATGCTGGATGTCATCGTGGTCGCGCTGGTGGCCGCACTGGTGAAGTTCCAGGCCCTGGGCACCATCGAGCCGCGCCTGGGTATCCTGTTTTTCGGCCTGGTGGTGGTGTTTACCATGCTGGCCGCCATGAGCTTCGACCCGAGGCTGATCTGGGAAACCCCACACAACAAGGAGACCGCGGATGACGTCACATTCCACTGACACCCCGCAAGCCCCAGGATCGCCTGCAATCAAGACACGGCGCTTCAGCGTTTCGCTGGTGTGGATCGTGCCGATCGTCGCGGTGCTGGTGGGGATTTCGCTGGTGGTACACAGCGTCCTCCAACAGGGCCCGACCATCACCCTCAATTTCAAGACCGGCAGCGGTCTGATCGCGAACAAAACCGAGGTCAAGTACCGCAACGTGGTGATCGGCCAGGTGACCGACGTCGCCTTGAGCGACGACCAGAAAAGCGTCAACGCCACGGTTCAACTGGCCAAGCAGGCCGAAAGCTTCACCCGCGCCGATTCGCAGTTCTGGGTGGTACGCCCGCGTATCGGCGCCGGCGGCGTATCCGGCATCGACACCCTGCTCTCCGGCGACTACATAGGTGCCGACATCGGCCAATCGGAGACCCGTGCCAAGCAGTTCAAAGGCCTGGAAAACCCGCCGCCCATCACCTACGGCGAACCGGGCAAGCGTTTCACGCTGCACACGCAGACCCTCGGTTCGCTGGATATCGGCTCACCGGTGTACTACCGCAAAATCGAGGTCGGCCAGGTGGTGGCCTACGAGTTGGATGCCGAAGGCAAGGGTGTCAATGTCGAGGTGTTCGTGCATGCGCCCAATGATGCCTATGTCACCGAAAACACGCGTTTCTGGAATGCCAGCGGGGTTGACCTGAGCGTCGGCGCCAATGGCTTCGCGCTGAAGACCGAATCGCTTTCGTCCATGCTGGTCGGTGGTATCGCCTTTCGGGCGCCGCCGTACAGCCCCAACGACAAACCGGCCGACGAGGCACGTACCTTTGAGCTCTTCGACGACCAGGACAGCGCCCTCGCCCCACCCAATGGCGAGGGGCAATACATGGCCCTGCGCTTCGACCAGGCATTGCGCGGGCTCAAGGTCGGGGCGCCGGTGGAGTTCCTCGGCGTCGAGTTTGGCAAAGTGGTATCGATCAACCTCGACTTCGATGCCAATAAACGCAGCTTCCCACTCAACGTCGGTATCGTGATCTATCCACAGTTGCTCGGACAGGCCCACACCAAACTGCTCAAGGTCATGAACCATGACCCCAACGATGAGGCCGCCGGCGTACGGCTGATCGGCTCGTTCATCGAAAATGGCCTGCGCGCCCAGGCACGCAGCGGCAACCTGTTGACCGGCCAGTTATACATCGCGCTGGACTTCTACCCGAAAGCCGAGAAGGTCAAATTTGACCCCAGCCTGCGCCCGGTCAGCATTCCAACCATTCCCGGCAACCTCGAGCAACTGCAGGAAAAACTCGAGAGCATCGTCAACAAGATCAACCAACTGCCGATCGAACGTATTGCCGGCAACCTCGACAGCAACCTGGTCGAGCTGCGCAAAGGCCTGACCCAATTCAATGCCAAGACCCTGCCCGGCGTGCAGAACACCCTGGCTGACGTGAGCAAGACCCTGCAATCGGCCAGCTCCACCCTGGCCGAGGATTCACCGCAGCGCGAGCAGTTGACCCAGACCCTGGATGAACTGGGGCGCATGTCGCGCTCCCTGCGCGAACTGTCGGACTACCTGGGCCGTCACCCGGAATCGCTGATTCGCGGCCGTCCCGACAACGCCGCGCCCCTGGACCTGCAAGGACCACCGCGCAAATGACCCCTGGAGCAAACGCCATGACGTTTCCGTTGAAAATCACAGTGGTCGGCATGCTGCTGTTGCTGGCGGCGTGCAGCAGTACTCCGATTACCTTTCATACGCTGACACCGGCGCACTGGAATACGGCCACTGGGGCCGACGCGGGCAGCATCCGGATTGAAAGCATCACCGTTCCCCCCCAGGTCGACCGGCCGCAGATTGTGATCCGCCAGGGCGACAGTGGCGTGGCGATCCTGGAAACCCAGTGGTGGGCCGCGAGCCTCGCGGATGAGCTGAGAAGTGCGCTGGTGGACCAACTGGCCAACAGCAACCCTCGACAATCGATGTTGTTGCGTCTTGAAGTGCAGCGCTTTGACTCCGTACCCGGCCAGTACGCGCTGCTCGACGTCAAATGGCGCCTGCGCCCGGCCGGGGGCACCGAGCGCCCACCGCTGACCTGCCGGACCACGTTGCAGTCGCCCGCCGGGCCGAGCATCGACAACGTGGTGCTCGCCCATCAAAACAATCTCAAGCGCTTTGCCGCGCAGGTCAGCCAGGCGGTCGACAGGTCAACCGGCCAGTGCCCGACGGCACCGTAAACCGCCCGGCACTTACGCCAGCAAGCCCATCGCCTTGGCTCGCGCCACGGCCTGGGTGCGTCGCTCGACCCCAAGTTTGCTGTTGATGTGGCTAGCGTGGGTCTTGACGGTGTGCAGGGAGATAAACAGCTGGTTGCTGATTTCCTGGTTGGAGCAGCCTTGGGCGATCAGTTGCAGGACCGCCAGCTCGCGCGTGCTCAGGGTTTCGTGGCCAGTCGTGACCTCGGGCGTCACGACCGCCGGGAGAAGCGCGAGCAGGCTCTGGTGCAACACACCTTGCGGGTCCTTGCCCAATTGCTCACGCATCCAGTCCGGATGCCCGTCCAACAAGCGCTGGAACGGCTGTAACGCGCCCCCGGCGCCCGCCTCGAACGCCTGGGCCAGCACCGGCCGCGCCCTGGCTTCCTGACCGCACTCGAGCAGCAACTGGGTCTGCTGGGTCAGCGCCATCAGGGCAATCATCTGGCGCCCACTGTCGTGGGCCTGTTGCGCCAGTGCTTCGAGCCGCTCCAGCGCCGCCTGGGGCTGATGGCGCACGGCATCGAGGGCGGCTTGTTGCAGCCCGATATGTTGCGGCAAGTGCGGGTGGAATTCCGGTGCAGCGGCGGCCTGTTCGCCGTGGTAAGTCTGCCCCAGGCGCGTCAGCCAGGCATCCGCCAGGTCGGTGCGGCCCTGGGCCAGCCACAGTTCGCATTTGATCAGGGTAATCATCGCCAGGTAGTAGATCGGCGGCACATCCCAGATATGCATCAGGCGCTCGGCTTCGGCGAGTTCGGCGAAGGCTTTGGGAAAGTCATGGCGCCGCCCTTCGAAGCTGGCGATCACGCAATGGCCGATCAGCACGCTGATATCGCGACAGGCTCGCGCCTCGGCCAGGCCTGCGCGCAGGAGGGCAATGCCGGTTTCGGGCTGGTTGCGCATCAACAGCAAATAGCCTTCGTAAAGCGACAGCCGCGCACGCACCGCATACAGTCGCTGCGGTGCCAGGCCGTGCAGGCGCTGCAGGCCCTGGCGCACCTCATCGAGCGCGCGCAGGATTTCGCCACGGGCCTGCAGCACCCGTGCACGGTCGTAATGGGCCAGGGCTTCGAACAGCGGGTTGCCGACCCGCTGCGCCAGTTCCAGGGATTCGCGGTTCAGGCCACGGGCGCGCCACAAATCGCCATCGGCAATGGCCAGGTTGGACAGGGTCGACAGGCACACCAGGCGCTGGCCGTAACGCCGTTGCGGCAGGCTGTCCAACGCCTCGCTGCAATAGCGCTGCGTCAATTCACGGTCGCCGCGACCGCGGGCGATAATCCCGCTCAGCGCCAGCCACTGGGCCAGCATCGAGCGCTGTGCGGTGGCCGAGGGCGCCGGCAGGAAGCGACTGAGGTACGCGGACAGCTCCTGCGCCGCATCCAACTGGCAGGCCAGTGCCAACGCCCAGCTGTACAGCACAATCAGGCGCGGCGTGCTGATCAGCAGGCTGTCGGGCAAGTCCATTTTCCAGCGCAGCAACATGCCGACATTCTGCTCGGCCAGCAGTTGTTCTTCGGACAGGTTCTGCACCAGGTTGGCCGCCACGTCGAGGTGCCCGGCGCGCAATGCCTGCTCCACCGCCTCGTCGATCAAGCCCCGGGCGTTGAACCAGCGGCACGCGCGCAGATGCAGGCTGGCGGCCGGCAAGACATTGCTGCTCGCGCGGCGGGTGCGCAGCAGGTCGGAGAACAAATGGTGATAACGGTACCAGTGCCCCTGCTCGTCCAGGGGCACCAGGAACACTTGGTGGGCTTGCAGGTAGCGCAGGATCTCGGCGCTGTCATGGGCTTCGCGCACGGCATCGCACAGCTCGCTGCAAAAACGCTCCTGGGGCGCGGTGTCGAACAGGAACGCCTGCACTTCGGGTGGCAGGCAGTCGATCACTTCTTCCAGCAGGTAGTCGCGGATCAGCCCTTCCCCACCGTGCAGGCTTTGTGGCAAGGCGTCCTCGCTGCCGGCTTCGGAAGCCGCCAGCAGCCAAAAGCGCAGGCCGGCCACCCAGCCTTCGCTGCGGCGAATGAGATTGTCGAGGGCTTCACCACTCAAGGAGCTGCTGTGGCGATCCAGCAACGCCTGGGATTCGGCATGGGTCAGGCGCAGGTCTTGCTCGTGCAACTCCAGCAAATGCCGTGACAACCGCAATCGCGCCAGATGCCAGTCCGGGCGCTGGCGGCTGGTGACCAGCACCACCAGGCCATCGGGCAAATGGTTGAGGAAGAATTGCAGGCAACGGTCCAGCACCGGTCCCTGGGCCAGATGGTAGTCATCCAGCACCAGTAATAATGGCGCACGGGTGGACAGGTGCACGGTCAGCTCATCGAGCAGGCCGTCGAGCCACTCTTCAAACGCAAAGGGTTGATGGCGCTGGCGCATTTTCAGCAAGCCCAGGGATTGGGTGCCGAGTGCCGGGAAGTAGTGCTGCAACCCTTCGAGCAGGCGCTCAAGAAAACGCCCTGGGTCGTTGTCCCGTGGGCTCAGGCCCAGCCACAGGCTGTGCCACTGAGCCGGCAGGCCCTGGCAGAACTCCACCGCCAACGAGCTCTTGCCGAACCCGGCCGGTGCGCAGACCAGCAGCAACCGCCCCTCCAGGCCGGCGCCCAGCCGTTCACACAGGCGCGGGCGCAGCACGTAGCCATCAGGCAGCGGGGGCCTGTAGAAGCGACCTTCCAGGGTCGGGATTACCCGGCTGGCAGGCCCTTGGATTCGGGACAGATCAGTCATCGCCGGGCTCTTGTAGAAGGCTGTTGTCGGCATTGCAGATGTCCGCAGACTAGCGGTAAAAGCGGCGGGTTTGTAGATCTTTGCAACATTTGCCTGAAAAAGAACTGAGACAAGAAATATCGCCGCAAACAAAAAGTGGAAGGGGGCTTGCTCCCGATAGAGGCGGATCAGTCAATGCTGCGCTGACTGTCGCATCGCTATCGGGGGCAAGCCCCCTCCCACCTTGAGTTACTCGTGCAACTTAGCGAACACCGTCCTGGCGCAGGGCCGCCGGGGTGAAGTCGCTGGTGGTGGCGGTGAAGCCGAAGTCATAGGCCTGCTTCTCTTCGTTCTTCATGCCCAGGGCCAGGTAGCGGCCGGACTGCAGGTCGTAGAGGGTTTCCAGGGCGTACCACGGCACTTGCTTGTCGTAGTAGTTCTCGGCATGGGCTTCGGCGACACGCCACAGTTGGCCACGGCCGTCGTAGTGGTCGATCACTGCGGCTTGCCAGGTGTCTTCGTCGATGTAGAAGTCACGCTTGGCGTAGATGTGGCGCTGGCCTTCCTTCAAGGTCGCGACCACGTGCCAGACACGGCGCAGCTCGTAGCGTGCCAGGTCCTGGTTGATGTGGCCGGCCTTGATGATGTCGGCGTACTTGAGCTTCGGATCATCGATCTTGTAGCTGTTGGAGGCGATGTAGATTTCCTTCTTGCCTTCCAGTTTCCAGTCGTAGCGGTCCGGCGCACCGTTGTACATGTCGAGGTTGTCGGAGGTACGCAGGCCGTCGGCGGCGGTACCCGGCCCGTCATAGGACACTTGCGGCGCCCGGCGCACGCGGCGCTGGCCGGCGTTGTAGACCCACGCCGAACGCGGCTCCTTCACCTGGTCCAGGGTTTCGTGCACCAGCAGCACACCACCGGCCAGACGTGCCGGGGCGGTCACTTGCTGCTTGAAGTAGAACAGCACGTTACCCGGGTTCTTCGGGTCGAAGTCCTTCATCTTGTCGCGGAACACGAACTGGTCGCGGAAGTACACCAGGCTGTAGGAGCCGTTGGTTTGCGGCGTGGCCTGGGTCACCAGGCGGGTCACGCTGCCACCGCGATAACGGGTGATGTGGTTCCAGATGACTTCCACGCCGCTTTTCGGGATCGGGAACGGTATGGCGGTTTCGAAGTTTTCCAGGCCGTTGCCGCCAGACACGAGGTTGGTGGTGGTGGCGTTCTTCTTGATGGAGGCGAACACATCGGCCGGTACGGTAGCGCCGCGATGGGTCGGGTAGACCGGCATCTTGAAGGTTTCCGGGTAACGCTTGAACATCGCGTACTGCCCCGGTGCCAGCTTGTCTTTGTACTGCTCGACGTTCTGCGCGGTGATGGTGAATTGCGGTTGTTCACTGGCGTACGGGTTGGCGAGGAAACCTTTGGCATCCACAGCGCCGGCGTTGGTCGGCATCGGCGACCATTTCGGGATGGTGCCGGCCGCGTTACCGGCCATTTCCGCGCCCATCGGCGTCAGGGTCGTGCCCAGCTTGGCGGCCTCATCCGCCGACACTGCCGCCATGACATTGCTCGCCAGGATCGACAGCCCAAGCACACCCACGTGCAACAGACTTTTGGTTATTTTCATGTTCTGGTCTTCCTGAAAATACAGTGTGCTTAGAAGTTGGCGCCGAAGCTCAGGGCGACGAAGTCGCGGTCATTCACCGTGCTGAAATCACCACCGAAAAAGTTGGTGTAGTTCAGGCTGGCGGTGTAGGTGTTCTGGTATTCGGCATCCAGGCCCAGACTGACGGCTTTGCGGCCCTCTTCGAAGTTGGCGCCAGGACCCGGGGAGTACCCCTTGACGTCATGGGACCATGCCACGTTTGGCTTGAGGTTTACGCCGGCGAAAACGTCCGGGTATTCCCAGATAGCCCGACCGCGATACCCCCAGGAAGTGGCAGTGGTGAAGCCATCGTTGTTGCAGTTAGTGTTCAGTCCGTTGGCATTTGCCAGGCCGGCGCCTTGAGCCGTAGACGTGTTCAACGCCGCACAGGCATTATTCGGCAGCGTACCAGGGCCGAAGACAGGGTCACGACCGTAGCGCACATCCGACTTGCTCTCCAGACCACCCACATGGGTTACACCTACTTCACCCACCAGGGTCAAACGGCTAGCGCCCATGACTTGGTCGAAGAAGTGGGTAAATGTCGTTTGGAACTGGCTGATTTCCTTACGACGATAACCATGCAAGTCCTGGCCCGGAGCCCCGTTGAGCAACGACGCATTGCCGAGGACCGGCCCACCAATAGGTTTCACACCGGCAAACAGGATGTCGGTGGTGCTCAGTTGGACCGGGGCATTAGGACGGTAGCTAAACTCGCCGCTCCATGCAGTCCCCGTGGGCAGGGTGGTGGAGAAACTCAAGCCATAGAGACGAATATCCTCTGGGTACTCAACGAAATAATTGGAGTTACCCGCGACCACCAGCGGACGCAATTGACCAGGCACACCTGGCGTTGCGCCGGTGTATTTCGATTGCGGGGCGCCCTGGGCACTGAAGATCGGAGCGCGGCTGTGGTAGTTCATGAAGTAAGCGCCGAACTCTGTATCCAGAGGCTCGTAGTTGTAATGGAACGCGACACCGAACTGACCACTGTCGCGCGCATCACGATCCGGGCCGCGACGCACCAATACGCCCTCGTTGTTAACGTCGACGCCATTTGCGGCGAGCCCTGGCAGTACTCCGGCGGGTAGGAAGCGACGGCTGTTCAATACTCGCAAATTGTCACTGCAGCCATCGGAAATAACATCAGGCTGAGAGAAGAAAGTGCCGCAGTTATCGGTAACGGTCTGGTCCCATTCCAACTGATAAAAGGCTTCCGCCGACAAGTTATCGGTCAGGGTCTGCGACACGTAGAACATGTTGACCGGAATCAAACCTTCCTTGATTTCGGCGCCCGGACGACGGAATGCAGACACATCGATCGGGTTAATGGAGTTGATGCCACCACCGATGAAAGTACTTTCACCCCAGCTCACTACCTGCTTACCGAACCGCACGTTGCCGGGCTGATCGACAATGGAGTAGTTGTGGTAGATAAACGCATCGAGAATCTGCCCGCCAGAAGACTTGGCGCCCTCTTTGCGGTTGTTGTTGCTGATGTCCTTGAACTCGCGGCTCTCATCCTGCAGTTCGAAGTCATACCAGTACTTGCCGCGCACAAACACGCCGGTGTCGCCGTATTTCAACTCCAGGTCATGAATGCCCTTGAAAATCTTCGAGAACGTTTCGCCACGCTTGAAGTTCAAGTGGCCGTCATCGGAGGTCTGGGACAGACCGTTGCCGCCGTTGTTGGCACCGATCAGGTCCTGGTTGGGCTTGGCTGTCGACCAGCTCGCCCCCACAGAAAGCGACGAGTCAAAACTACCTTCGATTTCACCGATATTGAAACTGACGCCGAATGCGGGCCCGGCGAGCGTAGAGGCGAGACTGACGGCCAGGGGCAGTCTTGCCCGGCGCCAGAACTGGTTTACTGAGGTCATCGACGCTACTCCATGTGCATTATTGTTATGGCAGTGAGTTTGTTCTGTGATGCTTGTAACGGCCGGAATACAACGATTCCAATGCCGCCTGGCAACTGAACCTCCATGGCCCGAAGCGATGCATCCTTGAAAAACTCTGGGTGGGACTATAGCCAGCAGGGGGTATCGCTTGATCCCTCTAAAGTGTGATTTGCATCACCAACCCGTCTGCCACAGCCCTTTCGCCATGTCGGCGAAGGCCGACGCGGCAAGGATGGCTGAAAATTGGCAAATCACAAGTGAAGGCGCGAGATAGAGCATCGCCGTGCCACGAGGGCACGGCAAATCAGCTCAGAGGGTGGACAGGAAGGTGCTGTTGTTGGCCTGCCATTCAATGATGTCAATACGGATACGTTTTTTGTCGAGCTTGCCGACACTGGTCTTGGGAATTTCCGTAACAACGGCGATCTGGCTCGGAATCGCCCACTTGCTCAGATGGCCCAGTTCGACAAAAGGCTTGAGGTGTTCCTTGAGCTCGCGGGCCCCAATCTCATGGCCATCACGCACCACCAGCAACGCAAACGGGCGCTCGCCCCACTGCGGGTCGGCGATGCCCACCACCGCTACTTCGCGTACCGCCGGGTGACGGCTGACCAGGTCTTCGAGGGCCAGGGAGGAGATCCACTCGCCGCCGGTCTTGATCACGTCCTTGATGCGGTCGCGGATATCGATCACCCCAAATGCATCGAGGGTGGCCACGTCGCCGGTGTGCATCCAGCCACCCGCCCACAGCTCGGCGCCCTTCTGCGGCTCGTTGTAATACCCCTCGGTCAGCCACGGCGCGCGCAGCACCAACTCACCCTGGGACTCGCCGTCGGCGGGCAGGAAATTGCCCTCGGCGTCCATGATCGCCGCTTCCACCAACGGCCCGGGCACGCCGGCCTTGATGCGGTAGCTGATGCGCTCGTCCTCGGTGCCGGCCATCAGTTCTTCGTTGAGGTGGGCGCAGGACACCAGCGGGCCAGTCTCGGACATGCCGTACGCGGCGGTGAGCTGAATCCCACGGGCCTTTGCCGCCTCATACAGCGTGCGGTTGAGCGCACTGCCGCCGATGACGATTTTCCAGCCGCCAAAATCGACGCCTTGGGCAGCCTTGGCGTTGAGCACCATTTGCAGGATGGTCGGCACGCAGTGGGAAAAGGTGACCTTCTCCTTGCGCCACAGCTCTACCAGGTATTCCGGGTCGTAGCGGCCGGGGTAGACCTGCTTCAGGCCAAGCATGGTCGCCACATACGGCAGGCCCCAGGCATGCACGTGGAACATCGGCGTGATCGGCATGTACACGTCGTTGGTGCCCAGCAGGCGCACGCTGTCGACGCTGCCCATGATGGTCGCCACGCCGATGGTGTGCAGCACCAGTTGGCGATGGGTGAAGTACACGCCCTTGGGGTTGCCGGTGGTGCCGGTGGTGTAGAAGGTGGTGGCGACGGAGTGTTCGTCGAAGTCCTGGAAATCGTACTTCGGGCTGGCGGCGGCCAGCAGGGTTTCATACTCACCGACCAGGTTGGGCAACTCGGCGGTCTTGGCTTCGCCGTCGGTGAGCAGCAGCGTCTTGTCCACGGTGGTGAGCTGCCCGGCAATGGCCTGGTAGAGCCCCACGAACTCGCTGTTGACCAGCACGAAGCGGTCCTCGGCGTGGTTCATGGTGTAGAGAATCTGTTCCGGCGACAGGCGCACATTGATGGTGTGGATCACAGCACCGATCATCGGGATGGCGAACATGCATTCCAGGTAACGATGACTGTCCCAATCCATCACCGCCACAGTGTCACCGGCCTTGACCCCGGCTTCGGTGAGCACGTTGGCCAGGCGCGCGACGCGCTCGATCAAGGTCGGGTAGGTGTAGCGCAGCTTGTCGCGATAGACAATTTCCCGGGTCTTCTCGTAACGGGTACCGGACATCAACAGGCGCTTGATCAACAGCGGGTATTGATACGCACCTTCGGCGGGCGGAATAACACGGGTCTGCAACATACGAATCCCTTTTATGACTGCACGGTCTTGGCTTGAAGACCTGCACTGTAGAGAGGTTATGTTTCAGCTAAATCAGCCAAAGGAATGATTTGCAGAGGCTGGGGAATGCTAGCTTTGAGCCATTATTCAGGGACAATGGAGGTCAAATGTGGGAGGGGGCTTGCTCCCTCCCACACTGGATTGTGTTTACTTGAGAACAGCGTTTATTTCGCGCTGGTAAACGCCAACTTCACCCCAATCGCAATCAACACTGCTCCCATGGTCCGATCAAACCAATGCCCCATCCGTGCAAACCCGGCGCGCACGCGCTGCTGGCTGAACAACATCGCCACCAGGCAGAACCACAACGCCGTCGCCACCGCCAGGTACACGCCGTAGCCGGCCTGGATCGCCAGCGGTGTGTGCGGGTTGATCACCACGGTGAACAGCGACAGGAAGAACAACGTCGCCTTGGGGTTCAGGCCGTTGGTGACGAAGCCTGCGGTAAACGCGCCACGCGGGGTACGCTCGCCCGCTTCGCGGTGCAACTCGCCCTCGACGGCAGGCTTGGCCGGTTTGGCGCGCAGGGCCTTGAAGCCGATGTACAGCAGGTAGGCGGCGGCGGCCCATTTCAGTGCGTTGAACAACACGATGGACTGGGACACGATCAGGCCGATGCCGAGCAGCGAATAGCCCACGTGCAGGAAAATCGCCGAGCCCACGCCCAACGCAGTCCAGGTTCCGGCGCGGCGGCCGTGGGTCACGCTCTCACGCACCACCACCGCGAAATCCGGGCCGGGGCTGGCCACCGCCAGCAGGTGAATCAGGGCTACGGTCAAAAACTCGGCGGCGTACATACTCACTCCATTAAGTAACGGATTATTTCATCTGGTAGGCTCGGCAGATTACGCCTTCGAACCCTGTCGCAAAAGGTACAGTTGATGACGAACAATCGCCGCGCCGTCTTCCTTGATCACCCGTCCCTGGATCTGGGCGACCTCGATCTCAGCGAGTTGCGAGACAGTTTCAGCGACTTGCAGTTGTTGACAGGCACCACGCCGCAGAATGTGGTCGAGCGCCTGCAAGGCGCGCAGGTGGCGATCAGTAACAAAATCCCGCTCAACAGCGAGACCCTGGCGGCCTGCCCGGAACTCAAGTTGATCCTGGTATCGGCCACCGGCACCAACAACATCGACCTGGAAGCCGCCCGCGCCCATGGCATCACCGTGAGCAACTGCCAGGGCTACGGCACACCGTCGGTGGCGCAGCACACGATCATGCTGTTGCTCAACCTGGCGACGCGGCTGCAGGACTATCAGCGCGATGTGAGCGCCGGCAAATGGCAAGAGGCCAAGCAGTTCTGCCTGCTGGACCACCCGATTGTCGAGCTGGAAGGCAAGACCCTCGGCCTGCTGGGCCATGGCGAATTGGGCAGTGCCGTGGCGCGCCTGGCCGAAGCCTTCGGGATGCGCGTGCTACTCGGCGCGATTCCCGGGCGCCCCGCCCGTGCCGACCGCGTGCCGCTGGATGAATTGCTCGCGCAGGTGGACGCACTCACCTTGCACTGCCCGCTCAATGAACACACCCGGGACTTTATCGGCGCCCGTGAACTGGCGCTGCTCAAGCCCGGCGCGTTTATCGTCAACACCGCGCGCGGTGGCTTGATCAACGAGCAGGCCCTGGCCGATGCCTTGCGCAGCGGCCACCTGGGCGGCGCAGCGACCGACGTGCTGAGTGTTGAGCCACCGGTCAATGGCAACCCGCTGCTGGCCGGCGATATTCCTCGACTGATCGTAACCCCGCACAATGCCTGGGGCAGCCGTGAAGCGCGGCAGCGTATCGTCGGCCAACTGGCGGAAAACGCCCGGGGCTTTTTCAGCGGCGCCCCGCTGCGTGTCGTCAGTTGATAAACTGCGCTCCTTTTCAAGGAGCAGACCATGGATCCGCGCAGTGAAGTACTGCTTCGTCAGGCCGAACTTTTTCAAGGCAACCTGCTGCTGGTGGGTTTGCCCGCCGACGACCTGCTGGGTCGCCTGCCCAACGCCCACGGCTGGTGCTGGCATGCCGGCGACCAGGCGGCGCTCGACGCGCGCTTCCCGGAGCGCAGCCAGTTTGGGGTGAATGCGCCCGAGCGCGGGTTCGATGCGGCGGTGATCTTCCTGCCCAAGTCCAAGGACCTCACCGATTACCTGCTCAACGCAGTGGCAGCGCGACTGCCCGGCGCCGAGCTGTTCCTGGTAGGCGAGAAAAAAGGCGGTATCGAAAGCGCCGCCAGGCAAATGGCCCCGTATGGCAAACCGCGCAAGCTCGACAGCGCGCGGCATTGCCAGCTGTGGCAAATCACCGTGGCCAACGCCCCGCAAGCGGTCGAGCTGGAAAGCCTGGCGCAGGTGTTCGATGTGCCGCTGGCCGAAGGCCCGCTCAAGGTGGTGAGCCTGCCGGGTGTATTCAGCCACGGCCGTCTGGATCGCGGCACCGAGCTGTTGCTGGAACACTTGGACAAACTGCCGAGCGGCCATTTGCTCGACTTCGGTTGCGGCGCCGGCGTGTTGGGGGCGGCGGTCAAACGTCGCTACCCGCACAACAGCGTAACGATGCTGGATGTGGATGCTTTCGCCGCCGCCAGCAGTCGCCTGACCCTGGCCGCCAACGGCCTGGAAGCCGATGTGCTGACCGGTGATGGCATTGACGCTGCGCCGATGGGGTTGAATGCAATCTTGAGCAACCCACCGTTTCATGTCGGCGTGCACACCGACTATTTCGCCACGGAGAACCTGCTGCGAAAAGCGGCGAAACACCTGGCAAAAGGTGGCGAACTTCGCCTGGTGGCTAACAGCTTCCTGAAGTACCAGCCGTTGATCGAAGAGCATCTGGGCGTGTGTGCGGTCAAGGCCGAAGGCAATGGTTTTCGCATCTACCGTGCCAAACGCAGCTGATGACCATTTGAAAAAGAACGCTTGCCGAATGGATTTTGCCTAGGCAGAATCCGCTCCGTCCTAGGGGAGTAGTCTCCCACGAGCGCCACGCTCGTCCGGCATACGTCAACATACTTGGTCAACAGGCCATGGCGTATGCGACCCAGGAGTCCGCACAGACGGACCGGGGTTTGACAAGACCTATGACACGCACACCTTACCCGGGGCGGGAAGGCTGTACGTGTCATAGCCGTGTCGACCCGCCCCTGGAAACCTACCTGATGCTGGATTCATTGCTCGTTCCTACCGCAATCGTTGCCTTGGCCGAAATCGGCGACAAGACGCAACTGCTCGCGCTCATCCTTGCTGCACGCTTTCGCAAGCCCTGGCCGATCATCGCCGGCATCGTCGCTGCAACCCTGGCCAACCATGCGGCCGCCGGTGCCGTGGGGGCCTGGTTCGGGAGTTTCTTCTCGGATGCGGTATTGCACTGGATTCTCGCGGCCAGCTTCTGCGCCACCGCGCTGTGGACCCTGGTGCCAGACAAACTCGACGACGACGAAGCCAGCACCACGCGCAAGTTCGGGCCGTTCCTGACCACGCTGATTGCATTCTTCCTGGCGGAAATCGGGGACAAGACCCAGATCGCCACGGTGATGCTCGCGGCGCAGTACCCGGAACTGTGGCTGGTGATTATCGGCACCACCCTGGGCATGTTGATTGCCAACGTGCCGGTGGTTCTGGCGGGGAATTTTGCGGCGGAGAAACTGCCGCTGACATTGATTCGCCGATTGGCGGCTACAGCGTTCTTTGTCCTGGCGATTGTGGCGGTGTACAAGGCCATGCAGAGCAGTGGCTGGATATAAGCCAAACACGGAAGATGGTTTGCCCTGATGCCTGTAGGAGCGAGCTTGCTCGCGAAAAACTCACCGGCGCCGCGTTTATTCAGGCAACACGCGTTATCGTTGACGTTTTTCGCGAGCAAGCTCGCTCCTACACGGCGTCGATCAGGACTTCTTGGCCTGCTGGTAGAGCGGCATCACCTTCGGAATCGCTGCCTGCAACGAGGCGATCCGGCTGTCGGAGGCCGGGTGAGTGCTCATGAACTCCGGCGGTGCGCCTTCCGAAGCCTTGGCCATCTTGTTCCACAGCGTGATCGCCGCGTTCGGGTTGTAGCCGGCACGGGCCGCCAGTTCCAGGCCGATCAGGTCCGCTTCGTTTTCATTGCTGCGGCTGTTGGGCAAGGTCATGCCGTAGTTGGCCACGGTATCGGCCAGCGCCAGGCTGTCCTGGCCCAGGCCGAACAACGCACCGGCGCCCTGCTTGGCCATCTCGATGCCGTAGGCCTTGGACATGGCTTCGCGGCCATGCTCACGCAAGGCGTGGGCGATTTCATGGCCCATCACCGCGGCCAGTTCATCGTCGGTGAGCTTGAGGTTGTCGATCAACGCGCTGTACACGAAGATCTTGCCGCCAGGCCCGCAGTTGGCGTTCATCTCATCGCTCTTGATCAGGTTCACTTCCCACTTCCACTGCGCCGCATCCGGGCGGAAGGTCGGCGCCTGGGCGATCAGGCGATTGGCGATCGCCTGCACGCGCTTGGCATTGGCGCTGGTCTTGTCCAACTGGCCTTTGCTGCTGGCCTCGCCCAGGGTCTGCTGGTAGGACTGGGCATACATCTGGTCGACTTCCTGGCTCGACAGCATGCTGAACATATATTGCTTGCGCTCAACCCCGACCGCGCCGCCGCTGGTGGTGTTGACCGACTGACACCCGGCCAGCAACACGCCTGCCGCCAATACACTTACGGCCAATGATTTCTTCATCAATACACTCTCCCTGAAAAGACGCCCTGAAAACATGGCGCGTATCGTAGGCGCTCATTTGTATCGGCGCCAGATACAACAGACGTGTAACCGATGAATTTCGGACACATCTCACACGCCCGGCAACTTCAGTGAGCAACCGGCCTCAGGCTCAGGCCGGGGTCAGGCACTCCGGCCCGTTGAGCTTGGGATCATTGACCATGTTGGCCAGGACTCGCTCACGCAATGGGACCGGCTCACTGGCCAGCAAGCCTTGCAACACATGCAAGGGCGTCTCGGGATCGAGCCAGGCGGCCTGACCCGCCGCGTCCAGAATCAACGGCCGGCGCTGACTCTGGGCGGCCTGGGTCACCACTGCCGTACTCAGCCACACCTGCTCCTGCACCGGGTACGCCTCCCAGATCGCTGCAAAAAACAGGGTCGAGCCCTCCCCCGGCGTCAACCAGTACGGACGCTTGCGCTGGGTGCCGCGCCATTCGTAGAAACCGTTGGCGGGCAGCAGGCAACGGCGCTGGCGAAACGCTTCACGAAACATCGGTTGCTCGGCCAGGGTTTCGGCACGGGCATGGGCCGGGGTGCGGGAAAGGTCAGTCAGCCAGGGCGGCGTCAGGCCCCAGCGCGCCCGTGCCAGGGTGCGCTGGCCGTCATTGAGGCGCTGGATCAGCACCGAATCATTCGGGGAAATGTTCCACTGGGCCTGCTGGTCGGCCGGAAAGCCCGGCAGGGCAGCAAAGGTGGGGTTCCAGCGAAACAGGGCATAACGTCCGCACATGGGGCAACACGACTCTTAGGTAAACCGACCGACAGCCTAACAGACCAATACGTCGGGGAAGCTGTCGGGTTCGTCGCCGGGCAGGGGTTGCGCACCGATATAGGCGGTAATCAGCTCGCGGGCTTCAGCCGCCCGGTCGTTGTCCACTTCCAGCCCCAGCAGGCCGAAGATCGGCAACTCCCCCGTGCCGCCGAGCAAATGGCGCCCTACCAGGTGCGCCTCGATGCCCTCGCTGGCGAGCATTTGCTGCAGCAACTCGCCTTCCATCAGGTTTTCCGGTTCGTAGATTCGCTGCATGGGCGTACCTGTTATTCGTTTTCACTGCGGGTTTCGAGCATCCACTCTTCACCATGGACCTGCAGGTTGAAAATGATCGGTCGGCAACACACCTGACAGTCCTCGATGTATGTCTGATCACCGCCGGATAAATCCACCGCGGTCTCTACCGCCTCACCACAATAAGGACAATCGTACAGAGCAGTTTCCAGCATCGCAGTCTCCCAGGTGACTTGTGCGTATAATCGCCGGTCTATTTACAGGGCTATTTTCCGGCCGGGCCAATTGCCCGGACGCTCCCTGGTATTTCCTTTACTTACCCTAGCCGTTTCTAACAAGAGAGCATGATGGGCGAATTCGATACCATCCGACCTTACAACGACAGCGAAGTCCCGGCAGTGCTGGCCCGGCTGTTCAGTGACAAGGCCTTTCTGGACATCCTGACCCACTTCCGCTTCCCGCGCTTTGCCGGCGCCCTGGGCTGGCTGCTCAAGCCGATGATCGCGCGCAAACTGCGCCGCGAGTTCGCCGGTGTCACCACCGTGGCCACGCTTCAGGACAAAGTCGAGTATTACGTCGACCACACCATTGACCGGGCGACCGACGGCGTGACCTACACCGGCGTCGAACAGCTCAAATCCGGCACCGCCTACCTGTTCCTGGCCAACCACCGCGACATCGTGATGGACCCGGCCTTCGTCAACTATGCCGTCTACCACGCCGGCCTGCCGACGCCACGCATCGCCATCGGCGATAACCTGCTGCAAAAGCCGTTTGTCAGTGACCTGATGCGCCTGAACAAGAGCTTCATCGTGCACCGTTCGATCACCGGGCGAAAGGAGAAGATGGCGGCGTTCAACCTGCTGTCGGCCTATATCAACCATTCGATCCGCAACGACTGCCAGTCGATCTGGATCGCCCAGGCCGAAGGCCGCGCCAAGGACGGGGATGACCGCACCGAGTCGGCGATCCTCAAGATGTTCCATGTCAGCCGCAAGGACGAGCCGTTTGCCGAAGTGATCCAGTCACTCAACCTGACGCCGGTGTCCATCAGCTACGAGTACGACCCGTGCGATGCCGCCAAGGCCCGCGAACTGTATATCCGCGCCACCACCGGCACCTACGTCAAGGCGCAAGGCGAGGATGACGTCAGCATTGCGCTGGGCATCACCGGCTACAAAGGCCGCGTACATATCAACTTCGCGCCGCCGATTACCGAGCGTTTCGAAGACACCAAGGTCCTGGCCGTGGAAATGGATCGGCAGATTCTCGGCGGCTACCGGCTGTTCCCTGTGCACTACCTGGCGTACGCCCAGTGGAGCGATGCCGACCCGCAGTTGCAGGTGCCGAAGGCGGCCGACGTGTTCCCGGCCGATGAACTGGCCAAGGCGAAGGCGGAGTGGGAGCGGCGCCTGAACGACTGCCCGGCCGAGCACCGGCCTTTCCTGGTGGTGCAATACGCGACGCCAGTGCGCAATCAGTATCGGGTCAAGGCTGGAATCCCGCTGTAAACACCGATCAAGAAAATGTGGGAGGAGGCAAGCCCCCTCCCACATTGGTTCTGCGTTTTTTTAGATTCGGGTGCTGAGCCAGGAAGTAGCCAGCGCCAGTCCAAGGCAGGCGAACCCGATGCGGTAAGCCACACGGTGCGCCCGCTCGGTGCGCACATCCAGGAACAGCATGGGCTGGTCGATTGCGCGATCTTCACTTTGCGCCGTCAGTTCAGCCATGGCGCGTTGCTCGCGCAGGCGGGTGATGAACAGCAGCGCAGCGCCTGGGCAGGCCACTGATAAAGCCACGGCATTGATCAATAGTGCGGGCAGCGCCATCGCAAACCTCGATGAAACAGTCTGTGGGTATCGGTTCAGATACAAACCTTGACGGTAGTGGCCTCGAGCACCAAAACCGCTCCATCTCCCATGGACGGCTAATGTATCCAGTAATTTACGCCGTCACCTGAACGTCACCTTAACAAGCCACTCTGTTGCCCTTCGAACATTCAGGAGCTTGTCATGCTGCACGCGCACAACCAGGATCGGCTGTATCTGATTGCCCAAAGCGACGAGCAGGAGGCGCTGATCGGCGGCCTGGCGTTCAACGTGCAGGACCGCCACTGGCTGGTGTATTGCGCCCTTGGCGGGCACCAGCATGCGGACTTGCCCGAGGCCGATCTGTTGACGGGGGTGAGCATGCTGGACTTTTGTATCGACACGGCCGCGTGAAACTGAAGGCATAAAAAAACCGGACTCATCGCTGAGCCCGGTTTTTTTGTTTGAGCGATTACTGCGAGCTGAGCAATGAACCGATGCTTGGGTCCTTGAACAGGCGGGTCAAGGCATCGCTCAGGACGTCGCTGACCAGCCTGGTGTTGGTTTCCTGGTTAGGCGACATGCCGAAGCGCTGGTTCAGCGACGCACCGTAACGGCCGCTGTAGCGACGGGTGCCGGCGGTGACGTCGGACTTGAAGGTGGCACCAATGGACGCCTCGGTCACGTAAAGACCGTCTTTAGGCGACTGATACTTCAACTCGGCCAGGGTGATCGTCAACTGCGGAGCGCCCGGCGCGTTGGGGCTGGGGGTGAAACCCAGCAGGCGCACGGCCGCTTCCGCCTGGGCTTGCAGCTTGGGCAGCACGTCTTGAGCGTTCACCGACACCAGGGCGGTTTCCGGGTACAGGCCACCGCGCGAACCGAGTGTCGGCGACGGACGACCGTCCACCACCCGTACCGACACCGGCTGGCCATGGCCCACCGGGGCCAGCTGCGTGGTGATTTTCGGTTCCGGGGTCAGTTGCTGCGGGCTGTTGGCGCAGCCAACCAGGGTCAAGCTGGTCACAGTGATCAAACCGAACAACAGGCGTTGCAACATGCGCTTCTCTCCAGAAATCAGGTACCGACAGGCCGGCAGTATAGCGGGGCGCCCCTGCAGGGAACTAGCGTCAGTTACAACCTGTGACCCGGGGCGTCGCCTGCGGTTCGATGTCACCGATATGTCATAGCCGTTACATGGGCTCGTCATCCGAAGCAGGCATGCTTGGCCTCAATCTCAGGAGGTTGATCGCCATGCATTTTCTCTGGTCGCTGTTTACGCGCAAGCCCGCCCTTCGCCAGTTCGCCCTGCTCGATGCGCAAGGCCGTTGCCAGGCGTTCAAAGCGTGCTGCCAGCCTCCCGTCGGCGAAGGCTGGGTGGAAATCGAAGAAATTCGCCTGAGCTGGATGCATCATCCGTTGCCGGCTCGCGCCCGTGTAAGCCCACGCCCTGCGCGGTCGCTACGTCACCAGGCGTTGGCCGCCTGACCGAACGCCTAATAAAAGTCATAAAACCCGCCCATTTCCCCGGCGTTCTTCGCTACAATCTCCCCCCGATTATAAGGACGTCTCCTGATCGGGCCTCGCAGCATCGTTAATGCCTCGGTATTAACCCCAAGAATCGCCCACAGAGAGCCGCCCACACAGATCCTGTGAAGCTGGCGCGCTTGCTGTTTCCTTTGCAAACCACCCGCCTTTACCGAATCTGCCAGAGCTGCCATTGCGCTCGGCCACTTGAGTTGTTTGCCCGTTTTGCCGCGTGTCGGCAGAGGTTTGCGGGCCAGGTGCCAGGCCGGGGCAGCCCTTTTTTGAGGTTCACGTCTTCAAAAGAGCGTGAAAAAAACGGGTTTTCACAACTTCACAAGAGTGTGGCGAGCAAATGAATAGTTTGGCGTTTGTACAAGCACCATCAGCGTCTGGAACAGCCCAACCACACAGGCCCGAGTACTCCGCAAACACCGGAGCTTGAGCCTGTCCGCTACGGATTGATTGCACGAATCGCACGCTTTGACCATAAGTCGAATTGCCACAGGCGCCCATGAATGCGTTCATAGGCAGATCAGGCCGGGCAGGAAGCGTGTGCTGAATGTGCAAGGAATTGCGAAACGGACATGGCGATCCTGGCCATGGGTAACCTGGGGCAACACGTGAAACGCCCCGTCACTCCTGGCAGCCATGCCGTCAATTTGGTGCTGCAGATTTTGGAGACGCGTTAAATGGCGCATAACGAAGCAGTCGACGTAGTACTGGTAGGGGCCGGCATCATGAGTGCCACCCTGGCCGTACTGCTCAAAGAGCTCGACCCCGGCCTCAAGCTGGAAGTCGTTGAGCTGATGGACTCGGGTGCCGCGGAAAGTTCCAACCCGTGGAACAACGCCGGTACCGGCCACGCCGGGCTGTGTGAGCTGAACTACACGCCCCAGGCCGCCGATGGCTCCATCGACATAAAGAAAGCCGTGCACATCAACACCCAGTTCGAGGTGTCGAAGCAGTTCTGGGCCTACCTGACCAGGAAGGGCACCTTTGGCTCGTCCAAGTCCTTTATCAGCCCGGTGCCGCACCTGAGCTTCGTGCAGGGCGAAAAAGGCGTGGAGTTCCTCAGGAAGCGCTTTGAAACCCTCAGCCAGCACCATGCGTTCTCGGACATGCACTACACCGAAGACCGCAGCGAAATGGCCGAGTGGATGCCGCTGATGATGCCGGGGCGCCCGCTCGACGAAAAAATCGCGGCCACCCGTGTGATGAACGGCACCGACGTCAACTTCGGCGCCCTGACCAACCAGTTGCTCACTCACCTGACCAGCTCCCCGGACGCTCAGGTCAAGTACAGCAAGCGCGTGACCGGCCTCAAGCGTAACGGCGCAGGCTGGACCGTGAGCATCAAGGACGTCAACAGCGGCAACAGCCGCGAAGTGGACGCCAAGTTCGTGTTCCTCGGCGCCGGTGGCGCGGCCCTGCCGCTGCTGCAGGCCTCGGGTATCGAAGAAAGCAAAGGGTTTGGCGGTTTCCCGGTCAGCGGCCAGTGGCTGCGTTGCGACAACCCGGAAGTGGTCAAGCACCACCAGGCCAAGGTCTACAGCCAGGCCGCCGTGGGCTCGCCGCCGATGTCCGTGCCGCACCTGGACACCCGCGTAGTCGACGGCAAGAAATCCCTGCTGTTCGGGCCCTACGCCGGCTTCACCACCAAGTTCCTCAAGCACGGCTCGTTCCTCGACCTGCCGCTGTCGGTTCGCGCCGGCAACATTGGCCCGATGCTGGCCGTGGCCCGCGACAACATGGACCTGACCAAGTACCTGGTCAGCGAAGTGATGCAGTCCATGGAGCAGCGCCTGGAATCCCTGCGTCGCTTCTACCCTGAAGCGAAAGCCGAAGACTGGCGCCTGGAAGTGGCCGGCCAACGGGTGCAGATCATCAAGAAAGACCCGAAGAAAGGCGGCGTGCTGCAATTTGGCACCGAGCTGGTCGCGGCTAAAGATGGCTCACTGGCAGCACTGCTGGGTGCGTCCCCAGGCGCTTCGGTGACCGTGTCGATCATGCTGGAACTGATCGAGCGGTGCTTCCCGCAGAAAACTGCCGGTGAGTGGGCGACCAAGCTGCACGAGATCTTCCCGGCACGGGAGAAGGTCCTGGAGACTGATGCCGAGCTGTATCGCAAGATCAATACGCAGAACAACATCAGCCTCGAACTGGTTGAATCTGCCGCCGAGACCGGTAGGAGCGAGCTTGCTCGCGAAGATCGTTAACGATAACGCAGCGCATCTGGTTTAACGCGGCGTTCTCTGTTTTTTCGCGAGCAAGCTCGCTCCTACAGTAAAAAGCAAAAACGCCCCGTTCTCGCGATGAGAACGGGGCGTTTTTGTGGCCGGGAATAATCAGCCGCGGGCGTTGTCGATCAGCTCGATATAGTCGGCGGCGTTGCGCTGGTCCTTGATCAGGTCGACAAAGGTCTGGCCGTGCTCATCCTTGCCATCCAGGTCCAAACCGGCCGCCTTGAAGAAAACCAGGAAGCGTTCGAAGTCGTCGATACGCAGGCCACGGTAGGCCTTGATCAGTTTGTGCAGGGACGGGGAAGTCGCGTCAACCGGCTCGAAGTCCAGGAACAACTTGATCTGGTCGTCGCCGATCTCGTCACCAATCACCTGTTTCTTATCTTTACGCATTACCGACTCCAGCCAGCAGACATTTACACGGGGTTTGAAGTCTACCTGCGAGGCGCAGGCTTCGAAAGCGGTGAAGAACCAATGTGGACGGGGGCAAGCCCTTCCCACATTGGTTCTTCAGTGTTTTTGCTATTTGCTACGAACAGCACCGGTATGCAAATCCGCCCAGACATGCCCGTTGGCGTAACTGAGGAACTGCACATACACCGCGTCATTGCGCAGCAGGTCGACAATCACTCGGTACTGGGCCACCGGGTAGGACAGGGTCAAGGTTTTGCTCTTGTCATCGTACACCGGCTTTTTCAAGCTTTTGCTTTCGGCATCGAAGTTGAGCACCACCTGGCTGATAGTCGCGCCTTTGTTCAGGGACTTGCCCTTGAGACGGATCATCAGCGGCGAGGTCACCGGGATCGGTTGTTGCGTGGATTGACGCTGGTTGCCCACCACCACCGCATATTCGGTGACTTGCAGCAGTTGCTGCTGGTCAGGGGTTTCGGCGCGCAGGGTCAGATCGTCCGGCGGCAGGAACTGCGCATGCATCGGCGCAGGCGCCGCAGCCAGCGGCAGACTGAGGGTCAACGCCAGGGCGGCGCAGGTGCGTATCAACAGGCTCATGGGCCGCTCCGCAAGAGGTGGCCCAGCACTGTAGCTCAATCGAACTGGGCAAGCATCCAGCGTTGATACTCGGCCACATTGGCGTCGCCTTCACGGGGCGCCCAATCGGCCAGTTCGCCTTCGCCCACCGGCCGATAAGGCCCGGCCTTGCACTCGAACATCACCGTGTCGGGGGCGAGCACCACCAGGCCATGGAACACGCCGGGCGGCAGGTCGACGCCCGAGCATTCGCCGCCGGCCTGCATCACGCGCTTGGCGAGCACCTCGCCGGTGTCGCTGAACACCAGCAAGCCCAAGCGACCCTGGAGGACCAGCAAGGTTTCCGCCTTATCCGCGCTCAAGTGCCGATGTGGCGGCACATACGTGCTGGGCTGCAGGCCCACGGCCAGGCGATGGCACGGTTCTTCCATCTGATGAAAGTTGTGATGATGCCGGCCACGGGGGCTGGCGCCCGCTTTCTCGGCCAACTCGGCAAACAGCGTCTGATCAAGAAAGCGAGTCATAGGTTACATACCTTTGACGGCGTAGATTCCATTGGCGTTGCGCCAGTAGCCCTTGTAATCCATACCGTAACCGAAGATGTAGCGATCGATGCACGGCAGGCCGACGAAATCGGCTTTCAACTCGGGACGGGCCTTGCGGTCGTGGTCTTTGTCGATCAGCACGGCGGTGTGCACCTTACGTGCGCCAGCGTGTTTGCAGAAGTCGATGATCGCGCCCAGGGTGTGGCCCTCATCGAGGATGTCGTCGATGATCAGCACATCGCGGTCGATGAACGAAACTTCCGGCTTGGCTTTCCAGAACAGGTCGCCACCGCTGGTTTCGTTGCGATAGCGAGTGGCGTGCAGGTAGGACGCTTCCAACGGGAACTGCAGGTGAGTCAGCAATTTGCCGGCAAAGATCAGGCCACCGTTCATCACGCAGAAGACCACCGGGTTGGTGTCGGCCATTTCGCGGGTGATGTGTGCGCCAACCTTAGCGATCGCTGCTTCGACTTGCGCTTCGGTGTACAGGCAGTCAGCCTCGCGCATGATTTGACGGATATGCTCGAGATCAGCGGACATGGCGCTCTCCAAGGGGTGCTGTGGCAAGAAAAGCGGGCGAAGGTACGCTTCTCATGCGCTCCGAGCAAGCCTTAATGGACTAACGTACTAGATGTCTATAGGACAACACCCTCGGATAGATTAATCTAGGCCGGTTTTTTTGCCCGCCGCCGGAGCCTTTCCCATGCCCACTCGCGAGATCCGCCACCCGCTGATCCGACACAAACTCGGCCTTATGCGCCGTGCCGACATCAGCACGAAGAATTTCCGTGAGCTTGCTCAGGAAGTTGGAGCGCTGCTCACTTACGAAGCCACCAAAGATTTGCCCCTGGAAACCTACGACATCGAAGGTTGGGCAGGCACTGTCCAGGTCGAGAAAATCGCCGGTAAGAAAATTACCGTGGTGCCGATCCTGCGTGCCGGTATCGGCATGCTCGAAGGCGTGCTCAGCCTGATCCCGGGCGCCAAGGTCAGCGCCGTCGGCGTCGCCCGCAACGAAGAAACCCTGCAGGCCCACACCTATCTGGAAAAACTCGTACCGGAAATCAACGAGCGCCTGGCCATGATCATCGACCCGATGCTCGCTACCGGCAGCTCCATGGTTGCCACCATCGACCTGCTGAAAAAAGCCGGTTGCCGGGACATCCGCGCCATGGTGCTGGTGGCCGCGCCCGAAGGCATCGCCGCCGTCGAGAAAGCCCACCCGGACGTGCAGATCTACACCGCTTCCATCGATGAGCGCCTGAACGAACACGGTTACATCATCCCAGGCCTGGGCGATGCCGGTGACAAGATCTTCGGCACCAAGCAGAAGGACGCGTGAGCATGCAGGATGAATTCAACGACCCGCTTTGGCGCCAGATCCTGTCTGGCGCACAGATGCTCTTCGTAGCATTTGGCGCGCTGGTGTTGATGCCACTGATCACAGGTCTTGATCCAAACGTCGCCCTGTTCACCGCCGGCCTGGGCACGCTGTTGTTCCAACTGGTGACAGGGCGGCAGGTGCCGGTCTTCCTGGCGTCGAGCTTTGCCTTCATTACCCCGATCATTCTTGCCAAGGGCCAGTTCGGCCTCGCAGCGACCATGGGCGGGGTGATGGCGGCCGGTTTTGTCTATACCTTCCTCGGCCTGGCCGTGAAGATCAAAGGCACCGGTTTCATCGACCGCCTGCTGCCACCCGTGGTGATCGGCCCGGTGATCATTTCCATCGGCCTGGCCATGGCACCGATTGCCGCGAACATGGCGATGGGTAAATCCGGCGACGGCGCCGAGTTGATTCATTACCAGACGGCGATGATGATCTCGATGCCGGCGCTGCTGACCACGTTGATCGTCGCGGTGTTCGGCAAGGGTATCTTCCGCCTGGTGCCGATCATCTCCGGCGTGCTGGTGGGCTTTGCCATGGCGTTCTACTTCAGCGTGGTCGACACGGCGAAGATCGCCGCCGCCCCGTGGTTCGCCCTGCCCCACTTCACCGCGCCGGAGTTCAACTGGCAGGCGATCCTGTTTATCGTCCCAGTGGCCCTGGCCCCGGCGATCGAACACATCGGCGGCGTGATTGCGGTGGGCAGCGTGACCGGTCGCGACTACCTGAAGAAGCCTGGCCTTCACCGCACCCTGCTCGGTGACGGGATCGCCACCACGGCCGCCGGCCTGTTTGGCGGCCCGCCGAACACCACCTACGCCGAAGTGACGGGCGCGGTGATGCTGACCAAGAACTACAACCCAAAGATCATGACCTGGGCGGCAGTGTTTGCCATCAGTCTGGCGTTCATCGGCAAATTCGGCGCACTGCTGCAAAGCATCCCGGTGCCGGTGATGGGCGGGATCCTGTGCCTGCTGTTCGGCTCGATTGCCGCGGTGGGGATGAACACCTTGATCCGCCACAGGATCGACCTGGGTGAAGCGCGCAATCTGGTGATTGTGTCGGTGACCCTGGTGTTCGGGATTGGTGGGGTGCTGGTGGGAACCGGGACCGGTCCGGATGACTTCGGCCTGAAGGGCATTGCCCTGTGTGCGGTGGTAGCGATTGGCCTGAACCTGTTGCTGCCGGGCAATGATGGCTGGAAGAACAAGAAGCCGGATGAGCCGCTGATCTAACACATATGGCAGAACCTAATGTGGGAGGGGGCAAGCCCTAATGCCAGTCAGTTAAGGCTTTTTGTAGGAGCGAGCTTGCTCGCGAAAAACTCACAGGCGCCGCGTTCATTC